>DBGEOK010000017.1:0-24594 GCA_048370855.1 Candidatus Limiplasma sp. | reverse complement strand
GGTGTATCTTTGCCCCGAAGAATATTTGCTGTTTATGAAAATCCCTCGGCGATGATGTTCTTGTCGTGCGGCTCGGTAACCTGCGCGCCGTCCGTCCAGTAGGCCTTGTAACCGTTGTATTCCTTGCACGCCGTCCAGCCGTTCTACTCGATAAATCTCCAGCGCCCGCTCTAGGGCGTCAAAACTGCCTTTGGTTCCGGTATCAATTAAAAACCGCTGTCCGTTTAGAAAAAAAAGCGCCGCGTCGGCCTTGCCCACATTAATAAACAGGGCGCGCACGCCGTCCTGCTCCTCGGCCGGGGCGGCGGGCAGCAGGAATACGCAAGCCACCATGACCAGGGCGACGACCAGCACCATTCTGCGGTACAGGCTCATTTCACCACCTCCCAAGCCTATTATACCCGAAATGCCCGCGGAGCGAAAGGGGGCGGCAAATCGGCGGGCGAAGCCCGCAAGAAGGCTTTGCCGCACATGGTTTCCGTCCCCGCACATGAAGCCGGGCGGACGCCGCAGGCGTTCCCGCAGTCCCGCGCCTGTGCGGGTTGGGGCTTGAGCGCAAAGGAACGCTGGGAGGCGCCGCCTCCCAAACCCACCGTGTAAGCGCTTTGCCCTTGGCAATCCCTTTTAAGGTCGCATTCGCGGCCCAGGCATGGCAAAGCCCTTGCTGGAATCACAGGCGGGAAGCTCTTATCGTCTTTCGTTCTGTGCGCTATAACCCCCCGCGGGCGGATGCAGTCGGATGGCGGCAGCCCTCCGACGCCTCCCCCTAAAATGGTCTGTCAGCAGTCTGGATGAAGACCCTTTTCCTGCCCGCCGCTTCGCGGCGTCCGTCCGCGTTACGACCAACTTTTTTTCTTGTACAGCATTGCGCCCGCAATGGCGCACGCCGCCGTCAGAAGCGCGAGAATCGCCACGCTTGCCTGGTACTCGCCAAAGGAAGCGCCGCGAAACGTTCCTTGCAGTACCCTTACCACATGGGTAAGCGGCAAGAAATCCGAAAATTTGGCAACGGTTGCCGGCAGCAATGCCATCGGAATGGTCGATCCGGATAGAAAAAGCATTGTGAAATAGGCAACATAGCAAAGCAGGTTCGTAATCTTGGCCGTGGGCGCGACGGCGGTAAAGAGGAAGCCCAGCGAGAAAATGGCGGAAATGGACATAAGGAGCGCCATCGTCATCGCAAACCAATGCCCCGCAAACCGCACCTGATAGACGATCCGTCCAACGACAAACAGCAGCGCAAAGCCCGCCGCCGTCATGACCAAATTCACCAGCGCCTGCATGGCGACAACCAATCCCTTCCCCGCCGGCGTCGCGTCAAAGCGCTTATATATCTTCCCTTCCTTGTAGGAAGACAGCGTGAGCGGAAAAGCCATTAAACCGGTGACGCCGATCATCATGGCCGAGTACGCGGGAACGGAAGCATCCATCGCTCCCTGGCCGCCGAAGTAGGCGGACGGCTCGTTTCCATAAATACTCCCATACAACAGCAGCATGAGCGAGGGAAACACAAACGTAAAGAAAAATCCAAAGAAACCGCGGATAAAAAGAACCGTTTCCACCTTGAAAATTTCAGCCGCTTTTCTCATGTCCAGCCCTCCAGATCCATCTGCTTTGTTTTGGGAGCGAGAAGCAGGTATACGTCCTCCAACGAAAGCGCTTCACCCCATTGCTCCGCCGGTACGCGGCTCCTCACATATTCCCGAAATTCCTCCTGAGTGCCGGTGAAGGCGGAGCTTCCGTTTTCGAGGTAAACCAGCCGGTCCGCGAGGCAGGCCACCTCGTCCAGATAGTGCGACACCATCAGGACGGCGGTTCCCGTCCCGCGCAGTTGCCGGATGCTTTCCCAAATTCCACGCCTCGCCTCTGGGTCCAGGCCCGTCGTCGCCTCGTCCAGCATCAGGAGCCTGGGCCGCGGAAGCAGCGCGAGCAAAACGGATAGCCGCTGCTTTTCACCGCCGGATAGCTTTTTGACCGTCCGGTTGGCTTTCTCCTTGAGACCCAGCAGCCCCAGCAGGCGCTTCCAATCGGCGGGGTTTTCGTAAAACGAGGAAAACAGCCCGCACAGCTCCTTTACCCGGATGTTGTCCGGATACTCCGCCTCCTGAAGCTGAACGCCCACCTCCCGGTAAATGCGCCGGCGGTTTTGGCGGGGGTCGCAGCCCAACAGCCGGACGCTGCCGCCTGCCGGCGTCCGCAGGCCCTCCAGGCATTCGACGACGGACGTTTTGCCCGAGCCGTTCGGCCCGATTAACGCTAAAATCTCTCCTTCCAGAAGCTCAAAGGAAACATCCCGAACCGCTTCCACCTTTCCATAGGCAACCTTCAGCCCCTTGACCTGCGCAAGTTTTTCACCCACTGGAAACCCTCCTTACCCGGCTTGTTTTGCAGTATACCTAAGCTTGGCGGCTCCCGCAAGGGACCTTGACCGACTTGCCGTTTTACAAGGGTATGTTGCAAAATAGAGCCGCGTCCTGCGCTTCAAAACGCGGTTTGTATGGTATGATAGCCGTATGGAAGGAGGCTGCCTATGCGTGTGGAGTTGCAAATCGACGCAAGCTGCAAGGAGCCTTATGCGGTTTTGCATATATCCAGGCTCACCCCCGCCTTGCGGGAAGCCGTTCGGATGCTGGAAAACGAGGGCGCCGGAAATACGCTTCCCGCCCAGTCGGGCGGCAAGACGTATCTGATCGACCCTGAAAACATCGAGGCGATCCGGACGGAGGGGCGCGAGCTGGCGCTGTACGACCGCCAAAGGGAACGCTATCTTCTCAACAAGCCCCTTTACGAGCTGCAGACCCGGCTTGGCGTCGATTTTATCCGTATTTCAAAGTCCGCGATTATCAACCTCCGGCGCATTCATCATGTGGAGGCGTCCTTTAACGGAACCATGGAAGTGGTTATGAAAAACGGCGTTGTAGAAGTCATCACCCGAAGCTTTAAGCAGCAATTTAAAAACCGATTGGGGGTTTAACCGTGTCAAAAAAAAGGTCGAAGGCTCTCTTTTTCCAAGTCTTGAAATATTTTTTGTCCGGCATCTCCTGGGGTTGGGCCTTCTTCGTCCTCATCAATGTGATCGGCGTCCTGACGGCGGGAACCGCCTTTTTAAAGCCCATCATGGAGGATTTCCTCCGGCAGGCGCTGGGAGCGGCTTTTGTCGGCGTATGCTCCGGCACGTCCGCTATCGTTTACACCTTTGAAAAACTGTCGCTATGGAAGCGTATCGCCATCCATTCCGCCATTGGCCTGACAGGCTATTTCGCCGCCGCCTACCATTTGGGCTGGATGCCCGTCGATAGCGGGCTGAATATCGCGCTGTCCATCCTGCTGGGCATTGTCATCTTCGCCGTTATCTGGTGTTGCTTTTATCTTTTTAACCGCCAGGAGGCCCGGAAAGTCAACCGGCGGCTGCGGGAATTGGAGCAAGACCGCCCCGCGGAATAGGGCGCTCTTAATGTGAAAAAGCGGCAAAGCCAAAATGCTTTGTCGCTTTTACCATTGCATGACGATGGGAATCCGGAAACCCGTTGGGCCGACGCGCTCCGCATATTGGCGCCGCTACGGCGGCATGCGCCGCAAACCGAAAGCCCCGCGCGGCGGCGGGCGGCGGGCCGCGCCCCGTTAGGCGGGCAGCTTTTCCAGCGCCTCCAGCCCATGCGCGCCGAAACGATCCCGGATAGCGCAAAGGCCTTTCAGCAGGCGAGCCTCCTCCTCCGCGGTCAGGCGGGCCAGCGGCTCCCGCACATAGCCCGCGTCGTGCCCCATCCATTGAAGCATGCGCTTGATAGCCGAAAAATACGGGAATTGCAGAACAAACAGGATAACCGCGTCCGCCACGCGCTGACACTCCTCCGCCCTTTGCAGGTCTCTTCGCGCCATGGCGCGCGCAAGCTCCAGGTAAACCTCCGGAATGACGTTGTAAAACGAACCGATGATTCCGTCCGCGCCGAAGGAAAGGCCGGACAGCGCCATCTCATCACAGCCGGAATAGATCATGAACTCCCGGCCCAGCTCTTCCTTCAGCCGAAAAATTTCCTGATGGGTAGGCAGCGTATACTTCATGCCCTTTACGTTGGGAAGCGCGGCCAGCCGTTTGACCATATCGCCGCTCACCGCGCCGGCGAGCGCGATGTTGTACACAATCATCGGCAGCGGGGTGGCGTCGCTCAACGCCTTGTAATAGGAGAAGATTTCGTTTTGTGAAAACTTGAAATAAAAAGGCGGAACGGAAGAGAGCGCGTCCGCGCCGGCCTTCCACGCATGCTCCGCCAGCGCGGCGGACTTTCGGGTGCCGATGTCTCCCACGTGCACGATGACCGGCACGCGGCCGCGGTTCTGGTCGATGACGGCCTCCACCACCGCGCGGCGCTCCCCTGCGTCCATCAGAAAGGCTTCGCCCGTGCTGCCCGTGACGTACAGCCCGTCCGCGCCTTTGCCGATCAAATACTCCGTCAGCTCCCGCTGCCGTTTTTCGTCAAAGCCGCCGTTTTCGTCAAAGCAGGTCAGCATGGCGGGGATGACCCCCCGAATGCTTTGTATATCCTTCAAATCGTTTTCCTCCGGTTCGTCATTTGATCGTTTCAAGCGCTTTCCGCTCGATTTTTCCAAAGTGCTCAAACATCAGCCTCGCCGCGAGGGCGTCGTCCCGGGCGCGTACCGCGTCCAGGATGCGCCGATGGTTTGCGATGGTTTGATGGGCTACCTCCTGGTTCCTTGGCGTTTCCCGGCGGAGCACCTCGTTCACCTCCAGGTCCCGGAACGCGTTCCAGAAGATATGGCACAGCGACGTCAGCATCCGGTTGTCCACCACGGAATACAGCGTTTCATGAAACAGGCCGTCCACCTCATAGGTGGGCTCCTCCGCGTCGGCCAGCCGCGTCCACTCGTCCAGGATTTCCTCGCAAAGGCCGAGCTGCCGCTCCTCGATTCTTTCCACAATGCGCGGCATCAGGGAGGTCTCGAGCTGCCGGCGCAGGTCGTACAGGTCGATCACAATGCTGGGGTCGAGCACAAAGCCGTAATCAAAGATGTCACCGACCGCATCCAGGTTAAAGTTCCGCAGCACAAGCCCGATGCCATGCCGAATCTCGATCAGGCCGATGCTTTCCAGCGCGTGCGTAGCCTCGCGCACGCAGCTTTTGCTGATTTCCAGCGCGGCGGCGATCTCTCCCTCGCAGGGCAGCATGTCGCCCGGCTTCAAGCCCTGCTTGACGATCAGCCCTCGGATGTACTCCCTTACCAGCGTCGTGTTGTTCTTCTTTCGCGGCATTTTTCTTAGCTCCTTGCCTTTGTTTGCGGTGTTTGCGAAAAGAAATTCTCCCTTTTACCCTTTAACCCCTGCCGATATGTTCATCCCGTCGATGATTTTGTTCTGGAAGAACACATAAATCAGCAGCGTAGGAATAAACGAGATCACCGCCCCCGCGAGGGCAACCCCCATGCCTCCTCCCTCGCCGCGCGTGGCGGACGAATAGATGTTGGCCAGGCCAAGCTGAAGCGTGTACATCTTATCGTTGCGCGTAACGATCAGCGGGTATAGGAAGTCGTTCCACTGGTTGACAAAGTTAAACGTCATCAGCACCACGAGCGCGGGCTTGGTCTGCGGTAGGATGATGCTGGCGTACGTCCTGAGCATGCTCGCGCCGTCGATCCGGGCCGCTTCATCAAAATCCATGGGGATGGCCTGCATATACTGCATCAGCAGATAAATTCCGAAAGCGTCGCAGAAAAATGGCAGCCAGGCCCAATAGGTGTTGAGCATCTTCAGGTTGGAAAAGATAATAAACAGCGGCAGGATGCGCGTCTGAATCGGGATGACGAGCAGGAGCATCACAAGCGAAAGCAGCGCCTTGCGGCCCCTGAACTCCGTGCGGCCAAAGCCATAGGCGGCCATGGAGCACAGCAGCACCTGAAACAGGCTCGTTCCAACAGAAATGACCAGGCTGTTCCATACCCACCGTCCAATGGGGTTGGTGGAAAACAGGAAAGCGTAGTTTTCCAGGCTCGCCGCCTCGGGCCAAAGCTCCACGGGATAAGGCATCGTCACCAGGTTTGGATGAAGCGACTCAATCACCAGAATGTAGAACGGAAAAACGACCGTTACGCCTACCACGGACAGGAACAGGATGCGCAGCGCCGTCCGCCAGCGCCTGGACCTTGTATTTCCCAGCTCCATGCTCTTACCCCCTCTCCCGCAGCACGCGCTTTTCCAGCCCTACGATCACCAGGAAAATGGCGACTCCGATGACCGCGATGGCGCTGCCATAACCGATGTTATAGGACGAGAACGCCTGCTGATATAAATAATAGGTGATGGTCATGGTGGAATAATCCGGGCCGCCCTTGGTCAGCAGGTATGGCTGTACAAACATCTGGAACGACCACGTCGTAACCATCACCACGCAAAGCACCGTCGTCGGCTTGATCTGCGGCAGGGTAATGTGCCAAAACATTTTAAACCTTCCGCTGCCGTCAATCGCGGCGGCTTCGTACAGGTTGGTATCCACCGTCTGCAAGCCCGCCATGAACATCAGCACCGTATAGCCGACGTTTTTCCAGATGGAGAGCAGCACGAGCGACGGCATCGCCCAGCCCGTATCCAGCAGCCAGGGTACCTTTGAAATGCCCAGCGAAGAAAGGATGCCGTTGAACAGGCCGATATCGTAATCGAAAAACCACTGCCACACCACGATGACCACCACGTAGGAGGTAATCACCGGCACATAATACAGCGCCCTGAAAAACGACATCACCCGGCCCTTATGGTTGAGCAGCAGCGCCAGCAGAAGGGAGAGAACGATGGTCGGCAGCACGTACATCAGCGCGTATAAAAAGGTGTTGAGCAGCGAACGAACGGCGATTGAGTCGGTAAAAAACCGCTGATAGTTTTTGAGCCCCGCAAACGACGGGGAGGACAGCGCGGACCAATTCTGGAGGCTGTACCAGATATTGGCCCCCGTCACCGCCAGCCCAAAGCCGCCGAGGATGATTACGGCCGGCAGCACAAACCAGAAGCCGCTTTCCTTCCGAGCGCCCCTGGCCAAGGAATGTCTCGTCATGGTATCGCCTCCCTAAAACGCGTTTTCCTCGATTGCGCGGACCAGCGAGGAGGGCTCGCCGGGCAGCGGCATATAGACGCGGCGGCATCCCTGCCGTCTAGATTCGTAGATCGCCATAATCATTTCCAGCGCCGCGCGGCCGTCCAGGCCGGAGGAGGTTTCGCTTTCCCTGCCGGCGCGCACGCACGCCGTAAGCTCCCGGTACGCCTCCAGGTATGGGTTCAGCTTTTCCTCCGCGCGCGGATATGGAACGGGCGTCAGCTCCCGGAAATGGCTGGCATACCGGCTGTCCGCCTGCTTCCAAAGGTACGCCTCGTTGGTCTGAAGCAGCAGCTTGCCCGCGGAGCCCTGGATCTCCAGCTCAAAGCGCATATAGTCCGTGCGCTCGTTGACCAGCGTGGTACCGTACACACCGTTTTGGAAGCGCATCAGGGAATAGGCGCTGTCCTCCACGCGGTCCGTGGGGCGCGCGCGCTCCACGTCGCTCAGCACCCATTCCACATCGCCAAACAGGTAGCGCATGATGTCAAACAGGTGGGTGGCGTCGTGCAAAAGCGGTCCCTCCAGCTCCGACTGCCAGTCCTTGCTTGGCTTGCATCCCTCGCAAACCCCGATCACCGCGTTAATCTGGCCGATTTCCCCATTGCGGATCAGCTCCCTGGCCGACCGATACAGCGCGTTAAACCGGCGGTTGTGCATGGTCATCAGCACGGTCCCGTTTTCCCGGCAGGCCCTGAGCATCCGGTCCGCATCCTCCAGGGAGAGCGCGATGGGCTTTTCGCAAAGGATTCCCTTGACTCCCGCGTTAGCCAGGTCCTCCACAATCTGCGCATGGGTTTCGGGGTTCGTGGCCACGCCCGCGATGTCGATTTTTTCCTCCCGGACCATCTCTGAATAATTGGTATACGCCTTGCGCGTATGAAAGCGCTCCTGAAAGGCGCGCGCGCTCTTTTCGCCGCGCGCCGCGCCCGCTACCAGCTCCACGCCCTCCAGCGCCGCGAGCGCCCCCGCGTGCGTGCATGGGTGATCCCTCTTGGGGTCGTCCTCCAGCGTCCAGGCAATACGGCCGAGGCCGACCACCGCCGCGCGATAGTTTTCCATCATCCCAACCTCCTACGCCCGCCTGAGCGCTTCCGTCATGCGGGCGATCATTTCAAAGTTGCGCCGCGTTTCCTCAAAGGACACAGGCGGCCTCCCCGTTTCCGTCATTTCCAGAAAGCCCTTGATAACGCCCCGGAAGCCGCCGTAGGCGTTATCCGCGTTGAGCTCCGCAAGGCCCGTATACTCCATATCCCTGTTGTTGAGGAAAGTATGCGAGGGCGTGGCGGCCTCTACCGCGTAATCCGTGCGTTCGGTGGCGCATAGGAGCGACACGACGCCAATCGCGCCGTCCTCATATTCGACGGTCAGGGCATACTGATCGTCGCACAGCGCCTGCCTGTAATGGCATTTGGAGGACACGCCCGTCACGCGGACAGGTTTTTGGGGCATGAACAGATTCAGCAGCTCCACCGCATGGATGCCGATATCCGTCAGCATTCCGCCGCTTTGCGCCGGGTCGTCGTGCCACCGCTTCACCGGGTTTTCCAGGAAAAACTTCATGGTGTGATAGACCGTCACGTGGCAGCGCACGACGGGCTCGCCCGTCGCGCGGATATCCTCGTGCATTTTGAGGTAAGTCGGGGCCAGCCGGAGCGGGCTGCATGAAAACGCTTTTGCGCCCGTTTCCAGCGCCTCCTTACAAAAAGCGAGCGCCTCGTCCGTATCATGGGACAGCGGTTTTTCCAAATAAACGGGGATTCCGCGCGCCAGGAAGGGCCGCGCCAGCGGGATATGATCGCAGTTGCGGCTGTCGATCAGCACGCCGTCCACGTCGGGAAAATCCTCCACGCGCGCCACCGTTTCACAGCCGAAGCGCTTGGCATACGTCTCCGCGTTGGCCTTCGTATAGTCCCACACATACCCTACGCGGGAGCCCAATTCCCTAAGCAAAGGCGCGTAAAAATATGGATTATCAAGCCCAAGCCCCACTACGCCGATGGTTTTCATGCCCTTCCCCCATTGCCGTTCAAATTTTGAAAACAGGAGGCGCGCCGGGCCATACGCGGCGCGCCTCCCGGGCCGCTGGAACGCGACGGCGCTCCCGGCGGCAAAGCTCTCCCTATCAGTTGGCCATGATGGCCTCGATCTTGGTCTGAGCTTCCTTCAGACCGTCTTCCGTGGATTTGATGCCCAGCAGGATGGAGTTAAACTCGGAGCCAAGCACTTCCAGGATTTCGGAATAATGGCTGTTCATCGGGCCGGTTCCGGTCGCCCATTCGGATTGGCTGTCCATAAAGATCAAGCGCTCGTCGGTCATGTAATCCGCCGCGCTGACGTCCTTGCGGGGGGACATGAAACCGGACGCGGCCAGGATGGCCTGCGTGTTTTCCTTGTTGGTCAGGAATTTGACCCACGCCACGGCGGCGTCGCGGTTTTCCGCCTTGCTGAACAGCGCGTAGGAGCCGACCGACACATAGCCGATCTTCTTTTCGCCGGTCAGGATGGGGCCGACCTTGAAGTTCAAATCCGGGTTGGCCTTCACCACCTGGGAAACCTTGTTGGGCTCGATCTCCAGCTCGATGCCGACTTTTCCGGAAGCAAACTCAAAGCCGCCGCCGGTAATGTTGGACTTTTGAATATATCCTTCGTCAAACAGGCTTTTGAGGAAGTTCAGGGCCTTGACGTTCTGCTCGCTGTCCACGATGACGTTGTTGTTCTCGTCCAGAATGTTTCCGCCCGCCTGCCAGACGTAGTTCATAATGCTGGCGATGGGCGAGGGACGGTTCAGGTCAAAGCGGATGCCAGCCTGAACGATTTCGCCGTTTTCATCGGTCTTGGTCAGCTTCGCGGCGGCGTCCTTCAGCTCTTCCCAGGTTTCGGGCGGATTTTCCGGATCGAGACCCGCTTCTACAAAAAGGTCCACATTGTAGAGGTAACCCAGCGAATTTTGCAAAATTGGGAGCGCATAAAGCTCGCCGTTATAAGACAGGGCGCTCAGCGAGCCTTCGGTGTACATGGCTTCCAGCTCCTCCTGCGTATACAGGTCGGAAATCGGCACCAGGTTATCCGTGGCGGCAAACAACGGAACCTGGAAATCATTCAGGTACACGACGTTGGGCGCTTCGCCGCCCGCGATGGCCGTCAGCATCTTTTCATAGCGGCCGTTCCAGGGCAAATGCTGGATGTCGATGGTTACATTGGGGTACTGCTCGTTAAATGCCTTGATGATTGGATCGAACAGCGCCACGTCGTCCGTGGACAGGGGGAAGGACCACATGGTCACCGTTCCGGAAAGCTCCTCCGCGCTTGCCGTAAGCCCAAGGCCCATGGTCAGGAGCAGGATCGTCGCCGTCAGAATAGCCAGAAATTTTTTCATGTTGGAAACCCCTTTCTTCGTTTGCATTGGTTGCCCGTTGTTGTCTTAACGCATCTCCTATGTTATCAGTTATCTGATATCTGATAACACGCTTTACAAAATCAACCTCCTTTCCCCCGTCTTCATCAAACTATTATCGAAATCATGTGGAACTGATTCATTTATACCACAGAGGCGCCGGCTTTGTCAAGAGGGTTTTCCCCTACTTTTGTCTGGTAAGATTCGGGCGGTGTGAAATCATATCCAGCGGCATAAGCTTTTTGAGAACGCAAAGACGCTCCGGCTATGGCGCGCCCCAAGAAAGGCCGTGACATCCCAAGCGAAATGGTGTATACTGCTATGGCATTGCCTGACAGAAAGGAACGATTGCATTGAGTATCCTTCTTGCCGCGTTTTTAGGGCTGGTTCAGGGGCTGGCCGAATTTCTCCCCGTCTCCTCCAGCGGCCACCTTAATCTTCTCCAGGCGCTCCTGGGGGTAGACATCGAGCATCAGCTCCTCTTTAATATCCTGCTGCACGTGGGTACGCTGGCGGCGGTCGCCATTGTGTTCTGGCGGGACTGGATCGAGATGTTCGCCCACCCTATCAAGAACAAAACGCTGCTTCTTCTTTTCATCGCTTCGTTGCCCGCCTTGATTGCAAAGGTCATTTTCAGCGATCAGCTCGATTATTTGGAAACCCACAACCTGCTGCTGGGCGTCTGCTTTCTGGTAACGGGCCTGCTATTGATGCTCACGCAATGGCTTTCCCGGCGCAACGCGAAAAAAGGGCTGGAAAAAGATCAGGTGGGCCCCGGCGAGGCGGTAGCCATGGGCTGCCTCCAAGCCGTCGGCATGCTGCCGGGCATCAGCCGCAGCGGTTCTACCATCTTTGGCGGCGTCAGCGCCAGATTGAACCGGGAGACGGCGGCCAAGTTCAGCTTTATGATGAGCGCTCCCGCCATCGTCGGGGGCCTGCTCTCGGAAGGGATGGCCGTCGCAAAGGAGGGCGTCAGCATCGGCGGCGATTTGCCGGCCATTTTGATCGGCATGGTAGTGGCCGGCGTCAGCGGCTATTTTGCCATCCGCTTCTTCCTCAGGCTGATCAGCCGGGTATCGCTGAATTGGTTTGCGCTGTATGTCGTCATACTGGGCATCGCCGTAATTGTTTTACAGGCCGCCGGCGTAATCTCGGACGCGCCGGGGGGGCCCGCCGCCAACGGCCTGGCCGCCTTATCCGGGCTGGCAAGGTAAAGCCCTGCGCCAAAATCCCGCGTAGGGAGACCGCGGGTTTCCGGCCTTGTTCCGGCTCTGCTTCGTCAGAGCCGGAACAAGGCGCGCGGCAGCCACGGGCAAACCGGGCGCCCCGCGCCGTACCCGTTCGCCCCCGGCCCGAAAGGGCTTTTTCTTTTGGGCTTTACACGGGGCTTCAGAGCGACAGGGGCGCTCGCGCAATCTTCACTCAAGCCCCGCGGTCATATCAGCCAATCGTGCGCCGGCGGCGCTTTCCAGAGGGCGGTTAATAAAAAAGAAAACCGCCTCATTGCATGCCGGCGAAAACGGGGGTATGCTGTAACGGACAGGAGGCGACAAGCATGGCGAACGAACAGAATAAGGATTTTAACGCGATGCTCCACAAGGATACCGGCATGCCTAAAATCCAGGAGATCACCGATCCAAAGGCCATTGAAAAATACGGCGGCACAAGGATGTACTTCGCCCCTCCCATAGACTATGACCGCGTCATGCGCCTGGTGCCGGAGGGCATGCTCACCACGGTCGGGGAAATCCGCTCCTGCTTTGCCCGGGCCAATCATGCGGATTTCACCGACCCGATCACCGCCGGTATCTTTGTTTCCATCGCCGCGTGGGCAAGCGAACAGCGCGCCTGCGACCCCACGCCCTACTGGCGGACGCTGAAAGCGGGCGGCGAGCTCAATCCCAAATACCCCGGAGGCGTGAAGGCCCAGCGGGCCAAGCTGGAGGCTGAGGGGCACGCCGTCGTCTGCCGTGGAAGAACGAACCTGCGGTGGTATGTCCAAAATTATCAAGCCAAGCTGTTTCCGCTGGAGCCTTCCGAGGGCTAACCCACCCAACCCTTCGGGAGCACGCGCGCGGGGAGTCGGCGCAGCGGCGCGCTTCGCCGTCCATGGCGTGCGTTTGCGTGTTAACCGCGACGAACGCGGAGACGTATGACCGCTGTTCCCCGCCGTTGCTTACCGCAGGCTGGAAGGCGCGTTTGTGCGGGACGCCGGCCTCGGTCGGCAAAGCCGCGCGCGGACCTCGCTCAATTATACTCCACAACCTGCTGGTAGGCCTTATACGTGCTTGTATGGAGCAGCTCGCGCTTGATCTCCTGGCCGTCCTTGTACCACACCTGGTAGGTTTCCACCACATATCCGGTGCGGGCTTTCACGGTGGTTTTGCTGGAGCCGAAGGGCAGCTCCGGATTATTGACATACTTGATCTCGCTGGTCGGCTCCATGGTCTTGATCACCTTGGATTCCAGGTCGATACTGACGCCCTCTCCAAGCGACATCCCCCAGATTTCCGCCGACATTTTGCGATCCTTGTAATACGTAATCAGGAAAATTGGGGTTGAAGTGTTGTTTTTAAACTTAAAGTCAAGATTGGGCCAGTTGACGGTCGCGTCCTCGCCGCGGTTGACATAGGTGCTGGGCCAGGCGTGCGGACTGCGCGAAACAATTTCCAGGTTCGCTCTCGCCACGGCGTTAAAAATGGTGGAGGATACCTGGCATATGCCGCCGCCGACCTCCTCGATACTTTGGCCCGCCGCAATCGCCCCGGCGGATCGATAGCCCTTTTCAGTGGTGCGCTGTCCCGTCGCCTCGTTAAAGCTGAACGTTTCGCCCGGCATGAGCGCTGTGCCGTTGATGGCCCTGCAGGACAGGTCGATATTGGTATTGCGGTTGGATTCGTTGGTCGTATTGGTGGTATAGGCGGCGATCAGCTTAAAGTTGGCCGCAAGATCCGCCTTGGTTACGCTTGCGGGCAGCACGACGGGATCGACCGTCACCGTTGCACCGCGCTCCCAGCGGTCCAGCGCGGCCGTTATTTTCTCGTACAGCAGCTCCTTGTCCAGCGTGACGCCGGCCTGCTCCTCGGTGAAAGAGAAGCTGCGGGTATTGAAGTCAAAGGACAGGATTTGCGCGTCCACGGGATCCCGCGTGACGTAAGCGGCTATCTCATCCACAAGCTTCCGCACGGCCTCATGATCGTAGCTTGCCTGCGTGGTCAGGTTGACGCCGTTTGTACGAAGATCGACCGCCCTGTTCACACGCTCGCGGAACGGCGTCTGCAGGGTGCTCTGAATCGCCGTGGTATTGGTGCGCCCAATGGCATACGCGCGTTCTAGCACGTTTCCCAGATTTCTTTCAGCCGGCACGTTGGAGGCGTCCACCGTCCAGGTTTTGTTGCCGATGGTCACGTTGACTGAAAAGGCGCCGGGCGCGTCCGAGCCGGCGCCTGTCAATGCCGCCCGCGCTTCCTCGATGGACATATCGCCTACGTGAACCCCGTCCACAAAGATTCCGGGATAAATCACATCCCGCTCCATATAATTCCTGTATTGCTTATAGCTGTCCGCCACGCTTTGGTCGTAGCGAAGAAGCTCGCCGTTGATAAAGGCATAGTTGCCGAAATCCCGCCAGAAATAACCCGCCGTCTGAGGCATCATCATCACGCCCAGAACGCAGACGCACAGCGCGCTGGCGGCGATGACCGCCACATAGAAATAAGCCTTCCAGTTCCGGGGCTCTTTCCCGCCGTCTCGTCCCCGCTTTTTGACCGAAGCCCGTGAAGCCGGGCGTTTAGAGGGTCCGCCTCGCTTAGGCCCGGCGCCGTGAGGCGCGTCCGGGCGCGCCTCCAGCACAGGCACGGAGGATAGCGGCTGTTTCCAGCTTGGGTCGTCGTCATACACAAAGCCGTCGTCAGCGGCCGGCGCATCCATCCATCCATATCCCGGTCCGGCGTCGCTCAGGGCGGCCGGCAGGTCGCCGGGGAGGCTCGCGGGCGCAACGAATTCGCCTTCTTCGTTTACGATCAGCCTTCCCGCGCGGGTCCTTGCGCGCGAAGCCTTTCCCTCGCCCAGTCCGTACCGCTCTCCCGCCATCCTAAACCCTCCCCGCCAGTCTTGGTCAAACAAGCT
The DNA here is from genome assembly GCA_048370855.1 of Candidatus Limiplasma sp. Lineage (GTDB taxonomy): Bacteria > Bacillota > Clostridia > Christensenellales > Aristaeellaceae > Limiplasma. The sequence continues at coordinate 9,972 of DBGEOK010000017.1, read as the reverse complement.
GTTTCATCATTCGGAAGCTCAGAATCTCCAAGCCCTCGTCCAGGTGGACATTTACCGCCGACGCGCCCTCCGGCAGCTTCAAATCAACAGGCGCAAAGTTCCAAAAGCCCCGGACGCCGTCGCTGCAAAGCGCGTCCGCGATCTCCTGCGCGCAGGAGGCCGGCACGGCAAGAACGGCGATATCCACAGTATTTTCCTGTATATAACGCTTCATTCCCGCCACATCCTGCACCACGAGACTGCCCACCGCCATGCCGATTTTGGCGGGGTCCGAGTCAAAAATGGCCACAGCCTCAAACCCATTGGCCGGAAAGGAATCGGAAAGCGCGACCGCCCGACCGATATTTCCTCCCCCGACAATCATCATCCGATGCAGATGATCCAGCCCTAAAATGCGCCCAATATGCTCCCTGAGCCCGGTAACCGAATAACCGTAGCCCTGACGCCCAAAGCCGCCGAAGCAGTTGATATCCTGCCGGATCTGCGAGGCGGTCAGGCGCATGCGCTCGCCGAGCCCCTGCGAGGATATCTGGCCGACGCCCTCCTTCTCCAGCTCTTTCAAATGCCGGTAATAGGCCGGCAGCCGCTTGATGACCGCTTCCGAAACATATCCTGCCATGAACGGCACTCCTCCATTCCTGCATTTCGCCGTGAAAAACGGCGGCGGCCCCAAGGCAGCCGCGCGCTTTCATGTTCTCGCCAAATCATCGCATATTATATCATATTGATGAATTTTTCACAACAACGGATTCTTAGCAATTCCCGCGTTTTTGTCGCTTCCTTTGTTGCGGGAGCGGCATTTTGGCTTTCTAAGACCCGTTCAGGCGAAAAAGGGAACAAATCCCATTTACGTTTCAAAGCGCAAGGGCCAAATACCGCGATGAAAAAAGCCGCAGGCGGTCTGCTCCCGTCGGCGGCTTATGATTACAGCGCGCTTATTTTAACGTGATTACCACATGGCGGTTAGGCTCCTCACCCTCGCTATGGGTGGCGACGTTCTCATTTTGCTGAAGGGCGCTGTGTAAAATGCGGCGCTCATAGGGGTTCATCGGCTCCAAAACCACCTTGCGGCCCGTCTTCACAGCGCGGTTGGCCATGCGGTTGGCCAGGCGGGTAAGGGCTTCCTCCCGCTTGGCGCGGTAGTTTTCCGTATCCAGGGTAACGCGGGTATAATCCGACTGACCCCTGTTTACGTTCAGGCTGGTCAGGTATTGGAGCGCGTCCAAAGTCTCGCCGCGGCGACCGATCAGAATGCCGAGCGTGTCCCCATGCATGTCCACGCGAACATTGCCTTCCTCGTCTCTTCTGGCGGCGACGCTCACCTGAACGCCCATCAGCCGGGTCACATTGATAAGAAACTCCTGCGCCCTGCCTTCCGGCGTATCCGGCTCGCATGACGGCGCAGGCGCGGCGGACGGTTCCGCCACTGCCGGTTTATCCTCATTGGCGGGCGCTTTGTCAGCTTTGACGGGTTTCTCCGCCCGAGACGGCTTTTGCTGCTTTCCAGTGTGCTTATCGCCCTTTTCCTTTGACGCCTGCTTTGCCTTTTCCGGCTTCTGCTTGGCGCTTTTTCGGTCTGGAGAGGCAACCGCCTCTTCCAGCCCAATGTCGGAAAGCACATCCGTTTCCTCAACATCCTCGCGCACCGTAAGCCGCACCACCACCGGCTTTCCTCCCAGAATGCCCAGGAAACCCTTGCTGCCCTCGTCCAGGATGTCGATTTTGACGTCGGCAAAGGATACGCCCAGCTTTTCCAGACCCTGCGTTACGGCCTCTTCCATCGTTTTGGCACTGGATTCCACAGATCTCATTTCAGTGATCCCTCCCCTACGGATGTCTCCGCCGCTTTCTCTTTAGCCTCAAAGATTTTGTTCATCACGATGCCCTGTACCCACGCAAAGACGTTGGATACCACCCAATACAGCGAGAACGCCGCGTTGTAGCTGGAGCAGATCCAAAGGGAAAACAGCGGGAAAAAGTATTTCATGAACTTGCCGGTGCCGGCTTGCGGATTATTGGGGTCGGCTGCCGGCTGCGGCTGCGTCACCGTCATCAGGAACTGGGTAACGGCTGCCAGAATCGGCAATATAAACCAGCCGTTGTTGTTAGCGTAAATGTGGAGGTTGGTAATCAGCAGGTTGATGGACGGCATTACCGACCACAGCGCAGTCTCCTGCGCATAGGAGGGGATGTTTTGCAGGGCGGCAAAGATGCTGTCCCCCGTGATGTTCGTAGCGTTGATCCCCAGCCCCGCGAGCGCGGATAGCTTGTCCGGAGACAAGGCGTTAAAAACCTTGGCCCAAATATCGGCGGGAATCAGCTTCAGATTGGCCGAGTCCGCAATCACGGCGTTGAAGGGGCTGTCCGGCATCCAGATATTTTTGACCCACAGCCAGCCTTCGTTATTCTGCACCCCGGTCGTCAGCAGGTCGATGGCCTGCTTGGCCAGCTCCGTATTGGCGATGATGCGCATGGCCGCGAACATGATGAAGAGGATCGGCATGGTAATGAGCATCGGCACGCAGCCGCTCATTGGGTTGATCTTCTCCCGGCGGTACAGCTCCGCGGTTTTCTGATTGAGCTTTTCCTTATCGTTGGCGTATTTCTTCTGGAGCTTGGCTACCTGCGGCTGCAGAGAGGTCATGCGCCGCATGCTCTTGCGGCTTTTGTAGTCAAAGGGCATCAGGAGCAGCTTAATCAGAATGGTAAAAATGACCATGGACCAGCCGTAGTTATGGATGACGGAATTGATGCCGCTGAGGACATTGGCCAAAAATTCGTTCATCGGGGGTTATTCCCTCCTTAATGTGGTGTACGGGTCCTCGGGTACGGGATCGTAGCCGCCCTTGCAAAACGGGTTGCACCGCAGGATGCGGCAAAGCGCCATCCAGCCGCCGCGCCAGGCGCCAAAACGCTCGATCGCGGTCACGGCATATTGGGAGCACGTTGGCTGAAACCGGCAGCTCGGCGGCGTATGCGGGCTGACGCAACGCCGATAGAAGCGGATGACGGCAAGCAGCAGCCCCTTCATGCCCGCCCCGCTCCCCCGTGATGGCCGGGGCCCTTCAAGGCGTCCAGCTTCTCCAGCAGCATCAGCACGCTTGCGGACAGCTTCTCATAGGAGCATTCCGCGGCCGACGGGCGCGCGACAAACACGTACAGGCCATTTTTCATCTCTGGCAGGAGCGGGCGGACGCATTCTCTCAGCCGGCGCTTCACACGGTTGCGCGTGACGGCGACGCCGACTTTTTTGTTGACGGAAAAGCCGACCCGCTTTTGATTGTTCCTGACATTCAGCAGGCTCAGCTCCTTGCACGAGGCCCGCCGGCCGCGCCGGTACACGTAGCTGAACTGCCTGTTGGGGCCCAATCGGTGCTGCTTTTGCAAGGCTGTGCCATCGTCCTTTCGGGCAGAAAGTGCTTCCGCGCGGTATCGGAAAAGCCCGTACCCACTTCACCCGATATCAAGAAATGGGGCGGGCTTAACCAACAACGCTATAAAGCATGCAAATGTAGCGCTCAGGCGCTGAGAACCTTGCGACCGCGGCGACGGCGCGCGGCCAGCACGCGGCGGCCGTTCTTGGTGGACATACGGGCGCGGAAACCATGCACCTTGCTGCGCTGACGCGTTTTGGGCTGATAGGTACGGAACATCTGTAAACACTCCTTGTAGCTTCAATATATGGCGTTGCGCCGTTGCATTCGCAACACGCAGGATACCACAAAACAACCATTATAGTATAGCGGCGCGGCCGGTCGGTGTCAAGATGGAACGCAATATTTTATTGCCGGAAATGAAATGACCGCTCGCGTGTCCGCCTATGCTCCGTTTGGGCAAACCCCATTGCCGCGCGTCTCCCTCACTCGTACCAGGGGCAATCCGTATCCTGATCGGGGGCCGCAAGGGCAATGCCCGTCGCTTGCTTAAACCGCTCCGCCCAAGCTTCATCGGCAAAGAAGCAGAAGCATGTCTGGGCGTTTCCCGCGCAGTAAAGGCGTTCCTTCAATCCGGCGTCTGCCAGCACGCCGTTACAAAACGCGAGCGCGCCTAAATCAAACCAATCGTACCACGCTTCCGCCCGGTACTCATATTGCTCGCCCCCCAAGGTGAAGCGTATAACCTGCACGCCGCTTCCGTCCTCGTTTACGCCGGCGGCGTCCTCCTCAACGGCTTCGGGCGCAAACAGGCCGCCGCTGATGGCCGCGACGCCGCGTAGAAATTGCGTATACATGGCGGAAAGGTGAAACGCCTCGATATCAAAAGCATAGCAGACCGCCGAGGTGGGAAAGCGGTTCCCCTCGCCGTCAAAGCGACCGACGCCAAGATAGGCAAGCGACGCAAAAAGCGCGTCCGTTCTGTCCATCGACTCGGCAACCTCCTCAGGCAACGCCTGAAAACTGGCGAGGATCTCCTGCCTGGCCGCCCTCGTCATGCCGGTCACGCCAACGCTTTCCAGCGCGTCCGCCGCCCACTCCACCCATTCCTCGGGGCTTTCAGACGCCTCCGCCCGCCGCGCAAACAGGTTTTGACAAAACGCTTCCGGCGACTGCGCGCCCGCGGCAGCAGGCGCAAGGCAAACGCACAAGCATATGGCCGCAATTCTCCGCCCGGTTTTCCCAGCCGCTAAAAACCGCTTAACGCCTGACATCAACGCCGGCCTCCTCCCGTGAAAATTGGGGCGGCCTTTTGGCCGCCCCAATTCTTTACGCCCGTTACACAGGCATGGTCTTTTGTTCTTTGTCCAGCATCGTGCTGTCCACGCCAAGCTGCTTGGCCTGGCGATACTGGAAGAACTTTACGGCCACCTGCGGGAACAGGGCGTAGCTCAGCACGTCCTCCTCCTGCTGGTAGTAATCGCGGATTTCCTCGCGGTACTTCTCCAGCTCCGGGGGGATGTCGTCGGCGGGGCGGTGGGTAATCACCGGATCGTCGCCGATTACCTTCTTGCGCACCTCTTCGTTCACAGGCGCGGGAAGGCGTCCGTACTCGCCGCGGAGCAGTCCCTTGGATTCCTTGGTCACCATTTTATAACGTTCGCCGCCCAGAATGTTCATCACGGCCTGCGTGCCCACAATCTGGCTCGTCGGCGTTACCAGGGGCGGGTAGCCAAAGTCCTCGCGCACGCGCGGAACCTCCGCCAGCACGTCGTAATACTTATCCATGGCGTTGGCCTGCTTGAGCTGGCCGATCAGGTTGGACAGCATGCCGCCCGGCACCTGGTACAGCAGCGTATTGACATCCGTGCTGAGCACGCGGGCTGGATCGCGCCAGCCCTCCTTGGTCAGCTCGTCCGCCACGCCGCGGAAATAGGACGCCAGCTCCGTCAGCAGCTTCAGATCCAGCCCCGTGTCATACTCGGTGCCTTGCAGAGTGGCCACCAGCGACTCGGTCGCCGGCTGGGAGGTTCCGTTGCCCAGCGGGGACAGCGCGGTGTCCACCACGTCAACGCCCGCCTCCACGGCCTTGAGCAGCACCATCGCGCCGGTGCCCGTGGTGTTGTGCGTATGCATGACAATGGGCAGGTCGGTTTCCGCCTTCAGGCGCTTAATCAGCTTATATGCCTCATAAGGCAGCAGCAGGTTTGCCATGTCCTTGATACAGATGAGATCCGCGCCCATTTTGGCGATATCGGCCGCCAGCTTGACGAAGTAATCCTCCGTATGGACGGGCGAGACGGTATAGCTCATCGCCACCTCGGCAATGCCGCCGTACTTCTTGGTCGCCTTCACGGCGGTTTCCATATTGCGCAGGTCGTTCAGGGCGTCAAAGCAGCGGATGATATCGCAGCCGTTCTCGACGGTTTTTTTCACGAAAAACTCCACCACGTCGTCCGCGTAATGCTTATAGCCGAGGATATTCTGCCCGCGCAGCAGCATTTGCAGCTTCGTGTTGGGCAAGCCCTTGCGCAGCGTGCGCAGCCGCTCCCACGGGTCCTCGTTCAGGAAGCGCAGGCAGCTATCGAACGTGGCGCCCCCCCAGCACTCCAGGGAATAATAGCCCACCTTGTCGAGCTTTTCAAAAGCGGGGATCATCTGGGAAATCCGCATGCGCGTCGCGGCCTGGCTCTGATGAGCGTCACGCAGAATGGTATCGGTAATTCCAACCTTTGGCATCAAAATTCACCTCATTCTTACATTGGTCAGCCGAACATGCTCAGCAGGATGCCCGCCGCAATGGCGGAACCGATGACGCCCGCTACGTTGGGGCCCATGGCATGCATCAGCAGGAAATTCCTGGGATTGGCCTTCTGGCCCTCCACCTGGCTGACGCGCGCGGCCATCGGTACGGCGGATACGCCGGCGGAACCAATCAACGGATTGATTTTTCCTCCGGAAAGCTTGTTCATCAGCTTGGCCAGCAATACGCCACCCGCCGTGCCAAAGCCAAACGCCACCACGCCAACCACGATGATACCCAACGTTTTCCATTGCAGGAACGTTTCCGCGTTCGCCGTCGCGCCCACCGTTACGCCCAGGAAAATGGTAACGATGTTCATCAGCTCGTTTTGAGCCGTCTTGTTGATGCGATCCACCACGCAGCTTTCACGGAACAGGTTGCCAAGCATCAGCATGCCTACCAGCGGCGCGGCCGAAGGCAGCAGCAGGCTGACGATGATGGTAACCGCGATGGGGAAAATAATCTTTTCGCGCTTGCTGACCGGACGAAGCTGCTCCATGACGATCTCGCGCTCCTTTTTCGTGGTGAGCGCGCGCATGATGGGCGGCTGAATGACCGGCACCAACGCCATGTAGCTGTATGCGGCCACCGCGATGGGGCCCAGCAGGTGCGGGGCCAGCTTGCCGGTAAGGTAGATGGCCGTGGGGCCGTCCGCGCCGCCGATAATGCCGGTGGAGGCCGCCTCCTGGGGCGTAAAGCCCATCAGCGTATAGCACACGATAAAGGTAATGAAGATGCCGAGCTGTGCGGCGGCGCCCAGCAGAAGGCTCTTGGGGTTGGCAATCAGGGGGCCGAAGTCCGTCATCGCGCCCACGCCGAGGAAGATGAGGCAGGGATAGATGCCCAGTTTCACGCCCAGGTAGAGGTAATCCAGCAGGCCGGGCGTGATGGTCTGACCGGCGTTGGCAATGAGCTGGCCGGTCACGGTGAACACCTGTCCGTTCGCGCCAAGGTATGCGCCGGCGGAATTGACAATGATGGATACGGAGTCCGCAAACACGGAACCGTCGGCTGCTACCAGCGCGCCGGCCGCGTTCAGCGTTACGCCGCTTTGAACGGTCTCCACAATCCGGCCGAGCATGTTGCCCAGCGTATCCAGCACCGCGCCTTCCGGCGTGACGGTATACTGCGCGGCGTTCAACAGGTCGGAGGAGTTAAACATGACGGCCCCTCCGAAAAGGTTCCAATTCGTATGACCGCCGGCAAACAGCTCCGAATGGTACATGCCCGCGATGGGTAGGTTCGTCAGAATCATGCCGAAAGCAATCGGCAGCAGCAGAAGCGGCTCGTACTTGCGTACAATGGCGAGGTAGAGCAGCACGCAGCCGATCAGCAGCATAATCAACGGCTTGGGGTCGCTAATCAGGCTGTAAATGCCGGAGTCCATACATAGTTTCAATAAGCTCTCGCCCACGTTCATGGTGTTGTATCAACTCGCTTTCTCTATTCTTTAGGATAAACCTGCGGTTGATCTCAGCCAATGACGACGAGCGGGTCGCCGCTGTTGACGGAAGCGCCCTTGGCGACCGTTACCTGTTTAATGGTACCGTCGCACGGAGCCATAATCTCGTTTTCCATCTTCATCGCTTCCAAAACCAGCAGCACGTCGCCCTTTTTGACGGAAGCGCCCTGGCTCACCTTCACATCCAGGATCGTGCCGGGCATCGGAGCGGTCACCTTTTCGCCGCTTGCCACGGGAGCGGCGGCGGGCGCCTGAGCGGGCGCGGCGACGGGAGCGGCGACGGGGGCGGCGGCAACGGGGGCGGCGGGAGCAACGGGGGCGGACGCGGCGTTTCCTTCCTCAACGGAAACCTGATAAGCAACACCATTCACAGTAATCGTAAACTGACGCATGGGGCGGCAACCTCCTTACAATCCATACTGGTAATATTTTTAAAAACGGCTGTATGTTTGTTCCTCACGGCCCGCTCGGTTCCAGGCGGGCGCGTTGGAAATACGGCGCACATGGCGCACCGCAAAACCCGTGTTCTCCTGCCACACCGCGGCGACCGCCGCGGTGATGACCGCGATTACGTCGCTGGAAATCCCCTCCGCTGCGACGGGCGCCGCCGCAGGGATCGGCGCGGCCGGAACGACGGCGGGCGCGGGCTTTTGATCTTTCTTGGTCCCCCGTGAAACGGCCAGGCTGAGAACCTTGATCAGACCGATTAAGATTACAAGGCCGACAAAGACCACCACGAGGCCGATGCCCGCGACCCCAAGCCCAAATAAAAGATTATCCATGGACATCCCTTCCTTTCCGCGTTACACAGGCAGGTTCCCGTGCTTCTTGGGCGGGTTGCTGTCGCGCTTGCTGGCGAGCATCTCAAGGGCGGAAATCAGCATTGCCCGCGTCTGGGCGGGGTCGATGATATCGTCCACCATGCCCTGCCGCGCGGCGTTGATCGCGCCCGCGACCTCCGCGATATACGTGTCGGCATACTTCGCGCGCGCTTCCTCCACGCTCAGCGCTTTGTCCGCCTTTACCTGCTCGGCATACAGCACGGCGACGGCGGCCTCCGGGGTCAGGGCGGAGATGACAGCCGAGGGCCAGGCATAGGTCACGTCCGCGTTGGCTTTGCCGCCCATGGCGACATAGGCCTGCCCAATGGCGTCCCCGGTCACGACGGCCAGCTTTGGCACGGTCGCCTCGGCATAGGCATAAAGCAACTGGCTCTGCGCCTTGAACAGCCAGCCCTGCTGCTTTACGCCCTCCACATAGACGCCGGGGGTATTCAGCAGGCTGACGACCGGAAGGTTAAAGCAATCCAAAAAGCGAACGAAGCGCGCGGCCTTTTGCAGGGCTCCCGCCGTCAGCTTGCCGCCGGCGGCTACAAAGCCGACGGACCGACCGCCCAGGCGCGCCAGGGCGACCCTCACGGAGGGCTCATACTCCGCGTACAGCTCCAAAGCGCCGCCGTTATCAGCCAGCGCGGAAAACAAACTATCCACATCGGAAGGATCGATCGCGGGCAGCAGCCGGCCCATATCGTCGGTATCGACGATTTCGCTGTCCTCAAGGTTGCTGGAGGGCAGCAAGGCAAGCACCTGCCGCGCCTTGGCCAGGGCGTCCTCCTCATCGGCGGCGACCAGCGCGCACGCGCCCATCTCCGCCGCGACCTTCGCCCCGCCCAGCTCTTCGGGCTTCACATCCAGGCCGTTCATCGCGGCCATCACCTGGGGACCGAACACCATGAGACGTCCGGCCTTTTCAGCCATGACAGCGACGTCCGCAAGCTGCGTAATCAGCGCGGCGCCGCCGATGCACGGGCCCAGCACCACCGCCACGATAGGGCATACGCCGCTCATGCGCGCCAGCTTCTGATACACCTCCGAGTACGCGCTCATCGCCGCCGCGCCCTCGTCAATGCGCACGCCGGCGCTGTCCATCAGCGCAAGCACGGGAGCGCCCGTCTTCTGCGCCAGGTCCAGCAGCTTGACAATCTTGGCCGCCTGGGTCTTGCCCATCGCGCCGCCATGCACGGTATAATCCTGCGCGAAAAGGTATACCGGCCGCTCCTCAACGGTCGCGTAGCCCGTGATGACCCCCGCGCCCTCCCCGTTTTGGCTTACCAGCGCAAACAGCTCCACAAAGCTGCCTGCGTCCGCGAATTTCTCCACGCGCTCCCGCGCGGTGAGTTTGCCCGCGTCACGCTGTTCCTTACGGCGCTTCTCGTCGCCCTCGAGGATCGCGCGGCGGAGATCCAGCACCTTTTGAAGGTCTTGAGAGTTGTGCATTTCCGTTCTCCTTCCATGCGGTATGTGGTCGTTGGTTGGGGGCTGGCTGGCGAAAAT
>DBGEOK010000016.1:0-26441 GCA_048370855.1 Candidatus Limiplasma sp. | reverse complement strand
CTGTCTGGCTGTCTGTCTGTCTGTCAAGAATTGTCGCGTTCGCGTCATCGAAAGTCAAGAGCAGATCGCGGTAATACTCATACTGTTTTTTCCGTGCTGTAAGCTCCGCGGTAAGCTCCGCGGTAAGCTTCGCGAAATTGTCCAGTATGCGGACAATTTCTTTTTGCACCGGCAGAGGGGGGACGGGGATTTTTAAGCCATCTATAACGGAACGCGATAAACGAGGAATGCTTGCCCTGCGTACCCGCGATAAAATGTAATTTTGCCGACAAAGTAATGCGTAATAAAGAAAACGGCTCTGTAGTTTTGGCGAACAAATAAAGTAAAAACAATCATCCGCTGCCCAAAACTTAACAGGGCTATAACCTATTTCACCCGCTGCGCCCGCAGCAATAATAAAGGCTGTATTTTCCAGACAGTTGCTTTTCTCATAGTAGCCTAAAGGAGTCATACTGTTTTGATAAACAGGATATTTACCTTGTGTTGTGAGCTGACTTCTAACGACTCGTACACCCCTTGTTATATCTGCAATTTCAGAAAGAGGCTTATACTCCACTCCATTCGGGCAAAGCTCCATAATCAAATCCTCTAACTTACTCATTCTCCCACCTCAATCTCCTCAATAATCCTATCAATCTCGTCCCTCAACACCTGCTCTCGCGCCACAATCTCCGCAATTCCCGCATTGAGCTTGACAATATCAATCTTCTCCCGCGTGTCCTCCTGTTCTATGTAGGTGGAAACAGAAAGGTTATAGCCCTGACCGGCAATTTCACCATTTCGCACAAGCCTTGTAAAATGCTGCTTGTCCCCGCGCCCGGCATAGGCGGCAACAATGGTATCAATATTCTCCTGCGTCAGCTTGTTGCTGTTCGTCACCTTGACGCACTCTTTGGAAGCGTCGATGAACAGGGTCGCGTTGTCTACTTTCGATTTTTTCAGCACCATGATACAGGTAGCGATGCTTGTCCCAAAGAAAAGGTTATCAGGAAGCTGGATCACGCAATCAATAAAGTTGTTGTCAACCAGATACTTGCGGATCTTCTGCTCCGCGCCGCCGCGATACATCACGCCGGGGAAGCAGACGATAGCCGCCGTTCCGCTGGTGGCAAGCCATGAAAGGCTGTGCATGATAAAGGCAAGGTCGGCCTTTGACTTCGGGGCCAGTACGCCCGCCGGGGAAAAGCGCGGGTCGTTGATCATCAGCGGGTTTCCGTCGCCGTCCCAATGGATGGAGTACGGCGGATTGGAAACGATGGCCTCAAAAGGCTCGTCGTCCCAGTGCCGCGGCTCGGTCAGCGTGTCGCCGTGGGCGATATCAAACTTATCGTAGTCAATATCATGCAGAAACATATTGATACGGCAGAGATTGTAGGTCGTAATGTTGATTTCCTGTCCATAAAAACCTTGCCGGACGTTCTCTTTGCCCAATATCTTTGCAAACTTTAAAAGCAAAGAACCGCTGCCGCAGGCGGGGTCATAGACTTTATTGACCTCGGTTTTGCCGTGAACGGCAATTCTGGTCAAAAGTTCGGAAACCTCCTGCGGCGTATAGTATTCGCCGCCGCTTTTCCCGGCGTTGGAGGCATACATACCCATCAGGTATTCGTAGGCGTCGCCAAAAGCGTCGATGGTGTTGTCCTGATAATCACCCAGCTTCATATCTCCCACGCCGTTCATCAGCTTGACCAGCTTTTCGTTGCGCTTTGCAACCGTACCGCCCAGTTTGTTGCTGTTGACGTCAATATCATCGAACAAGCCTTTGAAATCATCCTCGCTCACACTGCCTTGGGCGGAGCTTTCGATATTGCGGAAAACCGTTTCAAGGGTTTCGTTCAAATTCTCATCCTGCGGCGCCTTTTGGCGGACATTTCCAAACAGCTCGCTTGGAAGAATGAAAAAGCCCTTTTCCTCAACAAGCCCATTGCGGGCTTCCTCCGCCTCTTCGTCAGAGAGCGCGGCATAATCAAACGCTGTGTTTCCGGCCTCATGCTCGCCGCGATTGATATATCCCAAAAGGTTTTCAGAAATATAGCGGTAAAACAACATTCCTAAAACATACTGCTTAAAATCCCATCCGTCCACGCTGCCGCGCAGGTCATTGGCGATATTCCATATCATGCGGTGCAGCTCCGCGCGTTCCTGTTCTTTTTTATGATCCATCACTTTTTATCCTCTCTGTGCGTTATATTTTCCTCGTAAAGCCGCTTTGGAAGCTGGCGCAGATAGGCGCTGATCGCGCTGATAGCGTTTTCCATCTGTACGTCTGCAATCACATCATTTTCAACGAAGAAGTAACCGTATTTGTTCATGGCGCGCCGTGCCTGCTCTATTTTTTCCGCGTCGCGTTCCCACAAAGTTTCTGTCGCGCTGTCCTTGCTTAATCCGTACATATAGTAGGCGAACAGGCTTTGTTTAATCTTTTCCATCGCATATTCAAACTCTGTGCTGGTGAGAAAATCGTTCAAAACGGCGGTGTCCTGCCCGGCATAGATTTTCGGGTTTTGTTCATCGCCGGAACGTTCCTTACAGCGGATCAGTTCGTCAATCGCCCCATCACAAAGGCCAAGCTGTTCGACAATATCGTGATACTCCCGCTTGCGGGAATCGGAGAAACCCAGCAGATATTCAACGGACACATCATAAAAATCGGCAAAGGCCACAAGGTATTCAATGCTCATGCTGCATGTGCGGTTATGCAGGGAATGCATCGGGTCGTTGATTTCATAGTTTCTTAAATTGGTATGGCTGATCATTGTACCGCGCTCCGCAAGCTGTTTGGAAAGCTGTTCAAAGGACAGCTTTTTTTCTTTGCGTAAATCCTCCAGCCGTTCCTTCGTCAGCGCCATTCGCTGCCCATCATATAGCATGGGTTTATCCCTCCTCTGTTTCAAAAACTCAAGTTTATAATCATTTGATTACAGAAACCATCTTAACTTATTGTCGATATGCGGGAAACGCTCTCCTTTTTCTCCATGATCACAGGGCAGTTTATGGTTTGCGTTCATTATAAACTGATAATTAGAAAAAAACAATAGCTATTATGAAAACGGAGGCGTTTTATGGATAATAAGCGAGAACGGGCAACCGATTACGGCAAGCGCCCTTGTCACCAAACACAAGCATATTCCCACATGACTGTTTAAGCAATCGGTCAGTCTCATCAAGCAGCAAAAAGCCATTGAAAAGGGAGTTTGCGACATTACCAAGATGAACGTTGGAAAGAAGCGGGAGGAAGCCCTTGCCATGCCGGATTAGTTCTTTCCCCGTTTGGAAGCCCATCTTGGACAGGTCAAAAAGTCTGAAGCGACCATCGACTATCTGACGCAAGAAAACGAGGGGTTGAAAGAAAAAGTCAAAGATGAAGGCAGCACTAAGAAGCGGCTTGAAGCGGCAAAGCTCAAGCAGGAAAACGAACAGCTCCGGCCGTTTATAAGCAAAATCCCGCCGGAAATGCGGCGGAGAATCCAACAGCGGCATACTTCACAGAAAGGACAATCGGAACAATTTTGATTCTTATCTTAAAATTGAGCATTTGGGACATATATGCTATGGCAGATAAGGAAATCCGGCGGGATAAATATGATATTGAACTTCCCCAGTCCACCATAGAATTCTTTGCCCCAGAGATACGCAAATATTATGACAGCGAGCAACGGCGGCAGAAGTTTGCAGAATGGCAGGAGGCGCGGGAACAGAACATCTGCCAGTGGTTTTGTTGTATTTGCCAAACGCTGGGGCCTTCTTCCTTTGCAACGGCGCGCGGCGAAGTTCATCCGGCTTGGCCTCAGGCGTGCGGCCTCGGCCCGCGGGCAAACTCCCCCCAACAAAACGGCAGGCCGGCATAGGCGTATCGACGCTGCCGGCCTGCCCGCCAAGCTTTCCGGATGGCCCAATCAGTCCCTTTCGCATTGCCTTGCGGCCCCGCCCTCTGCCTGAGAAGCCGCCTTGCCAATCTGCCCCTTTGGCGTATCTAGCCCATAGCGCGCGGGATGCGCCTGTTTCCGCGCCTATATCGAGGCCCGTCCCGTAAGGCCACCTTGGTGCCACGGTTCCCGCTATCGCAAGCGTTCCCGGCATAACGCGGCGTTTCCCTGCAAAAGCTACCTGCCGTCCTGTTTAAAAAATCCCGGGAACTTTTCCCGAAGGGGCTGCTCATCAACCTTATACCGGTTCAGGTGCTTGTTCATCACCTGCTTGGCGGCGGCGGCGTCTCTCCTGGCAACCGCCTCCAGGATGGCCTTGTGGTCGCCGACCGTTTTAATATCCTTCACCGCGGCCAGTGACATGCTGCGGACGCGGTCAAAGTGTACGGTAAAGCTGTTGAGCATCTCATACGTCTGCTCTTTGCTGGCAATCCTGAACAGCATATGGTGGAACTCGTTATCCAAAGGCCAGAGCTTCTCCACCATCCCCATCGCCAGGTAATGCTCCTGGAGGTCGACGTTAGCCGCCAGCTCCTGGAGCCGGGCGGAGTCGGCCCGTTCGCACGCGAGCTCCGCTACCGCGCATTCCAGCACATTGCGCATAAATCGGGCCTCTTCCACAAGCACATAATCCACCAGGGCGATAGCGCTGCCCCGCTGGGGGTAGATTTCCACAATTTTTACCTTGGACAGCTCCAGCAGCGCCTCCCGGACCGGCGTGCGCGAGAGGCCAAGCTGCGCGGCCAATTCGTTTTCACTGACCATGCTTCCAGGGGCGAGCTCCAAATGGATAATGTTATCCTTGAGTACCCGCAGCGCGTAATCGCGCCCGGTTTCGCGGATCTGCCGCGGAAGAATCTGCACGCTTCACCCCTCCCCCAAACTGGTATCATACCGCCCCGGCATGTCCCTGTCAACGGCACATAAGGACGCATTTCAGGACAAATAACGGCGCAGCGTGGCGCGAACCGCGCCGGAACCCGCAAGCATACCGCTCACCATTTCCTCCACCCTTTCGCCAAGACCGGCTTGGTAAAGATCCACCCCAAAAAGCGCGGGGTTGGAAAGGAGCGGTTTAAGCCGCCCGCGGACGCTCTCCGGCTCGCCCACGCGAACGCCGCGCAACGACTCCTGAAGCTGGTCATGCATCGGGTCCGGGCTGACGGGCATCGCGTTGCCCTCATCGTCCACCGCCAGCAGATAGCGCAGCCAGCCGGCCAGCGCGAGCGGGATATACGTAAGCGCCGACGCGTCCATCTCCGGCTTTGAAAGGTAGGCTTTGATGGTTTCGCCAAAGCGAATGGGGATTTTCTGGCTGGTATCGGTGGCGATTCGCTGCGGGGTATCCGGAATAAAAGGATTAGGCAGGCGCTCGTCGATGACCTCGCGGATAAAATCCGACGCGCGGAAAATACCCGGGTCCTCGACCACCGGCAACCCCTCGTCACAGCCGATACGCTCCACCAGCGCCTTCAGCTCCGGGTCCCGCATCTCGGCTGCGATGCTGTCATATCCTAACAGGCATCCGAACACAGCCAGGGCCGTATGCAAGGGGTTCAGGCAGGCGGTTACCTTCATGCGCTCCGTTCGATTGACCGTTTCCCGGTCGGCCATGTATACGCCGGCTTGCTCCAGCCTCGGCCTGCCGTTGGGAAACCGATCCTCCACCACTAGGTACTGCGGTTTCTCCGCGTTGACAAACGGCGCGATATACGTCTTTTGATCGGTTACAATCGCCTTCATATCCTCCACGCCCAGCTCCGCCAAGCGCTTTTCCACCGCTTCCGAAGGCCTGGGCGTGATTTTATCAATCATCGTCCACGGAAACGACACGCGCGTTTCATCCTCCAGATAGGATACAAAGTCATCCGGTACAAAGCCGTTTTCCAGCCAGCCGCGCGCGACCGACAGGACGCTTTCGCGCAGCTTTTCCCCGTTATGGCTGCAGTTATCCATGCTGACCAGCGCGACGGGGGCCGCGCCAGCCTCATAGCGGGCAAGCATAAGCGCCGTGATCACGCTCATGGCGTGGCGGGCCGACTCAGGACCATTTTCCAAATCCTTTTTGACAACCGGCAGGCGCTCTCCGCGCAGGTTGTCCAACGCATACCCTTTTTCCGTAATGGTAAAGCTGACCAGTTGCAAGGAAGGAGCGGCAAAAACGCGCTTGAGCGCGTCCCATTCCGCGCGGTCGCCGGAGTCCGCCTCGAGCCCCCGGGCGATTGACGCGACGACCTCCATCTCCATGCCTCCGTCCGGCCTGAGGCTGACCATCAGCGTCATGTTGTCGTGAGGCTTATAAATCTTTTCTATAATGCCGTAATCAAAGGTTTCCGCCGCAAGGATGCCGCTGCGCGCCAGCCCGCGGTTCAGCAGCCGCTGCTGGAGCCCCGCGATAAACCCCCGAAAAATATTTCCAGCTCCAAAATGCACCCATACCGGCTCTTGCTCTGTGGCCGCGCGCATCGCATCCCAGTCATACTTCGGCAGCGCGACGCCGGCCTCTTCCCAAGGCCTCGCGTTGAGGATACCCTGATGGTTTACTTTCATGCGTTTTCCTCCTCGCCTTGACGATTCTTCCGGTCGACCAAACGGCACGCCGGCCAGAGGGCGGCGTGCCGGCAGCGTGGGACTGCGACGTGCGGGAGCGTTGGGAGGCGCCGGCGCGAAGCCCTTGCCGTCTTTTGTTTTTCGCGCCGCGGCCCCGCAGGCCGTCGAGAAAGCTCGCCGGTGTATTCAGGCCATCCGGTCTATCGCTTCCCACAGCCCGTTCAGATAAGCCGCGCCAAGCGCCCTATCGTACAGCCCATAGCCGGGCCGGCCGACCTCGTCCCAAATCATACGCCCGTGATCCGGACGGATATAAATCTGGGGGCAGGTATCATGGATTGACTTCATGATGGCGAACATATCCAGGTCGCCCTCGGCGGAAAGATGGCTCGCCTCCCGGAAGCGCCTAGGGCCTAAATGCTTGACATTTCTGACATGCATGCACGCAATCCGTCCCTGTTTTCCAAACCGGCGGATGAGGGCAGGCACATCGTTGTCCGGATTGGACCCCAACGACCCGGTGCACAGGCACAGCGCGTTGCGTGGGGAATCGTGCAGCGCCAGAATTTTGTCAAAGTCCTCCCGGCAGTGGGCGATGCGCGGCAGGCCGAAGATCGGCCACGCGGGATCGTCCGGATGGCATGCCATGGTGACGCCGGCCTGCTCGCAAACGGGGATGACCGCGTCCAGGAAATACCTGTAATTTTCGCGCAGACGGTCGGGGGTCATCCCCTCGTACCGCCCAAGCGTCGTTTCCAGCTCGGCCAGACGCTCCGGCTCCCATCCCGGCAGGGAAAAACCGTTGCTGTTTTCCGCCGTTTTTCTGACGATATCCAGGGGGCCCATCGCGCCCAGGTCCTTCTCGTCAAAATACAGGCTGTTGGAGCCGTCCTCCTCGATTGTGCGGGCCAAATCCGTCCGCAGCCAGTCGAATACGGGCATGAAGTTGTATACGATCACCTTCACGCCATATTCCGCCAGGTTGCGGATCGTGGCGTTATAGTTCTCGATATACCGATCCCGCGTGGGCAGGCCCATTTTGATATCCTCGTGCACGTTGACGCTTTCGATCACCTCGCACGCAAGCCCGGCGGCCTGTACGTCCTCCATGTAGGCTTTGATTTCCTCCCGGGTCCAGGCATCTCCGGCGGCCTTTTCCTCCAGCGTCCCCATCAGGCCGGATATGCCCGGAATCTGCCTGATATACTTCAGAGGAATGGGATCGGCCGTTTTTCCATACCAGCGGAACGTCATTTTCATCGCGCTGC
Source organism: Candidatus Limiplasma sp. (assembly GCA_048370855.1). Taxonomy (GTDB): domain Bacteria; phylum Bacillota; class Clostridia; order Christensenellales; family Aristaeellaceae; genus Limiplasma. The sequence goes on along the minus strand of DBGEOK010000016.1, from coordinate 18,697 downwards.
TCCTCCTATTCCGCTCAGCCGCCGTACCCGCCGAGCAGGCGCGGGATGAGCATGCTGATATCCGGCACGAAGGTAATCAATAGCAAAGTAACGATCATACAAAGGTAGAACGGCAGCGTAGCGCGCACAATTTTTTCCATGGGCCTTTTGGCTACGGCCGAACCGATGAACAGCACCGAGCCGACCGGCGGCGTCAGCAAGCCGATGCCGCAGTTGAGCACGATCATAATGCCGAACTGGATGGGATCGATGCCGATGGAGGTTGCGATGGGCAGCAGGATGGGCGTGGCGATCAGGATGATGGGCGCCATGTCCATGATGCAGCCGAGCACCAGCAAAATCAGGTTGAGCAGCAGCGCGATCACGATGGGATTGGAGCTGACGGCGCTGATGGCCTCCGCCGCGAGCGTGGGCACCTTCAGGTAGGTCAGGCAGTAGCCGAACAGGCCGCTGGTGGCAATCAGGATCAGCACCATGGCCAGCGTATTGACGCATTCTCCCATCACGCGCCATACGCCCTTCCAGTTGAGGCCCTTATAGATGAATACGCTGACGATGAGGCTGTAAATGACCGCGATAGCGGCTGATTCCGTCGCGGTAAAAACGCCGCAAATGACGCCCACCACGACGATGATGACCGCCAGCAGCGCCCAAATGGATTTGCCGAGCTGCCGGATGAAATTGCCGAGGTGAAAGCGCTCTCCCTTGGGGTAGTGCCGCTTGACGGAGATAATGTAGGAGCCGATCATCAGCGTCAACGCCAGGAGCGCGCCGGGCAGATAACCCGCCAAAAAGAGGCTGCCAACCGATATGCCGCCGGCCGTGGTCGCGTAAATCACCATATTATGGCTTGGGGGAACCAGCAGGCCCTCGCAGGAGGATGTGATGGTAACGGCGGTGGAGAAATCCGTATCATACCCTTGCTCCGACATCATGGGGATCAGGATGGAGCCCAGGGACGCGGTATCCGCCGCCGCGGAGCCGGAGATGCCGCCAAAGAAGTATGACGCCACGATATTGACCATGGCCATGCCGCCCCGCATCCAGCCTACGATAGAATTGGCCAGCGCGATCAGCTTTTGGCTGATGCCGCCGGAACCCATCAGGCAGCCCATGGTAATAAAAAAGGGAACCGCCATCAGGCTGAAGGAGGAGATGCCGTTGACCATCTGCTGGGTCACGGTCGTCAGCGGCTTGCCCAGCACCAGCAGGCATGCCGTGGAGGCGATGCCCACCGCGTAGGCGATGGGGAAGCGCAGCAGGATCATGACCAAAAATCCGACAAGCAGCACAAGAATAGCGAGCGATTCAACGGCCATTATGGCTTCGCCTCCTTTTCTTCTTTGATAAAGAACGCTTTGATATGATTGTAGAGCACTTCGATCTCAAAAATAATCATCGTAATGCCCGCCAGCGGAATGGGAAAATACTTCCAAAACCGGCTCAGGGAAGGAATGCTGGTGTAAGAGGCTTTCGCCATTTTCAGGCTGGCTGTAAAGCCGCTGGAGATCATGACAACGGCAAACGCCAGCACAAACGCGTCCGCGACCAGCTCCAGCACCAGCAGCGCCTTTCGGGGCAGCCACTTATCCAGCGCCGTCATACGGATATGCGTGTTGTGGCGCAGCGCGATAGCGGCGCTGAGCACCGCCATATAGGACATCAGCGTCAGCACGATTTCTTCGCTCCAGGCGGGGTCGGGGATAAAGGATACATACCGGCCGAGCACCGCCATGCTGGTAATCAGGATGTCCGCGATCAACAGCAGCTTACATAGAATCATGACCGCCTTGTCGACCACATCGTAGAAGGGTTTCAACTTGTCGATTTTGTCAAATACGGCAGGCACCGCAAGACCTCCTTCCTTTGCTTGGCAAAAGGGAAAGGGCAGGACAGCGCCTGAAGCTGCCCTGCCCAAGAAATCCGAAATGATGCTTTGACCGCTTACTTGGCCATGTCCTGAATAGCCTGATACTCAGCCTCGAGGCCCTCGGTATACTGGCTGATGATATCCGCGCAGGCTTCCTGCCACACGGTCTTGTCGGCCACGTCCACAAAGGTGACGCCGGCGGCCTTCAGCTCATCCATGCACTGAGCCTCGATTTCGGCGGATTTGGCGGCGTTGAACTCGCTGGCCGCCTTGCCGGCCTCAATCACGGCCTCCTGCTGCTCCGCGGAAAGCTTGCCCCAGGCGTTGTCGGTTATAATGACCTCGGCGCAGCCCAAGGTGTGGCCGTCCAGCAGCATGTAAGGCGCGACCTCATGGAACGCGTTGGACTGATAGTTTACAATAGGCTGTTCCGCGCCGTCCACCACGCCGGAGGAAAGGCTCTGGTACAGCTCGCCAAAAGCGACGACGGTGGGGTTGGCCTTGAGGCCGTTGACCATGCCGGTCATGATGGGGTCGTTGGAGACGCGAAGCTTTTTGCCGGCCAAATCGTCGATGCCGGCGACCGCGTCCTTAAAGAAGAAGTGGCGGAAGCCCTCTTCCACATAGAACAGGCCCTTGGCGCCCAGGTCGTTATCCTCGTTGAGGAACTCGGTGCCCAGCTCGCTGCCGGCGAAGGCCCAGAAATGCTCGCGGCCGGTGAAGGTGTAGGGAACGGAGAGCAGCACCGTCTTCTTCACGCCGTAGTTGGTCATGGAGAAGGTAGCCACACGGGCGATATCCACAGTGTCGCCGCCCATCATGATGGTATCCAACACGGCGGCCTCGTCGCCAAGCACGCCGCTGGCCTGGATGTCAACCGTTACGGAGCCGTTCGTCAGCTCCTCCACCTTATCCTTGAATACCTGGGCGGTCTGGCCCATCAGGGAGTCGATGGGGTTTACCTCGGCGTATACCAGCGTGACGGACTCGCTGGCCAGCGCGGCGGAGCAGCTCAGGACGAGCGCAAGAGCCACAACAAGAGACAGCAGCTTTTTCATAAATAGATATCCTCCTTGCAATTTGGCCCCGAATGTTTGATTCGGAACTTTGTTGACCTGATTGTATCACCCGCGCGGCCATTTGTCTACTAGTATACTAGTATAAAGTTGCGGCTTAAAATTGGTCATTCCTTCCAAAAATGAATTCTGTGATTGCATTTCACTTTCATATATGCCAAAATGAAAGCGTTCCGCTCATAACGATTGCCCAAAAGGGGCCGGACCCATGCCAGACGAAGTCGTTTCCGTTACCGTACAAATGGACGGCCCGACGTTTCGGAAATTTCATGAACGTCGATTTCTTGATTACGTTGTTCCCATCCGGTTTGCCGGACATCAGGACCGCGTTTGGTCTTGACTGCCGGTAAAGTCATCTGAGAGAAAGAAGCTGGCGGGTGAACCAGCTCCTCGCTTGGAATCCGTCAACCCGCGCCGAACGAACCGGTGATCGTACAAGTTGATACGCTGGAATCCGGACGTCCCTTCAACGTTATACTGGTGCCTTTCGCAACGTTCGATGTGTAGTAAAACCAAGTTCCCTTGGTTGTTGTCTCGAAATGATCCCTTGAAATTGCCGAGCTGCCTTTGTATATGTAATACTTGCTGTTTTTTGTCGATGACGATTTTGTGATGATCATCGTTGCATAGTCAGATGTTGTCTTTGCTTTGCTAACCGTATCGGATACAATGCTCGTATATGTATCCTTGTCCTTAAACGTCATCGTAAAGCCCTTAAAGGCGGTAGCGGCTAATGCATTGCTGGTCAGCGCAAGCAGCAATGCAAGAGCGATGATCCATAAGCGCTTTTTCATGGTTTTACCTCCTATCGTTTCTATCAAGCAATGTCACCCCACTGCCTGGTTTTGTGATATCATGACGGTCTTGTTTTCAAACCGGCAGACACAATCGCATAAATCAGCGATATCGTCTTTGATATGCGTTGCTACGATGATGGTTTTCCCCTGCTTGGCGAGCTCTCGGAAAAGAGCGCGCATTTCGTCTGCGCTTGTTTGATCCAGGTTGGACATGGGTTCGTCTAAAAGTAATAGTTTCGGGTTATCCAGTAAAGCAAGCGCTATGCCAAGCCGTTGCTTCATTCCCATCGAATATCGGCTGACAATTTTTCTTTCTTTTGGGTCAAGGCCCACGAGATTAAGCAGAGAGACGATTTCTGATGAAGAGGGTCTATGGGTAAGCGACGCCATTATGCGTAGGTTTTCAAATGCGGATTTTTTTAACAGCAGTCCTGGCTGTTCAATCGCAATACCTGTTTCCTCCGCAAAATCCACGTCGCGTCCGATCCGCTTCCCCAAAACCTCCACATATCCGCTTGTAGGGCAAACAAGACCCGCCATGCACTTCATGAATACGCTTTTTCCCGATCCATTGCGCCCTACGAAACCATATATCTTTCCTGATTCAAACTCGATGGATACAGAGCTAAAAACTTCATGCTCTCCGTACTTCTTGCTAAGATTGATGGTTTGTGCAACAATCATGTGTGCGCCTCCTGTGCCGGAACGATGTCGTAACGCCTGACCGAAATGAACGCGCGGACAATCAATAGGGCATCCGCGCAAAGAAATATCGCATATGATCCGCCGACGGACGGCAGCACCGGGTTGACGGAGCGGTAAGCATGCAGGATCAGCGAGGCGTGGTAGTGAGGCGATAATAGGGATAATACGCCATATTCAGTTTGTTGTGGAATAAAGATATTCACAGACCATGCGAGCGCATTGGCAGCGAGCAGCAGCAAGAACCCTCCGGAATGAATTTTTAATTTCATCACAAGCGTAAACAAACCATAGAAGCATCCCATGAGAACAAATAGAACAAAACTGTGGAAAAAAGCTTGCCAAGGTAAATAATGATTCAGGATTACTTGTGAGAACCCCAGCTTCATTCGTTCAGGAGGGATCGCGATTCTGCCGCCCTTGGCCAGCAGTTTCACCGGACGGCTCCATTCATTCGTAAAGACAATACCTGGTTGGGCCAACACGATCGTTACGGCAAGGATGAACAGCGCGAGTAAAAATGAAGTCAGGATAATATAAAGAATTTGACTTGCCGCCCATCCCCGGCGAGTGCCACGGAGCATTCCGTTAACCGTGAAAGGCTCCAGAATCGGTAAATCGCCAAACAGGACGATGATTACCGAGCTTAACAGCAGCATTGTGAAACGCCAATTCATGACCGCTATAAACGCTTCCGCGCATTGCAGCGTTTCGCCCTGAACCCGAGCGTTTTCAATAAAAGGAATCGCATACATGATGATGAAGCAGAAAATGAAGGATAAGAGCAAAAGCATTCGGGGCGCGCTCTTCCATTTGCGAAAGCAGCTTGCAGTTGAATGGAGAATGTATCTAGCGTTTTTCACCGATAACCCTCCTGTCAAACGTCGACATGAATAACAAAATTTCACTGCCGTATAGTACGGACTGATAAATGAGGAGCTTTTGAAAAGTAAACGTACTCCAATTCATCTGTACCAGCATTTCCAAGGGCTGCAGTTCGGGCGGCAAAACAAGAACCATGCTTAAACAAATGATAAACGGAGAAAGGTAGCTGACATACCTGTTATACGATAGGACAGAAAATATCAACCCCATACCGGACCAAACCATTCCAAAAATAAAGGCCAATACCGCATTTAAAATCATATAGTTCCAGTTTCCCGTCGGCCCTCGCAATACGGGCATCCAGGCGTCCATCGCTGCCATTCCTGTCGCCGGGGAATAGGGAGGGTATATCACCGCCAAGGAAATTGTAAACAGCAAAACGCCTGCCATCAACGTCAAGCCGCCGCCAATGGTCGTTCCCAAAAACAACCCGCATTGGTACTCCCGCTTCCCGCTTCTCATCAATCGGGAACGGTAGTATCCTGTGTCAGCATCATCACAAAACAGCCAGCTCGCGGCAAAAGCGCAGAGCAACGGAGCGGCGTAAATATAATAGCCAAAGTGAATAGAAATATTGAAGAAATACGCGTCGCCATATCCGGTTTGATCCATTTGTCTCCAGGGTGTTGTAAACGCGTCTCTTGCCACTTCGGCAAATAGCACGCCGAACATAAGGATAACCGAAAAGACAAAGTTTTTTGACCTAATCACGCAGCGAAGATTGGACCGGAGGCCAGACGTAATTTTTGAGTGTCCATCAGGGCAGCACTTCCCCCGTCGTCGCATCAATAAACATCACAAACTCTTCAAACATATTTCGGTTGATTGTCGAAGCAAATCGCCAGGCAGGGCGCGCTTGTACGCATGCCATCGCATCTTTGTCATACGTTTCCAGGATCTGCACAAGGCGATAGCAAAGCTCAACCTCCGATATTTCAAATCGTGAATCATCATTGTCGAATATCGTATAATCCATGTTGTCATTTACAATATGGATGGCTTCATCGAGCGAGATTGTTAACGCGCATGCGTCTGTGCGCTGATAATCCCGATAATAACCGGTCACCCGAAATATTCCGTATTCATCGATGAAAATGTCGATAACGTCGCCATAGATGTTCGCTTTCGTTTCGTCCAGATAGGGAGTCTTATCAAAGGCAATGGGTATATCGTCCAATACGTGTCTATATTCGACTATATAGAACCCCTTGATCGAAGCGGGGCCGCCTTCTCCATTGGGGGGCATCGTATAGCAAGCTTGCAGCTTCAGGTCACCCCAACCCACCGTGCAGTCTAAATCATCAATCCATGCCTGCGCCATTTTCTTTGCTGTTTCAGGCGGAATGTCAAGCCCGACTGCTTGTTGATCTTTCTTTGCTTCTTCCCACAACGGCGTTATTTCTACATCCCTGTATGTTACAAATAGTCGTGCCTCATTTGCAATATAGCGCGTAAATACTTCGCCTTTGCTAAACATTTGTTCCAGATCTGGATAGTATATTTGTTCCGCGTGAAGATCCAGTCCTGCCAGTTCATCTTTGACAGGCGCGTGAGCATCCCCAAAAAACATCTTTTTCCAATTTTCATCATCCGCCATCGCGTAGTCGGAAGAGTAGATTGCTATCGGCGTATCCTCGCTTGGAAGCTCCGCTTCCGCGTCTATCGCAAGACAGATGACGCTGCTTTTCAGCGTTGTATGAATCTGTTGCGAATGGATATTTTGAGCGGTCGTCTCCGCGCGCGAAATATTTGGGTCGGCAAATGTGATAAGCAGCGCAAGGGCCAGCGTATATCGGATGAGAAGTAGTCCCCTGTTTAAATTGCGTGACCTCATACCAATCCCCATGCCGGCGCGGCAACCAGCTCAAACGGCGATGAAAACGGAGCCGCGGGATTCCCGTTTTCAGTTGCAACAGGCGCAGGAGAGACGAACGGCAAAGCGCGGCGCGCGCGACAGTAGGCTTTCGCTTCGGCCGCCGCCGTATCCGGGCGGCCTCTTCACAATTTTCGACGCCCTTTCGGGCCTGCTTGCCGTCCGCCCTTCCCGGCTGCGCTTTGCGTTGGCCCGTCGCGGATGTTTTCACGAACCTCCTTATCATTTTGATTCCGAATGTTTCATTCGGAACTTTATTGACCTTATTGTATCATTTGTGCAACTATTTGTATACTGGTATCAAGTTGCCGCTTCAAATGGTTCATTCTTTCCAATCAATGGATTTCAGGATGGCATTTTGCTTGCAAACAAGCCAAGATGAAAGCGTTCCGCTCAGGGGGCGGGCAAAAGGCGAGCATAAAAGCGTAAAAGCAGAAGGAAAGGGGCGCCTGAAGCGCGAAATGAAGAAAATCAGGTAAAATAGGGGCGCAATTTATCACCGCGCTTTGTGAACATCCCCATCCGTTCATGACGATTACCCAAAAGGAGGCCGGAGCCATGCCAGACGAAGTCATTTCCGTTACCGTACAAATGGACGGCCCGACGTTCCGGAAATTTGCCGTCTTTGATACCTTCCGCCTTCGCAGGCGCTGGATATCCCCCGTTGTTTTCGCCCTGATCCTGATCGCGTTTTCGGTCGCATGCTTTCTGCTCCGGGACCGCGACCAATCCATCCTTCTCGGCTGCGTGCTGATGGCGGTGGGGCTTGGGCTGCCGGCGGTCTATTTCGGCATGTTCCATGCCTCCCTTCGCAAGCAGGCGTCCTCGTTGCGCCTGAACCCGCCGCGGACGGTCTATGCGCTGACGCTTTCCCGAGCGGCCGACGGCGTTTTGATCCGCAATACAACCAAGGCGGAGGAAGAGCTGACGCTTTCATGGGCGTCCCTGTACGGCGCTTACCGCGTACCGGGCTGTATCTACCTGTACGCCGCGCCCGCCAAAGCCTTTCTCCTTCCGGACGGTCAGGCCTCCGTCTCCCCGGACGCCCTGTGGGCTTTCCTTAGCGAACAGCTTGGGGACGAGCGCTTGCATGATATGCGCTAGGCCCGGCACGCGAGCGCTGTTGCTTTTCATCCGGCCATCTGCTATACTACGCATGCAATCGGGGCTGCCGCAATCACCGCACGAGAATGCGCAAGTGGATTGCGGCGCTCTTTTTTCCGGCATTTTTCCAAGGAGGCGCAAGCATGGGCACACCCTGGCGCATCAAGGCCCTCTGCCTGGCGGGGCGCGTCATTCTGGAAAACGGCGGCGAAACCTACCGCGCGGAGGATACGGTCATTCATATGGCGCAGTCGCTGGGCCTTACCGAAGTGGACGTGTTCGGCGTGCCCAGCGGCCTGTTTATTTCCTTTACAGACGAAACCGGAGAGCGGGAAACCTCCGTGTGCCGCGTTTTCCCCCACGGAACGCATCTGGCGCGCGTGGACGCCGTCAATCAGATCAGCCGAAGGCTGGCGGCGGGCGATCTTGCGCCCGCCGCGCTTCTATCCGCCCTTCAGGCCGCGGAGGCGTTGGGCAGGGGTCTTTCCCCCTGGTACGCGCCTATGGCCGCGGCGTTTTCCGCCCTCGGCTTCGCCGTGATGTTCGGCGGCGGCTGGATTGACATGGCGGTTGGGGCGGTATGCGCGGCGCTCACGCAGCTCTTTCCCTATATGCTCAGGCGGCACAGCTCCGGCACCATGACTGCCTCGCTGCTGGGCAGCCTGCTTTGCACGCTGATTCCGCTTCTGTTTCATAACCTGACCGGGCTTGGCGTGACGGACGCGATGGTCGCCAGCGCGCTGATGCCGCTGCTGCCGGGCCTCAGCATGACCAATGCCGTTCAGGATATCCTGCGGGGGGATATGGTGTCCGGCGTGACGCACGGCGCGCGCGCGGTGATGGTCGCCGCCCTGGTGGCAGGCGGCGCGCTGGTGGGCACCCACCTTTTTTCCCTGATGGAGCCCGCTATGCTACCCGGCGTCCGGGAAGCCGCTGAGGCTGGTCGTCCGGCGGCGCTGTGGCAGGCCGCCTCCATTGCCCTTAGCTGCTTTGTGGCGGGCATGGGCTTTGGCGCTCTTCTCTACGCTCCCCGCAAGGCGATCTTCTGGGGCGGCCTCATCGGCGTGGCCGGTTATATGAGCTATTGGGGGCTTATCCGGCTCGGCGCGGCGGAGTCCGTGTCCATGTTCGTCGGCGCCCTGCTGGCCGCCGCGTGCGCGCAGCTAGCCGCGCGCCGCCTTCGGATGATCGCCACCGTTTTCGTCACCATCGCCATCCTTCCGCTGGTTCCCGGGCTTGGCCTGTACCGCGCGATGAGCGCGCTGGCAATGGGGCAGATCAGCGGCGGGCTGGAAATCGCCGCGCAGACCATGGCGCTGATCCTGATGATCGCGCTGGGAATTGGCCTGGGTTCCGCGTTCCTTGGCGCGGGCCGGCGGCTTGAAAGGTAAATTCGACCGGGCGAGGAGGTACTGAGAATGACGCAAGGCATCAAACGGGCGTCTCCGTTATCCGCAGGGCTTTGCTCCGCATCCATCCTTCTGTATACCCTTTGGCTGCTTTTGCCCGCCTTGCAAACCACGGGCCGCGCAATAACCGGCGTGACTGCCGTGGGGCTTTTCGGCCTGGGCGTGCTGCTGGACGCCGAATACCTGAGGCTCAGGTGGACCCGGCTCCTCCTGAGCGCCGCCTGCGCCGCGGCCATGCCGCTCCTGCTTCGTTTTTTTCTTGAGCGCGGGGGCGAAAGCTTCGCGGGCTTCTACGTCCAGCAAGCCATGTTCTGGTTTCCGCTCGTCTTCTGCGCCTATGCGCGGGACCGCGGGGACCGCCGCCTGTGGCGCTTCCTGAAGCCCGTGCTGCTCGGGGCCATGGCGGCGACCACCCTCACGACCATCGGCTGGCTGACGGAGGGCATGCTGCGCGGCGGACGCGTATACGCCTATTCCCGTTCGCTCGGCTCCGCGGAGCCGGGCCGGGAAGCCTATTTGAAGGAGCTGATGCTGCGCAATATAGGCGGCTATGATTTTATCTATGCGACGGTCGTTTCGTTGCCGTTTACCTGCATCGGCATCCAGCGCAGCCGCGGGTGGCGGCGCGCCGCTTATACGGCTTTCCTTTGCGCGCAAGCCGTGATGGTCGTGCTGTCGCAATATACCTATGCGATGGTGTTTGCGGCGGCCATCCTTGCCGTGGAGCTGACGGCGCTGATCGTTCGCGCGGCCTCGCGCGGGCGGGTCGGCCTTGGGGCGTCGCTTTTGTGGGGGCTTGTCCCGATTGCGGCGGTTTATCTGCTTCGCGTGCCGCTGATTACCCTGGCGGCGAACCTGTGCGGCCGGCTGGGGCTGAGCAATTTTGCTTTCAGCTTTGAACAGTTGTTGGCCGCCATGACCGGCGGCACGGCGGACGAGGCCTCCCGCCTTGGGTATTATCTGCTGGCGTTAAACGGGTTTTGGGCGTCGCCCCTCTGGGGCTCCATGTTTGACGGGCAAAAGCTGCTGAGCCAGCACAGCGATGTGCTGGATCTGCTTTCCGGCGTAGGTCTGCTGGGTACGGCCGTCGTAGGCGCAATGATCTGGGCGATGGGCAGGGGCGTCCTTCGCGGCCTGCGGGCATGCGAATACAGAGCCCAGCTTGCCGTGGCCGCCCTGGCGCTGCTGGCGGTCGCCGCGCTGGGCACCGTCGTATACAGCCGGGATATTCTGCTGGTTGCCGCCGCGGGCGTTCTGATGGCGCTGGAGCCCGCCCCCAGCGAGCAGCGCTTCCACAGCAAGTAAATCAGCCCAATTTTACACATTTTGAGATCGCTCGGGCGGGGGCCCAAATCAGACGCTGCCGGTCCAAAGCGGCAAGCATAATCCGTTTTGCAGCTTGGCTCGTCAGCCATTGCGCAGGCGTCGGGCATAAGAATAGCCTCCTGTCGCAGTTCCGCGCCGCATTCAGGAGGCCGCTTGTATACTGTCAGTTTTCGGGAATACAGCCGACCGCTCCATCCGCTTTTACACGATAACGGGCATGGCACGGGCGCTTCATCACGGCTCCGGAACCGGAACCATCGCGGCCGCCGTCTCTCATGCGTGCTGAAGCCTGGCAAACGAAACAATCGCCTCCGCGAGCTCCTCCGGGTCGCGGCCGTCCGTGCGAAGCATCAGGTCATAGTTGCTTCTCATGCCCCAGTTGCCGTCCGCAAAGAAATTATAATAGCTTTTGCGCTGTTTATCCGTCTTGCGCACAAGTTCCTTGGCCCTGTCGTAATCCACGCCCTCCACCCGCATAATGCGCTCGATACGCCGTTCCGCGGAAGCGTAAATAAACACGTGCGTTACGTTCGGCACCCCCTTGAGCACATAGTCCGCGCAGCGCCCCACGATCACGCAGGACCCCTCCGCGGCGATCTTGGTAATCGCGTCGAACTGCGCCAGAAAAACGCGCTGGTTCAGCGGCATTTGGAGCCCCAGGGGAGCGGCGTTCATATGGACGCCCACGCTGGTTGTGCCGGTCAGCATACCGCCCACGCTGGCTTTTTCGTCGTTGCGGTGAAAAAGCTCCTCGCAAAGCCCGCTCTCCTGCGCGGCGCGGGTCAGGATTTCCTTGTCATAAAACTTCACGCCCAGCTTTTTAGCAACCAGCGTGCCGATTTCGCGTCCGCCGCTCCCATATTCGCGGCCAATGGTAATGATCGTTCGTTCCGTATTCATATCCTCGCACCTCCGAAGGATGACCCTCTCTTCTTTTTATTATTATACAACAACCGCGCAAAAAGTTCAACGAAAACCCGACCAGCTTTCCGCCGCAAATTTGGGTAAAAACAACAGACGGCTTCATTGACATTCCACACGCGCGCTGGTAAAATAGGCGCAATCTAAGAACGAAAGGGTGAACGTAGTAGATGCTGGAAGAAAACCTTCGCACCGGGCTTACGTTCGACGACGTGCTGCTGGTGCCCCGGGCAAGCAGCGTGCTGCCGCGGGACGTGGATACTTCAACCATGCTGACGCCGGACATCCGGCTCAACGTGCCGCTCCTGTCCGCCGCAATGGATACCGTCACCGACGCGCGGCTGGCCATCGCCATGGCCCGGGAGGGCGGGCTTGGTATCATTCATAAAAACATGACCATCGAGGAGCAGGCCACCCAGGTGGATAAGGTAAAGCGCAGCGAGCACGGCGTCATTACCGACCCCTTCTTCCTCTCGCCCGATCATCTGATCCGCGACGCGGAGGCGCTGATGGCGAAATACCGCATCAGCGGGGTACCCATTACGCGCGGCAAAAAGCTGGTGGGCATCCTCACCAACCGCGACCTTCGCTTTGAAACCGATGACAGCCGGCGCATCGAAGAGGTGATGACGTCCAAAAACCTGATTACCGCGCCCGTCGGCACGACGCTGGAAACCGCGAAGGCGCTCCTGGCCGAGCACCGAATCGAAAAGCTTCCAATCGTGAACGAGGATAACGAGCTATGCGGCCTCATCACCATCAAGGATATTGAAAAGGCGACAAAATACCCCAATTCCGCCAAGGACCAAAAGGGACGCCTGCTTTGCGGCGCGGCGGTCGGCATCACCCAGGACACCATGCTGCGCGTGGAGGCGCTCGTCGCCGCCAAGGCGGACGTTATTTCCATAGATACCGCGCACGGCCACAACCGGGACGTCGTCAACAAGGTTCGGGAAATCCGCGCGGCTTTCCCAACCCTTCCCATCATTGCCGGAAACGTAGCCACCGCCTCCGCCACCCGCGACCTGATCGAGGCGGGCGCAAGCTGCATCAAGGTTGGCATCGGGCCGGGCAGCATTTGCACTACGCGCGTTATTGCCGGTATCGGCGTACCGCAGCTCACCGCCGTGGCCGACTGTGCCAAAGAGGCGGACAAGCATGGGGTCGCCGTCATCGCGGACGGCGGAATTAAATATTCGGGCGATATCCCCAAGGCCATCGCGGGCGGGGCGAAGGCCGTCATGATCGGCAGCCTTTTCGCCGGCGTGGACGAAAGCCCCGGGGAAATGGAAATCTACCAAGGCCGCAGCTTTAAGGTATACCGCGGCATGGGAAGCCTCGGCGCGATGGCGCAGGCGCACGGCTCAAGCGACCGCTATTTTCAGGAAGCGAACAAGAAGCTTGTGCCGGAGGGCGTGGAAGGCCGCGTGCCCTATAAAGGGGCCCTGGCGGATACGGTCTATCAGCTTGTCGGGGGCCTCCGGTCCAGCATGGGCTATTGCGGCGCCGCCACCATCGAGGACCTTCGCCAAAACGGCGAATTTATCCGAATAACCGGCGCCGGCCTTCACGAAAGCCATCCTCACGATATTTCCATTACCAAGGAGAGCCCGAACTATTCCCGAATGGACTGAATGAGGGCCGCGGCGTGACTGACGCCGCGCCGACCCGCTTGAAGGCCGCCTTTCGGGCGGCTCCGCGCCCGGCTTCCGGCTGTTTCGGAAGCCGGGCGCTCTTGTTACGCCGTTTCTATGCATGCGTAAAGCGCCTTATCCCAAGCCCGCCTGAGGCGGTTTTCGCCCGCCCGCGTTTGCGGCGGCGCGGGCGTCTTTGCACCGCCCGGGGCGGCGGTTCTTTTTTCCTTGACCGCGCGGGCGCAATACGCTACAATACAACCATCCCGCACCGATTTTTCACCATGTAACAAGCAGTAAGGAGGCCCTTTCTATGAGCATTTCCCAAAAGCCCTTCGGCATTACGCCGGCGGGCGAGGCCGTTACTGAATACACGCTTACCAACGCCCGTGGCGCAAGCGTTTCCATCCTGGATTTCGGCGGCGTTGTCACAAAAATTATCGTGCCGGACCGGGAAAACAGGTTGGGGGACGTGAACCTTGGCTTCGACGACCCGGCGGTATACGCCGGCGACAGCGGCAGCATGGGCGCGCTGATCGGCCGCTTCGGCAACCGCATCGCCGGCGCGGCCTTCACCCTGGAGGGAAAGGCCTATACGCTGGGCCGAAACGACGGGGAAAACAACCTTCACGGCGGACCTGAAGGCTTCAGCGTGCGCATGTGGCGGGCCGAAGCCTCCGAGCCGGACGGCGTGCCCACCCTGACGCTCCGCCTGGTCAGCCCGGACGGCGACCAGGGCTTCCCCGGCGAGCTGGACGCGCGGGTGTCCTATTCGTTCAACAACGCCTGCGAGCTGGGCATTCATTACCGCGCCAGGACCGATAAGCCCACGCTGGTCAACCTGACCAACCATTGCTACTTCAACCTGGACGGCCATGCCTCGGGCACGGTGGAGGATCTCACGCTTCAAATTTACGCCGATTACGTGACCGAGACCGGCCCCGGCCTGATCCCGACAGGGAAGCTGATACCCGTCCAAGACGTGCCTTTCGGCTTTTCCTCCGAAACGCGGCTGGGCGACGTGCTCGCCAGGACGGAAAGCTGCCCGGCCATGAAGGCCGCGGGGGGTGTGGATTTTAACTACTGCGCGGGCCGGGATCGGGAAACCAAGCTGATCGCCACGCTTTACTCCCCCAAAACGGGCCGCTTGATGGAGGTCGTTACCGACCAGCCCGGCGTCCAGTGCTATACCGGACAAGGGCTTCACCACACCGGCAAGGGCGGCGCGGCATACGGTCGGTTTGGAGGCGTATGCCTGGAGACGCAGCATTACCCGGACGCCATTCACCACCCCCACTTCCCCAGCGTCGTCCTACGGCCGCAGGATACCTACGATACCTTCACCCTTTACCGCTTCGGCGTGCGATGAGAACAGGAGGTCGTCATGTCCTATGACAGTCAAAAAAGGCTGAACCCCGGAGAACTGCTCAACAGCCGCGGCGAGCTGAGCGAGGCGGGCCACGCCAACAGCCTTGTCAAGCGTTATGACCGCGCGAGTATCAAGGCCGGGCGCTTTCGCATCAAGGAATGGGATTACTACTGTATAGTGAGCGGCGATACGGTGCTGGCGCTCACCATCGCGGACAACAGCTACATGGGATTGGACAGCGTGACCTTGATCGACGTGCCCATGCGCTGGCAGCATACCAAAAGCTTTATGCGCGCTTTTCCCATGGGAAAAACCGGGCTGCCGTCAACCAGCGCCCAGGGCAGCGTGTCCGTTTCGCGCAAGGGTTACTCCCTAAGCTTTGAAAACGATGGAAAACAGCGTGCGCTGACCGTTCGCGTGGAGCGGTTCTTTGATCGAAAACCCCTGACCGCGCGCGTGACCCTAACCGACGAGCCGGAGCACAGCATGGTGATCACAACGCCGTTTCCGGGCAAGCCCAAGGCGTTTTATTACAACCAAAAGATCAATTGCCTCCGTGCGGAGGGAGAGGTAACCTTCGACGGCGTAACGCACCGTTTCCATTCGGAGGATTCCATGGCGGTGCTCGACTGGGGCCGGGGCGTGTGGACGTATCGGAATACCTGGTATTGGGGAAGCGCCAGCGGCTTTGTGGACGGCGTTCCTTTCGGCATGAACCTTGGCTATGGCTTTGGGGATACGGCCGCCTCCACGGAAAACATGCTGTTTTACCAAGGAAGGGCTCATAAGCTGGAGCATGTGGTTTTCGAGATTCCGCCAAAGGAGGGCGGCGGAGACGATTTTCTGAAGCCATGGCATGTCGCCGACCGGGACGGAAGGCTGGATCTTACCTTCACGCCCTTTCTCGACCGCGCCGCGCTCACCAGCGTTGTGGTGATTGAAAGCGACCAGCATCAGGTGTTCGGATATTTTGACGGCAAGGCCGTGCTGGACGACGGAACGGAGCTTCGCGTGGAGCGTCTTCTCGGCTTCGCGGAAAAAGTAAAAAACAAGTGGTAATCAGGCGTCATCATGGATAACGCTCAACCCAGCCGAGCGGGCGCGGGCTTCCCAGATTGGCGGCGACGGGCGTAGCCTGCGTCCCGTCAGGAGACCGCGGAAAAATCGCCTTTACGCATTCCTCGCGGCCTTTTCATGCCGGCGAAGCGAGGGCCCGAAGGGCGCAAAAATGCGGGCTTTCCCAACAGGCCCGGTTTTTTCCGATCCGGGGGACCTGTTCCATGGCCGTTGGGACGCGCTTTCCGCACCCTTTCCCGGAAAAAAGAGCCATGCCGGCGCCCGCACGACGAAAGAAAGCCTCGCGGCGGTTCTATCCGATGCGGTGGGCGTGAAAGGCAACGGGCGGGCGCTTGCCATCGCGCAGGTTTATCTTGCATAACCGCCTTGACGCGCGTATGATTACCTCAAGTCTGATACGAAAGGATCTCGAGCGTGATGCAGGCATCCTCTTCCTCCGCCTCCCGCGTGCGGGCGGCTCTCCGCGCAGCCTTTCCCCATACGCTGCCGGTTCTGATGGGCTTTACATGCCTGGGGCTGGCCTACGGCGTGCTGATGTCCGCCAAGGGGTATGGCCCTCTCTGGTCCCTTGCCATGAGCGCCATCGCCTTTTGCGGCAGCATGCAGTACGTGGCCCTTACGCTCCTGACCGTTGCGTTTGACCCGCTTCAGGCCTTTCTGATGAGCCTGATGGTCAACGCGCGCCATCTTTTTTACGGTCTGAGCATGCTGCCCAAATACCGCGGCCTGGGCCGTTCGCGCGGCGTGCTCGTCTTCATGCTGTGCGACGAAACCTTTTCGATTGTCTGTGCGGCTCAGCCGCCAAAGGATGTGCCCACGAAGGACTTTTATCTTGCCGTGTCGGTGCTGGACTACCTGTATTGGGTGGCCGCTTCCTTTCTGGGCGGCCTTTTAGGCGGCCTGATGACCTTTGACCTGACAGGCCTTGATTTTGTGCTGACGGCCTTGATTTTTGTGCTCTTCCTGGACAAATGGGAGCAAAAGCAAAACCGCCCCTCCGCGCTGATTGGCGTTGCCGCGGCGATTGTGTGTCTGCTGCTGCTCGGCCCTCAAAATTTTATTATACCCGCGATGGTTCTTATCCTGGCCGCGCTTCTGATGGGGAGGGATCGCCTGTGCGCCTAACGGACCCGCAGGCGCTCGCCGTAATTCTGGCTGTGGCCGCGGGCGCTGTTTTGACAAGATTCCTTCCCTTCTGGCTGTTTCCGGATCACCGGCGGGTACCCCGCGTAGTGCTCTATCTGGGCCAGGCGCTTCCTCCCGCGATGATGGGCCTGCTGCTTGTTTATTGCCTAAAAGGCGTCAATTTTGCCGTCGCGCCTCACGCCGTCCCGGAGGCCGCCGCGCTGCTGGTTGTGCTTTTTCTGCATCGTTGGAAACGCCATGCCCTGCTGAGCATTGGCGGCGGTACGGCTGCCTATCTGTTGCTTTTGCACCTTCTGCCCGCCGCCTGAAGCGTCGCTTTTCAAAAAGACGGACGGCCCTCCCGTCAGGAGAGGCCGTCCGTCTTTTTGAAAGCCTGTTCTCTCGTTCAGCCCAGGAACATCATCACAATCGACAGCGCGATAAACACGATGGCGCAAATTTTTGTCACCAGCGCCAGCTTCGCGTCCATGCCCCTGGCCTTGTTCTTGCCGAAAAACGTCTCGGCGGCGCCACTTACAGCGCCGATACCGGTACGTTCGCTGCTCTGCAGCAGGACGGTCGCGGTCATAATCAAGGCGGCTATCAAAAGCAGGATGCCAATAATCCACTGAAGCACACTCATCGGGGATTCCCTCCTTGGCGAATATAGACATATCATAATAGCATTGTTCCTAAGAAAAAGCAAGGGGGAATTGGAATGGGGGTGTCCAAGAGTGTACGGGCGTCAAGGATAGGTAACGAAGAGAGCCAAGCAGGAGGTCAAGGGAAGGGTGGAGATTTGCGAAGCAAATACGACCCGACCTTGACCAAGGGAGAAAGAGAACACATCAGAAAAAGAATCCCCATAAAAACACTTATTGCCCCATTCCTTCGAATTAATTGTTTAACTAAAATTCCTGTAACCGATAAAAGGAATACGCCCAACACGATTCCTACGGTGTGCCACGCACCGAACAACATAGTGCTCATGAGCCCGCCCCAGCCTAACAACAAAATAGCCAGGAACCACACATCCGGCAAGTAACTGAAAAGCTTCTTCTTATCCCGGTGAGTCAATAGTGTATTCATAATATTAAAATATTGATTTTCGCAAAGATAGAGATTATTTCCAAATAAAAAAACTCCTCACTGACTTTTTATCGCCAGTAAGGAGTTTCAATCATTTATGGGGCAAAGATTACATCATGCCGCCCATGCCACCCATTCCGGGAGCACCCATCGGCATTTCAGGTTTATCTTCTTTCTTTTCTACTATTACACATTCTGTAGTAAGGAACATACCCGCAATAGAAGCAGCATTTTCCAAAGCTACACGAGTTACCTTAGCAGGATCTACCACACCGGCAGCATGCAAGTTTTCGTAAACGTCAGTACGGGCATTGTAACCGAAGTCACCTTTACCTTCGCGTACTTTCTGTACTACTACTGCACCTTCCTTACCTGCATTGGCAACAATCTGACGAAGCGGTTCCTCGATGGCACGCTTGATGATTTCGATACCGGTTGTT
>DBGEOK010000015.1:0-87676 GCA_048370855.1 Candidatus Limiplasma sp. | reverse complement strand
CGGCGGTCTATGCGTGGGGATGCTGTACGCGTGGATTGAGCCGTACCGGAGGGAGCGCCTGCTTTCCTTCCGCAATCCCTTCGCCCAGATGAGCGACGAGGGCTACCAGCTCGCGCAGTCGCTGATTGCGATCGGCTCGGGCGGGCTGTTTGGGCGGGGCCTGGGGCAAGGCAGGCAAAAGTTCAGCTACCTGCCCTACCCGGAGAGCGACTTCATCTTCGCCATCATCGGGGAGGATTTCGGCCTTTTCGGCTGCGTGGTGGTCATCCTACTGTTCGCCGCGTTCGCCTTTGCCGGCATGCGCATTGCGGTTTCCTGCCCGGACCGCTACGGCTGCCTGCTGGCCGCCGGGCTGACCGCGATGATTACCGTGCAGGCGTTCATCAATATCGGCGTCGTGGTGGGCGTTTTGCCCACGACCGGCCTGCCGCTGCCCTTCTTCAGCGCCGGGGGCACCTCCATTTCCATGCTGATGGCGGCGGTGGGGATGATCCTGAGCGTATCCCGTTGCTCCGCTAAATAAGCAACCCTTTCACACTCGGCGCGGCATTGCATAGGATGGTGCATGCAATGCTTGACGGAGGTGGAGGAATGGACGCCTTGCGAATTTGCGGCGGAAGCCGGCTCAATGGCGAATGGACGGTACATAGCGCGAAGAACGCCGTTCTGCCGATTATGGCGGCTTCAATCTTGACCGATCAGGAGACGACGCTGGAAAGCTGCCCGGCGCTTAGCGACATCGGGTATATGGGGGATATACTGCGCACGCTCGGCTGCCGGGTCCGGGCGGACGGCGGGGCGCTGCGCATAGACCCGCAGGGGCTTTCCGGCTATGAAATGCCCGATGAGCTGGCCAAGAAAATCCGGTCGTCGATTTTCCTGCTGGGGCCTATCCTCGCGCGCTTCCGCAAGGCGACGGTCACCTTTCCGGGCGGGTGCGAGATAGGGATGCGGCCCATCGACCTGCATCTGAGCGGGCTGCGCCAGTTGGGAGTGCGCATCCGCGAGGAGGGCGCCGTAATCCACTGCGACGGGCAGAATATGCGCGCGGGCGCGGTCCATTTTGATTACCCGAGCGTGGGCGCGACCGAAAACGTGATGATGGCGGCGGTCCTTCTGCGCGGCAAGACGCTGCTGCACAATGCGGCGCGCGAGCCGGAAATCGGAGACCTCCAGCAGTTTTTGAACGCCATGGGCGCGCGGGTGAGCGGGGCCGGCACGCATACGATTTGCGTGGAGGGCGTGGCAAAGCTGCGCGGCGTAAGCTATCTTCCCATCCCGGACAGGATTGTGGCGGGCACGCTGCTTGCGGCGGCCGCGGTCACGGGCGGCTCCATTCGCCTTCTCAACGTGCCGTGCCATGATATGTACGCCATTTTTTCCAAGCTGAGGGAAATGGGCTGCGTCATCGGGGAAAAGGATACGAGCGTCACCTTGCATGCGCCGGAACGCCTTGACGCCTTTGCCCAGCTCCAGACGCAGCCGCACCCCGGGTTCCCCACCGATATGCAGGTGCAGATGCTGGCCCTGGCCACGCTGGCCAAGGGGACGTCCGTGGTGGTGGAAAACGTGTTTGAGAACCGCTTTACCCACGCGGGGGATTTGAACCGGATGGGCGCAAACGTGATGGTCAACGGCCGCACGGCGATTATTCAGGGGGTTGAGGCGCTCTACGGCGCTCATGTCATCGCGCGCGACCTGCGCGGCGGCGCGGCGCTCGCCATCGCCGGCCTGAAGGCCAGGGGCGAAACCGTCGTGGAGCACGCCGAGCTGATTGACAGGGGTTATGAGCGGCTGGACGAAATGCTGAGAGCGCTGGGCGCGGACGTCCGCCGCGAGAGCCTGGACGCCTAGGAGCGCCCGGGAGGGAAACAAAGGAGGAAAGGTACATGAGCAAGCGCGCTGCGCGCCGTAGAAAAACGGAATTTGAAAAGGAAGAGTTCCGGGCGTATGGCGAGTACACCTATGACTACCTTCATCAAACCGCCCCCGTAAAGGACGCGGAGGGCTGGGACGGCGGGGAAAGCTTCCCGTCCTTCTCGGCCCCTGTGGAGGTGGCAAAGCGGACGCACCGGAGACGGAGGACGCACGCGTTTTTTAAGCTGCTCGCGCTGCTGGCGGTGCTGACGGTTGTGCTGGTCGTGCTTCAGGAAACGGTATTCCGCCTCCAGACGGTCTATGTCATCGGCAACAGGAATAAAACGCCTCAGCAGGTAGTAATGGCCTCCGGGCTGGTCAAGGGGCGCAATATCTTTTCCATCAGCGAGGAGGACGTGCGAAAGGCCATTTCAAAAGACCATACGATTATCTTTCAGGGAATGCAGAAGGAGTACCCAAGCACCATTTACCTGTACGTCGAGGAGCGGCAAACCGTCGCGGTAATGATGCTGCGGGGCATGCAGTATACCCTGGACGCTGAGGGCATCGTCATGTCCGAGAAAAACACCATGAGCCTGCCGGACGGGCTGCCCGTGGTCACGGGCTTCCGGGTCATCGCCGCCAATACGGGCCAGCCGCTTGCCGTGCACAGCGAAAAGCAGATGCAGGCCTACCGGGCCGTCATCAGCGAGCTGGCGCTGCAGCTTTACATTGACCAGATTACGGAGATCAACCTGTCCAATCCCGATAACATCTATCTGGTGACCGCCGAGGGCGTGACCGTCCGCCTGGGGGACGGCAATTACATGCAGGCCAAGATCGGCGCCGTCCGAACCGACATGGCCTACCTGCGCCAGCTTGGCAAAACCTCGGGAATTTTGGACGTAACCATCCCCGAGGACGCGAAATACATGCCCGAAACCTGACCGTGCGGAAAGTTTTACATGGGAATTCTCAAAAAGGTGAAAAAAAAGCGGGAATATGCTTGCGAATTCCTGGCAAAACGGTTACAATAAATGATGGTACTTTGGGTGCTTGTTTTGCTGAACGGGAGCGGCGCGGCCGACGGTCGAAGCCGGGTCTCATCGTACCTGCTGACGGGCCGCGCGGCTGCGGCTGATTCCTGACGAACAGGGGAATGCTTTGTTATGAAATCAACCATTGCGGCAATCGATTTTGGCACGTGCAAAATCGTGACGCTCGTAGCCGAAACCAGCGGCACGCAGCGCTGCGATATTGTTGGCGCGGGCATTTCCGCCTACGACGGCTTTTTGGACGGGGAATGGAACAACACCATGCTCCTCAATGAGGCCATTCAAAAGTCCATCGCAGAGGCGGAAAACCAGTCCAAGCGGAAAATCCGCGAGATCAACGTAGGCGTGCCCGGCGAGTTTACGCGCGTTTACGCGGTAGAAACCAGCGTGACGATCCAGGGCGCGGACCCGCATGTCACGCCCCGTCATGTCGAAAAGATTTTTGCCAACGCGGACAAGCAGCTTTCCCCGGTCCGCGGGGTGGTTGTGCACCGGAGCCCGGCGTGGTTCATGGTGGACGGCGGCAAAAAGACGCTGGAGCCCGTGGGCCTCAAGGGCACGGAGCTGAAGGCCCTGGTTAGCTTTGTGGTGGCGGATACGTTCTTTCTGGACGATGTGATGGCCCGCCTCCGGGATATGAATATTACGGTAAGCGGCTTTTTCTCCAGCTCCACGGGCGAGGCGATGCTTTACCTGCTGGAGGAGGACCGCGACCGCACCGCCATCCTCATCGACGTGGGCTATCTGTGCACCGACGTGATGGCGGTGGAGGGCGACGCCGTTATTTTTCAAAAAACGCTTCCCATCGGCGGCGGGCACATCGCGGCGGACGTTGCGGAGGGCTTATCCATCCCGCTGGAAGCCGCCGAGCAAATCAAGCGCGAATATGTGTATGGAATATCCACAATTTCGCAATCCTATACGGTGTCCGGCGGCGACGGCGTCAAATCCGAAACCTTTACGCAGGAGCAGGTAGCCGCCGTGCTGGAGCCGCGCGTGGACGAGATCGCCGATATGATTAAGGACTGTATCGACGACAGCGGCATCAAGCTTGGCAACTGGTCCACCATCTACCTGACGGGCGGGGGGTTGAGCCTGAACCGCGGCGGCCGCGATTACCTGTCCGCCAAGCTTGAAAAGCCCGTGCGCGATACGATCAAGCGCACCATCAAGCTGTCCAGCCCCATCTATGCCAGCGCTATGGGCCTGATGGACCTCATCATCGACACCATCGAATCCAGAAACGTTCCTTCGGGCGGCATGGCGGGCGGTATCAAGGATTTTTTCAAGAGCCTGTTGGGCGGCTGAGGACGCCTCGCGGCGGCCGAAGCTAAACAAAGACTAGGGGGATGCACTGTGCTTGAATTTCAAATCGAGGATCAACAGAGCTTTGCGACCATTAAAGTAATCGGCTGCGGCGGAGCGGGGAACAACGCCATCAACCGGATGGTTGACGCGGGGCTCAAGGGCGTTGAGTTTATCGCCATCAATACCGACCGCCAGGCGCTTACCTTGAGCAAGGCAAGCACGACCATCCAAATCGGAGAAAAGCTGACCAAGGGCTTGGGCGCGGGCGCCGTTCCCGATGTCGGGCGGAGGGCCGCCGAGGAAAGCCGCGAGGAAATTGCCCAGGCGATTAAGGGCGCGGACCTGGTATTTGTGACCGCGGGTATGGGCGGCGGCACGGGTACGGGCGCGGCCCCCATCGTGGCCGAAATTGCGCGCGACCTGAACTGCCTTACGATTGCGGTGGTTACCAAGCCTTTCCAATTTGAGGGCAAGCAGCGCATGAAAAACGCCGAAATGGGCGTGATCGACCTGAAACAGCGCGTGGACACGCTCGTCGTTATTCCAAACGACCGTCTGCTGCAGGTGGTAACAAAGGGCACCACGATGCTGGAGGCGTTCCGAATTGCGGACGACGTGCTGCGTCAGGGCATTCAGGGCATCAGCGACCTGATCGCCGTGCCCGCCCTCATCAACCTGGACTTTGCCGACGTCAAAACCGTTATGGAATCCGGCGGGCTGGCGCATATGGGCATCGGCAGCGGCAAGGGCGAGAACCGCATGGTGGAGGCGGCGAAGAACGCGATTCAAAGTCCGCTGCTGGAAACCAACATCGACGGCGCGCGCGCGGTGCTTATCAACATCACCGGCGGCGAGGATATGAGCATTATCGACATCAACGAGGCCGCCAACCTGGTTATGCAGGCGGCCGACAGCGAGGCCAACATCATCTTCGGCGCGGGCATCGACGATACGATGGACGACGAGGTGCGTATTACGGTCATCGCAACCGGCTTTGAAAAAACGCCCTTCCCCAAGAAGGAGGATGCCAAGAAGAAGCCGGGAACCGAACGGGATTGGACCCGCGGCTTTGGAAACGACGCGCATGCGGGCGGGTACGCCGCCGGCGGGCTGTCCGGCACGCCGCTTGTCCAGCAGGATTACCCCACCCCCTCTTATGAGGACATGAGCTTTCATATGCCTATGGATGAGGAGCCGGGCCGCGGCGATTTTACCGGCTATATGGGCGGGGGCTCCATACCGACGCCTGCGGCGATGCCGCAAATGGCGCAGGGCTCGCAGATGTACCCGTCCGGCTATGGGCAAGGCTATCAGCAGCCGCAATACGGGCAGATGGAGTATGGTATGCAGCAGCAGCCGATGCAATACCAGGGCGGCATGCAGCAGCCCTCCCAGCAGCCGATGATGCCACAGATGGAGTATGGCCAGCAGTATCAGGGCATGCCTTCCCAGCAGCCCTCCATGCAGCAGGGCCAGCCCCTCCAGCAGCAGGAGCTCTCCCGGATGCAGTCGCAGCAGCCCGCGCCGGAACCCGCTTCCCCGCCTCCCTCGGTGGAGCGCGACGACCTCGGTGTGCCTGCCTTTTTAAGAAGGCCCACGAGAAAGTAACCATTGAACGCTTTATTGCAGGCGAACCCGCTCGGCGGGTTCGCCTGTTTCGTTCCTTGCGGGCCATACCCGGCATATGCGGCGCGGCGGCGCGCATATCCTCCTCAAAGCGCATGCCTTTGCAAGCGCGACAAGGGGGGAGAGCTCATGAAAAACCGCTGCGCCGAGGGCGCGATCGCGTGTGTGGGCGCGGTGATCGGCGCGGGCTTCGCCTCTGGGCGCGAAATTATGACCTTTTTTACGCGCTATGGCCCGCATTCCTGGTGGCTGATCCTGCTGTCCGCCGCAACAATGGCGCTGCTATGCGCGCTGTGCATGCGCGAGGCGTCGAAAAGCGGAACGCTGAGCTGGTGCGCTCTGTATCAAAATTGCGGGAAAGCCGTTCGGATCGGCTCGCAACTATGCGTCACGCTGCTGATGGCGATTACTGGCGGCGCGATGGTTTCCGCTTCCGGGCACATGGTAGCGCTGGTTTGGCCGTCGGAATGGGCATATCCCATCGGCGCGGTGGGCACCCTAACGCTTGCCTGGATTCTTGGGTTTGGAAGCATGAAGCCGCTGACGGTCGTCAGCGGCGTCCTGACGGCGGTCTTTATGCTGGCCGTGCTCATGGTTTTGGCTTGCGAGCCTCCGGCGGAACGCGCCGCCAGCCTGGCGGATCCTGCCTCCTTTGGCGAGACGGCTTGGGCCGCCGTCCGCGCGGTCGCGTATGCGGCGATGAACCTGACCATTGCGATCGGGGTCATTTGCAAGGGCTCCAGGCGCTCCCCGCGCGGCGTGTGCCGGCTGTCCGCGGTCTTCGGAATGGTGCTGGTGGGCATGCTGTTTGTGAGCAACTATCTGTACGCGAAGCATCCTGAACTGACGGACGAGGCTTTTCCGATGGTCAGGCTGCTGTCCGGCTTTGGCCGCGCGGGCTTTCTGGCCAGCGTGCTGCTCATGTACCTGGCGATTTTTACCACGCTGATCGCCATTGTGTACACGTTGAGAAACGCTGTGGACGCTCGCGTTCAATCGCCCGCGCTTTCGGCCATCGTGACGATGGGGCTGCCGCTGGCCATATCAACCGTCGGCTTTTCGGAAATCGTGGGCAGCCTGTACGCGCCCGCGGGGCTTTGCTGCCTGGCATTGGTTTTCGCGCCGCTATGGGTGGCGAGAATGCGCGCGGGCAGGCAAAAATCCCCTTGACAAGCCCTGGACGATCCAGTACCATAAGGAACATGTACAAACGATTGCACGGCGCGAAAGGAGATTGCACGCATGGGTTTTATCATTCATCCCTGGAAGGTTGTGGAGGAGGGTCTGGATCAAAGCCGTCTGCGGCTGTCCGAGAGCCTGACCTCCATCGGAAACGGCTATATGGGCATGCGCGGCAACTTTGAGGAGGATTACAGCGGCGATACCCATTTGGGCGCCTATATCGGCGGCGTATGGTTTCCGGATAAAACGCGCGTTGGCTGGTGGAAGAACGGATACCCGCAATATTTTGGCAAGGCCATCAACTGCGTGCGCTTAAACGGCGTGCATGTGGAGCTGGACGGGGAGCCCCTCGACCTGAATACCGCCGAGGTGGAGGATTACCTCTGCGAACTGGACATGCACACGGGCGTCTATGCGCGCCGCTTTACCGTGCGCACGAAGAAGGGGCGCGTGAAGGTCGCGGCGGAGCGCTTTGTTTCGCTGGCGCAAAAGGAGCTGCTGGCCGTTTCGTATGCCGTCACGCCTGAGTATGAAGCGCAAATTACCATGAAGCCGTACTTGGACGCCAATGTGAAAAACCTGGACAGCAACTACGACGAAACCTTCTGGGACATGCTTCTGGAGGAGGAAACGGAAGACGCGCTCGCCGTGCTGACCAAAACCAGGGAAAACCCCTTTGGCGCGCCGCGCTTTGCCGTGAGCGCCGCGATGAGCTGCTGGGCGGACGGCCTGGAAATGGAAGGCCGCGCGCTGAAAAGCGGCTACGTGGAAACCGTTTACTCGGGCCGCGTTGAGGCGGGAGAGACCGCCGCGCTGGAAAAATTCGCGCTCGTGTTTACCAGCCGGGACCACGAGGAAAACCTGCTGACCACCATGGCGCTCAAGGCGGCCGCCAGGGCGCGGGAGCTTGGCTACGCGGAGCTTCGCCGCCAGCACGCCGGAGCCTGGGCGGCGCGATGGAACGGCTGCGACGTGACCATCGAGGGGGACGACGCCGCGCAGCAGGGCATACGCTTCAACCTGTTCCAGCTTTTAAGCACCTATTCCGGGGAGGACGCGCGGCTCAACATCGGCCCCAAGGGCTTTACAGGCGAAAAATACGGCGGCGCGACCTATTGGGATACGGAGGCCTACTGCCTGCCGGTTTATATGGCGATTGCCGGGCCCGAGGTAGCCAGGCAGCTTTTGCTCTACCGCTGGCTTCAGCTCGACGGCGCGTATTTCAACGCCCGGCAGCAGGGGCTGCCGGGAGCCCTGTACCCAATGGTCACGTTTACGGGCGTCGAGTGCCATAACGAGTGGGAGATCACCTTTGAGGAAATTCATCGCAACGGCGCGATCGCGCACGCGATCTTCAACTACGCCACCTATACGGGAGACGTTGAGTACATGCGCCGGGAGGGCCTGGATGTGCTTTGCGGCATCGCCCGCTTCTTTGCCGGACGCGCCCATTTTTCAAAGCGGCGCGGCCAGTATATGATCCATGGCGTGACCGGCCCCAACGAATATGAAAATAACGTCAGCAACAACTGGTATACCAACCGCATCGCCGCGTGGAGCATCCAGCTATTTTTGGAGCAGGCCCAGAAGGCCGGCAAGGCGCGCATCGAGGCCCTCGGGCTTACGCAGGACGAGGTTTTGCGCATGAAAGCCGTGGCGGATCAGATGTACTATCCCGAGGATGAGGAGCTGGGCGTCTTTGTTCAGCACGACACCTTCCTGGATAAGGAGCTGATGCCGGCGGAGGATATCCCCGCCGGGGAACGCCCCATCAATCAGCATTGGTCCTGGGACCATATCCTTCGGAGCTGCTTTATCAAGCAGGCGGACGTGCTTCAAGGGCTGTATTTTCTCAACCACCTTTACGATACGGAGACCATTCGGAGGAACTTTGACTTCTACGAGCCCATCACGGTTCATGAAAGCAGCCTTTCGCCGTGCGTTCACAGCATCCTGGCCGCCCAGCTCGGCTACCGCGAGAAAGCGGTGGAGATGTACCAGCGAACCGCGCGGCTGGATTTGGACAACATCAACCACGATACGGAGGACGGGCTGCACATTACCAGCATGGCCGGAAGCTGGCTGGCCATGGCGCATGGCTTCGCCGGCATGCGTACCGTGGACGGGCTCAGCCTGAACCCCTTCCTGCCGGACGCCTGGAAGGGCTATGCCTTCCAGTTCAACTACCGCGGCCGCATGATCCGCGTCAGCGTCAAGCAGGGCGAGGCCGGCGTGGAGCTTCTGTCCGGCGAGCCGCTTGAAATGACCTTGTGCGGAGAGAAAATCACCCTCCGCGACCGCGCAGCCCACGCGGTCTGATTGCCCGCACAACGCGCCGCCTCTCGCATACGATGCAATATCAACGCATCGGCGGGAGGCGGTTTTTTTGTTGAAACGGATTCTGATGGTCGGCGGCGACGAGCGCGCGCTGCGCGCCGTGCCGCTTTTGGAAGCTGAGTGCTATACGGTGGAAACCCTCGGCCTGCGCGCGGAGGATGAAAAGCGCGCGGAGATTGGCGCGGCGGACGCGCTGCTGTTTCCCTATCCATTTTCGGCCCGGGACGGCAAGGTTCCCACGCTCACCGGCCTGACGCTCCATGCCGAGGACGTGCTTGCGGCGGCGGGCAAAGGGGCCGCGGTTCTGGCCGGAAGCGGTCTCGATTCCCTTGTGGACGCCGCGAACGCCGCGGGCGCGGAGCTGTCCCTGCTCCGCTACATGCAGGATGAATTCTTTATGCAAAAAAACGCGGAAATCTCCGCGGAGGCGGCGGTTTACGAGGCCATGCGCCTGTCCTCCAGAACGCTTTTTGACAGGCGCGTACTCGTGACGGGCTACGGCCGCTTTGGGCGCGCGACCGCGAAGCGGCTGGCCGCGCTGGGCGCGGAGGTGTGGGCGGGAGCCAGAAGGGAGGAGCAGCGGCTGCTGGCCTTGAGCGACGGGATGCATGCCGTCGCGCTGGATTGCCTTGCCCAAATCGCGCCCCGCATTGACCTGGTCGTCAATACCATCCCTTGCCAGGTGATTGGGGAAAGCGTTCTTCTGGCGCTTCCGCCGGACGCGTGCTTGCTGGAATTAGCCAGCGCGCCCTACGGCTTTAACCGGGAAACGGCCAAGGCGCGGCGTCTGTATTGCGAGGTGCTGCCGGCGCTGCCCGCCCGCTACGCTCCGGACAGCGCCGCCAAGGCGCTGTCGCATGCCTGCGTTCGACTGTTATCGGAGGGAAACCTATGAAAAAGACAACCATCGGCTTCGCCCTGACGGGCTCCTTTTGTACCTTTGAGCGCGTGCTTGCGCAAATGGCCGAGCTGGTCAAGCGCGGCTACGACGTATTGCCCGTGTTATCTGATAACGCCGGGGATTTGGACACGCGCTTCATGACGGCGGAGCACCTGCATGAGCGGATTATCGAGATCACGGGTCACGAGCCCGTCCATACGCTGCAACAGGCGGAGCCCATCGGGCCCAAGGGCCTGACCGACCTGTACCTGATCGCTCCGGCAACGGGGAACAGCCTTGCCAAGCTGGCTAACGGGATGTTTGACACGCCCGCCCTGCTGGGCGCAAAGAGCCACCTAAGGAACGAGCGCCCGCTGGTGCTGGCCGTATCCACAAACGACGGCCTGAGCTCCGCCGCCCAAAACATCGGCCGCCTGCTAAACTGGCGCAACGTCTACTTCGTCCCCTTCAGCCAGGATGATCCCGTTAAAAAGCCGCGGTCGCTCGTCGCCGATTTTGTACAAATTCCCAAAACGGTCGCCGCCGCTCTTTCCGGCGTTCAGCTTCAGCCGATGCTGGCGCAAAACGGCATGACGGCGGAGGCTGACAAGGCGACGGTCAAGCATTGACGCCGCCGAAGAAAAATTTTGCGAAACCCTGTTGAGAATAGAGAAATACTGTAACAAACTTGCAACAAAAGGATTTATGCAGTAAAATATACGATGCAAAAGAATTTTGATGGGAGTGAGTCGCAATGCTCAAAAGGATCGGTATGTTGGTGATCGCGTTGGTTCTGCCCGCGCTGGCCGCCGCGGAGGGCGTCGCGGCGGAGCCCATGGCGGAAATCAAGGAAATCCGCACCGAGATCGGGCAAAACTACGTCGCCTACCCGCAGCTTACGGGTATGGAAAACGAGAAAATCCAAAAGAAAATCAACGACGACCTCGTGCTTTCCGCCAATATCGCAAGCCACCTCATCACGCTGAGCACGCTGCAAAACAGCACGTGGGGCCTGCGGGTGGAGGCGGAGAGCTTTCTTTCGGGCGACGTATTCTCGGCGGTCATCAGCGCGAAGGGAAAAATGCCCTCCGGGCGCGAGGGCCACGCCTATTCCGCCTTCACCTATGACCTCAACACGGGCGAGCGGCTGACCCTTGCGGATTTGTTTACCGATGAAAAGGCGGCGGTCGCCCAAATGGAGGCGATCGCCCATGCGTCGCTTGGGGAGGAATTGTCCGGCTATATGGAGCACGCGGAGCTGTCCCCGCTGCCGGTGGATTCCTTTGCCGTCAACGGGGACGGCGTCACGTTTTATTATCCTTCGGAGCAGCTCCTGCTGCTGAGCGGGTACAGCGGCGCGTGCCAGTTTTACTACGAAGAGCTGGCCGAGTGGCTCAGGACGGACGGGGAAGGACTGCCCGCGCGGATCGGGGCGCTGCCGCAAACCTATACGGCCCCGGCGGCAAAGGAACGGATCGCCGAAGCGGTCGCCGCGGGAGCCCTCCCGCATGTGCCGGTCAAAATGGGGGATTCCATGGCCGACGCCGTGGCGAAATACCGCTTGGCGCGCACGCCGGACGAATTTCCAGGGGGACGGTATTTCGCGCTGGAAGCGCCCGCGTTTCGGGACGTGCTGCTGATTTCGGACGCTCTGGAAAACGGATACGAGCGCTCCGTGGCGGAGGGAATCCAAATCAAGCGGGGAAGCCTGTACGGCCTTGCGATCGGGAGCTCGCGGCAGGAGGACTGGCGCGCGATCCTGGGCGAGCCGGACGAAACCATAACGTTCAGCGAAACGATGGCGTATGATTATAACCTGCCTGTGGGCGGCAGCGACATTTACCATTTTGGCGCGCACGAGCTGCGCCTGCACGCCGATGAAAAGGGCGTGCTCAGAAGCATACAACTGGGCAAGTAACGACGACGCGAAGGAAGATGGATACGATGGCCAAGCGCAGGAAAACCGCTAAAAGCTATGAAGCCGGCACCTTGGCCTTTTTGGCCGGGGTCGGCGTTTTGCTGATCGCGCTGGGCGTGCTGTCGCTGCTGGCGGTGGTCGGCGGGCTTCAGGGCGCCTTTTTCACGCGGGTGAAGGAGGTTATGCAGGGCTTGGGCGGCGGCCTGTGCCTCGGCGTAAGCATCCTGTTGATTTGGGGCGGCCTGCTGGTCGCCTTTTCCTCCGGGCGGGGCATGCACAAACGGGGCTTTTTTCTGATGCTGCTGTTTTATCTGAGCGTGCTGGGCGTGGTGAACCTGCTGAGCAAGGTGGGGCAGGACGGCCTGATGGAATACGCCGTCGCGTTCAACAACAGCGCGAAGCCACCGGTCGTCAACGCGGACGGCTACTGGAGCGTGTTAAGCGCCGGTTATTTCATCTGCGGGGGCAGCGGCGCTTTTGGCGGCGCGCTGGGCATGCTGCTGGCATGGCCCGCGTGGTCCTTCCTGGGAAATATCATCGGCGCCGTCGTGCTGATTTTGATAAGCCTGGCCTGCGTGTTATTTTTCTCACGCTTCGACGTGCTCAGCCTGTTTCATGGATTGCGGGAGGGCGCCGGGGAGCGCCGCGCGCGCAAGGAACAGGAGCGCGCGCGGCGGGAGTATGAGCAGACGCTGGAGGACCAGCGCCGCCAGGCCGAGGAGGACGAGCGCAGGCTGTTAACGCCGGCCTTTAGACGGCGGGGCGGAAAGGCAGGCGACGAAGCGCCCTTGCAGGCATCGCCTGTACCGCCCTTTCCGCCCTATGGCAGCATGCTGGTCCAGCCGCCGCAGGAGGGCGGGTACGCCTATCCCGACCCCGCCGCCCTGGCTCAGGGAATGGCGATGCCTCTCGTTTCGCCGCCCCAGGCTGAGATGTATGATGAAATCATCATTCCCCAGGGGAAGCAGTTGCCCTGGCGCAAGCCGGACAAGAAGGCAAAGAAGGACAAGCCCGCGGCTGCGGGAGCGTATCAGACCCGCATGACCTTTACCCCAAGCGAGATGGGAGCGACGGACGCCGGGACGGACCCCGCCGCCCCGCCGCCGGACGAGGCTGTCATTGTATCCGGCGCGAAGCGCAAGGCGCTGGAGCGGATCGAGGAGATCAGGCGGCGCAAGGCCGAGCTTGCGATGGAGGTTGAGGGAAACCGTCAGGCGCAGGCCATGCCGGCTGAAACGGCGACGCCGTCTGTTTCGCCTCAGGAGGCGCTTGGGCAGTCCGGGCCCGCCACGGTTCAGGTTGTGGACAGACACGCCGCCTACCGGCGGCCCGCCGCGCCGGAGAAGCCGTCCAAGGAGGACAAACCCACCTTCGCGCCCGCCGTGCAAACGGCGGCCAGCGCAGCCGGGCCCGAGCCGGCCCGCGCGGAAAAAAAGGCTTACGCTTACCCCTCGATCGACCTGCTGAACATGCAGCAGCGAAAGGCCGTCGATACCCGCAATCAGGATACGGAAAACGCTACCCGCTTGGAAAAGACGCTGGAGAGCTTCGGCATTCCCGCGCGGGTTCAGCGCGTGACGCACGGGCCCGCCGTGACGCGCTTTGAGCTCGGATTGGTTTCCAGCGGCATTAACGTTAAGCGCATCATGAGCATTGCGGATAACATCGCCCTGGATATGGCGGCCAACGGCGGCGTGCGCATTGAAATTCCCATTCCCGGCACAAACCTCTTCGGCATCGAGGTGCCCAACAAGGAAATCCAAAGCGTTTGCCTGGCGGAAGTGCTGCTGAGCCCGGAAATGCAAAGCGCCAAATCCCCCCTGGCCGTCGCCCTTGGGCGGGACATCACGGGCAAGGCCATCATCTGCGACCTGGCCAGGATGCCGCACCTGCTGATTGCCGGCCAAACAGGCAGCGGCAAGTCCGTGTGCATCAACGCCATCATCAATAGCATCCTCTTTCGCTCCTCGCCTGAGGAGGTGCGCATGATTATGATTGACCCCAAGGTGGTGGAGCTGCAATGCTACAACGTAGTGCCCCATCTGCTGATTCCCGTGGTGAGCGACCCGCATAAGGCGTCCGGAGCGCTGGCCTGGGCGGTGGCGGAAATGCTGGACCGTTACCACAAGATGCAGTCCAAAAACGTGCGCGAGCTTTCCGCTTATAACGCGAAGCTGGAGCCCGGCGAGGAGAAGCTGCCGCGCATTGTGATTGTGATCGACGAGCTGGCGGATTTGATGCTTGCCTGCAAGAAGGAAGTGGAGGAGAGCATCATTCGCCTGGCGCAGCTCGCGCGCGCGGCGGGCATCCATATGGTGGTGGCCACGCAGCGCCCCACGGTGGACGTCATCACGGGGCTGATTAAGGCCAACGTGCCCTCGCGCATCGCGTTCGCGGTATCCTCCAGCATTGACAGCCGTACCATACTGGACCAGAACGGCGCGGAAAAGCTGCTGGGGAGAGGCGACATGTTCTACTACCCAACGGGAGCCAGCGCGCCGATCCGCGTGCAGGGCTGCTTCCTGAGCGATTCGGAGACGGAGCGCGTGGTCGGCTACATCGCCCAGCATTCCCGCGTGGATTTTGACCCCAATGTGATAGAGGCCATGGAAAGCGATGAGGAAACGCTCAACCCCCTGGACGACGGGGGAGAGGACAGCGGCGTGGATGACCGGCTTGCCGAGGCTATCGACATGGTCATCACAGACGGGCAGGCGAGCATCAGCATGCTTCAGCGCCGCATGAAAATCGGCTACGCGCGCGCGGGAAGGCTGATCGACGATATGGCCGCACGCGGCATTGTCAGCAAGTCGGCGGGCAGCAAGCCGCGCGAGGTGCTGATGTCCCGCGAGGAGTACGAGCGGATCAAGGATACGCTTGTGTGAATGAAGCCGGCCCGGGACGGCTTGTTTGAGGGAAGCCGCCGTGGCGCGCCAGGTTTTTGGCCTTCCGCGAAGCCGTCGGCTCTGCGTTTGAAAAAACAACGAAATCAAAGAAATTTGGGGCGGCGGGCCCGGCCTGCGGCACGGCGTCCCTGGGCGGGCTGAAGGGCGCGCGGCCCCTTTCAGCCGCTCGAGGGCGGCGTTCCAAAGCCTTCCTTTCCTCAAAGCTCTTTTTGCATGCGCAGAGGGCGTCCGAGGAACGAGGGAAACAGGCTTTTCCCAATTGCATGGTTTTGAACGTGCCGAAGGGGGCCTAATTCTTACGGTAGGCGGTATTCGTAAGCGGCAGCGCGTCGCGGAAGACGCCGTCCGCCCGCCACGCGGCAAGCGCCGCGGCCGGCGCGGTCGGGATGGAGGAGATTTCCCCAACGCCTTTTGCGCCGAAGGCCGGCTGGCTATCCGTTCCCTTGCCCAGCAAATGGACCTCGATTTCCGGAACCTCTGTGGCGCGCAGCAGGCCAAGCGTGCCATACCTGCTTTTGACATACCCGTCCTTCATCACAAAATTCTCGGTCAGGGCATAGCCAAGGCCCATGGTCACGCCGCCCTCGACCTGCCCCTCGCACGCCTTGGGGTTGATAACCCGGCCCACGTCGTGCGCGGCAACCACCTTTTTGACGCGCTTGGACTTGTCCATGACGACCACATGCGCGGCATAGCTGTACGCGGCGTGGCTCACGGGATTCTTTTTGTCCGAACCCATCCGGTCGGTGTCAAAGTGGTATTCGCCGTCATAGCTTGTGCCGTTGAGCGCCTCCAAATCGCCGCCCGCCCGGTCCAAGGCGGCCTTGAGGCTCGAGGCGGCCCGGCGCGCCGCCTCGCCGGTAAACAGGGTTTGCCGGCTCGCGGTAGAGGTGCCGGAGTCGGGGGTTACGGCGGTATCGGGCCGCTCGTGTACAAGCCGCTCCGGCGGCAGGCCCGTCGCCGTCGCCACCATTTGCGTGACCACCGTGCCCACGCCCTGGCCCATGCACGCGGCGGATGTAAGAATGAGCACTTTGCCGTTTTCCACCCTCAGCCTGCATCGCCCGTAATCCGGCACGCCCACGCCGAGGCCGCTGTTTTTCATGCACCCGGCGATTCCCGCATAGGGATTTTTTTCAAAGGCGTCCTTCACGGCCTCCAGGCATTCAACAAAGGCGGTGTCGGGCCCGGCGATCTGCCCGTTGGGCAGCTCCTGTCCGGGCCGGATGGCGTTTACGTAGCGGATCTCCCAGGGAGAGAGGCCCGCCTCTCGCGCCAGCAGGTTCAGGTTCATTTCCGAGGCAAAACAGCTTTGCGGCACGCCGAACCCGCGGAACGCGCCGCCCGGAACGTTGTTGGTATATACGCAGATGCCGGTGATGTCGATATTTTGAAAGTGATACGGGCCGGCGGCATGGGTACACGCGCGCTGCAAAACGGGCCCGCCCAGCGAGGCGTAAGCTCCGCAGTCCGAAATCAAGGTCGCCTTTAAGCCCAGCAGCCTTCCTTCCCGATCGCACGCGGTGGTGATGTCAATTTCCATCGCGTGCCGTTTGGTGTGAACGTTCAGGCTTTCCTGCCTGGACAGCTTCACCTTGACGGGAAGCCCCGTGGCCCAGGCCGCCAACGCCGCGTGATGCTGCACGGACATATCCTCCTTGCCGCCAAAGCCGCCGCCGACTAGCTGTGTGCGCGAACGGATCTTTTCCGGCGGAAGCCTGAGCATGCGGGCGATTTCCCGCTGTTCGTCATAGACGGATTGGGAGGCGGTATGCATCAGCAGCCCGCCGTCCGGCAAGGGCTCCGCGACGGCGCACTCCGGCTCCATAAAGGCGTGGTCGGTCATGGGGGTGGAATAGTGCCGGGTGACGACATGCGCCGCCTCGCGCAGCGCCTGTTCAACGTTTCCCCGCTTCAGCTCCTGACGGGAAAGGATGTTGCCGCCCTCGTGAATGAGCGGCGCGCCCTCTTCCAGCGCCATCCTGGGGCTGGTCAGCGGCGTAAGCTCCTCATATTCGATCTCCACCAGCGATTTGATCTCCTCCAGGGATTCCTTGCGGCGGGAGACCGCCAGCACGATCGCGTCCCCGATGTAACGGGTGACGGCCCCTTCCGGGATCAGCACGTCCCAGTCCGGGATCAAATGCCCCGTCTTGTTAAAGGGCACGTCCTCCGCGCGCAGGATGCGAATGGCGTCGGGATGGGCGAGCGCCTTGTCCAGCGCGATTTTTTTGACGACGGCGCGGGGGTAGCGGCTGCGCACGGCGCTGGCGTAGGCCATGCCCGGCACTTCCAGGTCGTCCGCGAACTGCCCGGATCCCAGAACCTTTTCGGCGGCGTCCACGCGGCAAAACAGCTCCCCGATCCTGCCGCTTTCCATCGCCCGCGGCGGCTCTATGCCCTCGCGGAACAGCTTTGCCGCCAGCAGGATGGCTTCCTCTATTTTTTGGTAGCCCGTACAGCGGCAGATGTTCCCCCGGATCGCCTTCTGAACGTCCTCGAGGCCGGGAGAGGGGTTTTGATCCAGCAGCGCCTTGGCGCAGAGCACCATGCCGGGTATGCAAAAGCCGCACTGCACCGCGCCGGCATGGCCGAAAGCATAGGTATAGACGGCTTTCTCCCGCTCGGAAAGGCCCTCGACGGTCACAATGCTGCGGCCCTGATACCCGCTTAGCCTGCCGGTGCAGCTTTTGACCGCCTTGCCGTCCACAAGCACGGTGCAGGTTCCGCACGCGCCCTCCGAGCAGCCGTCCTTGACGGAGCGCAGCCGCAGGTCGTCGCGCAGAAAATCCAAGAGGCGCTTATCCTCCTTGGGCTCATAGGGCTGATGGTTAATCGACAGCATACGGCTGCTCCTTTCGGTCTGCGCCGCCCCTTGGGCGGCACGGGCATGGCGGTCGCCAAAACTTTGATCCCACCGCCAAACGGCTTAAACGCTCACGGGTTGACGGGCCACATAGCGCCCGCAGTTTTTCAGCGCGACGCGCCCGTCCCGCACCGCAACCTCGCCGCCCAGCAGCACGTGACGGGGCCGGCCTGCCAGCCGCATGCCCTCGTAAGGCGTATAGTCGGTATGCTGAAGCTGCGTCCCGGCGCTGATAACGCCACCCGCCGCGCCGTCCCATAGCACGAGGTCCGCGTCGCCGCCCACGCGGATGGCGCCCTTTTGCGGATACATGCCGAATTGCCGCGCCGGATTGGTGGATAACATCCGCGCCATATCGGCGGCGGTCATCAGGCCCGTGTCCACAAACGCCGCGTAGATCGCCTCCGGTCGGTGCTCCACGCCGGGCAGGCCGTTGGGGATTTTGGAAAAATCTTCCCGCCCCATTGCCTTTTGGGCAAGGGTATAGCTGCAATGATCCGTCGCAATGGTATCGATTTCGCCGGACAGCATCGCCTCCACAAGCGCCCTGCGGTCCTCCCCGGCCCGCAGGGGCGGGGAGCAGACGTATTTTGCGCCCGCAAAGCCCGGCTCCCGGTAGCGCTCGTCGGTCAAAAGCAG
Organism: Candidatus Limiplasma sp.; assembly: GCA_048370855.1. Classification (GTDB taxonomy): domain Bacteria; phylum Bacillota; class Clostridia; order Christensenellales; family Aristaeellaceae; genus Limiplasma. The sequence goes on along the minus strand of DBGEOK010000015.1, from coordinate 69,102 downwards.
GTACTGGGGACAGGTTTCCACAAACACCCGCTGCCCGCGCGCGCGGGCGCGCCGAATCACCCCGAGGCCCTCCCGGCTGCTCAGGTGAACGACGTTGACCGCGCAATCCGCCATCCGGGCGATGGCAAGGAGCCGGTCGATGGCCTCCGCCTCGACCAGCGCCGGGCGCGAGGCCGGATGCGCCGCGGGCGAGAGGTTTCCAAGCGCCTTTTCCCTTTGCACGCCCGCGTTGACCAGATCCCCGTTTTCGCAGTGCACGCCGACAACGCCGCCAAGCCTTTTCATAAGGGTAAGCGCCTCAAACGCGGCGGTGTCCGATACGCGGAGCGAATCATAGGCAAAATACAGCTTAAACGATGTGACGCCCGCGCGGAACATGTCCCCGATCTCGGCTCGGGTACGCGGGTTCCAGTCGGTAATGGCCATGTGGAAGGCGTAATGGCACGAGCATCTGCCGTCCGCCTTGTCATGCCAGGCGCGCAGGCCCTCCGCCAGCGTGGAGCCGCGCTCCTGCGTGGCGAAATCCACAATGGTGGTGGTGCCGCCGGCAAGCGCCGCGCGCGTGCCCGTGGCAAAGTCGTCCGCCGTTGTGGTCACGCCGTTATCCATATCAAAGTGCGTATGGCCGTCAATGAAGCCGGGAAAAACCGTCAGGCCGGACGCGTCGAGCGTGTCGTCCCCGGCCTCCGGGCGGATGCGCGCGGCGATTTTGGCGATTTTTCCATCCTTCACCGCCAGGTCCGCATACGCAACGCCCTGTTCCGTTACCAGGGCGCCGTTTTGAATCAGCAGCATGGAAAGCCCTCCTTTTTGCAGGCACAAGGGGATCGGGGACCGTTAGCGGCCGTCAAACAGGTCCAGCGCGGCAAGAAGAATCTCCCTGGCCGGCGCTTGAGCGGAGGACAGGGCGGCGTCGTCCTCGTACACGCGGCCATTCAGCCGAACGAGGGCGCGGCCCCCCTCGAGCGGCAGGACGCCCTCGTTATCGCTTAGCGCAAAGTCCTCCCTGGTGGAAAACAGGGTGAGCTTATCCCTGTATGGCCGGCCGCTGTAAGGGCAGAAGGACGCGCAGTTGCCGCACTCGTTGCATAGGGCGTCCAGATGGACGACCTGCTCCCCTGCCATCCCCCGCGCCCGGACGGCAACGTTCGCGCGGTTGGGGCAAACGTCCACGCAGTTTTCACAAAGGCTTGCGCAGTGGAGGCATCGCGCCGCCTCATGCTGGGCGGGTCCGCGTTCGCGCAGCACGCCGCGCCTTGCGCGGAGGTCTGTGGGGGCGCGCTCCTTGCCGCCGCCGGACAACCCGCCTGCCGCCGCGTCTTCGCCCAGCAGAGCGTCTACCGCGTCGCGCGCGTCCGCGATGGCCTCCGCCACCGTCGCCGGCCCGCGCAGGGCGTCCCCGACGACGCAAAGCCGATCGCCCCGGGCGGGCGGGCGCGCCCGTCCCCGGCTGTCCAGCGTCACGCCGTTTCTCATGAGGTATTCGTTGTCCACCCTTTCGCCGATGGCGGCGATGAGAAGGTCGCAGTGCACGGCTTCGGTCAGGCCCGTCGGCGTCGGGCTTTGCCGTCCGCTTTCATCCGGCTGGCCCAGGCGCGTCACGTCCAGCGTCAGCACGCCGTTCCTCAGGCAAGCGGGATTGCGCAGCTCGGCAAAGCGCACGCCTTCGGCCAGGGCAAGCTCCTGCTCGTCCAGGTCGGCGGGCATCTGGCGGCGCGTCCGGCGATAGGCGAGGAGGACGCTTTTGACGCCCGGCAGACGGATGGCCGCGCGCGCCGCGTCCATGGCGGTATTGCCCCCGCCGGCGACCACGACCGCGCGCGCGGCGGGAAGCGTTTCGGGCCGCTTTTTCGCCGCCTCCAAAAAGGCCAGCGCGTCCATGCTCCCGCCGCCTTCCAGCGCCGGGACGGCGGGCCTCCACGCGCCTACGGCGAGGACGGCGTGGGTATAGCCTTTTTCAAACAGCGCTTGTACGGAGGCGACCTCTGCGTTCAGCCGGATGTCCACGCCCAGCGCGTCCAGCAGCTTTACGTCGGCGTCTACGGCATGGTCGGGGATGCGGAACGCGGGAATGATATGCCGAACGACGCCGCCCAGGCTGTCCCGCTTTTCAAAAAGCGTGACCTTGGCCCCGGCCCGCGCGGCGAAAAAGGCCGCCGCCATGCCCGCGGGACCGCCGCCAACGACGGCGACGCGCTCCGAACGGGGCATGCCGGGCCGAAGGGAGGGCAAAAACCCTTCCAGCCCGCGCTCGGCGGCAGCGAGCTTTGCCGCGCGGATCTGTACCGCGTCCTCGTAAAAACGGCGCGTGCATCCCGCCTGGCACCGGTGGGAGCAGATGGTTCCGGTGACGCGCGGCAGGGGGTTTACCTCGCAAATGACGCGGAGCGCCCCGATAGGATCTCCCGCGTCCAACAGGTCGAGATAGGCCGGTATATCCTGATGGATCGGGCAGCTTTCCCGGCAGGGGGCGATAAAGCAATCGGCAAGGGGCGCGCGCCGGTCCAGCTTGCAAGCCGGCGTCGGCTTGGCGGGCTTGATATGGCGCGCGTCCGCGACGGCGCGCGCGCACAGCGCGTCCAGCTTTTCCATATCCACGCCGGCAAACGCGCGGTATGGCTCTTTGACCAGCGCCTCGGCCATCGGCTCGAGCCGGTTATAGCCGCCGGGCTTGAGCAGCGTGGTGGCCAGCGTAATGGGCCAGACGCCGCAGGCGAAGATATCCGCGATATTCAGCGCGTCCGCCCCGCCGGAATAGGACGCGCGCAGCCGGCCGCCGAAGGCGTCCTCCAGCTTTTTGACCAAAGCGATGGCGAGAGGGTAGAGGCCCTTTCCGCTCATATACATCTCCTCACCGGGCAGCTCGCCGCGCGTAATGTTGACCGGAAGGGTATTGGACAGCTTGACGCCAAATTCCACGCCCTGCCGTTCCGCCTTTGCAAGCAGGCGCTCGATCATCGGCACGGCGTCGGAAAACCGGAGGTCGCCCTCAAAATGGCGGGTATCGAACGCCAACCCGTCATAGCCCGTTCGGTCGAGGGTTTGGCGGACAAAGTCGTAGCCCAGCAGCGTTGGGTTGCATTTGACGTAGGTGTTGAGGCGCTTTTGTTCCATCAGGTAGGCCGCGATGCGCTCGATTTCCTCCCTTGGGCAGCCGTGGAGGGTGGAGAGCGTGACGGACCCGCATACGCGCGGGCTGACGGAGCGCGCAAACGCCGCGTCCACCCGCCTGAACAGGCGGAGGTTCTGAAGCGTCCATTCCATGCACGCCTGAAAGCAATCCGTCCGCGAGGCGTCCTTCAGGCCCTCGATGAAGCGGTCGATCTTGTCCGAACGGATGCCCTCCAGGTCGTAGCCTACGGACATGTTGAATACAAAGCCCGTCTCGCCGCCAAGCCCGAGCTCGAGGCTTAGCAGCTTGAGCGCGAACCAGCCCTTGATGTATTCGTCCATGGCCTCTTCAACGGTCAGCTCCGTCGACCATTCCACGTTATAGCCTTCCTCCAGCGCGAGGATGCACGGCTTTTCCACATGCAGGCTTTCACCGTCCAGCGTCTGCACGGTTTTGAGCTCAAAAAAGCGGCCGCCGCCCGCGTAGGCGGCGATCAGGTTTTGCGCGAGCTGGGTATGCGGCCCCGCCGCGGGACCGAAAGGCGTTTCAATAGTCTCGCCGAAAATCGGCAGGGCCTTTCCCGCCGCGTGCCGGTAGATTTGATGAACGCCGAACAGGGAGCCCTTTTGGCGGTATTCCGCCAGGGCCCGGGACATCAGCAGGCCAAAGGGTACGGGGCGCATACGTTCGCTCATGGGACACCTCCCGATGTGTTGATGGTTGAGAAGGACGCCTTATGCCTGCCCCGAACGCCTTCAAACCGCCGGTCCGGGGCATCCGGCCTTCAGCCGGCTGGGAACGGAGGCGGCGTATCTCACGGCTGCCGCCCTTCGTTGACCCGCCTCCCAAGCGCTTCCGCCCGTTCCCGCGCGTGGGCGAACAGCGCGGCCTTGTCCACGCCGGGAAGCTCGCGGTCCCTCATGCGCGTCCTGCCGGCGATGACGGTGTGACGCGTGCAACGCCCGCTCAGGCCGAACAGGATATGCGCGTTCAGATTGCTTGCGTTCATGGGCGTGGGCGGGTCGTAGTCCATCACGATCACGTCCGCCGCCGCTCCCGGCTTCAGGATGCCGACAGGCACGCCGAAGAATCGCGCGGCCATCCTGCGGTTGCCGTCAAACAGCATGCGCGGAATTTCATCCCACGCGGCGGTGGGGTCGCACAGGTGATGCTTGTGGAGGAGGTTGGCGACCTTGTAGCTTTCCAGCATGTCGTTGGTGTAGCCGTCCGTACCAAGGCCCAGCAGCACGCCTTTTTCAAGCATGCGCAGCACGGGCGGGCACCCGACGGCGTTACCCATGTTGCTTTCCGGGTTATGCGCCACCATGCATCCACAGTCGCTGAGCAGGTCGATTTCCGCTTCGGACACGTGGGTGCAGTGCCCGCAGATGGTTTTTTTCCCCAAAACGCCAAAGTCGTTCAGCCGGAAAACCGGACGCTTGCCATGCTCCGAAAGCGAACGCTTTACGTCTGGGATTCCCTCGGCTACGTGGATGTGAAAACCCGCGCCCTCCGGGCATTGGGACGCGCAGGTTTCCAGCGTTTGATCCGACAGGGTAAAAGAGGCGTGCATGCCCATCATGCCGGCGAACTGGCCGGAAGCGTCCCGGCGCGCCCAGCGGATGAAATCCACGTTTTCACGCACGGCCTCGAGCATCTTCTCCCGACCGTCCCGGTCGCTGACTTCGTAGCAAAGGTTTGCCCTTACGCCGATGCTTTTTGCGCTTTCGGCGATGGCGAACAGGCTGCCGGGGATTTCGCCGTAGCTTGCGTGATGATCGAATATCGTGGTCACGCCGTTTTCCACGCACTCCACAAAGTAGCAATCCGCGCTGGAACGGGTGTCCTCCAGAAGCAGGCGGCGGTCGAGGGCCCACCATTGGCCGTCCAAAATGTCCAGGAACGAGCGCCGGGGCGGCCCCTTGATGGAAAGCCCGCGCGCGAACGCGGAATAGATGTGGTTATGGGCGTTGACGAGGCCCGGCATGATGACGCCGCCCCCGGCGTCCAAAAAGTCCGCGTCCGGGTACTTGGCCCGCAGCGCCGCGGTATCGCCGACCTCCCTGATCAGCGCCCCGTCCGCGGCCACGCAGCCGTCCGCCAGAAAGGGCCTGTCCGCGTCACGGGTAATGAGCCTTCCGTTGCCGATGAGCAGCACGCTTTTCACGCTCCTTTTGAGTTGACAGCTCCGCAACGAGCCAATCAAAATCCTGACGGGTATCCACGTCCTTTAGCTCCCGCTCCGAAAAAGCCGGCACGCGCGTCACCAGCCCCGCGTGCCGGCGAATGACCGTCCCGCCGGACTGCCCGGGCGCAAGCGTCGCCAGCTCGCCAAACAGCGCGGCGGGGAAAAGCACGGGATTGCCATCCCGCTCGCCAAAGCACGCGCGGACGATGCGGGACGGATCCTTTTCAAACGCCCCGGCGAGCCTGCGCACGGTGCGGGCCGTTAACAGGGGTTGATCGCCCACGCAGAACAGGCAGCCGTCCATCCCGGCCATGCGCTCGACGCCGAGCCGGATGGTATCGGACATTTCCGGCAGCGTATGGACAAGCGCCTCAAAGCCAAGCGACAGAGCCAGCGCGGCCGCCTGCGGGCTGCGCGTGACTACAAGCCGCTTTTGAAAGACGTCCGGCGGCAGGGCGTCCAGCACGTAAGCGAGCATCGCCCGCCCGCCGGCGCGCGCGAGCAGCTTTTCGCCTCCGTCAAAGCGCCGGCTTTCGCCGGAAGCCAGCGCGACGACGCCCAGCCTAGGCATGGACGCGCGTGCCCGTCCTTCCCCGAATGCCGTCCCGCGCCTTTTCCAACCGCGTAATCAGCGCCTCGCGTCCGGGGCCGCTTGTGACAAACGCGATCGCGGCCTCTACCTTGGGCAGCATCGAGCCGGGAGCAAATTGCCCCTCGCGGCAGTAGCGCCGCGCCTGCTCCGCCGTCAGGCTGTCCAGCCAGCGCTGGTCCGGCTGGCCAAACCGAATGGCGACGCGTTCCACCGCGGTCAGGATAATCAGCAGGCTCGCGTCCACCGTCTCCGCCAGCCTGCACGCGGTAAAATCCTTGTCGATCACGGCGGACACGCCGCTTAGGTGATGGCCGCGCGCGACGACGGGGATGCCGCCGCCGCCCGCCGCGATCACGACCTGCCCGGCGTCCAGCAGGTCGTGAATGGTGTCGATTTCCACAATTTCAACCGGCATGGGGGACGCGACCACGCGGCGGTAGCCGCGCCCGGCGTCCTCCATGAAGCGCCAGCCCTTGGTTCGCGCCAGCCCGTCGGCCTCCTCCCGGCTCATAAAAGGCCCAATCGGCTTTTGCGGGCTTTGAAAGGCCGGATCGTCCGGGTCGACGCGAACCTGCGTCAAAACCGTGGATACAGGCTTGGCAATACCGCGGTTAAAAAGCTCCTCTCTCAGCGCGTTTTGCAGATCGTATCCAATATAGCCCTGGCTCATGGCCACGCAGACGGACAGGGGGACGACGCCCGTGCCGTGCGCGCGGGCGTATTCGCCGAACGCGTTCTGGATCATGCCGACCTGGGGGCCGTTGCCATGCGTGAGGATGACCTGATGCCCGTCTTCAATGAGGTCGGCAATGGCCCGGGAGGTTTCCTGAACCGCGAGCATCTGCTCCGGAAGGGTGGCGCCGAGCGCGTTTCCGCCCAGCGCGACGACGATCTTCATGCCCTTACGACCTTTCTGGAAGGACTTCGGATGCGGTTATTGTTAAAACAGGCGGGGCCGGTTCGCGCGGGACAGCGCTTCCAGCGTGCCGACCGGGTCCTTGAGCTTGGCCAGCACAATCATCGCGGCGATGATATAGGGCTTGTTGGAGGCTTCCTGATAAAGGGATTTCCGGTTGCGCTCAAATACGCCGGCGGCTACCTCGCCCCGCTCGCAGCTAATGCCGGAAATGTCGGCGGGCAGGCAGTGCAGATAGACGGCTTTGCCGCCCCGGGTGGAGCGCATTAGCTCCTCGGTGCATTCCCAGTCCTGATACCATGCGTTTTGCTGTAGCATCTCCTTCTCCAGCGCGCGGATTCCCTCAAAATCGCCCCTGCCGTACAGGGCGGTGCGCTTCTCCATCGCGGCGAAGGGAGCCCAGCTTTTGGGATAGACGACGTCCGCGCCCTCGAACGCCTCGCTCATGTCGTTGACGCGGCGGTAGCTTCCGCCGGATTCCCTGGCCTGGCGCACCGCGACGGCCTCCACCTCCGGCATCACCTCATACCCCTCGGGATGCGCCAGCACCACGTCCATACCGTAACGGGTCGCCAGGCCGATGACGCCCTGGGGCACGGAAAGCGGCTTGCCGTAGGAGGGGGAGTAGGCCCAGGTCATGGCGATTTTTTTGCCGCGCAGGTTTTGTACGCCGCCAAAACGGCGGATGAGGTGCGCGAGATCCGCCATGGTCTGCGTGGGATGGTCGATATCGCACTGAAGATTGACCAGCGTGGGCTTTTGCTCCAGCACCCCGTCCCGGTAGCCGGCGGCGACGGCGTCCGCCACGTCGCGCATGTATCGGTTGCCCTTTCCAATGTACATGTCGTCCCGGATGCCGATGACGTCCGCCATGAAGGAGATCATGCTGGCGGTTTCACGAACGGTTTCCCCATGCGCGATCTGGCTTTTGCCCTCGTCCAGGTCCTGCACCTCCAGCCCCAGCAGGTTGCACGCCGCGGCAAAGGAAAAGCGCGTGCGCGTGGAGTTGTCGCGGAACAGCGAAATGCCCAGGCCGGATTCAAAAACCCTGGTGGACAGGTTTTCCTCCCGCATGGCGCGCAAGGCGTCCGCCACGGCAAACACCGCGTCCAGCTCGCCGCGCGTCTTTTCCCAGGTGAGGAAGAAATCGCCGTTATACATCTTGGAAAAATCGAGGGCCTTCAGGGCGTTTAAAAAGGGGGCGGATTTGCTCATGAATCGTTCTCTCCTTGCTATCATTTCGTATCTGACGCGCGGCAAAGCGCCGCCGGAGCTTAGGACGGGAGTTGACGCGCGGGCACGCGCCGCGCGCGGCTTGGAAGGGCGGGCGTTTTCAGCCCTGCCCAAGGCCTGCCGAGGACAGAAAACAAAAAGCGTCAGGGCGCTTTGCCGGCGCTTGCGTAGGCGGAGGGCAGGGCAGCATAAACCGCCGCGCAGCGTACCAGGTCGGCCTTCCAGGTGCGCTCGTTGGGCGCGTGCGCCTGGGCTTCCTTGCCGGGGCCAAAGCCGATACACGGGATGCCGAAGCGCCCCATGATGCTGACGCCGTTGGTCGAGAAGGTCCACTTATCCACACGCGGCTCGCCGTAAAGGCTTTGATAAGCCTCCGCCATTGCTCGGGCGACGGGATGCCCGGCGGGGAGCGTCCACGTGGGAAAGTAGCATTCCGTCGGGTAGTTTAGGCCCTTCCAGGAAGGGCGGGAATAGGAGTACATGCTCACCTCCGCGCCGTATTGCCTGACATGGGGCAGCCGGCGGATTTCTTCCAGGCAGCTTTCCCATGTCTCTCCCGCGGTCATGCGGCGATCGAGGGAGACGGAGCAGGAATCCGCCACGGCGCACCGGCTGGGGGAGGTAAAGAAGATTTCCGACGCGGCGATTGTGCCGCGCCCCAGAAAACGGGCTTCCTCGTATTGGGGGTTATAGGAGGGGGAAAGCATTTTGACAAGGCCCGGAATGACCTCGCCGTCGCCGCAGCCGTTGTCGTTCAGCGCGCGAACCTCCTGGAGGATGTCGGCCATCTTGTAGATGGCGTTATCGCCGCGCTCTGGCGCGGACCCGTGGCAGCTCACGCCCTTGACGTCCACGCGGATTTCCATGCGGCCCCGCTGGCCGCGGTAGATGCCGCCGTCCGTAGGCTCGGTTGATACCACAAATTCGGGACGAAGCTTGTCCTCGTTGACAATGTACTGCCAGCAAAGCCCGTCGCAGTCCTCCTCCTGAACGGTACCCGTCGTCAGTATGGTAAAGCCCTCGGGGATCAGCCCCAGGTCCTTCATGATTTTCGCGCCGTAAACGGAAGAAACGATGCCGCCAAGCTGGTCGCTGGTTCCCCGACCGCCGATTTCCGTTTCGGTTTCATACCCCTCATAGGGGTCGAAGTCCCAATTGGAACGGTTGCCCACCCCCACGGTGTCGATATGCGCGTCAAAGCCGATCAGCCTGCCGCCGTTTCCCATGAACCCCAGCACGTTGCCCATGGGGTCTATCTCCACGCGGTCATAGCCCACGGCCTCCATCTCTTGCTTCACGCGGAGAATATGCCCCTCCTCGCCGCAGCTTTCGCCCGGTATGCGCGCCAGCTCGCGGAGAAACCGGGTCATCGCCGCCTCATACCCCTGGGCGGCCTCCCGAATCCGTTGGTAATCCATCATGAACGCCTCCTGTATCGAGTTCTCCGGTCAGTCCTAAAGCTTGCCGTCCCACACGACGGCCCGGTAGTTTTCGGGGTCGGTATCGCCTTCGGTGGAAAATAGCAGCACCCTGGACGAGGCGTCCAGCCCCAGCGCGTCCGCAAGCTCGCGGCATTCGCCGCGCCGCGTCAGCGCGGCGATAACGCCCATGCCCACCGCGCCGCTCTCGCCGCTGATGACCTGCGGATCGCCCTTCACGGGGCAGCCGAGCATGCGCATGCCCGTCGCGCCGACCCAGTCCGGGCAGGAGATGAACGCGTCCGCGTGATTGCGCAGGATATCCCACGAAAGAACGTTGGGCTCGCCGCACGCCAGCCCGGCCATCATGGTGTCCAGATCTCCGCTCACGGTACGAATGCCGCCGTCGCCAGCCAGAGCGCTTTGGTAGAGGCAATCCGCCGCCTGCGCCTCGATCACCGCCATTTTCGGCGGGTTGTCCGGGAACAGATTGACGAAATATCCGACGACCGCGCCCGCCAGCGAGCCGACGCCCGCCTGGATCAAGATGTGCGTGGGGCGGTCCACGCCCTCCGCCTTTAGCTGGCTGGCCGCCTCGGCGGCCATGGAGCCGTAGCCCTGCATAATCCAGGCGGGGATTTCCTCGTACCCCTCCCATGCCGTATCCTGGATGACAACGCCGCGCGGGGTGGCGGCGGCTTCTCTCGCCGCCAGGCGGACACAGTCGTCATAGTTCAGTTCCTCGATGGTTACCTCCGCGCCCTCGGCGCGGATATTGTCAAACCGCCGCCGAACCGTTCCCTTGGGCATATGCACCACGGCCTTCTGATGCAGCCGCTTGGCCGCCCATGCCACGCCGCGCCCATGGTTGCCGTCCGTCGCCGTAAAGAAGGTCGCCTGCCCAAAATCCCGCCGGAGCCGGTCGCCGGTCAGGTAGGCGTAATCCGTCCGGGCGATGTCGCGCCCTGTTTCCTGAGCGATATAACGCGCCATGGCATACGAGCCGCCCAGCACCTTAAAGGCGTTCAGGCCAAAACGATAGGATTCGTCCTTCACATAGACGCCGGACAGCCCCAGCTCTGCCGCCATGCCGGGCAGGGAGCGGAGCGGCGTCTCCTGATATTGGGGAAAGCTTTTGTGAAAATTTGAAGCCAGCCGCACGTTTTCCCCGGACATGATGGAGAGGCGGCGGTCGTCCGATTGAGGGATGCGGTTAAGCGCCCAGCGAATGGCTGACATGGCTTACGCTCCTTTGCCTGTGTTGGTCTGAACCGGTTCCGGGACGAATGAAAACGCACGAACAAACGATCTTTACATTTACATTATAGCATATCACGGCTGGATATGCAGTCTCTTTTTCCCAAAAATTCGCGGCAATCGCCAAAGCAGGGATCTCCTCGCTTGTACCGCCTTGCCGCCCAGAGAGGTTCGCGTTGGGGAGAAGACGCCCCCTCGCGGGATCGGCCCCGGCCAAGGGAGCGCTGCGCGCCGGCGGGCTTTTGCTTGTCACCTAAAATACAAACAAAGTATGAAATGTCACTCAAATGTAAATACATTTTGATTATTGTGGTATACTGATCCCATAACGGAAATAAAGGAGCTGTGAACATGGCGAGATATACGAACGAGCAACGGGCTGAGCTTCTGCAAAGGGCGAAGGAATACAAAAATGCCAAGAAGGCAAGCGAGGAACTGGGCGTAAGCTATCAAACGATGTTGAAATGGTTAAAAGCCGAGGCAAGCGGCGATTCCGGCTCCCCCGCCGCGGAGGAACTGCCGGCGCGGAGCCCCGACGATGCCGCTGCGACGGATGCTTCCGCCGCAGGCGAAGCGGAAAACGCCGCGGAAAAAGGCGCGCCTGCCGGGAAGCTGCGCGAGCTGCTGCAAGGCGGCCCGACCGCCGGGTATGAAAAAAAGGTGCGCGCGCTTGAGGGCGAGGTTGAAGCCCTCCTGAAAGAAAACGCGACGCTGCGAAGCGCGCTTGCGATTTTGTTGAAATAGGTTCATGGAGTATCAAAACAGCGGAGCGCTTGGGGGCGCTCCGCTGTTAGGCGTGGAACGCGGCAACCTCCCGCATGGGGAAGCGAAACGGGTATTGGACGCGGCCGCGCCCAGCGAGGCGATTGAGCGACCGGGACGGTTCGCCTAAGGCGAAAGCGCCCCGCAGAATCAACTAAGTTTTCAAAAATCGCTTCTCGCAGAGGTGGCAAAAAGGCAGTGGTTGCCGTTGCTCGCGCGATGCTGGTAGCCATCTATCACATGCTCAAAGATTTGCAGCCATTTCGTGATTTGGGCGCTGATTACTATTTCAAGCTAGATGCTGAACGTATCAAAAATCGGCATATCAATGCTTTGAAGCGTCTGGGTTTCGATGTCATTATCCCTTCCGTCTGATCCTTCTGGTTCTTCTGTCTCCTTTTCGTCCCTCGTCCTTCTTGGGGCTTCTTTCCTATGCCTTCTGCTTGGTGCTGTTTCCAGGGCAGGGTGAATCCCTCTTTGCTCCTTGCCCGGCAGACATGGGAAACCTACACCCGCCGTTTTCTCATTCTCCCCCAAATCCTTGACAATCAACAAATTGGACGTGTATAATTCATTGGTCTGTGGATTTTTTCCATGGGGCTAAAATGAGGTGAACGCGATGCTTTGCAAGGTTCTCAAGGGTATGAAGGACGTGCTGCCGTCGGAGAGCGCCCGTTGGCGCGCGGTGGAGCGGGAAATGCGGGAGACGGCGCTGCTGTATGGCTACCGTGAAATCCGCACCCCGGTTTTGGAGCATACCGAGCTGTTTGCACGCTCCGCCGGGGAAAGCAGCGACGTTGTGCGAAAGGAAATGTACACCTTTTTGGATAAGGGCGAGCGGAGCGTTACCCTCAAGCCCGAAAGCACGGCGGGAACGGTGCGCGCTTTTTTGGAAAGCGGCCTGTATGCCCAGGCCCTGCCGTTGAAGCTGTACTATCTCAACGCTCCCCATTTCCGCTATGAAGCGCCTCAGTCCGGGCGGCTGCGCGAGCATCACCAATTTGGCATGGAATGCTTCGGCGCGTCCCGGCCCTCGGCGGACGCGGAGCTCATCGTGCTGGTGGTGAGGCTTTTGGCGGGTTTGGGGCTGCGGGGCTTGTCGGCGCGCGTTAACTCCATCGGCTGTCCCAACTGCCGCCCGGCGTATCAGCGGCGCTTCCGGGAGTTCCTGAACCAAAAGCGGGACTTGCTGTGCAAGGCGTGCCAGGAGCGCGCGGACATAAACCCAATGCGCGCGCTGGACTGCAAGGAGCCGGGCTGCAAGGCGGCGCTGGCCGACGCGCCGGTTATGCTGGACTGCCTTTGCGACGAATGCCGGGATCATTTCGAGCTGCTTCAAAGCTACCTTGACGCGGCGGGGATCGAATTTTCGGTTGACCCAAGAATCGTCAGAGGGCTAGATTATTATACCAAAACGGTGTTCGAGGTAATGACCGGCACGCCGAACGGGGAGCTGACCGTTTGCGGAGGCGGGCGCTATGACGGGCTGGTGGAGGAGCTGGGGGGGCCGTCCATCCCGGCGGTCGGCTTCGGCATGGGCATCGAGCGCGTGCTGATGCTGCTGGACGCGCTGAATCAGGAGGAATGCCTCCTGCGCGTTCAGGACGAAACGCCCGAGGTATTTGTCGCGTGTTTGGATAAAAGCCTCGCCCCGCAGGCGTTTTCGCTGACGGAGGCATTCCGGCGCGCGGGTATCCGTTCGGATATGGACCACCAGGGCCGCAGCCTGAAGGCTCAGTTCAAATACGCGGACAAGCTGGGCGCGAAGCATATGGCGATAGTGGGCGGCGACGAGCTGGCGCGCGGCGCGGTGAAGCTGCGCGATATGGCGACCCGGGAAGAATGGGAGGCGCCCCTCGAGAACGCCGCCGGCTCGCTGCTTGGGCACATGCGCAAGGCGTAGCTTTGCGGCCCGGGCGCGGGCACACAGGAGGGCCGAAGGCCCTATTGAAGGAGGAAGGTTCCATGAACAATCGCACGCATATGTGCGGCGAGGTAACCGCGGAGGACGCCGGAAAAACCGTTGTATTAAAGGGCTGGGTGCAGCGCGCCCGAAACCTGGGCGGCATCGTGTTTGTATGGCTGCGCGACCGCACGGGCATCGTCCAGGTGGTGTTTGACGGCAACGCGATCTCCCCGGAGCTGCTGTCTTTGGCGGAAAGCCTGCGCGGGGAGTTTGTGCTGGAGGTGCGCGGAGTGGCGCGCATGCGCGCCGCGGACGCGGTCAATCAAAAGCTCAAGACCGGCGAGGTTGAGGTAATGGCGGAAAGCGCCGTAATCCTGAACGCCAGCAAGACCCCGCCCATCTATATCGAGGACGATACCAAGGAGCAGGAAAACCTCCGCCTGAAGTACCGCTACCTGGACCTGCGCCGCCCCGTCATGCAAAACATGCTCATGTTCCGGCACAGGGTAATCAAGCTCCTGCGCGACCATATGGACGCGGAAGGCTTTATCGAGGTGGAAACGCCTATCCTGAGCAAATCCACGCCGGAGGGCGCGCGGGACTACCTGGTGCCTTCCCGCGTCAAGCCCGGAGCGTTTTACGCCCTGCCGCAGAGCCCGCAGATTTACAAGCAACTGTTGATGCTGGCCGGGCTGGATAAGTACTATCAGGTGGCCCGATGCTTCCGCGACGAGGACGGCCGCGCCGACCGCCAGCCGGAGTTTACCCAGTTTGACATGGAAATGAGCTTCATCGACCCCGAGGATATCCAGAACGTCGTGGAGGGCGCGTACGCCAAGCTGTTCAGGGAGCTGAAGGGCATCGAGCTGGAGCTTCCCCTTCGCCGTATCACCTGGCGGGACGCCATGAGCCGCTATGGCAGCGATAAGCCCGACACCCGCTTCGGCATGGAGCTTGAGGACGTGGGCGGGACGGTGCGCGGCTGCGGCTTCAAGGTGTTTGAGGACGCGCTGGAAAGCGGACATGTCGTGTGCGCCATCCGCGCCGAGGGCGCGGGCAAAATGAGCCGCAAGGAGCTAGACGCGCTGGGGGAATTTGTGAAAACATACCACGTCAAGGGCCTTGCGTGGGCTGTTCTAAACGAGGACGGCACGCTGCGTTCCAGCTTTGCCAAGGCCATGCAGGGCGACAGCATGCAGCGCCTTTTGGACCGTATGGGCGCGAAGCCCGGCGACGCGGTGTTCGTCATCGCGGACAAGCGGCTGGTGGCGCAGACCGCCATGGGGCAGCTCCGCCTCCGCCTGGGTAAACAGCTTGGCCTGATTGACCAAAGCCGCTACGACCTGTTATGGATAACGGAATTTCCGTTGCTGGAGTGGAGCGACGAGGAAAACCGCTTTGTGGCGATGCACCATCCCTTTACCAACGTCATGGAGGAGGATATCCCGCTGATGGACACGGACCCCGGGTCTGTGCGCGCCAAGGCTTACGATCTGGTGATGAACGGCGTGGAGATGGGCAGCGGCTCGATTCGGATTCATCAAAGCGACGTTCAGGAAAAGATGTTCAGCCTGCTAGGCTTCACGGCGGAGCAGGCGTGGGAACAGTTCGGCTTCCTGCTGGGCGCGTTCCAGTACGGCACCCCGCCGCACGGCGGCTTCGCCTTTGGCATAGATCGCCTTGTCATGATTTTAAGCGGGGCGGAAAGCCTTCGGGACGTGCTGGCCTTTCCAAAAATTCAAAACGGCGCGTGCCTGATGATGGATACGCCGTCCGCCGTTCAGGCCGGGCAGCTAGAGCAGCTAAAAATCAAATGCGTTGAAAGCGACGGGTAACAAATTGGCGCATTTGATTGTCAAGACATGCAATATCTGTTATACTAAGAGGCGAGCCGGTCGCTTGCGGGCCTGACGGGCGTTAGGCCCAAACCATAGGAGGTGTGGGATATGGCCCCCAAAAAGGACAATCTGCCGCTGACCCTGGATCAGGATGCTGATTCCACGGGCACCATCACATATGCCAATGAAGTCATCGCCATTATTGCGGGCGTGGCCGCCAACGAGGTGGAAGGCGTCGCGGGCATGTGCTCGTTCGGCGGAATTTCCGACGTCTTTGGCCGGAACAAAAACATTACCAAGGGCGTAAAGGTGGAGCTTGGCACGGAGGAAACCTCCGTGGACGTATACCTGATTATTGAATACGGCACTCCGATCCAAACCGCGGCCTTAAACGTTCAGGAAGGCGTGCGCAAGGCGATTGAAACCATGACCGGCCTCCATGTGGTGCGCGTGGACGTGCATGTGCAGGGCGTCAGCTTCGAGAAGGAGCAGAAGGAAACGTTGGTCGGGCTGGAATCCCTTCAGGGGCTTGAGAAAGAGGAAAAGCCCGCGGAGCCGCCGGAGCCCGTCCATGTGGAGTTTGAGGGCGAGCCCACGCCCGCGGAGGAGCATCAGCCGGAGGAGACGCCCGAAGCGGCGGGAGAATCCGACCCGGCAGAAAATCAATAACGTTTCAAAAGCGATACTTGCCCGAAGGCCCGCATAGGCTCAGGGCGGGCATTGCTTTTCCTTTGCCGGGCAAACGGCGGGAAAGCCGTAAGGAGGGCTACCAATGAAAATCAAATTTGGGGATCGGCTGCTGATCGCGTTCTCTGGCCTGTTAATTCTTTTGGCGGGCGTGGGGCTGTTCGTGTTCGGCACGGGCATTTTCCCCTTCCGGCTTGACGTGAGCGAGCTGAACGGCCCGTTTGAGCTATGGCAGCGGGCGGTCATGGTCGCCGTTTCGCTTGCGCTGACCGCGCTGGGGATTTACGGCGTATGGGCGCTCTTTCGCCGGGATGGGGAAAAGGGCTTTATTATCCAGCATACCGAGTTCGGCGACATGAGCATCTCCATGAACGCGATGGAGAGCATGGTGAAAAAATGCGTGGACTCGCACCAGGAGCTGGCGGTCAACGCCACGCGCATTCATCGCAGCCGCGAAGGCGTGGTGGTGGATATGAAAATCACCCTCGCGGGCGGCGTCAATATCCCCCTGACGGTCAACGCGCTTCAAAAGCAGATCAAGCAGTATATTACCTCCTGCAGCGGCGTGGATGTCAGGGAGGTTCGCGTGATGGTGGAAACGGGCGGCGAAAACCGCCGCGGGCGGCGCGCGCAGGAGATTCCCGCCCCGGAGCCCCAGCCGGGCGGCGAGGCCCCGGGGTCGTCTAAGCCGGAGGAGAGCTTTCCGCACCGGCTGTTCAGCCATGCCGGCGAACCGGAATGCCATATGCCCCAAGCGGACGCGAAAGACGGCCCGGAGCTGCCGGAGCAGGAGCCCGAACCGACGCCGATCGCGCAACCCGTCGTCCCGGAGGGGGAACCGTCCGAAACGGAAACGCAGCCGGAGCCGGACGGGCCGGCTGAAGCGGAGCCCGTGCAAACCCTGGAAAAAGAGGAGGAAACCCTGTGATGGAGGATCAAAACGAACGCAAATCCCCCCGATTCCGCGTCGGTACGCCCCAATGCGGCCTGCTTTTCGGCCTGTTGGGCGCGGCGCTCGCTCTCATGCTCATCTTCCTGGGCTTTTGGCGGACGCTGCTGGTCGCGCTGTTCTTCGCGGTCGGCTACGTCCTGGGCGCTTACCCCAGCAAAGGGGAGGCCCTCAAGGGCTGGATCAATCGGATTTTTCCGCCCAAGGGCGAATGAACGAAAGATAGAACGTTGGGAATGGAGTGTTGGATACCATGGCGCGTTCAATTGCCAGGCAGGCTGCCATGCAGCTTTTGTATGAACGCCTGTCTGGCGGGGAGGCCGACGGCGAATCCCTTGAGCTGGTGTATGAGCAGCTTTCCACGGCGCGTCCGGAGGACGGCGGAAGGCTCAACCCCAGCCGGGACGACCGCGAGTATATCAGCGACGTGCTGGACGGCGTCCGGGAGCATGAGGAGGAGCTTGACCAGAGCATCCGGGAGCACAGCACCGGCGATTGGCCGCTGGACCGTCTGCCGCACGTGGACCTGAGCATCCTGCGCCTGGCGGCTTACGAGCTGTTTCACCGCGAGGATGTGCCTGACAACGTGGCGATCAGCGAGGCGATGGAGCTGGCCGAGCGTTACAGCGAGCCCAAGAGCAGCCGCTACATCAACGGCGTGCTGGGTGCGATTGAGCGCGGCAAGCGGGAAGGCTGAGAAGATGCGCGTCGTGCTTGGGTTTGACACAAGCTGCTATACCACGTCCGTCGCGGCGGTGGATGCGGAAGGGGAGGTCGTAGGCTCCGCCCGCATGCTGCTGCCGGTGCCCGCCGGACAGCGCGGCCTTCGCCAGAGCGAGGCCGTTTTTGCGCATGTGCGGCAAACGCCCATGGTCATGGACGAGCTCTCCGGAACGCTTGAGGAGCGCGGGGCGGAGATCGCGGCGGTGTGCGCCTCCGCTTCCCCGTGCGACGGAGAGGACAGCTATATGCCCGTCTTTACCGTCGGTCTCGGTCATGCCCGCGTCGTCGCCGCGTCATTGCGGGTGCCGGCATATGAAACCACCCATCAGCGGGGGCATATCGCCGCGGGCCAGCTCGGGAACCCCAAGATGGACAAGCTGTTCGTTGCCCTGCACCTGAGCGGGGGAACGACCCAGCTCGCCGCGTGCGGGCCGGATGGGCTGCGCGTCGTCGGGGGTTCGCTGGATCTGCACGCGGGGCAGCTTATTGACCGCGTCGGCGTCGCTATGGGGCTTCCGTTCCCAGCCGGCCCGGAGCTGGAAAGGCTCGCCCTGCGTAGCGCCTCGCCGGTGGAGGGTATCCTGCCCTGCAGTCTGGAGCCCGGCGGGCTGTATTGCCATTTTTCCGGCGCCGAGACGCAGGCGCTGCGGCTGGTAAAGGAGGGGGCGCTGCCACGCGGGCGCGTCGCCGCCGAGGTGTTTGATTTGGTCAGCCGAACGTCGGCGCGCATGCTGGAGGCGGGCTGCCGGGCCGTCGGCGCGTCGCAGGCGCTTGTGGTGGGCGGCGTCGCGTCGTCGGCGCTGTTTCGGGAAGCGCTCGCCGCCCGGATGGCCAAGCGGCGCTCAAATATCCGGCTGACGTTCGGCAGGCCGGAGCTCAGCGGCGATAACGCGGCGGGCGTCGCGTGGATCGGGATGCGGCGATACCTGGAACGGGATACGAGCGGGACATAAAGGAGGAAGGCGCGATGCAACTGCTGGATGGAAAAGCAATGGCGGCGGAGCTGGAGGATGCGCTGAAGGCGCGGGTGGACGCGCTCAGGGCAAGAGGATGCGTGCCGGGGCTTACCGTGATCCTGGTCGGGGAGGACCCTGCCAGCCAGACCTATGTGGGCAACAAGGAAAAGGCGTGCGCGCGCCTTGGCATCGCGTCCAAAACGTGGAGGATGCCGGCAACCGTCACGCAGGAGGAGCTGGAGGCCGCCATTTTAGAGGCGGACGCGGACCCGGCTGTGAACGGTATTCTCGTCCAGCTTCCGTTGCCTTCCCATCTGGACGCGGACCAGGCGCTGTCGCTGATTTTGCCTGAGAAGGATGTGGACGGCTTTCACGACGTGAACGCGGGGCGGTTGTCCCGCGGGCTTAACTGCGTGGTGGCGTGCACGCCCAAGGGCGCGCTGTATATGCTCAAGCGCGCCGGTATTTCCCTGGAGGGCAAGGAGGCTGTGGTGGTGGGCCGCAGCAACATCGTGGGCAAGCCCATGGCGTTGCTGCTGCTGAGAGAAAACGCGACCGTTACGGTCTGCCATAGCCGCACGGTAAACCTGGGCGAGCATACGCGGCGCGCGGATATTCTGATTGCGGCAATCGGCAAGCCGCGCTTCATCACCGGCGATATGGTCAAGGAAGGCGCGGTGGTTGTGGACGTGGGGATCAACCGGGTGGATGGAAAGCTTTGCGGAGATGTGGATTTTGAAAGCGTCGCGCCCAAGGCGTCCTGGATTACGCCTGTGCCGGGCGGCGTGGGCAAAATGACCATCGCCATGCTCATGGACAACACCGTTTCCGCCGCGGAAAAGGCGGCGGTCGCGCTGTGAGGGGCCTGACGCTCTCGGTATCCCAGCTTAACGAGTACGTGCGCAAGTCGCTGGCCGCCGATCCCATGCTGCGGGGGCTTTGCCTGGTGGGGGAGATCAGCAACCTCAAGCGGCATACCTCCGGCCATTGGTATTTTACCCTGAAGGACGAAGGCGCGGCCATCGGCTGCGTGATGTTCCGCCAGGCGGCTGCCGGCGTGCGGTTTGCCCCGCAAAACGGCCGGCGGGTGCGGCTGTATGGCAGCGTGAGCCTGTATGCCAAGACGGGTTCCTATCAGTTTTATGCCGACGCGATGGAACCCGACGGGCTGGGAGAGCTGTACCTGCGCTTTGAGGCGCTGAAGGAACGGCTTGCCTCTGAAGGGCTTTTTGACGCTTCGCTCAAAAAGCCGCTTCCCCTTCTGCCGCGTGGCGTCGGTATCATTACGAGCCGTACGGGCGCTGTGGTGCATGATATTGCGCGCGTGGCCTGGAGGCGTTTCCCCGGCATGCCGCTTTTTCTCTGCCCCGTTCAGGTGCAGGGCGAGGGCGCTGCGGCGGGGATTGTGAAGGCCCTCCGGCTGCTGGACGCTTATCCCCAGGCGGAGGTTATCATTATGGGGCGGGGCGGCGGCAGCATGGAGGATCTTTGGGCCTTCAACGAGGAGGCGGTGGCGCGTGCCGTCGTGGAATGCCGCACGCCGGTGGTCAGCGCCGTGGGGCATGAGACGGATTTCACCATCGCCGATTTTGTGGCGGATGTCCGCGCGCCCACTCCGTCAGCCGCGGCCGAGATAGCCGTGCCGGAGCTGGAAGCGCTGCGCGGAAGCGTCCGGCAGTTGCGGGATCAGGCAAGCCGCGCCTTTGAAGACGCGGCGAACCGCAAGCGGCTTCAGCTTGCGGAGGCGCAGAAAAGGCTTATGGAGCATTCGCCCGCGCAGCGGGAAGAGCGCATGCTTTCCGCTGTCCGGGGGGCGGCGGACCGGGTGGGCGCGCTGGCGGAGGCGAGGCTCGCGGCCAAGGAACGCGCGCTGGAGGCGGCAGTCCTCAGGCTGCGAACCACGGGGCCGGCGGAGACGCTGAGCCGGGGCTATGCCGTCGTCACCCTGGGCGGAAAGGCCGTTCGGAGCGTCGATATGGTACGCGCCGGGGATATGCTTTGTTTGACGCTCTCGGACGGCGCGATTGCCGCCTCGGCGACGGGAATTGAGAAGGGGGAAGCGCTTTGGCAGCGAAAGCCGTGAAAAAGGGGTTAAGCTTTGAGGAAGGGCTGGGCCGGCTGGAGGCGCTCGCCCAAGACATGGAACGAAGCGAACTGCCCTTGGAGCAGTTGGTCGAAAAGTATGAGGAAGCCATGAAGCTTTCTTCCGAGCTGATGAAAAAGCTGGAAGCGGCCAAGGCGCGCATGCTGGAAATCCGCGAGGGAAGGGACGGCGAGCCCGTCGCGGAGGAATCCTGCGCGGCGGAGCAGCCAAGCTTCCTGGAGGATACGGAGGGCGGGGCATGAACGAATATCGTGACGCGGTGGAAAGCTGGCTGAAGGGGTACGGCCTGCTTTCCCAGGCCGGGGAGCGGCCCGTGACGGAGCCGGACGCGCCGCCGCCCGGA
Organism: Candidatus Limiplasma sp.; assembly: GCA_048370855.1. Classification (GTDB taxonomy): domain Bacteria; phylum Bacillota; class Clostridia; order Christensenellales; family Aristaeellaceae; genus Limiplasma. The sequence goes on along the minus strand of DBGEOK010000015.1, from coordinate 48,118 downwards.
GAGGGCGTGGTGCCGCAGCCCTTGCGCAGCGCCATGCGATACAGCCTGCTTTTGCCGGGCAAGCGCATCCGGCCCGTGCTGCTGCTGGCGGCGTACCGGCTTTTGCGCGAGGATTGGGAGGCCGTGCTTCCCTTCGCGTGCGCGCTGGAAATGATCCATGCGTATTCGCTGATCCACGACGACCTTCCGGCGCTGGATAACGACGCGCTCAGGCGCGGCAAGCCGACCAACCACAGGGTATTCGGCGAAAACATGGCGATTTTGGCCGGCGACGGTTTGCTGAATTTGGCGTATGAGACCATGCTTTCCTCCCACTTTGCCCAAGAGCAGCCCGCGCGGGCGCTTCAGGCCGCCCGCGAAATTGCGCTCCGGGCCGGCGTGCGCGGCATGATCGCGGGGCAGACGCTGGATGTGAAGCTTGAGGGGCGGGCCGCGACGCCCGAAAGCGTGCGCTATATCCACCTGCATAAAACGGCCGATCTTATGACCGCGCCCGTGACGGCCGGGCTGATGCTTGCCGGCGCGACGGACGAGCAGGTGGAAGCCGGCAGGGCTTTTGGGCAGGGGATTGGGCTGGCGTTCCAAATCGTGGACGACCTGCTGGATTTGGAAGGCGACGCGGAGACGCTGGGCAAGCAGACCGGGATGGACGAGCAGCGCGGCAAACAGACCTGGCCGGCGGCTTTCGGCGTGGAACGGGCCCGCCTGGACGCGCGCGGGTCGGTCGGGCGGGCGGTGGACGCCCTCGAGTGCTTCGGCGACCGGGCGGAATTTTTGCGCGGCCTTGCCGAACAAACGCTTGTGCGCACGGTATAAATGATGTATCATGAAAAAAACGCGCGAGTGTGGAAGGGAAGAGAGCGGGAGTGCATTCCATTGTGGAGGTGTTCCAGAACCATGTGCTGTTTGCGGCGCTGATCGGCTGGTTTGTGGCGCAGGGGCTGAAAATACCGATTCATTATCTGGTGGAGCGCGAGTGGGACTTTCGCCGCTTCCATGGGTCCGGAGGGATGCCGAGCTCGCATTCCGCGATGGTGGTGACCGCCGCGGTGATGGTGGGAGCGACCCGCGGGTTTGATACGCCTGAATTTGCGATGGCCGTCGTGGTGGCATGCATCGTCATGTACGACGCCGCGGGCGTCAGGCGTGAAACAGGGCGCCAGGCTACCGTTATCAACCAGATTTTGAAGGACGTGCTCATCAACGGCAAGCAGATTTCCGACGCTGAGCTCAAGGAGCTTGTGGGGCACAAGCCTGTCGAGGTGGCCGGCGGAGCGCTGGTCGGGCTCGTGGTGGCGGGAATTTACGTACTGATTTTAGCAAATCGGCTGTAAGGGGAGGAAAAACAAATGGATCACTTTATGGAAGAGGTGGTGGTGCGCCGCCGCCGGGGTCTGCAGGAGGCGCTGTACATGCTTTCCAACGTCGTCATGGTGCTGGCGGCGCTGCTGGGCATGCTTACGCTGCCGATGCTGTTCAGCAGCTTTACAGTTTACGGGCTTGTGACGACGCTGCTGATGATCGGCCTAGCGGTGCTGCTGTACCTTCGCAAAGACCGCCTGCGCACGGAATACGAGTACACCTTCACCAACGGAGAGCTTGATTTTGCTCAGGTGTACAACAACCAAAAGCGCAAGAGCCTGGGCACCATGCGCGTGAAGAACGTGGAAGCCTTCGGGCCCGTGGATTCCAACGAATTTCGCAAGCTGATCAATATGCCCGGGCTGAAGCGGATGAATTGGTTCCTGAACCGGGATGCGAAGCTGTATTACTTTTACTACCAAAAGGAAAGCAATAAGAACATGATTGTGCTGGAGCCGTCCGACGAGCTCGTGGATATGATTCAAAAATACCTGCCGCGCGGCGCATACCGGGAGTAGGGCGGCAATGCGGGTCTATCTGGATAACAGCGCCACCACAAGGCCGGGAAATCAGGTGGTGGAGGCGGTGACGGCCGCCATGCGGGACTGCTTTTATAATCCGTCGGCGCTGTACGCGCCCGCCCTTCGCGCGGAGAAGGGGCTGGCGGAGGCGCGCGCGGCGGTGGCGCGGAGCCTTCAGGCCAACGAGCGGAACGTCCTTTTTACCTCCGGAGGAACCGAAAGCGATAATCTTGCCATATTCGGCCTTTTACAGGCACAGCGCGAGCCGGGCGACGTGCTTTACACGGCGGCGGAACACCCGGCGGTCAAAAACGCCTGCCTGGAGGCCGCCGCCCGTTTCGGCCATACGGCGCGTGAGGCGCCGCTTTGCCAAAACGGCTCGGTAGACCTTGCGGCGCTGGAAGGCATGCTCGGTGAAAGGACGCGGCTGATTTGCGTCATGCAGGTTTGCAACGAAACGGGCGTCATCATGCCGCTCAAAGAGGTCTGCGACCTGAGGGACCGCCTTGCCCCGCAAGCGCCCGTCCATGTGGACGGGGTTCAGGGCTATCTGCGCCTGCCTGTTTCCTTCCGGGCGCTGAAGATTCAGTCCTATGCGATCAGCGGACACAAAATCAACGGCCCCAAGGGAATTGGGGCGCTTGTGCTCGCGGACGGGGCGCGCCTTCGCGCGCAGATGATGGGCGGCGGACAGCAGCGGGGGCTGAGAAGCGGAACGGAAAACACGCCGGGAATCGCCGGCCTGCGGGCCGCGATAGAGACCTATCCGCCGGATGCCTACGAGCGCATGCGGGAGCAAAAGCGGGAGCTGGCGGCGCTGCTAAAGGCCGGACTGCCGGAGACGGTCGTGATCGGCTTGCCCCCGGACGATCCCATGAGCGCAGGGCATATCGTCAGCCTGGCCTTTCCGCCCGTGCGGGCGGAGACGCTTGTGCACGCCCTGGAGGCGGACGGGATCTGCGTGGGCACGGGCTCCGCGTGCTCGTCCAAAAAGGGAAGGCGTTCCGAGGTGCTCGCCGCCATGCGCCAGCCCCCCGGGGTGATGGACGGGGCGATTCGCATTAGCCTCTGCCCTGAAAATACCCGGGAGGAAATACGCTACACGGCAGAAAAAATCATCGAGAAGGTGACCACGCTGCGGAGATTTTCGCGCAGGTGAGCACAGGGGCCGCCGGGGCGGCCATAAGGAGGGCAAGCGGCTTGCGTGAGGTTTTGCTGGTTCGTTTTGGGGAGATTTTTTTAAAGGGGCTGAACCGCCCGAATTTTTTGAGGATGCTGGTGGAGCGCGTGCGCGCGGCGGTTCGGGAGGTTGGCGGCCATGTGTGGCTCAGCGACAGCCGCGTATACGTAAGCGACGCTTCCGATATGGAGGAAGCGCTTAGGCGGGTGGCAAAGGTATTCGGCGTACACAGCGTTTGCCGCGCCGTTGAGATGGAAAAGGAGAGCTTTGAGGCTGTCTGCGCCCAGGCCGCCGAGCTGCTCCGCGACTGCCGGGGCTCCTTCAAGGTGAACGCGCGGCGCAGCGATAAGCGATATCCCAAGGATTCGCCTACCATGAATGTAGAAATGGGGGAATACCTGCTCGCCCGCCTCCCGGGCCTGCGCGTGGACGTGCATCACCCGGATGTCGTGCTATCGGTGGAAATCCGGGAAAAGGCGTATTTGTATACCCAGGCGGTACCAGCGGTGGGAGGCATGCCGGTGGGAACGAACGGTCGCGCCACGCTGCTGCTGTCCGGCGGCATCGACAGCCCGGTCGCGGGATGGATGATCGCCAAGCGCGGGGTCGCCGTAAGCGCGGTTCACTTCCATTCCTTTCCCTATACCAGCGAACGCGCCAAGGAAAAGGTGCTTGACCTCGCGCGTATCCTGAGCGAGAGCCTGTGCGGAATCCGCGTGCATGTGGCGCCGTTTACCGACATCCAGATGCAGATCCACGAAAAATGCCATGAGGATTATACCACCATCATTATGCGGCGCTATATGATGCGCATTGCCAATGCCGTCGCGTATCAGGAGCGCGCGCAGGCGCTTGTCACGGGCGAAAGCATCGGCCAGGTGGCGAGCCAGACCATGCAGGCCCTTAGCTGTACCGACGCCGTGGCGGAAATCCCCGTTTTCAGGCCGCTGATCGGGTTTGATAAGCAGGAAATTATTGCGATCGCGGAAAAGATCGGCACGTATGAAACATCCTCTTTGCCTTATGAGGATTGCTGTACGGTGTTTACGCCCCGCCATCCCGCCACAAGGCCCAAAATGGAAATCATCCTGGAGGGGGAGGCCAGACTGGATACGGAGGCGCTGGTGGCCGAGGCGCTCAAGAACACCGAGGTGTTTGAGCTGTAATTACGGCCAAAGCCCGGAGATGACGCCGAGCGCCACGCCGGGCAGGCCGAAATACCCGGCGGAAGCCGCCGAAACCGGGCCTTGCGCCAGCCGAATGCCGAACGGAGCCAGCGCGAGGCCGCACAGGTAGCACAGGATGACGCCCATGCATACGCGCTCGATAACCCGCATGTAGCCGCGACGCGGCGTCGCGCGCATGCAGAAAAAGAAAACCGCCGCCATCAATCCGGCAAATAGAAGAATCACCGTCAGCTTGGGAAGCATCGTAATCCACCCCTTGTGCTTTAGGCTATGCCGTGAAAGGGAGGGATAGAACCCTTACCGCAAAGGGAAAATTGTGAATAAAATATCAAAACGGCTTGCCAGCGTCAGGGGATTGTTGTATAATCATCCCTGGGATAAATTTGGTCATGCGGGACGCGATTTGCCCCATGCGGGAGAGTGGCTATGCAAGACGACTATTTCAGCCTGATGCAGAAGCTGGCGCCGGATCTGGCGCAGCAGATCGAGCGTCGGGCGTTGGTTTTGGAGCGCATCGGCGCGCTTCAGCCCGTAGGCAGGCGCTTGCTGGCCGCGAGGCTGAACCTTCCGGAGCGCGAGGTGCGTACCGTCGCCGCGCTGCTCAAGGAGCACGGCCTGGTATCGCTCGACGCGGCGGGCATGAGCCTGACGCCCCAGGCGGCCGACGTTCTGCCAATGGCCAGGCTCTTCAGCCGGGATTTGCGCGGCCTTACACGGCTGGAGGTGGAGCTTGGCAAACGCCTTTTGGTGCCGAAGGTATGCGTGGTCGCGGGAAACGCGGACGAGGACGAGCATGTTCTGAGCGAGGTGGGCCGCAGCGCCGGCAGCCGGCTGCGCGGCTTTTTGCAAAGCGGGTCTACGCTGGCCGTTACGGGAGGCTCCACCATCCACGAGGTCGCCTTCCACGTGCCGCAGGGAACGCCGATGAACGTGATGGTTGTGCCCGCGAGGGGCGGGATCGGCCGCGCGCTGGAAACGCAGGCCAACACCGTCGCCTGTGAAATGGCCAGGCGGCTGGGCGGGCACCACCGGCTGATGCATCTGCCGGATCATCTCGACGAGCAGGCGCTTTTGGAAATGCGGAAGCTACGGGAAATCGACGAGACGCTCGCCCTGCTGGAACGCGCCGACGTGGTGCTTCACGGCATCGGGCGCGCGGACGATATGGCGCAGAAGCGGCAGCTTCCCGCTTCAGTGGAGGAAGAGGTGCTGCGAAAGGGCGCGGTGGCGGAGGCCTATGGCTGCTATTTTGATTCAGAGGGCAGGCTTGTGTATTCCGCCTCCACCGTGGCGCACGACCTGGGAGCGCTCAAGCCGAAATGCGCGCTGATCGCCGTCGCGGCGGGCGCGCGGAAGGCGGCGGCCATTGAGGCCGTCATGAAAAACAGGCCGCACGCTATGCTTGTGACCGACGAGGGCGCGGCCAGGGCGATCCTGGAAGGCGGCCAATAGCGATGTTTGCTCGCCCATACAGGGCTTTGCAATAGAACCAACTGATAAAGGAGTGTGTGTTATGGCGAAGAAAACCATTGAGGACATCCAGGTAACGGGAAAGAAAGTGCTCGTCCGCTGTGATTTCAACGTGCCGATGGATGAGAATAAGGTGATTACGGATGAAAACCGTCTCCGCGGCGCGCTGCCGACGATCAGGTATTTGATGGAGCATGGCGCGAAGGTCATCCTGTGCTCTCACCTGGGCCGCCCCAAGGGCGAGTTCAACATGAAATACTCCCTGAAGCCGGTGGCCGACCGGCTTAGCCAGATGCTGGGCGCGGAGGTCAGGATGGCGGAGGACGTGATCGGTCCGTCCGCCAAAAAGCTTGCCGGGGAGCTGAAGGACGGCGAGGTAATGCTTTTGGAGAACGTCCGCTTCCACAAGGAGGAGGAAAAGAACGACCCCGCCTTTGCCAAGGAGCTGGCCTCGCTGGCCGAGATGTATGTCAACGACGCCTTTGGCACCGCGCACCGCGCGCATGCCTCCACCGAGGGCGTGGCGCACCTGCTGCATCCCGCCGTGGCCGGATACCTGATCGGCAAGGAGCTCAGCGTCATGGGCAAGGCGCTGGAGGACCCGGCCCGTCCCTTTGTGGCCATCCTGGGCGGCGCGAAGGTATCGGACAAGATCGGCGTCATCAACAACCTGCTGGAGAAGGTAGACACGCTGATTATCGGCGGCGGCATGAGCTATACCTTCCAAAAGGCGTTGGGCGTAAGCGTCGGCAAGAGCCTGTGCGAAAACGACAAGGTCGGCCTCGCCAAGGAGCTGATGCAAAAGGCCAAGGACAAGGGCGTCAAGCTGCTGCTGCCCGTTGACAACGTATGCGGCGATTCCTTCTCCAACGACGCTAAGCGCATCACCGTCATGGCGACCGAGGGCATCCCGGACGACTACGAGGGCATGGATATCGGGCCGGAAACGGCCGTGCAGTTCGCGGACGTTGTGCGTAAGGCCGGCACAGTGGTTTGGAACGGCCCGATGGGCGTGTTTGAATTTGAGAACTTCGCGGTCGGCACGCGCGCCGTGGCCAAAGCCATGAGCGAGTGCAAGGGCGTCACCATCATCGGCGGCGGCGACAGCGCGGCCGCGGTGGAGCAGATGGGCTACGCCGATCAGGTGACCCACGTTTCCACCGGCGGGGGCGCGAGCATGGAGTTCCTGGAGGGCAAAACCCTTCCCGGCGTCGCCGCCCTGGACGACAAATAAGACTGCTCCTGTGCGCAGGCCGCTTCACCGGCGGCCTGCGCAAAATTTGCGGCTGCGGGAATGCAGCTTCCGGTTTCATTCAGGCTCCGGACGGATATTCCCTAAGCGTATCCTGATGAGGAAAAGAGGTACAACGTCATGCGGAAACCGATTATCGCCGGTAACTGGAAGATGAACAAAACCCCGGAGGAAGCGAGGGAGCTTGTCAGCGCGCTCGTACCCGCCGTAAAGGGCGCGGACTGCGACGTGGTGGTTTGCGTACCCGCTACCGACTTTGCCGCCGTAAGGGAGGCGGCCGAAGGCAGCAATGTGAAGCTGGGAGCCCAGAACGTTCACTTTGCCAAGAGCGGCGCGTATACGGGCGAGCTGAGCGCGGAGATGCTCAAGGCCTGCGGCGTGGAGTACGTGGTGATCGGCCACAGCGAGCGCCGCCAGTATTTTGGCGAAACCGACAAGACCGTTAACCAGCGCGTGCGCGCCGCCGTGGAGGCCGGGCTGACCCCGATTATCTGTGTGGGCGAGCTGAAGGATGAGCGCGAGAGCGGCTACACCGACATCATCGTGGAATATCAGACCCTGATGGCCCTCCATGGCCTCAGCGCGGACGAGGTGAAGAACGTGGTGGTGGCCTATGAGCCCGTATGGGCGATTGGCACCGGGCTGACCGCCACCGACGAGCAGGCAAACGAGACCATCGGCGTGATCCGCGGCGCGATTGCGCGCAGATATGGACAAGACGCGGGCGACGCGGTGCGCATCCAGTATGGCGGCAGCATGAACCCCAAAAACGTCAAGGGCCTGATGGCGCAGCCGGAGATTGACGGCGGCCTGATTGGCGGCGCCTCGCTGAAGGCCCCGGACTTTGCGTCCGTGGCGCTGTATAATAAGGAATAAAGGAGCAGGCAAGCAAGATGGACAAAACCATGACGGCGCTTATCATCATGGACGGCTTCGGCCTGAACCCCGCGCATGAGGGGAATGCGATTTATCAGCAGGGTACGCCCCATCTGGACCGGCTGCTGGAGAAATACCCGCATACGCAGTTGGGCGCCAGCGGAATGGACGTCGGCCTGCCGGACGGCCAGATGGGCAACAGCGAGGTCGGACACCTGAATTTGGGCGCCGGGCGCATCGTGTATCAGGAGCTTACGCGCATTACGAAGGACATCCGGGACGGCGCGTTCTTTCAAAAGAAGCCCCTCATCCGCGCGATGGACGCCGCGAGGGAATCGGGCAAGGCCGTTCATCTGATGGGCCTGCTCAGCGACGGCGGGGTCCACAGCCATAACACCCATCTTTACGCTCTTTTGGAGATGTGCAGGCAGCGCGGCGTAAAGGATGTATATGTCCACTGCTTCCTGGACGGCCGCGACGTGCCGCCCTCCAGCGGGATCGAGTACGTGCGGGAGCTGGAAGCCAAGCTGAAGGAAATCGGCGTTGGCAGGATTGCGACCGTGATGGGCCGCTATTGGGCTATGGACCGCGACAACCTGTGGGACCGCGTTCAAAAGGCATACGACGCGATGGTTCTGGGCCAGGGAGAAACCGCCCCCTCCGCCATCAAGGCCGTGGAGCGGAGCTACGCCAAGGGGGAAACCGACGAATTTGTCAAGCCCACCGTGGTGCTTGAAAACGACGCTCCTGTGGCGGTGATTAACGAGCAGGATAGCGTGATCTTCTTTAACTTCCGTCCGGACCGGGCACGGCAGCTAACGCGCGCCTTCATTCTGCCGGATTTCGACGGCTTCAGCCGGGGCAGGGGGTATTTCCCCGTCCGCTTTGTGTCGATGACGCAGTATGATGAAACCTTTACCGGCCTGGAGATCGTTAACCCGCCGGAAACGCTGGAGAATACCCTGGGGGAATACCTTTCCCGCCTGGGGAAAACGCAGCTCCGCATTGCGGAAACGCAAAAATACGCGCACGTCACCTTCTTCTTCAACGGCGGCGTGGAAAAGCCCAACGACGGGGAGGATCGCGTGCTCATCCCCTCCTCCAAGGTGGCTACGTTCGACCTGAAGCCCGAGATGAGCGCCTATGAGATTGCCGAAAAGGCCGTAGAGCTGATTAACGAGAAAAAGTACGACGTGATGATCCTCAACTTTGCCAACTGCGACATGGTCGGTCACACGGGCGTAATGGAGGCGGCTATGAAGGCCGTCGCCGCCGTGGACGAGTGCGTGGATCAGGTGGTATCGGCTATCCTCCGCAACGGCGGCCGCGCCTTTGTGACCGCGGATCACGGAAACGCCGATCAGATGGTCGACCCCGAAACGGGCGAGCCGTTTACCGCCCATACGACCAATCCCGTTCCCTTCATCGCGGTGGGGGCGGATTTGGTCGGCAGAAGGCTTCGTCCAAACGGTCGGCTGGCCGATATCGCGCCTACCATGCTGGACAGTATGGGGCTTCCGGTTCCGCATGATATGACGGGCGTATCCTTGCTTGAGCGCTGACGGCGCAGACAACGCGTTCACGGGTTCACAAACGCGGGATTCTCCATGGCGCGCTGCCTGGAGAATCCCGCGTTTTACTATAGGCAGAGGCGAAGCCTCGTCAGTTTGATTGCTTGGCCGGAACCGGCGTATCCGCCATGACGTCCTCCACGGTTTTCAGGCACCGTTCCATCACGCCGCGCTGGTCCTTGTCCACAAATTCCGGGTAGCTGCCGTTGTTGAGGAGCACGCGGTACCGCGTTTTCCCATCCTCCTTGTCACGCCAGGAATAGGTGGGGGTATAGGAGAGGTTGTCAAAGGCCACGGTACCGCTGCCCGCGTCGTATACCACCTCCGCGCGCAGCAGGATGCTGGCCAGGCCGGAGCGCTTTTCCCGGTCATAGGTGAAAAGGTTGCCCAGCGAATAGGCGCACAGCACCGGATGGTATTTGCCGTCTCCCCGGTCCGCGGTTAAAATTTGCACCGGCTGCAGCGCGCCGGAATGAGTGCCGAGAATAATGTCCGCGCCCGCGTCGGCGATTCCCTGTGCAAGCTCCTTTTGGGTGGCGGTGGGAGCGTTTGCGCCGACCTTTCCCCAGCAGAGGGAAACCACGACGACCTGGGCCCCCGCCTCCCGCGCGCTTGCGATGTCCGCCGCGATGGTGGGAAGCTGCTGGCTTGCCACCACAAAGGCTTGCTCCTCCTTGCTGGTGCGCTTCTTTCCGGCGGCGCTCAGCTCGTTTTGGAAGCTCAGCAACGCGACTGTGACGCCGTTTGCGCTCAGCAGGACGGTCTTGCCGCGCTCCTCCTCGCTGGCAAAGGCTCCGTAGGGCGTCATGCCCGCGGATATGATGCTTTGCTTGGTTTCCGTAAGGCCGCTGACGCCGCCGTCCAGCGCGCCGTAATACCCGATGCAAAGGGCGTTGACGCCCGCGCCCTGAATGGCGCTCAGCGCGTCCGCGGGAAGGTTTGAGTCGGTGAGCTTGGCGGTTGAAATCACATTGTTTTCAAGCGTGGCGATGCTTAGGTCGGCGTTCATCGCGCCGCCAAGCTGGTCAAACAGGATGGGAAAGCGATAGCCGGTATCGTCCGTCAGGGCTTTTTGCACGCTGGAGTTGATTTTAATGCTGCCGGCGGCGCAGAGGGAAAAGGAAAGCTTGGGCGGCTCGGTGACGGGAATAGCGGTCGCCAGGCTTTCCGGGGGCAGAATGGTGGCTTGGGGCGCCTCCTTGGCGGCCGTCCGCCGCCCTGCGGACGAGGCGGCGATCTGCGAAAGAGAGCTGTCGATGGCCACCGCCAGCTCAGCCGCGTCCACGCGCACGTCCACATTGCCCGTCAGCTTTGGCATGAGCACGCAAAACCCGGCCAATACAAGCGCCGTGAGCGTCAGCATAATGACGGTGCCGGGGGAAACGCCCCGCCGCCGGACCCGCCTGCGCCTCGCCATGCACCCGCCTCCGTTCCGCGCCCTCTGATCGCTGAGCCTGAAGCCAGCAAAGGTTTTTCTTGACCAACCGATGCTGCAATGATATCATATCCCTAAAAGATATGCAAGATAAGGAGTAAGGCCTATGAGAATCTGCTTTTCCACCCTCGGATGCCCGCGCTGGAGCTGGCAGGAGATCACCGCGACGGCCTGCGACCTGGGTTATGGCGGCGTCGAGGTGCGCGGCGTGGGGAAGGATATTTCCGTGCCGAGCATTCCCGCCTTCTCAGACGACAACATTGTAAAAACAAAGGCGGAGCTGAAGCGGCTGGGTCTGACGATTCCCTGCCTTGACAGCGACTGCTGTATCCACCTGCGGGAAACCGAGGCGGCTGTGAACGAGGAAATCAAGGCTTATGTACGGCTTGCGGAAAAGCTGTCCGCGCCCTATGTGCGCGTGATGGCGACCGCGCCCGTGCCGCAGCCCGTAGGCTCCGTGGACGAGGGATATGTGCGTTCGCGCGCGGTGGAGCTGGGCCATTACGCGATGGAGCACGGCGTTAAGGTGCTCATCGAGACGCACGGGGTTTGGAGCGACAGCGAGCGGCTGGCCCGGCTTTTAAGCACCGTCAGTTGTGAGGGCGTAGGCGCGCTTTGGGATGTGCATCACCCCTACCGCTTCATGCATGAGAAGCCCGAGACAACCTTCCAAAACCTTCGCCCCTGGCTTTGTCATACGCATTTTAAGGACAGCGCCGCCACGGACGAGGGCTATCGCTATACCCTGCCCGGCTTTGGGGACGTGCCCCTGGGCGATATTGTCCGCGTGCTCAAGGAGGGCGGCTATCAGGGCTTCTACTCCCTGGAATGGGTCAAGCGCTGGGATACCACGCTGGAGGAGCCCGGCATCGTGTTTGCGCATTACGCCAATTATATGCGAACCCTTTGAGGGCGCGCGCAGACGGCGGGCGGGTATGTTGAGAGGCGCGGCCTCCCGAGCCCGCCGCCTGAAGGCTTCGCTCCCGGGAACCCCTTTTGGGGGATGCCGTATAAGTCCCGTCATTCAAAAAGCCGTACAAAAAAAACCGCTTTCAAGTGTCGCTTGTCAGCGGTTTTTTGTTGGCTGTTTCACTAGCGCATCCGGAAAGCTCGCGCTTGTGAAACAGCGCCAAGCCGTTCCTCCGCCAGCAAAACGCCCGCGAAGGGATAAAGCAGCCTCAACTCCGCTTGCAGCGGCTTTCGCCCGTCCAGCCAAGCGCCTTGAACAGCTCCACGATGGTCAGGGGGGCGATACTGAGCACGGCTACCAGCAGCCATTGCATCAGCGTGAGGGGAACCACACGGAACAGGTCCATCAGGAAGGGAATCAGCAATACGCCAAGCTGAAGCGCCAGCCCGCCGAAGAACGCGGGAAGCATCCATTTATTCAGCCTGCCGCGCGAAAACGCGGAGTGCGTATTGCTGCGAAGGTTAAAGGCATGCACAAGCTGCGACATGGCCAGCACCGCAAACGCCATGGTGTGGCCCGTATCCGGGCTGATCCTCGCGCCCACGAGAAACGCGCACAGGGACAGCGCGGCTACCATCAGGCCCTGGTAGCATACGCGGAACAGCAGCGGCTTGCTGAAGATCGGGCTTTTGGGGTCGCGCGGCGGCGCGTCCATCACATCCGGCTCCGCCGGCTCCATGCCCAGCGCCAGGGCCGGAAGCGTATCGGTAATCAGGTTGACCCAGAGGATGTGAATGGGCAGAAGCGGGGTTCCCCAATTCAACAGCGTGGCGAGGAAGATCACCAGGATTTCGCCCAGGTTGGAGCTGAGCAGAAACTGAATGGCTTTGAGGATATTGGCGTAAATGGTGCGCCCTTGGGAAACCGCGCCCACAATGGTGGCAAAGTTATCGTCCGTGAGGATCATGGCGGCGGCCTCCTTGCTGACCTCCGTGCCGTTCATGCCCATGGCGATGCCGATATCCGCGCGCTTCAGGGCGGGGGCGTCGTTGACGCCGTCTCCCGTCATGGCTACCACGTCGCCGTAGCTTTGCCATGCCTTCACGATGCGCACCTTGTGCTCGGGGGATACGCGGGCGTATACGGCGATGTTGCGGACCTCCTCGCGCAGGCGGTCGTCGTCCATGCGCTCCAGCTCCTGCCCCGTGATGACGCGGTCGCCCTTGGAAAGGATACCCAGCTCGCTGGCGATGGCGCTGGCCGTTACCCTGTGGTCGCCCGTGATCATGACGGGCTTGATGCCCGCGCGCTTGCATTTTTCCACCGCGTCGCGCGCCGTGGGACGCGGCGGGTCTATCATGCCGGCAAGGCCCACGAAGGTAAGCCCGCTTTCGTAGTGGGCCCGGTTTCCGGCGTCGGCCAGCCTTTCGACCTCTCCGGCGGCAAAGGCCAGCACGCGAAGCGCCGAGGACGCCATCTCATTGGCGGAGGCCTGGAGCCTTTCCCGGTCTCCGTCCGTCAGCGGGCGCGCCTTTCCATCCTCGAAAATTTGCGTACACAGCGTCAGCACCTCGTCTAAACCGCCCTTGGTATAGGTCGCAAAGCCGCCGTCACGCCGGTGTACGGTCGTCATCCGCTTCACGTCGCTGTCGAACGGCAGCTCGTCCTCGCGGGGCAGCGCGCTTTCCAGCGCGGCTTTTTCAATCCCCTTGCTTTTGACAAAGTCAAGCAGGGCCGTTTCGGTCGGGTCGCCGGTAAAGACAGGGTTGCCCTGCTCGTCCGTAGCGGGCTGGGCGTCGTTGCATAGCGCCAGGGCGTTGGCAAACGGCTCCGAAAGCGTAAGAACGGCCGCGTCCGTTACCTGGAAGGGCGCGCTGGCGGCCACCACCGTCATTTTGTTCATGGTCAGCGTGCCCGTTTTATCCGAGCAGATCACCGTGGCGCTGCCAAGGGTCTCCACGGCGGGGAGGCGGCGGATAATCGCGTTCTGCGCGATCATCTGCTGTACCCCAATGGCCAGCACGATGGTGACGATAGCCAAAAGCCCCTCGGGAATGGCCGCCACGGCGAGGCTGATGGCGGTCATAAACATTTCGCCCGCGTCGTTCCCGTAGAGGACGCCGACCAGGAATACCAGCGCGCAAACCCCAAGGCACAGCAGGGCCAGCTTTTTGCCAAGCTCCGCCATGCGCCGCTGAAGGGGCGTCTGCACGCCTTCCTCGCTACCGAGCATGCCCGCGATTGCGCCCAACTGCGTGTTCATGCCTGTTTCCGTTATAATGCCTTCTCCGCGGCCATAGGTGACCAGGCTGCCGGAGAAGACCAGGTTGTTGCGGTCGCCCAGGGGCACGTCCGCGCCGTCCCGGGACTCTACCGGCGCGGTCTGCTTTTCCACAGGCTCGCTTTCGCCGGTCAGCGCGCTTTCGTCCACCTTCAGGTTCGCCGAAACCGTCACGCGCATGTCGGCGGACACATAATCGCCCGCCTCCAGGATCACCACGTCGCCCGGCGTCAGCTCCGCGGCGGGCACGGACGTCACAGCGCCGTCGCGCTTGACCTTCGCGTGGGGAGAGGACAGCTTTTTCAGCGCCTCCAGCGATTTTTCCGCCCGGTTTTCCTGGATGACGCCCAGCAGGGCGTTGAGCAGAACGACAAAAAGGATGATAGCCGCGTCCACCCATTCCCCAAGCAATACGCCGGAAATGAGCGCCGCGGCAATCAGCACGATCACCATTACATCTTTAAATTGTTCCAGGTACATCTGCCAGACGCTCTTCTTTTTGGCCTGCTTCAATTCGTTCCTGCCGTGCCGCTCGAGCCGACGGGCGGCTTCGCCGGCAGTCAGGCCGAGCTTTGCATCCGTCCTGAGCTCGGCGGCGGTTTGTTCCACGCTCTGCCGGAACCATTCCATCACGCGATCTCCCTTTCTTGCATCAAGCTGATGGGATTCTTTCCCACCGCTGCACCATAGCACAAAAAAACGGAAGGATCATGCCTTTCCGTTTGAATGATACCCCGTTGCGAATCCAATCATACGATATTCCGCTTCAACTGCGGGCTATCCGGGAAGGGGATAAAAGCGGCCCGGCCAGTAAATCTGCCCGGAGAAGCCCTCAAAGGGCGCGCCCGATAGAAAGGCACAAAGGCTTTTGATGCGGGGATCGCAGCATAGGGTGTTGACGATGGCATAGGCCAACAGCCGTTCCCGCTCCCCGTCCATTCCCGCGCCCACGCCGGAAAAGCTGGGCGCGAAGTTGATAATCAGCGTGCTGTCGGCAATCGCAAGGCCCAGGATATCAGCGTCCGCCAGCGCGTCCCGCGCCATCACCGGCTGCAGCTCCGGAACGCTGTCGTAGGGCTTAGGCCCCTTGGAAAGCTCGACCAGCAGCGCGCGCGGGCTTCTGCGCTGATAGAAGGGAACGGGCCGTTCCGACGCCTTCAGCTTCCGGCCGGTCTCGTCGGCAAAGTAAAGCGTGGCCCGGTCGTACAGCAGCGGAGAGAAATCCGCGCGCCGCTGGATACCGTAGGAGAAGCTGACCGAGCTTTCAAAGTCGCCGGTAAGCATGAGCGTGGTCACGGCGGCGTCGCCAATGGTCACGCTGATGCCGGCGGCGTTGGGGAAAAACGTGCACAGCGTATAGCACAGCGACGCCATGCTTTGCGCGCGGGTCAGGCCGTAGCCTTCCAGCATTTCGTCCAGGTTATAAGCGAAATGAAGCGAAATAATCTGGCCCCCGTTTTCCTCCGAATAGGACAGGGAGGGGGAGAGCGTCAACAGGTCGGCCAGCAGCGGCAAAGCCGGGGAGCCGACGGCCTGCTGCGGCCCGGCGGCCAGCTCCCTAAGGATCGACACGACCATGTCTGAAAACACCTGGTTTCCAAAGGAGATCGCGCGCACCTCGCTCATTACGCCCTCTGTGCCGGAAAGCGGAAAGTAAAGCGTCACGTTAGAGGATAGGGGCCGTTCCGCCGCGCTTTCGCCTGCCTGAACCCGTCGGGAGAGGAGCTGCTCATATACGGCGCCGACGTCCTGTCCGGCGCTCCGGCTGAAGGTTCCCGTCGGCAGGGTATTGGCGATATCCAGGCCCACGGGCTTGTCCATGACCAGCACGTTGACATAGCTGATTTCCGACAGCTCCGTCAGCGTGTTCGCAATGGCTTGGCAGGCGATATACAGGTCCCTTCGGTCCAATTGCAGCGCGGAGGCGGCCAGGTTGACCGTGGCCACGCCAAGGCTTACCTCTACGGGATTGACGCCGTTGAGCGCGAGGCGGACGCCGCCGCCCAGCGAGCTTGCCACGCCGTCGCCCGGGTAGTTGAGCAGCGCGCGCGTCAGGCTTTCCGCGTGCGGCCTCGCGGCGGAAAAGGATACCTGCGTGTTGACCGCTACCAGCCGCGTGCCGTCATGCCGGGGCAGGAACAGCGTGGCGTCCCCGGTAAACTCGAGCGCGGCGTCGCCAATGGGGGCGACGTATTCCGTCACGGCGGGCGGCAGCGTAAGCTCCGGCGCGTTTTCCGCCACGGGGACGCCGCCGTTTGAGCACGCGCAAAGCGCCAGGGCGAGTGGTCCTGCAAGCAGGATGGCCGTCAGGCGTTTTTTGTTCATGCAGGATCGCCTCCTTCTCAGCTCGCCATCAGGCTGGAAAGCGTATCATACCCAATTTTCCAAACCCCGTTTTCACGGGCCAGCCTGAGCGGGTAAGCCGGAATTTCGACGGGCGCGCCCTCTATGCTCAGCGAAAGCGAAACCGTCAGCACGGCGCTCGCCCCGTCGTGCGAAACGCTTCCGGCGCTGACGGAGTACGCGGTAAGCGTTTTGCAGGCGTCCAGCGCCAGCGCGAAGTCGTCGTAAAGGGGCCGGGGCTCGCCGTTGGCGCCGGATGCCGCCGTGTAGGCATAAAGCGTGTCGTAATCGCGCTGCTGCCATGCCCGCAGAAGGCATTGCGCGGTATTTTGCGGCGTGAGCAGCAGCGCTTCGTTGCGTAGCTGCGGGTCGCTGAGGCCGCCCTGACCCGATAAAAAATAGCTGTTGTCCAACCGCTGGCCGGCCTGCCCGTCCTCCTGCCCCAAAATCAAAATCTGCACGCCCGTATAAGGAAAGCTTTCCGTAATGGAAGCCACGAGGCTTTGAATGGTTAACAGCCGCAAACGGGGAGCTTCCTCGGCCCACGCGGCGTCCTGCCGCCAATTCGCGGGAACCCCGTCGTCGGTGAGCAGCGCCTGGTTAAAGGTAACGAAGAGCAGGCCGTCCCGCGCCGCCACGCTTTCCACGCGAACGGTTTCGGGAAACAGGCGCGTAAGCTCCAGGTGGCCGGCGCTCGGCCCCTCGAGCAGGGCGTTAATCAACGCAAGCTCGGCGCTTTCATCCCTTGGCACGGTGAGCGCGCGGCTTTCGCCGGCAAGCATGGGCTGATCCATGTAACGAAAATACAGCGTTGCGGACAGCTCGTCCACATTGCTTTCGGAAGCCGCGGCGGCATGAAGGGTCATGGAAAGCCCCGGCACGGCGGTCGCCTCCGCCTTGACGAGCGGATTACCCGCCGCGCTGCAGCCGCACAGCAGGATCGCCGCGCACCCGAGCAGGGCGGCAAGCAGGATCATCTTCCTCAAGGAGATCGTCCTCCTTACCCTTGATGGATGGGCAACTCGACGGTAAAGGTCGCTCCATGCCCTTCCTCGCTGTCTACGGAAACGCTTCCGCCATGCATCAGCACCATTTGGTGCACAATGCTGAGGCCTAGGCCCGTGCCGCCCGTATCGCGGCTGCGGGCTTTATCTACGCGGTAAAACCGGTCAAAAATATGGGCTTGATCCTCTTTGGGGATTCCGGGGCCGTTATCTGAAACGGTGAGGATGGCGTCGCGTCCCGAGCGGATCAGCCGCACGCGGACCACGCCGCCGTCCTGCGTATATTTAATGGCGTTGTCCATCAGGTTATACACCACCTGCGTCAGCTTTGCGCAGTCGGCGTACATTTCGCAGCGGTCGGCAAGCTGAAGCTTTATGTCCTGCTTGCGCTTTGCCGCCACCAGGCCAAGGCGCTGCGCGGTGTCGGTTACCACCTGGGCGAGGCTGAAGGTCGTGCGGTTCAGGCGCATGGTTTTAGAATCCATGCTGACCAACGTAAGCAAATCGCCGATAATGAGGTTGAGGCGGTCGATCTCCTTATTAATATCCGTCAAAAATTCGGTTCTCATGCCGGTATCCATCTCCGGCTGATAGATGATGCTCTCCAGCAGGATTTTCATCGTGGCCAGCGGGGTTTTCAGCTCATGGCTGGCATTGGATACAAACTGGTTGCGGCTCTTATCCAGCATTTCCAGCTTTTCGGACATGGTATTGAAGGTTTCGGACAGGCGGCGCAGCTCGCCGCTGCCCTTTACCGGCACCCTAACGGAAAAGTCGCCCCGGCCCATGCGCTGAATGCTGCGCGTAAGGGAAGCGATCGGGCGCGTGATGACGCGCGAAAAGACCATCGCAATCACCAGCGCGGCGCCGGCGGCCAGGAGAAAATAGAATACCATGCGGTCCTGAAGGGAAAACAGCCGCTGCATCATTTCCTGAATAGGGGAGGAAAAAAGCAGAACGCCGATGGTGCTGCCGCCCCGGGAGAGCGACGCGGTACAATAGCCCACCCACTGCGCGCTTTGGTCGTAGGGGCGCAAAAAATGGAATACCGCCGCCGTGGCGCTTCCGGAAAGCTTATGCACGCCGTAATCGGCGGTTTTTCCCATGGACAGGATGCTTGCGACCTCCGGCAATTCCATGCGCGAGCCGTTTAACTCCGAAAAGCTGTCAGCCTGTACCTTTCCGCTCAGGTCCAGCACCATGAGCCGCCCTCCGAGCTCTCCGCCCGCGGTTTCCAGGCGCTGCTGAAGCGCGCTCATTTGGGAGGAGGCATAGAGCGGGGCAAGCTCCACGGCGAGCTGGTCGGTGCTGGCGCGATCCTGCTGCATGCGGTCGTCGAACAAATAATCGCCCACCAGCCCAATCAGCGAGGTGGCTACGGCATAGTAGCTCACCCCCACAATGAGCAGGAAGGCGAGTAGGATTTTCCAGCGGATGGAGGTGAACGGGTTGTTAATCCTTATCGGTGAAATAGTAGCCCACTCCCCACTTGGTGAAGATAAACTCCGGCTGGGCGGGATTCCGCTCGATTTTTTCGCGGAGGCGACGGATATGCACGTCCACGGTACGGGCATCGCCGGTATAATCGTATTTCCATACGGTTTCCAGCAGGGATTCGCGGCTGAAGACTTTGCCGCGGTTGTTGACGAACACCTGAAGCAGGTCAAATTCTTTTGCCGTCAGGCGCACCTCCTTGCCCCCCAGCGTAACCGAGCGATTGACGGCGTTAATCTCTATATCATGCACGCGGATGACCTTTCGCGCCTCGCTCTGCGCGCTGCCGGACGCCCTGCGCATGATGGTCTTGATGCGGGCCTTAACCTCCAGGATATTGAAGGGCTTGGTCATGTAATCGTCCGCGCCGTACTCCAGGCCCAGGATTTTATCGATCTGCTCGCCTTTGGCCGTGAGCATGATGATGGGAACGTTGCTGTGCTCGCGGATGCGCTGGCAGACCGTGATTCCGTCCACCTTGGGAAGCATGACGTCCAGCAGGATAAAGTCGTAATGGCCGGCAAAGAATTTGGCGAGCGCCTCGTCGCCGTCGGCGGCGGAATCGGTTTCAAAGCCCTCCTGCTCAAGCGTATATTTCAAACCCTTTACAATCAACGGTTCGTCGTCAACCAACAGAATGCGCTTCGCCATCGGCTTCTTCCTTTCCTGCGTTAAGGCGTTCACGCGATGCGCAAACGCCCGAAATTCTAAGCGATGCTAACATTGTAAGGCTAATTATGAAAAAAAGCAAGTGGTATTGAAACAAAAAATTCATATTTTTGAGTCAAAAGAAACAACTGAAATGGTTCGCGGAACGCTGTGACGGCTTGGGATGGAAAACAGACCGGGAAAGGGAAGCTGGCCGTAAAATAAAGCTTGCATTGCATATCCATGGCATGGTATAATAAGCCTTGTGACAAACGGACGGTCCTCTGCCTAAGCTGTGGGCTTGCGGGTACGAACGTCTACGAAGGAAGGAGGCCAATGAAATGAGTGAAATCATTCGTTCCATCGAGAAGGCTCAGCTCCGCACCGATCTGCCTGATTTCGGCATCGGTGACACCGTTCGCGTTTTCGTGAAGGTTGTGGAAGGCAGCCGCGAGCGTCTTCAGGCGTTTGAGGGTACCGTGATGGCCAGGCGCAACGGCAGCGTCCGGGAAACGTTTACCGTCCGCCGCGTGTCGTATGGCATCGGCGTTGAGCGCACGTTCCCGCTGCATTCTCCCCGCGTGGACCACATCGAGGTGATTCGCCGCGGCAAGGTTCGCCGCGCAAAGCTGTATTATCTGCGCAACCTTCAGGGCAAGGCTGCCAAGATCAAGGAAGCCAAGCGTGTGTAAGGCGGCCTGAGAGCGCCCGCGTGCCGGGCGCTCAGGCTGTCGCCCCCCTTATTTGGGGCGGCCTGGAGGGGCCGCGGCTCCTCCAAACCGCATCGTCTGGCTTTGCCGGCGGCGGGCGCGTTGTTTTCGCCTTTGGCGAAAATTTCAATTGCCGATTTTAAACCGGTGATTGAAACCCCGGCTGGGGAATTTCGGCTTTAGCCGAAACGTTTCCGACAGTTCTCGGTGGAAAAGATCGCCGAAAGGCGAGCTTTTTCGACGCCCTGAGCGCCCGCATGTCGGGCGCTCTTTTGGTATATCCTGCTCAATGCAGGAAGGCAAGGAGGCGCGCCATGAAGGAGCTCGACCCCGCGGAGGAAAAGCGGTTCATCCTCTCCAGACTGGAAAGCAAACCTTTTTCGGCCATTGCGCCGCTTGTTCCGGGCCTGATTGAGGAAATGATCGGGTATGATTTGCATTTTATGCGTTTGACGGGCGTGCTGGATGAGCGCGACGAGCCGGGAGGCGGCGAATATGACGAGGACGAGGCCTTTGAATACATCTACGACGCGTACCTGTCCGACCATCCGCAGGACGATGACGAGGACATGCTGGTAGCGACGCTGCTCAACCGTTTTATGGAACTAAAATATGAATACTTCGCCGAAAACGGGCTGGCTTTTTAATCTGTAACACATGGACGGCCGGGCCCGGGCAGGCAGGAAAACGGGCGGCCCTGCTCGAAAAATTAGAAACGATACCCATGGCCCGTACCGACGCTAAAGGAGTTTGGCCGGATGAAATGCCCTAATTGTGGAAAATGGAACAGGGCGAATCTGCCCCATTGCATTTACTGCGGCGAGGAACTGCCGAACGATGCCTACGGCATGGAGGGCATGCCCGCGTGGCAGATCGAGCTTCACGATAAGGAAAAACCGAAAAGCTACGTGCGCGTGGATGAGACGGGGGAGGAAGAGACGTCTCTGGACCCGAGGGACAGCCTTGCCAGCGAAATGGTGGACCTGAAGTCCCGCAAGCTGATCGGGGAGCAGGAACAGCGCCGCCTGCGCGAGGAGGCCGCAAGGCGCGGCATCGCGCCGTCCGGCCGGTCGGTGCGCACCACCAGCAACCGCAGCACGTTCTTTTCAGCGTATGATAATCCGGATACGGCCCTCAGGCCGGTCGCGCCGGAGCTGGTGGAGGAGGGCGACGTGGAGCCGGGCGCGCGGCGCGTTTATCCGGCCAAATACCGCACCACCTATTCCGGGCAGAGCGAGGACGAGCTGTATGGCTATGGCAATACGCGGCGGCTGGTCAATATTCAAAAACCGGACGAGGACGAGCCTGTTTACGACGGCTATCATGATACAAGCGAATACCTGCCGATGCACGCCAACCAGGATGAATACGAAAATTCGCTGCGCCTTCGCAGCATGCCGCCTTCAGGCCGCAGGCCCCGCCGCCATGCCGCGCGCCGGCTGCTGAACGCGGCGCTCATCGTCGGCTGCCTGGCCGTGGCGGGGTGGATTTCCTTCGCGTTCATCATTCCAATGGTGAACGCGGCCAATCGCGACGACCGCCCCGTCGCCGTTGTGACGCCGACCATCCGCGACGATCTGGCGGCGCATACGGTGACCATTCCCGGGCAGGATGGGCAGCGCGTCACCATACGCGAGCTGCGCACCTCCGCCATCGTGACCGGCGGCGTGGCCACGTTTGATATCCTCGACCATATCTGGTATGACGATTATGAGGATTATCTCCAGGATACCATGACCGTCACGCTGTCGCCCTTTGTGATTAACGATACGGGAAAGCAGCAGCCGCTGGACCCTATCAGCTATGAAATCGATATCCCGCTTTCTCCCATTGAGCTCAACACCCCGGACAGCCCCTATGAGGTGGTGAGCACGGCAATGTATAACATTGTATTTTATGTGCGCGAAGGAAGCACGGTGACCATCAACGGGGAGGATTACAGCGACCTGGTCAACACCGAGGGCGGCAAGGTCAGCTATAACGCGACCGTTCAGCCCATTGGGGAAAACAATTTTGAAATCGTGGTCCGCAGCCAGTACTGCCGGGAAAACTCCGCCACCGTTACCCTGTTCCGCGAAAAACAGGATATCCCGCTGGACCTTGCCTCCGATATCGCCAGCCGCAGCAGCGACGCGTCGGCCACCATGACGGTGCGCGCGACGACGCTTCCCGGCGCGGTGGTCAAGGTGCTTTCGCCCTATACGGATTTGGATATTACAAACACCGCCACTGACGGCTCCTTCAGCTTCAAGGCCGTATTTGACAAGATCGGCAATAACACCATCATCATTACGGCCGATTATCCCAATAAAAAAACCACGCGCGTGGAACACGTCGTTTACTATGTGCCCAATGTGGACGTGTATTCCCGCAAGGCGTGGGATATCAAGGAACAGTATACCGATTTGATGGACAACCTGGAGCTGCGCAAAAGCAAGTCGCAGATTTATCTTTGCGAGGGCGTCATCACCTCTATTGAAACCACCAAGCCGCAGCGCGCGTTTATGAACGTGGGCACAGAGGAAAATCCGCTGCTGGTGTACGTCGAAAATTCCTCCCGCACGACCTGGGAGGAGGGCGTCAGCTACCGCCTGTTCGGGGACGCCTACGGCATGTATGACAGCAAGCCGTGGCTGGTGGTGCGCTACACCTATTGACAAGACGAGCGCAAGCGAAGTCGGCGGCAAACGCTTTGCCGTTTCGCGGCAAGCGGCCGCAAGCCACCCGTTCCGCTCCGGCACGCTTCCACTCATTTTCAGTACAAACCAGGCCGCCGCTCCCTTCCGTCACTATCAATCAAAATTGGGCCGCGAACGCGGCCCAAGAAAAGGGATTCCTAAGGGCGAAGCCCTTAGGCGGAGGGCTTGGGAGGCGGAGCCTCCCAACGTCCCCACGCGTTGAAGCCCCCGCCTGCGGGCGCGAGGAACCGCTAGCGGTTATCCACAAAGTTCGTTTGAGAACGCCTGATAAACCCGGTCAAGGTTCCCATGCGCACATGAAGCCACACGCTGTCCACAATGCCCAGCGTCTCCAGGTCGGTTCCGGTTTGGAGCGCCTTTTTGCGGGAGTTCGCCGTATCCGGGAGTTCATACAGCACGGGCTTTGCCGCGGTGGCCTGGATGGTCGGGATGGCGTACAGCGTGTTGTTTGTCTCGCCGGACAGGGTAAGGAAGCCGCGCTGCATATAGCCTTGGCGACCGTAGAGATCTACCTTCACCCATTTGCCGTCCTTAGAGTACCCTAAAACGGTTCCGATCGTGCCGTTGTAGTATTTGCCAAGGCTCCGCCCTGTTAAGGAGGGTGTCGCCCGCAGATGCAAGCGGTCCTTGGGGTCTGGGTTGCTGATGTGGGCGTAAGTCCGCGCCTGGCTGCCGGCCGGCTTCAGCCCGGCCCCTCCCGCGGGCAGGAAATAGGTATAATCGCCTTCTCCCGGAATTTGCACGGCGACATGCCACCAGCGATCCGTAAAGCCTATGAGGAACACGCTTAGTCCGGCGCTCACGTCGAGGGTGGCGGCGGATGCGCTTGGCTGAAAGTAAACGGTAAGGACGCTGTCACTCGCATATTCCGGCATGGCGCTTTGTACGGGCGGCGGGTCGCCGGCCGGGGCATAGACGATGAATTGGCTCTGCATATACCCGGTCAGAGCGCCGGGTTCGCCGCCGACCCGCACCTTGACCCAGCCTGGGATGGAGGCGTCCAGCACCTCGATCATCGCGCCGTTGTAATATTTTCCAAGGGACTGGGCGCTGCGCGAAGGCGCGCTCCTCAAGTGAAGGCGATCCTTGGGATTTGGGTTGTTGATATACGGCGTTTCTTCCTCTCCCAGAGCGGCCGGAGCCGCGGCGAGCAGCGCCAACACTGTCAGCGTGGCCAGGAGCTTTTTCATGGCGTATTCCTCTTTCCGTCATTTTCTGATACAATGATGCATGCGGTTCGGTTATCCAACGTGGAAAACCGCGGGATTCATCCCATCGTTTTGAAAAAAATCCAATCGAAAACGAAAGGGGGCGCGCCCTTTGGACAGGGTTGAGGTTCTCAAAAGGGTCTTTGGCCACGACGCCTTCCGCGACGGCCAGGACAGCTTGATCGACGGCCTGCTCAACGGGCGCGACGTGCTGGGCGTCATGCCGACCGGCGCGGGAAAATCGATTTGCTATCAGCTTCCGGGACTGATGCTGGACGGCGTCACGCTGGTGATATCCCCGCTGATTTCCCTGATGAAGGATCAGGTTATGTCGCTCAAGGCATCCGGGGTGGCCGCCGCCTATATCAACTCCAGCCTGACGCCCTGGCAGCAGGGCGAAGCCATCCGCCGGGCCGCGAACGGGG
Source organism: Candidatus Limiplasma sp. (assembly GCA_048370855.1). Lineage (GTDB taxonomy): Bacteria > Bacillota > Clostridia > Christensenellales > Aristaeellaceae > Limiplasma. Next base: position 23,542 of record DBGEOK010000015.1, on the reverse strand, counting down.
CGTATCAAATTATTTATGTCGCGCCTGAACGCCTGGATACGCCGCAGTTCATGGATTTTGTACGCGGGGCGCGCGTTTCCCTCCTGGCGGTGGACGAGGCGCACTGCGTATCCCAATGGGGGCAGGATTTCCGGCCAAGCTATTTGCGCATTGCGGACTTTGTGGACAGGCTGCCCAGCCGCCCGCCGGTGGGGGCCTTTACCGCGACCGCCACGCGGCAGGTCAGGAGCGACATCATCAAGCTGCTCCGGCTGAAAGAGCCTATCTGCGTCGCTACGGGCTATAACAGGCCGAACCTTCATTTTTCCTGCGTGAAGCCCACCAACAAGTTTGCCATGCTGTGCGCCTTTCTGGAAACGATGGGGGAAGAAAGCGGCATTGTTTACTGCGCCACAAGGAAGGCTGTGGAGGAGGTCACGGATAAGCTGAAGCTGGCGGGATACAGCGCGGCGCGCTATCACGCCGGCCTGACCGACCTGGAGCGGCGCACAAGCCAGGACGACTTTCAGTTTGACCGGACAAGGGTGATGGTGGCGACCAACGCCTTCGGAATGGGCATAGATAAATCCAACGTTCGCTTCGTTGTGCATTACAACATGCCGATGAATTTGGAAAGCTACTATCAGGAGGCCGGGCGCGCGGGCCGTGACGGCGCTCCGGCCGAATGCCTGCTGTTGTACAGCGGGCAGGATGTAATAACCGCCCGCTGGATGCTGGAGCATGCGGAGGAAAACCCGGAGCTGACCGGGGAGCAGCGGGAGGAGATCCGGGCGCGCGACCTGGAGCGGCTTCGTCAAATGACGTTTTACGCAACGAGCAAAACCTGCCTGCGCCGTTTTCTGCTGCGCTATTTTGACGAGTACGGCGCGCCGGAGCAATGCGGGAATTGCTCGGTATGCGACGGCGACGCTTTCGAGGTGGAAAACGGAAGGGCGCGTCGGCCAAGCGCGGCCCAGGAGCGGGAGGCGCGGCGCGAGGAACGCCAGATAGCCAAAGCGCAGCGGCAAATTGCGCGGCGAAGCGCGGAGTCCGATTTGACATCCTGGGAAGCGGCGCTGTTTGAAAACCTCAAGGCCCTGCGGGGGCTTCTGGCGGCACGGCGACATACGCCCGCCTATACCATCTTTTCGGACGCGTCTCTATATGATATGGTTAAAAAAAGGCCGGAAACCCCGGACGCGTTTTTGGATATATCCGGCGTTGGCTTGGCCAAGCAGGAGCGGTATGGGGAGCTTTTTCTATCGGTCATCCGGGACGGGCGGGAGCCGAACGAGGCGCTGGAGGCGTTTGACGCCAAGCCGCGCGGTCGTCCTGCCAAAACGGCCAGGAAAGACCCCGGCGCTGCGGACAGGCCGAATGGGCTCGAGGCCGCCGGCAAGCCCTGGACGCGGGAGGAAGAAGCGGAGCTGCGCGACGAGTTTGAGCGCGAGGTGCCGATGGAGGAAATCGCGCGGCGTCATCACCGAAAGCCCGGCGGCATTCTCGCGCGGCTCAGGCGGATGGGCCTGACGGAATAGGAAGCTTGGCCGGGCGGAAACAGGAACATGCGAGCGCCGGCGCGTCCTCGCGCTTCGCCATGGCTTGGCGGGCTAGAGCGCAGGCGTGGGCGGCGCGTATACGCGGGAGCCAAGCTCGGAATCGAGCAGATAAAGCCCCCTGGGATCGGCGCCAAAAAGCTCCATCCTCTTAATCAGCTCGCTGACGGTGGCTTCTTCCTCGCCCTGCTCCTTCACAAACCAGTCCAGAAACTGCAGGGTGCGGAAATCGCGCCTTTCCTGGGCGGCCTCGCAAAGCTGGTGGATCAGGCCGGTGACATACTGCTCATGCACCAGGGCGGCCTTCAGCGGGTCGATGGCCTCGTCCGGCGCGGCGTCCGGACGGTCGATGGCCTCATAGGTTACGGCCGCATCGTTGTTTTGCATATAACGCACGATCAGCAGCGCGTGGTCGCGCTCTTCCTGCGCCTGAACCAAAAACCAGCCCGCGAAGCCGTTCAGGCCTTTTTCGGTATAAAAACGGGAAAAGGAAAGATACAGATAGGCGGAATACAGCTCCTTGTTGATTTGGTCGTTCAAAAGCCCCGATATTCTTTCATCCAGCATTTTGGGCAGCCGTCCTTTCGCTTGGCCTCTTCATGTCGCCGGATTTATGTTGCCCAAAGGAGCGGGACATTATCGGCGCTTTTTGAGCGACGCCCCAGCGCGTGAAAAAAGCGCCGCCTCCTTTTTGGGCAATACAGGTCATGGGCTTTCTTTAGCGGGCAGGGACGTTGGGAGGCTCCGCCTCCCAAGCCCACCGCCTAAGGGCTTCGCCCTTAGGAATCCCTTTGCCTGGGCCGCGAACGCGGCCCAGGGGTTGACGGAGGCGAGCGTTGGCCCGATGGCACTGGAAATGAGCGTCAGCCCTGTGGCACTGGAAATGAGCGTCAGCCCGGTGGGCTGTTCGCCGAAGGCGAAAGCGAATGGAAGTGCGCCGGAGGGGAGCGTGTGGCCTGTGGCCACTTGCCGCGAAGCGGCAAAGCGATGCGCAGGCGTGAGCCAATACAAGGGCCGGGTACGGCAGTACCCGGAACGCCAATATTGGCGAGGGAGCGAAACGAGAACGCCGCCCGGCCAGGCGGCGGGCGACGATTGAGCTTGCGGGTGACGGAGGCGAGCGTTGGCCCCTCGGCACTCTTGAAACGACGTTTTGCCCGGCCCTCTCGGCGAAGGCGGCTTAGAGCAAGGCGTTTGCGCGTCCAGAAGCTTTTGAGCCCGAAGCGCGGGCGGATGTCCCCCACGGCAAAAGGGGGCGGACATTGGGCTGCCGCCCAAGGTCCGCCCCCGGGCGGTCTGGTTTCGTGCGGATTCCCGGCTGAGACGCTTATCTGATAAGCTCCGTCCCCATGTAGGGGATAAGCGCGTTAGGCACAGTGACGGAGCCGTCCTCATTCTGGTAATTTTCCAGGATGGCGGCGACGGTACGGCCGACGGCGACGCCGCTGCCGTTGAGCGTATGGGCAAACCTCGGCTTATCCTTTGGCGTATCCCGGAATCGGATGCCCGCGCGCCGGGCCTGAAAATCCTCGCAGTTGGAGCAGCTCGAAATCTCTACGTATCGGTCGTAGCTGGGCATCCATACCTCGATATCGTAGGTTTTGGCCGCGCTGAAGCCCATGTCGCCCGTACACAGCGTAACCACGCGATACGGGAGGCCCAGAAGCTGAAGCACCCGTTCGGCCTCCGCGGTCATGCTCTCCAGCTCGTCATAGCTCTGCTCGGGCTTGGCGATCTTGACCATTTCCACCTTGTTAAACTGGTGCTGGCGGATCAGGCCGCGCGTATCGCGCCCCGCGCTGCCCGCCTCCGCGCGGAAGCATGTGGAGTACGCGCAATGGCGGATCGGCAGCGCCGCGCCGTCCAGGATCATTTCACGGTACATGTTGGTGACGGGGACCTCCGCGGTGGGGATCAGGAAGGTATCCTTGTCCACCTTATAGGCATCCTCCTCAAACTTAGGAAGCTGGCCGGTGCCCGTCATCGCCGCGCGCGTGACCATATAGGGAGGATAAATCTCGTCATAGCCGTTATCCACATGCGTATTCAGGAAAAAGTTAATGACGGCGCGTTCCAGCCGCGCGCCCAGCCCGCGGTAAAAGGTGAAGCGCGCCCCGGATACCTTCGCGGCGGTGTCAAAATCCAGAATACCCAGGTCTGTTCCGATGTCCCAGTGGGCTTTGGGTTTCCAGCCGAATTGGCGCGGCTCGCCCCAGCGGCGCTGCTCCACATTGTCGCGCTCGTCCGCGCCGACCGGCACGCTTTCGTGCGGAAAGTTTGGCACGCTCATCAAAAAGCTTTCCATTGCCTGCTCCAGATCCGCGATATCTGCGTCGATTGCGGCAATTTCATCTCCCAGCTTGCGCATATCTTCCATAATGGCGGCGGTTTCGCTTTCCGGCGCGCCGCTTTTTTTCGCCTCGCCGATCTTTTTGCTGGTCTGGTTGCGCAGCGCTTTTTTTTCTTCCACCTGCGCCATCAGCTTACGGCGCTGTTCGTCCTGGTTCAGAAACCCCTCCAGGGAAATATCCTTGTGGCGCGCCTTCAGCGCGTCCTGGAGCTCCTTAGGGTTTTGACGGATGCGTTTCATGTCCAACATGGGTCGGTTCCTCCTTTGGTTGCTTTTTCCACCATCAAAAACGTCCCCGCCGACCGCTTACGCAGTCGCAGGGACGGAGGGATGCGTGACTCCGCGGTGCCACCCGGCTTAAGGCTTACGCCTTCACTTTTCCGCGCTGTATCGGGCGCACGCGGGCGGCTCGTCGCCGCCTGGCTCTCGTGATGGAACGGTTGCCCGCGCCGCAGCCTCGCACCATCCGGCTGCTCTCTTCTTGGCGGCATGGCGACCTGCTTCACGGTCAATGCCTTTCCTGACGTATTATACGCGCTTTCCTCCCGCTTGACAAGAGGCATTTGAGAAAAAGCGCTTTTTATGAAATGCAGTGCTTCACACGGTCCCGCTCCTCGGCGCGCTTGGCGTTGTTAAACCGGTCCAGCGTGCCCACCAGATAGCCGGTAATGCGGCGGATGCGGTGGAACGGACGGGCGCCGAGATCATAACTCAGCTCTACCTCGTCCCCGCAGACGTTGATATCGATATGCTGGGGTTCGACGCCGTATTTTTTGGTGGCGCGGTCGATATAGGCGTTGATTTCTGCCTGCTCCAGCGCGCCGTTGGTGACTGTGACGGTACAAGCCATAGTGGATCATCCTTTCCGATCGTATCGTAAGATACCATATCTTGCGTTATAAGTATTATACCACGTTTCAACCGGAATGAAACCCGTCGCTTGCTTTTTTCCGGCGGAAAGAAAACGGACAGTCCGGGGTTTGACGGAAAAAGGCGGGCGGCCCGCTTGTCGGAAAGGCGGATCTATGGTATGCTACCGTCGGTTTTGACGAGGAGGAGGCTTATGAGGCAAACCTTTACCACCACCATGCCGGACCGCGTGGGGGCCTTTCTGGCGGCGAGCCGGTGCGTTGCCAAAATCGGGGCGAACATTACCCGGGTGAGTTATCACAAGGCGGTAGACATGCACACGCTCTTTATCGAGGCGGAGGGCACGCCGGAACAGCTCGAGGCTGTGGACGCCGGGCTGCGCGGGCTGGGCTACCTGCCGGAGAAGCCGCAGTCCGCAAGCGTCATAATGCTGGAATTTAGGCTGCCGGACCGCCCGGGGGCGGTGGTTCCGATACTGGAGCTCATCGACCGTTATCGCTTTAACATTTCTTATATCAGCTCGCAGGAAAACGGCGGGCCTTATCAATATTTCAGGATGGGCCTGCTGGTGGAGGACGGCGAGGCGGTAAGCCGCTTCATGCGCGAGGCTTCGCAGCTTTGCCGGGTCCGCGCCGTGCATTACGATAAAAGCGGGAATAACCTGGACAACACCGTTTTTTACCTGAACTTTGCCAACGACGTGTCCGGGCGGGCCAAGCTGTCGGAGGGGGACCGGCGGCAGCTTATTATCAACGCAAACCAGATTATGCAGATGCTGGATGAGCGCAGTCATCCTCCCTATCAAACGTTTGATTCTATCGGCCGTTTTGCGGAGGGCATACACGCGTGGAACGGGGTGGCCTTCGAGGCGCGCGTAAGCGAGCGCGAGGGCGCGGCGGGCGCGCGCGTTGTCGTGGTGGAACCGCCGGCGGGCTGTAACCTGACCATCATTGAAAAAAACGGGTTTGTCCTGTTTGTGGACAGCGGCTTTGCATGCTACCGCGACGAGCTGACTGGGCTTTTGCGCGCGCGCCTGCCGCGCTTCGACATGAGGGCGGGGACCGCCCTCGTCACTCACGCGGACGTGGATCATTGCGGGATGCTCGATCTTTATGGCGAGGTTTATATGAGCCGGAAATGCTGTCAAAATTTTGAATGGGAGAGGGAAGGCAGGCCGAATTACCGGGAGCGGAACCCGCTTCATGCGCCCTATGTGCGCATCAGCAAGCTGCTTTCCGCGTACCGTCCGCCTGAAACCGGACGCCTGCGGGCGATTGGGGGAAGCGCGGAGCCGCTCGCGGAGCCGCTGGTCCCGATTGGCACGCTGGATTTCCACGGCTTGCATTGGGAGGCGTTGGAGGGCTTTGGCGGTCACGTTGCGGGGGAAACGGTTTGGCTGGAGCGCTCAGAGCGCATCGCGCTTACCGGGGATATCCTTGTCAACCTCAAGGGATTCACGCCGCCGCAGGCGTCGTTTAACCGTCTTGCGCCCTTTTTAATGACCTCCGTGGATACCGACGCGGCAAGGGCCGCGGAGGAGCGCCGGGCGCTGCTGCGCCTGCTGGGAGAGGGGGAATGGCTGATCCTGGGCGGGCACGGCGCGCCGATCATTCACCGGGGATAACCGGCATGCCCGGCACCCCTCATGCATACGCTGTGGTAACAAAGCGCAGAGCAGGGGGAGAGTGGGCAAAATGAGCGAAACACAGCAATCGGGCTACATCCAGCTTCCCGAAGCAACGGGGACGGATTCGGGAAGCTTGAGGCAAATTCTCGCGCAAAACCTTGGCCGCGAGGTGGTAGCTGAGTTTTTGATCGGGACGGACGAAATCGTGCGCAAATCCGGCACGCTGTACGCGGCGGAAGAGGAGTACATCGTGCTGGCGGACGACATGAACCTGACGGAGATTGTATGCTCCATGCCGTCGCTTAGGTTTGTGACGTTCTACCTGCCTGGCGCCAGGCCGGACGCGAACGGCTCGGCCGTCGGCGACCGGCGCGACGGACAGGCGCGCGGCTCGGCGCAGCCCGCCCCGTCCGCGGCGGGAACCGCGAGGGCGCAAACGCAAGCGGCGTTCAATTACGCCCGGCGAAAGACCCGCAAGCTGGAATAGGACAGGGAAAAAAACAGGCGGGAGATATGCTTCCCGCCGTTTTTTCGCTTCCGTCAGCCTTCGCCAATCATTTGAAGGAACTCGTTTTCCGTCATCACGGGTATGCCCAGGCTCTCCGCCTTGGCAAGCTTTCCGCCCGCCTTCTCGCCGGCGAGTACAAAAGAAGTTTTTTTGCTCACGCTGCCCGCGGCCCGGCCGCCGTGCAAGGTAACCAGCCGCTCGGCCTCTTCGCGGCTTAGGGTCGGCAGTACGCCCGTTACCACCACGGTCTTTCCGCCAAGGCTGTCAGACAGCGCCTCCCGCTCATACGACGGGGTCACGCCCGCGTCCAGCAGACGCTTTACCATTTCATTGTTTTCGGCAAAACTGAAAAACTCGATAATGCTGCCCGCCACAACTTCTCCCACATCCGTAATGGCGGTCAGCTCCTCGGCGGAGGCGGCCTTGAGCGCCTCCAGCGATCCAAAATGCGCCGCCAGATCGCGGGCGGTTTTGCGGCCGACGTTGGGGATGCCTAGTGCAAACAGGAAGGCGTCCAGCGAACAATGGCGGCTTTTTTCCAGGGCGGCAATCAGGTTGTCGGCCCGCTTGCGCTGAAAGCCCTCCAGCGGCAGCAATTCTTCGGCTGTGAGGCGGTACAGGTCGGCGCAATCGCGCACGCCTAGTCTGTCGTACAGGAGCTCGGCGGTTTTCTCGGAAAAGGTGTCGATATCCATCGCGTTGCGGCTTGCAAAGTGCGCGAGCCGCGCGATGGCCTGGGGCTTGCAGGCGCTCCGGTTCATGCAAAAAAGGTGCGCGCCCCGCTCCACGAGCGGCTGTCCGCAGGCCGGGCAGCGTTCGGGCGGCGCGATGGGGGTTTCCCCCTCCTTTGCCTCGCCCACACGCCCCATGATTTCAGGAATTACGTCGTTGCTGCGCCTGATCCAAACGTCGCTGCCGATGGCGACCCGCTTGCGCTGGATGTCCCCAAAGTTATTGAGCGTAGCGCGCTGTACGGTGACGCCGCCGATATCGGTGGGCGTCAGGTGCGCCAGAGGCGTCAGCTTGCCCGTGCGGCCCAGCTCCCAGGTGACGTCCAGGAGGGTTGCGGTGTTCTCCTCGGCGGGAAACTTGTACGCGACGGCCCAGCGCGGAAATTTATCGGTGTTACCCATGGCCAGGCGCGTTTCCAGGTCGCATACCTTGACGACCGCTCCGTCGATCAGGAAATCCAGGCTTTCGCGCTGACCCTCCACCTCGTCGATCCGGCGGGCGACCTCCTCATAGGAGGCCGCGTACGCCTCGTATTGGCTGGTGGGAAAGCCGTTATCCCGAAGGAAGCGGAGCATGCCTTCCATATCCGCGTAGGGCGGTTGCTCGATAAGGCCGATTTGGTAAAAGAACGCGTCCAGCCTGCGGCGCGCGGTAACGGCGGGATCCAGGTTGCGCAGCGCCCCCGCCGCGCCGTTTCGCGCGTTCTTCAGCGGCTCCTCCGCGGTTCGGTTATATTCCTCCAGCGTGCTCAGGCGCATGATGCATTCGCCCTGAACCTCCATAAGCCCTTGATAGGGGATGGAGAGCGGGACGCAGCGGATGGTACGCGTCTGGGGAAGGATGCTCTCGCCGACCTCGCCGTTCCCGCGCGTGGCGGCCTGCACGAGCCGGCCGTCCCGGTAGGTGAGGTTGATGGTCAGCCCGTCCAGCTTGTATTCCACGGCATAGCGAAGGGGAGGCAGCGGCGTTTCCCGCCCGTCGCTTACCTGCTGATGGAGCTTCTCACACCGCGCAAACCACGCGGCCAGCTCCTCCTTGCTTTGCACCTTATCCATGCTCCACAGCCGGTTCAGGTGGCGGTGCGGCTCAAAGCCGGCCAACGGCTCCGCGCCGACGCGCACAGTAGGAGAGTCGGGCAGCGTCTCGCCCGACTCCTTCTCCAGCCGTATGAGCTCGTTGTATTTCTGATCCCATTCCGCGTCGCTCATCGGGCTTTCGCCTTTGGTATAATAGAGCGCGGAGGCCCGGTTGAGCTCGTCAACCAGCGCCCGCATCTGGCTTGCCGGACTGATCATGTTACTCGTTCACCTTTACGATCGGCGCGATAGACAGGGCGAATTCCTTCTGCCCATAGGCGGCGAAGCTGATGACGATTCGCGCGTCGCTGCCGCTGCCGTGAATTTCCAGCACGTTACCTTCCCCAAACTTGCGGTGCATGACGCGGTCGCCCTCCTGAAACAGCGCGGCGACGGCGCTTTGCGGCACCGTGGAGGCGGCGGACGGCGTAAAGCCCTTCTGGACGCCGGGAATGCCCAGGGCGCTTTTGCCGGTTCCCAGGCCTCCGCCGCCTTCGGCGGCATAACGGGGGGCGCGCTTGGGCGAGGGATGCTGATAGCTTTCCATTACGCCGGGGAAGCTTCGTTCGCGCTTGCTAATCCATTCGTCGTCCAGCAAGCGGCTGGGAATTTCCTTGATAAAGCGGCTTGGCGCGTTGTAATTGATCTGGTTATATAGCATGCGCTGCGCCGCGTAGCTGATATAGAGGTTCCTCTGCGCCCGGGTGATGGCCACGTAGCACAGCCGCCGTTCCTCCTCCAGCCGCTTTTCATCCTGCAGGCTACGGCCGCTTGGGAAAACGCCTTCCTCCAGCCCCGCCAGGAACACCACGGGAAACTCCAGCCCCTTGGCGCTGTGGACGGTCATCAGCGTGACGGATTTGGCCTGGAAATCCGCGTTGTCCAAATCGGATACGAGCGCGACGTTTTCCAGATAATCCTCCAGCGAGGGTTCGTCCGCGGCCTGCTCATACTCGCTCACAGCGCCTAAAAACTCGTCGATATTTTCCACCCGGTTTTTTCCCTCGTCCGAAAGGTCGCGCTCATACTGCGCCTTCAGGCCGGTTTTGGAGATTAAAAACGCTACGAAGTCCGCCACGCCCATATCCTCGCGCGCCATCACCAGCTCGTTCATCAGCTCGCCAAACTCATGCACGCATTTGCGGGGCCGGGCGGACAGCGTTTCCGGAACGTCCACCAGGGAGCTGTACAGCGGCATCTCCTTTTCCGAAGCGTAGCGGACCAGCTCGGAAATGGTGCTGTCGCCGATGGAGCGCTTAGGCTGGTTGATGATGCGCCGGAGGCTGACGTCGTCGGAGGGGTTGACGATACAGCGCAGGTAGGCCACGATGTCCTTGACCTCCTTGCGGTCATAGAAGCGCAGCCCGCCGTAAACGCGGTAGGGGATGCCCGCGCGTACCAGCATATCCTCCAGGACGCGGCTTTGCGCGTTGGAGCGGTACAGAATGGACATATCCCCGTAGCTCATGCCGCCGAGCTTCATCTGCTGCATGCGGTCGCAGATCCAAGCCGCCTCCTCGCGCTCGTCCCCGGCGCAGAACAGCTTGATCGGGTCGCCCGCGGGCAGCTCGGTCCACAGGGCCTTTTCCATACGGCCCTCGTTGTGAGCGATGACCTGATTGGCGGCGTCCAGGATGTTGGCGGTGCTGCGGTAGTTCTGCTCCAGCTTGATAACCGTCGCGTCCGGGAAATCCTTTTCAAAGTCGAGAATGTTCCGGATATCCGCTCCCCGCCAGCCGTAAATGCTCTGATCGTCGTCGCCCACCACGCAGAGGTTGCGGCTCTTCTGCGTTAAAAGCTTCACCAAAGAATATTGGGCGAAGTTGGTATCCTGGTACTCGTCCACATGCACGTACTGAAACCGTTCGCGGTAGCTTTCCAGCACAGGCGGATGGTCGGCCAGCAGCTCGAGCGTCCGCACCAGCAGGTCGTCAAAATCCAGCGCGTTGGCATGCCGCAGCCGGCGCTCGTAGGCGTCGTACAGGTCGTGGAGCTGCTGGCAGCGAAAATCCTTGGCCGAGGATTGGAACCATTCGTCGGGGGTGAGCAGCTTATCCTTGGCCGCGCTGATTTTGGCCTTGATCTCCCGCACGGGCAGCGCCTTGTCGTCAATGCCGAACTGCTTGATGAGGTCCTTGATAACGTTGCCCTGGTCGTCGTCGTCATAGATGGTGAAGGAGCGCGTATAGCCGAGCTTTTCAATATCCCGCCGCAGGATGCGCGCGCATAAGGCGTGGAAGGTGCTTACCCACACGCCCTCTCCGCGCTCGCCGACCAGCGCGCCCACGCGGTCGCGCATTTCCCTGGCCGCCTTGTTGGTAAACGTGATGGCAAGGATGTTCCAGGGCGCGACGCCATGGTCGATCAAATTGGCAATCCGGTAGGTAAGCGCGCGGGTTTTGCCGCTGCCCGCGCCCGCCAGAATCAATACCGGCCCTTCGAGGGTTTCCGCCGCCTTGCGCTGCTGGGTGTTCAATCCGTCCAAATTCATGCTATGCTATCCTCTACTTACTTCTGTTGTATGTCGGCATCCCGCGATAACCTGTCCAAAACCAGGTTGTAGCCGTCCGCGCCGTACAGGAGCGAGCGGTTTACGCGGCTGATGGTAGCGGTGGACGCGCCTGTCTGATGCGCGATTTCCTGATAGGTCACCTTTCGTCGGAGCATCACGGCGACCTCCAGCCGCTGTGTGATGCTTCTAAGCTCCTGAACGGTCAGCACGTCCTCGCAAAAGCGGTAGGCGTCTTCCGTTGACTGAAGCGACAGCAGCGCGTGCATCAGCAGCTCCGTTTGTTCGCTTTGAAATCTGGGCGTAAACACAATCGCAGTCCTCCGATTACACAGTGCAAAGTCTTGCCTGAATACCATTATAGCACATTCGGAGGAAGAATGAAAGCGCAAAACTGCGCCGGGAGCGGGCTTGCGTTATTCCCCGTCGCGGGGCTTTTTTCCGAACAATCCGCCGGTCATTTCGCTGAAGCTGCGCCCGAATTTGCGCATGCCGCCCTTTCCGCCTGTGGAAAGGAAGGCGAATATGCCCAGGCCCACCACCAGCGCCACGATGATCCAGATTATCGCGCTGGAGCCGGTGTTATCCTGATCCGCCGGCTCTCCCGTTCCGCCGGCGGCCCCTTCCGCGGAGGCTTTGCCCTTGACATCGCTTGCGCCGGCGGAGCCGGTCACGCCGCCGTACAGGGCCTTATAAATCACCTCGGACATGGGCTTGGCGGACTTGAGCACGCGCTCCTTGGAAATGGTGTGGGTGCCGAACTCCAGCAAAACGCTGCGGGGCGCGAGATCCTGGTTATAGGCGCCTTTGCCCATATAAATATCCTTGATTAAATTGGGATACATTTTATCGGCCACAGCCTTGATCTGCTTGGCAAAGCTCAGGTTTGCCTCCTTGTTCTGGTTGCTCTTGCCGACCAGAAGGCGTATCTTGCTCATTTTTTCGTTCCCGATGCTCACGGCGTATTCCTCCGGGTCGGGGATGCCGTCGCGGTGGATATCGAAGATCGCGCTGGGTTGGGCCTTGAGAAGCTGCACCGCGGTTTGACGGCTGCGGCGGTACGCGCCCGCGTCGTGGGGATGGTGGGTTTCCATGCTTTGCTCCACGCTGACGCCCAGCTCCTCCAGGTTCCCGGCCAGCTTTTTGGCTACGTCGTAAATGCCTCCCTGGTCCTCCGAGCTTTCCGTACCGTCGCCCTCGCGGTAGCTTTCGTCGCTGTGGGTGCAATACAGCGCGATTTTCTTTTGCCCCACGGCGCTGACGGGAAGGGTTTGCTCCATGGAAAGCCAGCTTACGTCCGGCATGTCCGCGTCTCCCAGCAGCTCGACAACCGCGGTCTTGTCCGCCTCGTTGACCTTTGTGACGCGGTAATGCTTGTTATCCGAGCTGATATATTCGTCGCCGGCATCGCATTCGCCGCAGTACCGCGTAACCACGGCGCCTTGCCCGTCCATGAGCGTATAGACGTCCTCCTCGGCGGCGGCCGGCCGCGACGGAGCAAAAAGGACGAGCGCCAGCGCGCAGAGCAAAAGAATAAGGGCCTTGTTCTTCATCTGTTATTTCTCCTTCTGCTTTACGGGATTCTGGATGGGGGAATCCACGGGCTTTTCATTGCCGCGTGCGACGCGTTCAACGATTTCCCCGACAAACTCGGTCAGGATCACCCCCAGGATTCCGCTGATGATCATGGCGTCGAACACGCCGGCTCCGCCCAGCACCAGGGGCTGGCTGATTCCGTTCGCCCAGTTGACGACCGCTACGGCAATATCGGCCAGCATGACGCCGAGCACGCCGCAAATGAACGCGCCGCGCCTTGAGCGCCCCAGAATGTAGGCCACGACGCCGCCGACCAGGCCGTATACGTACATCGGGTCGATCACGATACTTTCAGGCTCGTTGGGCATAAAGACGGACAGCGCGTAGATAATGCCCCCCGTCACCACCGCGCCGACCAGGGCGCGGACGCGTTCCTTGGCCGTTCCGGCCTTGATAAGCAGATAAACGCACACGCCGAGCGGGATCAGCGCGCCGCCGATGCTGAAGGTAACGCTGCCGAGGACGACGTTCGGTATCAGCGTGCCAAAAAACATCAGCGCGATCAGCACCAGCGCCGCGCGGTCGGTCAGGTGCAGCTTATCCAGCACCCTTTGGGCCACGCCGAAGAAGACCAGTACGGCTACCACCGTAAGCAGAATCATCCCAATGGACATACACACGCATCCCTTCATACAGGAAAGTCGCTTTTACCTTGCCCAAAATTGGGGAAAAGCATGTATGGCGCGCCGTCCGCGAAACGGTGCGGAACGGCTTGACGGGCGGGAAAAAAAGGCGCGCAGGAACGCTTGAGCCGGCGTTTTTCTGAAACGTTTTCCGACGTTCTCCGCGCGGCCTTGCCGCCGCGCTGGGTCTCGCGGCGGAACCGCGCGCTGAACAATTTTGGAAAAATCATAGCGCTGACCGTAGCCCCTGGGACAGAGAAAACCGCTGTGAATCATGAAAGGCGGCGGCGCAGGGATTCCCGGCAGCCTGCGGGACGCGGCTTGCGGCCTTCCCGGTGCCAGCGGCTTTTCGCCGGGATTGCGGCGCTGAGGATGGAGGGCGATAGGAGCTTCCCCCGTCGTCAACCCTTGCCCCATCCTGGGGCCGCGAACGCGGCCCAAAAAAGGGATTTCTAAGGGCGAAGCCCTTGGGCGGAGGGTTTGGGAGGCGGAGCCTCCCAACGTCCCTTCCCCCCCTAAAGCCCCGTGAAGGGCATGACCTTTTCGCGCCCGGCCGGCCCCCTGGCAAAGCGCCGCGCCGGACTTTTCTTTCAGCGAAGTTTGTGCTATACTCGTATGCATATCACTCCGCCCAAACAAGGTAGTGCGGCAGAAGGGCAGCGATGGGCGGACGGCTGACAGGCAGTACGGAAGGAGAGACCGGCCCATGGCGATCTGGAACAGAGAAATCGAGTGCGCGAGGCGCAGCGATATTGAGAAAATTCAGTTGGAGCGGCTCAAGGCGACCGTTCAAAGCGCCTATGACAACGTGCCTATGTATCGTGACAAAATGATGCGGGCGGGCGTAAAGCCCGCCGATATTCAAACCCTCCGGGACTTGTCCAAAATTCCGCTCACATGCAAGGCGGAGCTTCGGGAGCAATATCCTTTTAAGCTTCTGGCCGTACCCATGCGCAAAATTGTGCGTATTCACGCTTCCAGCGGCACCACCGGACAGCCCATCACCGCCGGCTATACGCGCGGGGACCTGGACATCTGGGCGGAGTGCATCGCGCGCATTGCCACGGCGGGCGGCGTCACGGCGGACGATATCGCTCAGGTCAGCTTTGGCTACACGCTGTTTACCGGCGCGTTTGGGCTTCACGGCGGCCTGGAAAGGATCGGCGCGGCCGTCGTGCCCATCTCCAGCGGCAATACCGAGCGGCAGATCCATATTATGAGGGATTTCGGCTCTACCGTGCTCATCGCCACGCCAAGCTACGCGCTGTATATGGCCGAGGTAGCGGAAAAGATGGACGCGCTGAAGGATATCAGGCTTCGCGTCGGCCTCTTTGGCGCGGAGGCCAGCACCGAGGAGATGCGCGGGGAGCTGGAGCGGCGCTTTCATCTGCTGGCGACGGAAAACTATGGGCTTACCGAGGTGATGGGGCCGGGCGTGTCGGGGGAATGCGAGTGCAAGCTCGGCATGCATATCAATGAAGATTGCTTCCTGGCCGAGATTATTGATCCGGATACCGAGGAGGTCCTGCCCCTGGGCGAGCAGGGCGAGCTGGTGCTTACCACGCTGGCCAAGGAAGGCCAGCCGGCGCTGAGATACCGCACGCGCGATATCACCCGCCTGATCGACGAGCCGTGCCCCTGCGGGCGCACCCAGCTCCGCATGGAAAAAATCAGGGGGCGCAGCGACGACATGCTCATCATCCGCGGCGTCAACGTGTTCCCCTCGCAAATTGAAAGCGTGCTCGTAGGGCAGAAGGGCATCGGCCCGCATTATGAGATTGTCGTTACCAGGCGGCATTATACCGATCATCTTCAGGTAAAGGTGGAGCTGGTGGACGCCTCGCTGCTGGACCGGTACAGCGAGCTTGAAAAGCTCCAAAACAAAATCAGGGCCGAGCTCAGGACGGTTCTCCAGCTTGACGCCGAGGTGACGCTCGTATCGCCCAACACGCTGAAGCGCTTTGAGGGCAAGGCCAAGCGGGTGACCGATTTACGATAAGGGGGATCATTCAGCTATGGAAGAAAAGTTTTTGACCGCCGACGTGTTCGCGGCGGACGCCGTGGAGGAGCGGCTGATGCTGGGCAACGAGGCCGTGGCGCAGGGCGCTTGGGAGGCGGGCGTCCGGGTGGTTTCAAGCTATCCCGGCACGCCCAGCACCGAAATTACTGAGTATGCGGCAAAATTTCCGGAGATTCACTGCCAATGGGCGCCCAATGAGAAGGTGGCCGCCGAAGTGGCCTTCGGCGCGGCGATGGCCGGGGGCCGGGCGATGACGTGCATGAAGCATGTGGGCGTGAACGTGGCCGCGGACCCGATTTTTACCGCGGCGTACGCGGGCGTGAACGCGGGCATGGTCATCGTCTGCGCGGACGACCCGGCCATGCACTCCAGCCAGAACGAACAGGACAGCCGCTATTACGCCCGCGCCGCCCATATCCCGATGCTCGAGCCGTCCGACAGCCGCGAATGCCGGGCGTTTACCAGGTTGGCCTTTTCCATGAGCGAGGAGCTGGATACGCCGGTATTCGTCAGGCTGACGACGCGCATCTCGCACGCGAGGAGCGTCGTCGCGGTTGGCGGGCGGGACGAGGTGGGCGTCAGGCCCTATCAAAAGGACGCCATGAAATATGTCATGATGCCCGCGATGGCCAAAAAGCGCCATCCGCAGGTGGAAAAGCGGGAGGAATTTTTGGCGGAGGCGGCCAACCGCTTTCCGATAAACGTGTTAAAGATGCGGGAAACGTCCGTCGGCGTCATCACCAGCGGCGTTTGCTACGAGTACGTGCGAGAGGCCATGCCCTACGCCAGCACCCTCAAGCTGGGCATGGTGTACCCGCTGCCCATGAAGCTGATCCGCGAATTTGCGTCCAAGGTGGAAAGGCTCATCGTTGTGGAGGAGCTGGAGGGGCTGATTGAAAAGGATATCAAAGCCGCCGGCATCGAGGTTGAGGGTAAGAAATATACGGGCGTCCAGGGCGAGCTGAGCGTGGAAAAGCTGAAGCATGCCGTCCTGGGGGAGCCGGAAGCCGGCGGGAAAGAAGCCGCGCTTCCTTCGCGCCCGCCTGTGCTTTGCCCGGGATGCCCGCATCGCGGCGTGTTTTACGCGTTTAACAAGCTTGGCCTCCGCGTGATGGGGGATATCGGCTGTTACACGCTGGGGGCGCTTGCGCCGCTATCCGCTATGGACGCATGCCTTTGCATGGGAGCGAGCATCGGCATGGCCGGAGGGGCCGAGCGGGCGCAAGGGAAGGATTTTTCCAAGGGGACCGTGGCGGTGCTGGGCGACAGCACCTTTATCCACAGCGGCATCACCTCGCTGATCGACGCGGTCTATAACCGGGAATGCATCACCGTCGTCATCCTGGATAACCGGATTACCGGCATGACGGGCCATCAGCAAAACCCCGCCACCGGGCGGGACATCCATAACGAGCCCGCTCCGCAGCTCAACCTTGAAAAGGTATGCGAGGCCTGCGGCGTAAGGGATATCGTCGTTGTGGACCCGTTTGACCTCAAGGCCGTGGAAAAGGCGCTGCGGGAGGCGACCGCGCGCGAGGAGGTCAGCGTCGTCATTGCGAGGCGGCCATGCGCGCTGTTGGATAAGGCCGTTTACAAGCCGTATGTGATTGACGGCTGCAAGAACTGCGGCGCGTGCATGAAGCTGAGCTGCCCCGCGATAGAGCGGCACGAAAAGGCAGTGGTCATTAACCCCGCGCTGTGCATCGGCTGTGGCATGTGCGCGCAGGTCTGCCCCTTCAAAGCGATCAAGAGCGGGGAGGAATCTAAATGAGCAAGGCTGCGTTTGACCTGGTAATCGTGGGCGTGGGGGGACAGGGAACGCTTTTGGCAAGCAAAATCCTTGGCAGGCTCGCCCTTGCGGAAAATGTAGGCGTAAAGGTAAGCGAGGTGCACGGCATGAGCCAGCGCGGCGGGAGCGTAATCACGTATGTTCGCGTGGGCGACCGCGTGCATTCCCCGATTGTCGGACTTGGGCAGGCGGATTACCTGCTCGGCTTTGAGGCATTGGAGGCGGCGCGCGCGGCAAATTATCTGAAACCCGACGGCACGGCGATTGTCAATACGCAGGAGATTATGCCTATGCCCGTGATTACCGGCGCCGCGCGCTATCCGAAAGACCCGCTGAAGGCGCTTAACGGCCGCCGCGTGGAATGCGCGGACGCGCTGAGGCTTGCCGTTGAAGCGGGCAGCCAAAAGGCCCTGAACCTGGTTTTGCTGGGAATGCTGAGCCGCCGCCTCCCCTATGGCGAAAAGGCGTGGGAGGACGCCATTGCCGGCTGCGTACCCCAAAAGACGCTGGCCACCAACCTGGCCGCCTTCGGCAAAGGCCGCGGGCTGACCGCATAAACTTGCCCGCGCCCGTCGCCGGAAAAAAGGAGAGGAGCCCTATGGAGCAGCAATATTGGAACCCGACAATGGAAACCATGCCTCGCGAGCAGTTGCGCGCCGTGCAGGACGAGCGCCTGCGCGACGTTGTCCGCCGCGTATACGAAAACGTGCCGTTTTACCGTCATAAGATGCAGCGGCTCGGCGTTTCGCCAAAGGATATCCGCGGCGTATGCGACCTGGAGCTGCTGCCCTTTACCGAAAAGCAGGACCTGCGGGACAATTATCCCTTCGGCCTGTTTGCGGTGCCCCAAAGTGAAATTGTGCGCATCCACGCCTCCAGCGGCACCACGGGCAAGCCGAGCGTCGCGGGCTATACCAGCGGCGACGTGGACCGCTGGGCCGAGCTGATGGCGCGCGCCATGTACTGCGCAAATGTCGGCAAGCACGATGTGGTGCAGGTGGCCTACGGCTACGGCCTGTTTACGGGCGGCCTGGGCGCCCACTACGGCGCGGAGCGCGTGGGGGCTTCCGTCATCCCTATGAGCGGCGGCAATACCGCGCGCCAGCTTATGCTGATGGAGGATTTCGGCTCAACGGCGCTGTGCTGCACCCCCTCCTACGCGCTGAACCTGGCCGACGCGCTGGAGCGCGAGGGTATAACGCTGGACCGCATCAAGCTTCGCAGCGGCATTTTCGGCGCGGAGCCGTGGACGGAGGAGATGCGCCGGCGCATCGAGGAAAAGATGGGCATCGACGCGCTGAACGTCTATGGCCTGAGCGAGGTGATGGGCCCCGGCGTGGCGATGGAATGCATGCAAAAAAACGGCATGCACATTTGGGAGGATCATTTCCTGCCTGAAATTATCGGCGAGGACGGCAGGAGCCTTCCATACGGGCAACAGGGCGACTTGACCTTCACCACGCTGACCAAGCACGGCATGCCGCTGCTGCGTTACCGCACGCATGACCTGTGCACCCTGACCGACGAGCCGTGCGCGTGCGGCCGCACGCATGCGCGCATGGGCCGCGTGATGGGCCGCACGGACGACATGCTGATTATACGGGGCGTGAACGTATTCCCGTCGCAGATCGAGCACGCGCTTTTGCAGGTGCCGGGCATCGAGCCTCACTATCATATTGTGGTGGACCGCCAGGGCACGCTGGATACCATCGAGGTGGAGGTGGAGCTTTCTCCCTCTGTGATGAGCGATACCGTAAGAGACTTGGAAACGCTCGAAAAGAAGATCGTCAATTCTCTGGCCAGCCACGCGCTGATCCATGCAAGCGTGAAGCTCTGCCAGCCGGGCACGCTTTCCCGCAGCGAGGGCAAGGCCGTGCGCGTAACCGACCGGCGCAAGCTGTAAGGCGTGCGTAAATCCTCTGATTTGTGGTATAATCATCCTGTTGACCATGGCGGAAAGGGAGGGTATTAATCATGTACGTGAAGCAAATCTCCGTTTTTATTGAAAACACCCCAGGCCGACTGGCCCATTTTACCCAACTCCTGGGGGAAAACAATATCGACCTGGTTTCCCTGTCCGTGGCGGATACCACGCATTTCGGCATTCTGCGCGGCATTGTCGCGGATTATGAAAAAGCGGTCGAGCTGATTTCCCAAAACGGCTATACCGTCAAGCTGACCGACGTGCTGGCGGTGAGCGTTCCCGACCGGCCCGGCGGCCTGGCCGATGTGCTCCGGCTTCTGGCGGAGCATGATATTGTGGTG
Source organism: Candidatus Limiplasma sp. (assembly GCA_048370855.1). Taxonomy (GTDB): domain Bacteria; phylum Bacillota; class Clostridia; order Christensenellales; family Aristaeellaceae; genus Limiplasma. Next base: position 4,042 of record DBGEOK010000015.1, on the reverse strand, counting down.
GAATACCTATACAGCTTTGTGCGCAACGCGGGCGACCACGCGCTGATTATCTTCCGCGTGGATAAGCTGGACGAGGCCCAGGAGGCGCTTACCCAGGCCGGTGTGAAGCTGCTCTCCCAGGACGAGGTCAGGGGCCTGTAACGGGGCTTTGGCCCGGCCCTTCGGCCATGGGCCGCCTTTTTCGCATCACCCGCGCCGCGTGCGCGTAGGTTAAGAGGGTTTGTCAATGCTCAGGCAAAATCAGGCCGTCGTCGACCTGGAGGCCATCCGAAACAACTACCGGATTCTCAAGCAAAGCGTGCCCGAAAGGGTTCGCGTGATGGCGGTCGTCAAGGCGGACGCTTACGGACACGGCCTGGTTCCTGTGGCGCGGGCCCTGGCGGGCGCGGGCGCGGGCGATTTTGGCGTCGCTCTGCCGGAGGAGGGCATTGCGCTGCGCGAGGGCGGCGTGACCGGCAACGTGCTTGTTCTGGGAGCCGCCACGGAGCGCGCTGCGGCGGAGGCGGTGCGCTACGGCCTGGCCCAGACCGTTTTTACGCCGGAGACGGTTTTGATGCTGGAGCGGGAGGCGGAGCGCCAGGAACGCGACGCCCTGGTGCATATTAAGCTGGATACGGGCATGAACCGCATCGGCCTGCGAACCGGGAAGGAGGCCGCGGCGCTTGCGGACGCTTTGGCGGCCGCGCCGCATGTGAAGCCTGTGGGCGTCTACACCCATTTTGCCGATGCGGACAGCCCGCTCCCGGACGGCGGCATGAACGGCTTCACCCGCGGCCAGTTGGCGCGCTTTGCAGCGCTGAAGGCGTTCTTTGATCCCTCGCTCCCGGCGCACGCGGCCAACAGCGCCATGAGCCTTCTGGCCCCCGAGGCGTATTTCGACATGGTACGCGAGGGCATTTCCCTTTACGGATACCCGCCGGTACGCACGAGCCTGCCGTTTCGGCACGCCCTCAGGTGGACGACGGAGGTTGTGCATGTCAAGCAAGTGGAGGCGGGGGAAAGCGTCGGATACGGGCGCGCCTTTACGGCAAGCGGGCCTATGCTTGTCGCGACGGTGGCCGTAGGCTACGGCGACGGATACCACCGCTTCTGCTCCAACCGGGGAAGGATGCTTGTGCGGGGCAGGCGCGCCCCGATTATAGGGCGCGTCTGCATGGATCAAACCATGCTGGACGTTACCGGCATACCGGGCGTTATGCCGGGGGATGAAGCGGTGATGCTCGGTCGTCAGGGTGAGGACGAAATCGACGCCGAGGAGCTTTCCGGGTGGGCGGGCACCATCAGCTATGAGGTGCTGCTGGCCATCACCGGTCGCGTGCCCAAAATCTATTTGAACGCATAGCGAATGAAGCGCGGTCAAATCTGCCAAAATAAGCCTTGCCGGAAGCGGGGCAGGGGAAGGGATTCGATTGATGCATACCAATGTAAAGCGGAAGCCCACGGTGGAGCCGGTCAAAAAGCCTGTGCTGACCGGCTCGTGGCATGGAGGGGACGCCTGGAGGCTGGCGGGCAAGCGCGCGGTTTCCGTGCTGGCGATTACGCTGCTGTACCTGCTGGTGGGCGCGCTGCTCAATTTTGACAGCCTGTTCTGGAGGGTGCTTTCCTGCGTGGCGGTAGTGGGACTTGCCACATACTACCAGATTTACCAGGGCATGGCGCGGGGCCAGAGCGACGCGGCCTTCGCTGAAATCATGTATGCGCGCCAGGCGGAAGGGAAGGAGGTCGCCCGAGGGGACAGGGCCCGTTGCTATCATCCCTTCAAGGGCTTCTTTGCCACGCTGGTGGGCGCGGCGCCCTTCGTGCTGTTCGCGCTTGCGTTCGCCCTCCTGGCAAAGCCCGTGACCTATGCCCTGGGCTCCCTGCCGAGCTGGACCGAAAGCCTGCTGATGCAGAGCGAATTTGGAAACGCGCTGCGCTATTACAGTCTCAATACGGGCTTGAGCGCGCTGGATATAATGCGCGTCGCGGACCGCGCGTTGGTGATGCCCTTTATCAACGTGGCCGTATTTATGGGGGATGGCGCTACGCTGCTGGTGGAACGCCTGAGCCCGGTGCTGGTGCTGATCGCGCCGCTGGGATACGGCTTGGGCTACCGGCAGGGCCTGAAACTGCGCATGAAGATCAATACGGGGATCAAAATGGGCGACGATAAGAAAAGGCGGAGGGAGCGCAAGGCGCGCCGCCGCCGTCAGCGCAGCTCCTCGCCCGAGCGGCTGATCTGATGCGCATTATCGCGGGAACGGCCCGCGGCATGCCGCTGGCCGCGCCAAAGGGCCGGGAGACGCGCCCAACGCAGGATCGGGTGAAGGAATCGCTTTTCAGCATTCTTCAAGCGCATCTGGAGGATGCGCGGGTGTTGGATCTGTTTGCCGGCAGCGGCGCGCTGGCGCTGGAGGCGTTAAGCCGCGGAGCCTCGTTCGCCTCCCTGGCGGATATGGACCGCGAGGCCGTCGCGTGTATCCGCCGCAATGTGGAGAGGCTTGGCTTTGGACATTGCACCCGCTTGTATCCCTGCGACTGGAAGCGCGCCGTCGGGCAGATGGCGCGGGAGGGCCTCGATTACAGCCTGGTATTCCTGGACCCGCCTTACCGAATGACCGAACTGGACGCGATTTGCGCCGAGCTTGCCGGGGCCGGGCTGTTGCGGGAGGGCGCCGTGCTGGCGCTGGAACACCGGGCGGGTTTGTCGCCTTCGCCGGACGGTCGCTTTGTCAAAATCAACGAGCGGCGGTACGGCGACAGCGAAATTCATTTTTACCGATTTCACAAGGAGGGAACGCCATGAGGAAAGGGCTGTGCGTTTACCCCGGGAGCTTTGACCCCGTGACAAACGGGCATATGGACATTATCCAGCGGGCGTCCGGCCTGTTCCCAGAGCTGATCGTGGCGGTGCTGCAAAACCCGTCCAAGACGGGCTGCTTCCCCATTGAAGAACGGCTGGACATGCTCAGGCGCTCCTGCGCGCGCCTGACCAACGTGTCGTTTGACTGCTTTCCCGGGCTGCTTGTGGACTATATGAAGAAGGTTGACGCGGGAATCGTGCTCCGCGGGCTCCGGGCCGTGTCGGACTTTGAAAGCGAATTTCAGATGGCGCAGCTTAACCATCAGATTTCGGCGGAGGTAGAGACGCTGTTTCTGATGACTTCCGCCGATCACGCCTATTTAAGCTCCAGCGCCGTGCGCGAAATTGGGTCGCTGGGCGGCGATATATCCCCGTTCGTGCCCGCGTGCATTGTGGGAGACGTGCAGCGCGCGCTCAGGCGCGGACGCGATCATCAGGACGCCATGCCATCCCTGAACCAACCATAAGGAGGATATCCATGCAACAGGATGCCATTTCCGCCTTCCGAAAGAACCTGAACGATCTGGAAGAAGCCATTGTACAGGCCAAGCGAGTGCCGCTGAGCAACATGTGCATGGTGGAGCGGGACCGGATTTTAAGCCTCACGCGCACCATTACGACGGATTTGCCTTCCGTTTTTTCCGAATGCGAGGGCGTGGTGCAAAACCAGATCAGCATTATCGCCGAGGCAAACGAGCGCGCGGAGCAGACGAAGGCGAACGCGACCATGCGCGCGACGCAGTACCTTAACGACGCGAAGGCGCAGGCGCAGCAAACCACCATGCAAGCCAACCAGCAGGCGCAGGAAATGATGAAAAAGGCGCAGCAACAAGCCGGCGCGATGGTCCGCGACGCCCAGGAGCAGGCCAAGAACATGGTCAAGGACGCCGAAGCCAGGGCGCGCCAGCTTGTCAGCGAGCAGGAGATCGTCGCCCGCGCCAACATGGAAGCCGACGAGCTGAAGCAGAGCACGCAGGAGGAAATTGAAAAGCTGTACGCGGACGTTTACCGCCACATCGACGAGGTGCTTGCCCAGCTCGACCGCTCCATCAGCGAAAAGCTGACCGACATCCGTATGACGCGGCAGCAGATTGACCAGAGCATCAGCATGCGCTGACGGGATGGCGCCCCTTGGCATGCTGCTCAAAATCCCTTTTTAGGGCTTCAGCGCGGGGGGACCTTTTGGGGGGCCCCCCACCC
>DBGEOK010000014.1:0-17632 GCA_048370855.1 Candidatus Limiplasma sp. | reverse complement strand
TGTCCCTGCTGCTTTTTTCCTCGTGCAAGCCCGAAAAACCCGATATGAGTTATCTATATACGGAGCTGGTTCCGGGGGTGGACTTGGCTGTGGCGCTGAAAACGGCCGAGGAGGAAATGGAGGTATTTTATCCCATTAAATCGGCGGACTTTATTTTGAACGAAAAATGGCAAACCATCAATATTCTACTCCACTTGGAAAAAAGCGTAACGAAGGAGGAGGGTCTGGCGCTCGCCCGTCAGGCGGTATGTTTGCTCAACAATAGCTGTTACGATTTGGCCGGGTGGTCTGACAAGGTATCCAAGCCTTATATGGCCCGTTCTACCGCCGACTACATCGGGGGCATTTATGAATTGCTGTCTGTTTATGTTGCTGTTGGGTATGATGGCAAGGAGTTTTTCAAATGCAAATGGGAAGCCGGCACCAACGAAATGATTGACACCTCGCCTACGGCTACGCCAAGCGCCGGGGTGGGGGTTTAGGGGGGCGACGTTGTAAAGGTTTAGCGCCAAATCAGTAATAGGAGGCTATTTCATGCGTGGTTTTATAAAAAGGGGTTTGGTCTTTGCTTTGGCATCCCTGATGCTTTGCGGTTCCTGCGCTTCCGCCATTTCGGTCGATTCGGATTACGCTTTGGAATATCTATACAAGGAAAAAATGTATGCAGGTAAAAAGCCTGTGTATTATGGTTATGAAAACGGCTTATACGTTTTCAATTGCATTTTTGATGAAAAATATTATGCTTACGCGGTCGCCGACCGTAGCAGCGACGATCAGGAAACACTGCAAAATATTGATTTTTGGAAAGTACAAAAGATCGTTTGGCAAACGAAAACCCAAGAAAGCAAGGATTTGCTCGATCAATCCGGGCTGACGGATGAAAGCGTTATGGGCATAGTCTCTTGCAACATCAGCAAAGGGAGCAATCCTGTCTACGTTCCCCTCTTTATCTATAAGGACGGCGTCTTGATTTACGACATCGGCGATTCAATGCAGCCGACCGAATAACGCAGCGTATAAAAAGAGTTATATAGCAGCGATATGCTCCCTACATGAGAGACGGTTTTCGTTTATACTGTCTGTCATGCAGGGAGCATATTAAATGGAAGGCAATTTTCGCCGCTGCCAGCTCCGCGCCGGTCAGGGCCAGCGCGGTATCAATATTATTGGTCTGTCCGGCCATAAAGCGGGCTGCTACAGAATCAATTTGCAGCCTGTTAAATTCATATTTATCCTTCCTCGCCTCCGCCGGCCAAAACTCCTTGTACAGCATATCGGCCTGCGCCTGCGCGTCGTCCCTGGCCTGTTGGTAATCCAGCGCCATCCGGGCAAATTCAATCTTCTTTTGTCTTTCCGCCTCCTCCCCCATTACGCCCCGTATGGCGTCCGGGTTTTCCTGAAAATATCCGTCGGTCGTGTAGTCCTCTAAGCCTGCGTATTTGGGAACAAGCGCGCTGACGGTCTCCTTGTCCCTCTGCTCCGGCGGCAGGGAGAAATATTCATCCACCGTTTTAAGATCGTTCTCATAGGCCACCTTGATGGTAAACGTCTTGCCGGCGTAATCGCTGGAGATGGTTTTCAGGTCCCCCTTGATGTTGCTCAGCTTATCCTCGGCGGCCTCGATCTGCGGCGTCAGCTCGTTTTTGGGCGGTTCGGCGAACAGGCTGGCGATGCCGCCGATGAAGGTCGCGGCCATATCGTAGAATTTGCTGAGAGCCGGCATGAGCTTGGCCGACATTTGGTTGACCAGGCCCTCGTTCGCCCTTTCCAGCTTGTGGTAGCTTGCGGCCAGCGAAGCGGACGCGTCGACGCTTTCCTCGCCCATCACAAGGCCCAGGCTGTGCGCTTCCTTTTTCAGGGCCTCGGTTTCCTCGGCGGACAGGCCCAGCGTGGGAATGAGCTCCCTGGCCGCGCCTCCGAAGAACGCGGCGGCCAGCCCGGCCCGTTCCCCCTCGTCGTCGACCCCCTGCAGGCCGGCGACGACCGCGCCGAAAATATCCTCCCGGCTCCGATCCCCCAGGCTTTCCACCTCGACGCCGAGCTTGGCGAACTGCTCCGCCGCCGCCCGGTTGCCACTCTTGGCCTCGTCGATGACGCCGTTGAGGCTTTCCATGCTGGTTTGCAGGGTTTGGCTGCTGGCCCCGTTTTGCTCCAGCACGTAGCTCCATTCCTGGTAGCCCTCGGTGCTCATGCCGAGCTTTTGGCTGGTTTTATCCACCTCGTCCCCGGCCTTGGCCGCGTCCAGCACCGTATCTTTGATTTTCATGATCGTTTCCCACGTCTGGGATTTTGTGACCGCGTTGATCCCGTCCCCAATCCAGCCAAACGCGGAGCCGCTTGGTTTTTCCGCCGCGGCCTTCACCCTGACGGGCGGTATATCCTTCGCCTTGGGCTGGAAGCCGGTGAAATCCAACGTTGCGCCAATCCGCACAGTCGTTCCCTTCAGCCTGCCGATTTCCTTTTGAAGCTGCTTGCCATCGATTTCCGTGTTAAAGATGAGCGAACCGTCGTATTGCAAGGTCTGTCTCTCCTTTTCTGCTTGCCTTTGGCAAGCGGCGTATGGTACAATAAGGGTCATCAGGAATATCCTGCGAGCTTGTGGATGGGGGATATGGTCATGAAACGAACGGCCTGTTTGTGTTTGGCGGTTTTGCTGCTGCTGTGCGGCTTGCTTTCGGCATCCGCCGAAAGCGGACACGGGGATGAACTTTTTACCTTCTGGGATATTCCGTTTGGTACGTCTAGGCTGGATTTCTTTAATAAAGTCAATGGAACCGATGGGTTTATTTTCCATCCCGGTTCCTTGGAGGGGTTCAATTTTTGGCGGTATTACGGGTTTCTGGAGGACGACAAGATCCTTCGGCTGTTCAAGTCTGACTTCAAGGCTTATCTTTTTGGCTATGAGGTTGAGGAAGCGCTGGCCGGCTTTGACCATGAGACGGACGGCCTGCGCATATTGCTTATTCAATTTAATTTAGATAAGGTTAGCTTTGCGCATTTTTATAAAATGCAAGCTGATATCTTTCATGCTTTGTGCGAAATGTTTGGAGAACTGCCATCAGACGGAGTGTTTAGTGTTACTGTGGATAGAAAAGCAGCCTTTTATGATCTTCCTATTAAAAATGGCGAATTAGACCTTGATACATTGGAAGAGGCAAAAACCTGGGGTAATGGGACAACACTTTCCTTTGATTGGCATAATGTAAGATTTTATAGCCTTGGTTTTTATGCAGGAAACATTATCATATATGACAAAATTCCCGCTCCGTTAGAAAGGGAACAAAGCCTGGGGTATTACACTGAAGTATTACAAAAACCCATACCCGTTTACGATTCCGGGCTGTAAAGCGGCGCGGGCAGTCCTGTATGCATTCCTCTCTTCATCTTTAAAGACGGCGTCTTGATTTACGACATCAGCGATTCAATGCAGCCGACTGAATAACACAGCGTCATGGCGTCCCGCCCATCAATCACGAAGGAGGTATCCCTATGAAACGAACAACCTGCTTCTGCCTGGCGCTCGCGCTGCTGCTGACCGGCTTGTCCCCGGCCTGCGCCGAAACAGGGCGGGACGGCCTGTTTTTGTTCTGGGATATCCCGTTTGAAACAAAGCATATTGAGTTTCTGCGCCTGACCATGGCCAAAAACGGGTTTGTCTTTATCCCGGGAGAAGTGAAGGACCTGGATTCCTGGGAGGATTATGGGTTCCGAAAGGAGGATTGGGTCCTCACCACCGATCCGGAGCATCAGCGGGTATCGCTGCTGGGCTATGAGCTTGAGGAAATATACGCCGCCTTCGTCGATCCATACTCCCACTTGCGGGGATTTTTCTTCCGCTTTGATGTAAACCCGGAACAAAGGCCGGAAGAGAAGGTCGCGCAAATCGCAGTGATCTATGACGCGCTCTGCGCCAAATATGGGGAGCCGCCGTCGGACGGGGCTTTTACCGTCATCGCGGACGGACGGCAGGCCTATTACGCTCTGCCCGTCCAAAACGGCGCGCTGGACCAGAACGCGCTGCTCCGGGCCCTCCAGCCGTTCCAGAGCGTCGGCCTTACCTTGGATTGGCGGAATATCCGTTTTTACGCGCTCGGCCCCCGTTCCATGGTCCTCGCCGTCACCGACAAGCTTCCCGCGCCGCTGGAAAGGGAGGAAAGCCTGGGCTATTACGGCGGCGCGAAGCCGGAACCCACGCCCGTCACCCTTTATAAAAAGCGCGGCGCGGCGGACGGGCAAGCCGCTTGATCCAAAAGAGGCGGCTTGCGCATCCACGCCTCTATTCGCCCGCCCTCTCCCCCTCGCCGCCCAGGCCCGCCGAAAACGCGCGGCGCGAAGCCGGCGAACGCGGGCCGGAGGGCATCCGGCTGCGCCCAGGGCGCGGAGAGGGAAAAAGGCTGTTTGTCTCTGTCGCATGGCCCTCCGCGGGCCCGCTTGCGTTTCGGCCCGCAGCCCTCCCGCCTTTTCCCGCGCGCGGCGCGATGCCGGATGGGAGCGCGCGCCAAGGCCCAAGGCATCCCGTGCCGCTCCGGCCTTTCAAAAAAAATCGCGTTCTTTGTCTTCTACCTATTGTCAACGAGATACTTCTTATGATATAATATATACGAACTCCGAAAACGTTATCTCCATCTTCCCAGCTTGAGGTTTCGGGCTTGGCCCAAAAGGTTCGGCCCTGCCTATCCCCCTCCTGCGGGGTCGTACAGTAGACAGTGCGGCCCCGCGTTTTCATCGGCGTCTTGCATATGTAAGGAACAGGAAGGCCCGCACATTTTTGTTCATTTTACCTATTGATATATTTTTTGACTTATGGTATTATATACCCATCATCAAGCGGAAGGAACGAAGCGCGTTTTTCCGGTCGGAGGAAGGCTCCGCGCGCGGCGTCCTCCCGTCCCATGCCTGAGAGGATTCGGGAGCGGGTCTTTGATCCGCGACTTTTCATGGTCCCCCTCCACCCTCCGCGGGGCCGCGCCTTTCCAGGGGCGCGGCCCCGCAACTCTTTTTCGTTTTTTCATAGCAGGCCGGTCAGGTCGCCGCCGCCCATCAGCGCGTCGTTCAGCCGCTTTTGCGCCAGCAGCTCCCTGCCGCCGGCGCGCTTGGGAATCTGCGCGTTCTGCTTAGCGATTTCCGCGCTCTGCTTGTCCTTTCCCTTGAGCCGGCTGGTATCGCGCCCGCGCGCGTACAGCCGGGCGGAGAGCGCGGCGCCCTCTCCCAGCCCGCGCAAAAGCGTCAAAAAGGCGTACCAGTGCAGGCCCTCCACGCGAAACAAATCCATTCCGTACTGCTGGTAAAACGAGGCGTAGATCACGTCCGCGTCAAACTCAAAATCCATGGGCGGCGCGTTGGGATCGCGTTTTTTCGGCATCCCATCGTCCGGGTTCAGCCAGCGAAGCATCAGCCGCACGCCGTCCGGCGGGATCTCCCCGGCGTAAAACAGCTTGCACGCCAGCATCGCCTTGTGCCGATCGGCCACGTCCGGGTCGTCCAGCAGCCGAAACAGCTTCAGCGCCGCGCGAAAATCCCAGTTGACGGGATACCGCGCGCCGTCCGCCTCCACCGCCTCCGGCAGCACCTGCCCGCGCGGAAGCGACAGGCTGAACCTCCAGCTATTCATAGCTTTCCAGCTTCTCCGCGTAGCCGCGCGCGGCGGCCTCCGCAATCAGCGTCATCACGCGCAGGGCGTCCGCCATCCTAACGGGCTTGCCCCCGCTGATTTTCCGCATCGCGCCCTCGCCCAGCATTTCATCCACCACGCCGGCGCACTCCCGCACGGCCTTGAGCACCTGCGCGGGCGGCGTTTTTTCGTTGATGCGCGCATATTTCGCGCCAATCTTCAGCGCCCGGTCAAAAATATCCGCGTCGCTCATTTGCAGCTCGAACGCCTGCCCGTTCACCTCCAGCGAGGGCGCGGGCTGAAATTCATAAGTAATCTTCTCCATTTCTGTCCTCCATCCTGTATGCGACAAATGCCGTCCGGGGAAATTATCCTGTGAGGCCCCGGCCCCGTCCGGGGTTATGGTCCCGTTGCTATCCCGGCGCGCCCGCCGGCTTGCCCGTATGCGGGGCTTGCCCGGACGCTCCGCCGCAAGCGGCCCGCCGCACGAGACGCCCGCCAACGCCGTTGTTTCGTCCGCCCTGCGCCGCCGCTTCGCCTGCCGCCCGAGCGTCCCCCGGACGGCGTTTCATCCGTCCGGGGGATGGTTCTGTTACGCCTTGGCCCCGTCCGGGGTAAAGGTCTTGGTGACGGTGTTGAAAACGCCGGGCACAAAGTCCCCAATCTGGTGCAGGGTGCCGCTGGCGGTCACGACCTCCGTGGCCTCGCCGGAGATGTCGCCCGGCTCCACGCACACGCGGAACCTGCGGGCCTTGAAGCTGTTTTCGGCATCGGCCGCCGGGTCGTACAGATCGGCGCGCACGTACTCAAACTCCGCGTCCTCGCCGGTTAGCTGGTCGTGGGCGACCTTGATAAGCGCCGTCACGGCCGCCTCGTCCTGGATGAACTGGGTATCGTAGCTGAAGCTGTTTTCATACCCGGTAATGGTCGAGGAGGCGTTCCGGTCGTTGATGTAGGGCTGGGTGTCCACCTTGGGGCTGGGGCTTTCGTTCAGGCTGGTGAAGCCCGCGCCCATCAGGTGGTAGGTCACCTCGCTGTCGCTGCCCTTCACGCCCAGGTAGTCCGCAATCTGATACCGCATTACTTTTTTCATTTCTTCTTCTCCTTATCATTTTAGCGTGAAGCTCGCCTGCGGCGAGCTTACTGTTGACAAACCCATTTGGGAGTGGTTTGGAGGGGCCGAGGCCCCTTCAAATGAAATCGGTTCGCCTGGCTGACCTGCGGTCGGCAATTGATCCGGTGCTTTTGATGTGCGCAGCACCCAGGCGGGCGGGGAGTTTGCGGCTTTGCCGCAAACACTTCCAACAGTCAAAACACGTTTCCCCCGCGCCTGCGGCGCGGTCGGGGAAACGTGCAAGAAAACCTTGCCGCGCAAGGCTTCCAAATCCACCGCACATGTCGCTGGATTCGGAATGCAGCCCGGAGGGCCGCGGCCCTCCGCCCCCCAAATGAGTCGGCCTGGTTTGTCGTTTGCCGCCCCTGCCGGGCGGCCCCGGCCTGACCTCGTTTTGCGTAGCTGGGAGGGGCCGCGGCCCCTCCCGATGAAATCACTTCGCCCGGCCTTTCCGGGCGGCGTGCGGTCTGCCCGCACGGGCGCACTGTTTTCGCCTTTGGCGAAAGCTTTGGGAGCTTCGGCTTGGGCCAAAACGTTTTCGCCCCGCCCTCCGCCTCGCCCCCGCTCACGCCCCGGCCTCGATGTAATTGACGGCCAGCGTAAGCTGGTACACGGCTTCGCTGTCCTCCCGGTACTCCATGGAAAACGGGCTTGCCACGCTCACGCCCTGGCACGTCCGCCCCGGCCCCAGCCAGGGTAGCTCGCCGTCCCTGCCGCGCTTACGCACCCATTGCTCAAAGCGCTCCAAAAGCGCCTGGCTCTCCTGCCGGGACCGCTCCTGCCGCGTGCGCTGCCGGGCGAGAAAGCGGTAGTATGCCGTCACGTCCCGCGTGCCGTCCACGTAGTTGACGACGGTCGCCTGCGGCGTCTTGTACAGCCCGTAGGCCGCCGCCTTCGCGTCGAGCTGGTCGGTACAGATGTCCTCGTCGATCAGAAAGCCCTCAAAGCCGCTCAGCCAGCCGCACAGCGCCTGGCCCACGGTTGGGGCCGGGTTCCCATCGGTCACGTTTCGTCCTCCCTCCTCGCCCTCAGCGGGGCTTGGGCTTGCCGCCGCATACCTTAGCCGCGGCGCGCAGTACGGCGCCGCGCCCGCCCTCGTCCTTCATGCGCTCAAACCAATAGTTGCCGCGCATGGGCGCGCCCTCAAAGGCCGCCGGTTCATAATAATGCCTGCGCGCGTATGGCGCGAGGTAGGCAACGCCGCCTTCCCGCGCCTCGGCGGAGCGCTCCAGCGCGCCGCCGCCCCTGGGCAGGCGCGGGGCGCACAGGCGCAGCGCCTCCTCGGCGGCCGCGAGCTGGGCGCGTCCGCCCGGCTCCAGCCCGCGCCGTTTGATGATTTCGGACGGCTCCTTCAGCCTCAGCCGCCCGTTGAGGGTGATTCCGCTCATATTCCCTCCTTTTTCCGTTCCCGTCCGACGGCCTACACCGCCGTAATCCTCCAATGCCGGAGCCGCCCGCGCCGGGTGTTGTCGCTTACGGCCCGGATGGTCAGCACGCCGCGCTCCCTCGCCAGGTCGTCCAGCGTGGTTCCGTCCCCCAGCTCGGCCTCGCACGCGCCGCCGACCATCCCATCCAGGGTTCGGGCCGCGTCCAGCGTCCAATACCGCTCGCGGGCCTCGCTTTGGGCAAAGGCGGACGGCTCCAGGTAGCGCCGCCCGCCGGCGTCCGCGCTTACCGGGATGGTCACGCTCACAGACCGCGCCAGCAGAAGCTTTCCGTCCGTCGAAACCGTTTTCTCCAGCTTCTCCCGCGTTTGCACGCCTCTGAGCACCGTGCGCTGCCAGCGGTCGGCCCTCGTATCCGGGTCGCGGAAATGGTTGTACAGGGTGATGACGTCGCTTGCCAACGCATTGCTCATAGCGCGCTCATCAGCCCCGTTCCGCTCAGGCACGCGCGCGCGGTGGCGCGAAGCTCCGCCTCCGCCTCCTCCGGCGTGACGGCCCGGTAGCTTTCGCTGTACCCGTCGTTGCTCACGCTTGTCACGCCCTCTCCCCGGCCGGTTTCCCGCTGGGCCTGCATGGCGCTCAGCAGGGCGCACAGCGCGTCGCCCGTCGGCCCGTACCGCCAGTCGTCCGGCTCCATGCCGGCAATCCGCCGGGCGGTCATCGCCTCCAGCTTGCGCGCCGCGACGGGGAGAAGCGCCTCAAAGGCGTCCTCTTCCCCGCCGTACAGGGCGCGGTAGCGCTCCCAGGTTACGCCGTACACCGCCTATCCCCCTCCTCACTCGTCCGCCGTTTTGGGCCTTGGGTTCTTGCCCCCGGGCTTTTTGGGCTCCCCGGCGGGCCTTGCCGCCGTCGTCCCCACGGTCACAGGCTTGTGCTCCTTCATGCCCGCGCGCCTCCCTTACGACAGCGCCGCCGCGCTGCTCAGGTACAGGCCGCCCAGCTTGCCGTCGTAGGCGTCGTTCAGGCCGTACACCCGGTAGCCGAACTTCCAGGCGTCCGCGTCTTGGTTCTGCTCGGGCGTTACCACCTTGGGGGCGGCATGCCTGGTAAACTGGATGACCGCCGGCTTGTAGGCGATCAGGAAGTTGAGGTTCGCCGCGCCCTCCGCCTTCACATAGCCGCCCGCGCGGTTGGTGTCGTCGTCCGCGCCGGTCAAAAGCGTCACGGCGCTGTAAAAGCGGGACTGCGGCACCTTCACCACGCCCGCGAACAGGTCCAGCGCGGCCTTGCTCTGATAGCTGTCCATGGCGTCCAGCATGGCGCGGAGCGTGGGGGTGATGAACAGGTAACGCCCCTCCTGCGGCACCTCGTTTTCGTCCATCTGCGTCATGGCGGCGCTGATGGCGGCGTACACGGCCTTGCCGTCGGCAAAGGACGCGTGTACCGCGCGGTTCTGAGCGGGCGTCTTGGCCGCCAGGGCCGCGAAGCGCACCGCGTCCAGCTCCGGGGCCGCCTTCATGCGGATAAACTCGCCCGCCAGCCGGCCGTAGGCCAGCCCGGCGGCCTCCTCGTTGTCCACGCTGTCCACCACGAACATGCGGCCCCGCTCGTAGTTGAAAGCCTTGCTCTCGGTGGTCAGGCTGACGCCGCCCAGGGCGTAGCCCTCCTCATGGTCGTAATCGCCCAGGCCGTCCATCGAAATCCTGGGGATGACGATTTCGTGCGCGCCGGCGCTCGCCCGCGCCAGAAACGGCTCGCTCTCCAGCACGCTGGTGAGCGACGCCGCCCGGAACGCCTCGTCCAGCAGCGGCACATAGTTTTTGAACTGCGCGATGGTATTTTGGTTCGTCATAGGGTTTCCTCCTTTTTTTCGTGCCGGGCCGCGCGCGGCCCGGATGCCTCAGGGCTTAAGCCCGATTGCGGCGCGCATGCGCGCGTCCTCGTCCCCGGCGGGCGGGCCGCCCGCGTTGCCGCCGATGTTCCTGATTTCCCCGGTAGGGGCGGGCCGCCCGTCCTCAAACAGGTAGGCCTCCGGGCCCTCGGCCAGGGCGGCGACGGCGGCGGCCGCGTCCTCGCGCGGGCGCTCGCTCGCCCTCAGCGCGTCCAGGTCCAGCAGCGCGCGGATCGCCTTCACGCTGCGGCCCCCGCGATCCCGGATGGCCCCGTCCACCAGCGCGCCGAATTCGGCGTCCGCCGCCCTTTGCAGCGCGGCCTCAACATCCGCGTCATACCGGGCCTGCAGCGCCTCCAGCCTCGCCTGGAGCTCCCGCGCGCCCTCCGCGCCGGCGGCGGCCTCGGCCAGCTCCTTCGCCCTGGCCTGCGCCTCGGCCTGCGCGGCGGCGGCCGCGTCCTTGTGGGTTTTAATCTCCGCGTGCATCTCGTTGAGCAGCGCGTCCACCGTCTCCTTGCCCGTGCCGCCGGCCAAAAGCTTTTCCATTTCCTGTCGGGTCATGTGTGCCTCCTTACGCTTTTAACGTCTGTGCTGACAAGTCTTTTGGTTGGTTTTTGCGTTGAAAAAGCGCCCCGGCGCTTGCCCGGACGCTGATAACCGCCCTCCAAACGGACGCCGCCGCCCTCCAAACGGGCTTCGGGGCCGGGGCTTCCGCCGGAAGGCCGGGAGCCGGCCGGCGGCGGGCGCGCGCTTTCCCTCGCCGCCTCGGCGACCGGTTGCCCGCGCGGCCTCCGCGCGTTCGCGCCGGCCCTCAAGCCCCGTCCGCGCGGCCCGCGTCCGCCCAGGCCGCCGCCTCCTCCTCCGTCAGGTTGTAGCGCTCGCGCAGGTACAGCTCCCGCACGTACCGCCCGCCGATGCCCGCCAGCACGTCGTCGCGCATATCCCTCAGCCGGCCCGGGCGGTCGGTCACGTAGCTGTCGTCAAACTCCACCAGCACCGGCGCGTCCACGTCCCATTGCGTGCCGAGGAAGGCGTTCATAAACCACAGCCCCGCGCGCGCAAGGTCCGCGATGTAGCGCCGCGCCTCCTGCCGCTGGCGGTTGAGCTCCTGCATCTGGTCCTGGCGCTCCCCGATGTATTCCGTCGCCGTGGCCACCTGCCCGCGCTCGAAGCTGTACCGCCGCGTACCGTAGCCAAACAGCATCGACAGCAGCGACAGCAGCAGCTCGATCACCCCGCGGAACTTCTCCGCCCGGATTTCCGGCACGATCTCCTTCACCACGCTGTCGGCGCTGGGCAGCTTGTCCGCCCCCAGCATCACAAAGCGCTGCCGGAGCTGCTCGTTGGGGGTGATGGGCACAAGCTGCTCCGTCGCCACGCCGTCCACGGTCGATACCACGCGCTTGAAGTTGCACAGCACCTCGTTGACCAGCACCAGCTTCTCCGACGTGTCGATGTCCCCGTACAGGGCGGTAAACGCCATATCCAGCGCGCGCAGCACCGGGATGGCGGCGGCGATCTTGGGCAGCCCGAAGCCCTCCATGCCCCTCAGGTGGTTGACCGCGGCCACGCGCATCACCGCGAACGGCCTGACCGGCCCCAGAACGTCGCGCTCGTCCGAAATCACGCGCCAGTCCTCGTCAAAGGTCACGGTGCGGTAGGCATAGCGGAAGGCTGCCTGCGCGGCGAGAGCGTTGGCCCTCTTGCTCCGCTTTGCCGCCGCTTCCTCCCGCTCCCGCGTACACACCACCAGCACATGCCGCCTCTCGCCCCGTATCAGCGAATCCCCCGCGAAGGCGGCCTCCGTCACCTCGCCGCCCTCCGCGCTCAGCGGGATAAAGCCGCCCGCCTCGATGTAGGTGAGCTTGAGCGTCCCGCCCCGGCAGCACCTCGAGCCGTCCGGGTTTTGATATTCCTCCGCCCCCTCCACCCGCCAGTAGCACGCCACGGTGCCCTCCGCCGCGCACAGCTCCAACTGCCTGCGGTACTGGGTCTGGAAGGCGTTTTGATCCAGCAGCCCGTTGACGGCCTCAAACTGCGCCCGCGCGTTCGGGCCCTCCCCTCCGGCGTTGATCTCCACAACCTCGCACAGGTTGGCGTCGTCGGCGCACGCGCGCTTGGCAAAGCCCATCTGGAGCATCTCGTATTTTTCGCCGTTCACCCGCACGCGGGCGTGCTCCAGCTCCTCGTCGGCGCGGTACCACCGGTCGCAGCGCTCGATCACCGAGTACGGCCTCTGGTTGACCTCATAGCCCATGTCGCTTAACACGCTTACAATAGCCGAATGAAGCAATTCCCTTCCCTCCCTGATTTTTTCCGTTCTCGCCCTCATCCGGGCAAAACAAAAGCGCCCCGCATGTTACGGAACGCCCGCCTGTTTTCGGCCCGAATCCCCGCTCGGGCGGCTTCTCGATCATCCTTGCCGACCGGCGCCATCACAAAACCGCCTCGGGAAAGGGCCTCGCATGAGGCGACCGGCCTGTGCCATGCGGGCGTCAGGTTCCCGCGGCGCGCCCGTTCAGGCTTCCCTTGGCGCTTCCTTGGTTGTTTCAGGTTTAGCCGTTTCCATCCCACATCCACTCCTGGGGAACATATCCGATGTGCCCAAGGCTCGTCAGCAGAATATAAAGCTCGTCGTCCACAACGCCGACGACATGAATCGCGCCCTCCAGGCTTTTTTCATCCTCCGGCTTCCGCGCCGGATAGGCCGGCTGCTGCTTTTCAAGCTCCTCCAAATATATTTTGGAAGGAAAAGCAGGCTTCACTCGATCCATCCCGTCCCCAAAGGCAAGATAACGCGTCGTCATCCAGCCGGACAAGCCGTCCAGGCCAATGGAGACCTTTGTCCATTCGCCTCGTTGCCCGAGCGCTCGCAGAGGCGTTCCATTGTAAAATTCTCCTAACGATTCGGCGTTGGCGTCGGGCGCAACGCGAAGCCGCAAGGCGGATGCCGGAGCGTCGACCGTTGCCCATCCGTCGTGCGTCAGCGCGTTTCTCAGCTCATCCTCTGTCTTTGGCAGCAGGGATACGTCAGCGTCACAAAGAGAGGCGTTCTTCATCGCGCCAATCAGCAGGTGATCCCTATTCCCCTCCGTCCATGGCCCGTGCATGGAGACGCCGCAGAATACGGCGGAGTACTCAAAGGAGCCGCCTTCCGCGGGGACTCTGGACCATGACCAGCGCCATTGATTTTCATCGGTTCGAGCGTAACCGGCCTCGACCCTTTGGTTGTCCCATTGCAAATAGATTTCCCCGTCCGAGCTGTGGAACAGGTCAAGCGATGTTCCCTCGGGCAATACGGATGTGGCGGCATAGACCTGATAGTCCCCGCCCGATGCCATGGAAACCAACTGTACCCTGCGATTTCCCTCGTCCTCCTCAACGAGTAAGACAAGGAAATCCCGCTGCAAATCCACTTGCAGCACCTTTCCCCGAACCGGAATCCGGCTCATGTCCAGAACGTCGCGGAGCGCTCCGGCCATCCCGTTTACGTCTGTCGCCCGGTCAAACGACGCCGTCTGTAAACGATGAAGCGCGCCTTCTGAAAGGGGAAGCGGCAGGGCGTCCACCTCGGAAATCACCACGCCGCCCTTTACGAAATCTACGCGCTTGATTTTGAGCAAATCGTCCGATAGACAATAGTAGCTTGCCAGAGCCAACGTTCCATCGTTCAGGCTTTCATAGCGATATAGGGTATAGCCGGGAAACAAATCGCGGACATTTTCTTCTCGAATGGCTTCCAGGGCTTGAGCCTCCCGCGGCGCGGCTGAAAAGTCGCCGGAAATTGGAAGCTCGCCGCCAGGCTGCCGTTGGTTCGCGTTTGCGATCCCGAGTGGTAAAAAAACAGGTTCAGAAAGGGCGAAGGGAATGCCGCTGATCCCCCAGCATAGCAAAAGGGCCAATTTCATTGCTTTTTTCACGTCAGCCCTCCGTCTCGAAGCTTCCGTTTCCGTGATAAACCCAGTGCCGCTTGTGCTCGGCGTCGATCAAACGCCATTCCTCGTCCTCGTTCGCGCCGAGGGTGAACACCGTCATGCGCGCGCCATTATCAAAGCACAGCTCCAGGTCGCCATAGCGGGACACCGTCACGCGCTTTACAACAAGACCTTGCTTTTCAAGGGATTCCGCGCATTCATCGTACCGGCTCCGCCCCTCCGCCTCGGCGTCGAAATCCTCTTCTCCGACGCCCTCGCGCGGAAGGAACATATCGTTGACCGATAGCCGCACGACGCCGTCCCAGGTCAACCGCAACGGGCATTGTCCATGAAAATGATACTTTTGCCCGCTCGCGCTTGCAAATGTCACCACCGGCATCTCACCGGCGCGGTAGATGCGCTCAACCCGCGTCCGGCACAAGGCTTGCATGGTTTCGCTTGCTATTTTCCACGTCTTTTTTTCCATACGTTTCCCCTTCTGAAATGGACTTCGCTTTCTCTCAAATTTCCTGATAGCAATCGTTCAGCCCATGCCCTTCATCGTGTATGGCCCTTCGCGCCTTGCGTCGCTCCGCCTGTTTTGCGCCTTGCCGCTTATCGGCGCGCCCTTTTTCCGCTTTCCCGAACCCCTTCCGCCCATAGTTTACTCCCTTTTGCCTCTTCGTTCAATCACTTTGTAAAACGCTGCCATTTTTCCTCACCCCCGGTCAATCCGCTCCACAAAATCCAGCCACGTATAGCAAAAGGCGTCCCAGCGGTCGTTGATGTTGCCGAGGTTCCGGTCCTCCGGCTCGTCCGGCCTCTTTTTGTCCCACCGGAGCGCGGCGATGGCGCGCACCGTCTCGGGGCAGCCGGGCGCAAACCGCAGCCGCCCGGAGGTCAGCAGCCTGTCCACCGTGCGCGGCCTTTGGCTGACAGGGTTCTTGCGGCACCCGGCGATGCCGCGCCAGTTAAGCCCCGCCGCCCTGGCGGCGGACGCCAGGGAGTTGATCATCGTGGGGGCGGCGCTGTCGCACAGCGTCCAGTCCACGCGCCCGCACAGCCGGAGCGCCCGGCGGTAAAAATCCGTATACCGCGCGCAGATTTCCTCCGCGCCGATGCCCGGCCCCGGCGGCAGCGCGTCCTCCAAAAGCACGGTCAGCCGGCGGCAGCCGTCCTCATACCCGGTCAGGCAAAAGCACGTGCGCGAGCCGGAGCCGCCGAAGTCCACCCCGATCACGACCTTGGACCATCCGGCTGGAAGCTCCGTCCGCGTCCAGCGCTCCTGTTCGTCCGCGAAGCGCGGAAAGCACAGCCCCTCCGCCACGCACCGCTCGCCCAGGATGTCGCGCCGGTACCAGACCGACCGGCTGTCGTACTGCCGCTCGATCTCCAGCCGCCGCGCGGGCGTCACGGACAGGTTATCCGCGATGGTGAAATGGCCGTACACAAACCCGCCGAACGCCTCGTTCGCCTCGGGGTCCGCGCACAGGGCGCGGTAACGGTCGATGTAGCGGGTGTAAATCGGGTCGTCCGGGGAGCCGGGGTTCAAATCCCACAGCGTCAGGGGAGCGCGCGCCGCAAGCTGCCGCCCGGCCGCCACCTTCAGGAAACTCGTGCGGCTGTCCTCGCCGTCGTAGTGCTCGTTGACCTCCGTGGCGATCCACAGCCCGTAGCTGTTGCCCAAAATGCGGCGGTAGCTGTCCGCCCGGCCCCCTCCGGCAAACACGACCGCCTTCTCCCCCGTCCGCGTGCCGATCAGCAGCGCCTCGCTGCCCCGGTAGCGAACCCACCGGCACCGTCCCCGGAACAGCGCCTCCAGCCCGAAGCCGTTGCACACGCCGATGTTCAGCTTCGCGTTTGCGACGGTGCTGCCGCTGGCCAGGTGATACTTGTCCGGGCAGGTCTCCAGGTACATCGCCGCGATCACGCAATGGTCGATGGTCTTGCCCGAGCGGATGGCCCCCTCCGCGCACATCATGCGCACGGGCCGCCCGTCCGGCCGCCGCCACCGCGCGATATATTGCCGGTGCTTAGCCCCAAACGCCTCCCAGGGAATGGTCCGCTCCCTACGCATCGTCCCGTTCCTCCCCCGCCGACTCCTCGCCGCGCGGCGGAGGCGCGGCGTCCCCCTCCGCCGCCTCCCCGCCGCCAACCGCCAACAGCGCCGCCAGGGGCGAAAGATCCTCCACGCCCTCCTCCTCCGCGTCCGTCACGGCCCTGAGGTCCTTGAGCGCCGCCGCGAGCTGCCGCAGGCCGGAGCGGTCGATGGGCGTGTTGGCCACCTCCAGCGCCTCCTCCTCACGGATGACCTCGCGCGTCGGCTTGCCCGGCGTATCCGGATCGCCGTATTCCACCTCGCGCTCCTTGCGTGTGCGGCGCACGGCCGTCTGCGACAGCTCCGCCGCCGCCTGCTCCAGGCGGTCCAGCAGCAGGTCCCGCATGCGCGTCACGCGGTCGCCGCCTTCCTCCGCCCGGCCCGGACCGCCGCTCCGCCAGCCCTCCCTGAGCACGCGGCGGCGCAGGGTGGAATAGCTCGCCCCATACCGCCGCGAAAGGGCGCGCATGCTTACGCCGCCCCGCTCGTATTCCCGTTTGATTTTCTTCCAATCCACGCCCACACGCTACCGCCTTCCTCATCTCCGGCGCGCCGCGCCGTGCTTTTTTTCAGTTCTATGCGGCGAAAAGCCGCCTGCCCCCATGCGCGCGGCCCGTCCGGCTACGGCTTTGCCATCCCCGCCGCCCCGATGGGCTGGTGCGCCGTGCTCCTTCCGCTCCCATGCGGCTGACGAAAAGCCGCCTGCCCCTTGGCGCGCAGCCCGTCCGCCTGCGGCTTTGCCATCCCCGCCGTCCCGATGGGCTGGTGCGCCATGCTCCTTCCGCTCCCATGCGGCTGACAAAAAGCCGCCTGCCCCTTGGCGCGCGGCCCGTCCGCCTGCGGCTTTGCCATCCCCGCCGCCCCGATGGGCTGGTGCGCGGGTCATCCCTCGGCGCGGCCAGGCCCGCCGAAGCGCTCCAGCTCCCGCAGCGCGCCGGCGCAGGCCCGGCGGCACGCCGCCTCCGTCAGCCCCGTCCGGTCCGCGATCTCGTCCCAGTCGCACGCCCGGTTGAAATACAGCTCCACGCACCTCCGCGCGCCGGGTGTCAGCGCGTGAAGCGCGGGCCGCGCCCTATCCTCAAACAGGCGGTCCGCCCTTCCGGACAGCTCGCCCGCCCGATCCCGCCAATAGCCGTATACCGGCGCATACTCCGCCACGGGCGCGTTGTGCTCCGTCCCGCCAAGCCTCAGCGCCTGCCGCGGGCCCATGCCGCGCGCCGCCAGATCCATCGACAGCTCGGCCCGCCAGCGGCACTCCCCCGCCGCCAGCCGGATGCGCCTGACCCGTTCCAGTTCCTCCCGAATGCCCATTCTTTATACCTCCTCATCAAAACGCGCGGGAAAACAGGCCCGCGGCCTTCAAGAAACGTTGGAAGGCTCCGCCTCCCAAGCCCTCCGCCTAAGGGCTTCGCCCTTCGGAATCCCGTTTTTGGGCCGCGTTCGCGCCCCAAGTATGTCATTATGAATTGACGAAGGGGGAGCGGCGGCCCCGCGCCCTCTCCCCCCAAGCCGAAAGCGGCCCGCCAAGCGGAAGCGTTCCCGGCGTTGGAAGGCTCCGCCTCCCAAGCCCTCCGCCTAAGGGCTTCGCCCTTCGGAATCCCGTTTTTGGGCCGCGTTCG
>DBGEOK010000013.1:0-52966 GCA_048370855.1 Candidatus Limiplasma sp. | reverse complement strand
TTGACCTTACTCTCAGTAAACTAATTCTTGGGTCACGGCGAGCCGCATAGGACGCGCCGTGCGCGCGCAGTACCTACGCGGGCGGGAAAGCGGGCTTGTGATCGAGTTGTGCGCGTCCAAGCCCCCGATGTTGTCATGCGTGGCATGCCCTCACGCGCGATAGAGCAACCCCCGTAGGGGGTTGCATCCTGGGACGCGCGGATGGCACGACGTGGCGCGGCGTGACGGTGCGGCGCATGGCGAGCGGCGCGTGGTCAGCCCAGCGCTGCGCTGTGTACAGCGAACACGCCCAGGAGCGACGGCGAGGATCAGCGGCAGTGCCCAACGTGGCGAGCGTGACGGCGAGGATCGGCAGCCCAGCGCGAGCAGCACAGCAAAAAAATGCACGTCGGAACAGACGAAAACGTAGACGGCGCAAGGATTTTCGCAGCGTTTCAGAGCGAAAAATCGAAAAGCCTATATTGCATCGTGCGCAAGCGCGCCTGCGTGGAATTTTTTTTACTCCCCCCCGTAGGGGGGAGTAAGTTGGCCGGTTTTTCCCACGGAAATTTGGGGCCGTGCTATGCTATCAGCGTCGGCAGGGCGAGCGGCCCGAACGACGGCAGCGGAAACGCCGCAACGCACATTGACAACTGCAAGCCTACACAGCGACCGAAACGGATAGCGGCAACGCATGGTGAACCCGCCCCAGTCCAGGTGTTAAGAGCCGGAACAGGCGAAAAAAGCGCGAAAGCGCAGGCGAGCCGGAAACGCGAGCGAATCCCAGCGCACCCGAAAGCGTGCGATAGGCGGCACGGGAAAGCGTGCAGAGAGGCGCGGCGGGCCTTGGGAAAGTCCGCCGTTGCGCACAAGGCGTAAGCCTTGCGTCGCGCAAAGCCCACGACACAAGCGCGGGTTTTGCGCGTCGCAAGACGACAAAACACACAGGAGGCATAAACCATGACACAGCAAGAGATTGAGCACAACGGGTACACACGAATCCACACGGGCAGCAAGCGCGGTTATGTATCTCGCAAATCGACGGCAGAAACCCGAACAGCGTACCCATACAGGGGCAAATACGGCGAAGGGTATACGGTCGATATGCCCAGGTGGGACACTACACAGTATTGCAACGTTGCGTATTACGTAAAATCCGCCCGATGATGGCCCGATGGCAACGGGCCGAAACGCCCCGCGAGTTTTCGCGGCGGCGTCGCGGAAAGCCAAAACTCCGCAAAAAAACACACAGGAGGATACCACCATGAAAACCACTGAAAACAAAGCCGTTTACACCTTTGCGCCCCATTCCGTGACCTGCAACGGGCAGGAGTTTCCCGCCGAATATAGCATCAACCCGACCAGCAAAACAGTTTATGCGTTTCTGACCGTCCAGGAGGACGGCCGCCCCGTGAAATTGCGGCTCCGCGTGGAGCCAAACGAACCCGAACACTCCGCGATTCTCGCGGCGGCCCAGCGAGAGCTAGACGAGCGCAAAGCCGCGAAGCAGGAGCAGCCCGCGACCATCGACCAGCAAGACGCGCCGAAAATGCCCGAAGCCGCACCCGTGGAGCAGGACGCGCCGAAAATGCCCGAAGCCGCGCCCGTGGAGCAGGACGCGCCGAAAACGCCCGAAGCCGCGCCCGTGGAGCAGGACGCACCGCAAACGTTCGATCCCGCGCCTGCCGCCCAGCAGGAGCGCGACCCGAAGCAGGCGCGCGGCCCGATCCCCGAAAAACCCTTTATCGGTCTTGAAATCAAGGGCAACGGCTGGAAAATATTCTTCGACGGAGATCACGAGCGGACGCGCGTTATTTTCAAGGACGATCCCAGCGCAAAGATTCGCGCCACCGTTGAAAAAGCCGGCTTCTACTGGTCGCCCATGCTCCAGTCCTGGAACAAAAAATTGACGTTCAAGGCATACCGCGCTGCGCAGGCGCTGGCACACGACCTCCGCGCCGTCTGTGGTTGACGGCGCACGAACATTCCGCCCGATGATGGCCCGATGGCAACGGGCCGAAACGCCCCGCGAGTATTCGCGGAGGCGTCGCGGATAGCCGCAAAAAATAAACACACAGGAGGACAAAACGCCATGAAAAACAACGTCATTTCGTTCCCCGTTGCGCCTTGTAGCGCCGTGGAAACGCCTGACAAACACAAGGGCGCCCGCGACGTGAACGCGCAGGAACTCGCCGCGCGCCTAGCGTATCAGCGCGCAAAGCTGTTAAGTACGCCAAACATTCACGGAGTCCACGTCGGCGACCTGTTCTATCAATCCATCGGCTACAACATGACCTTGATTAGCTTTTTCCAGGTTGTCGGTCTGCGCGGAAAGTGTACCGCGCTTTTGCGCCCGATAGCCGCGCGAAACATAGCCGGATGCGGCTATGAGGGGGAGCTTGCGCCCGTCCGAGACGCATTTTTGAACGACCGCGAACCAGTAGCGCGCCGAACATCGCGCGGTTACAACGGCAAACCCGTGATAGGATCGCCCGAATACAAAGACCGGAAAATATATTACACGACGGACAACGCAACGCATTATTTTAACAGCATGGATTAACGCCCGGCAACCGTTCCGCCCGATGATGGCCCGATGGCAACGGGCCGAAACGCCCCGCGAGTATTCGCGGAGGCGTCGCGGATAGCCGCAAAAAATAAACACGCAGGAGGACAAATCACCATGACAATCGCTCAAATGCTCCAAACTGTAAACCGCCTGATTGACGATCCCCAAACGGATGCGGGAACGCGCTTCGCGCTTCGCCCACTCGCGGACGGACTAACCGAAAAAGTCCGCGCAGACGCCGCAAAAACGCAGGGCTGCGGAAACGTTGCAACCATCATGGAAAAGATGTTCAAGGGCGCAACGCAAGAGAAATTGAAAGGCGCGTGGATGGACGAAAACGGGCGTCAATGCGTCTGCGACGGCTTCCGGGCATATCGCCTGAAAACCGCGATTCCGCTCACGATGATTGACGAAAAGCTGACGCCGCTTGCGCTGGAAGAAGTCATCGACCCGTTGATTGGACGGCGCGAAAATATTTTGATTCCAGCGCCCAGCGTGAAAGACTTAAAAGAGCGGATAGCGTTGAACCGTGCGCAGAACGGCAGAAAAGCCGCAACGCTGTACGACTTCGGGCGCGGTTTGCCGGTGGTTAGCGCGCGTTTTCTGCTGGAAATGCTGACCGTGTTTCCTGATGCAAAGATTTACTCTACTGGTCTTTTATCGCCGCTGTATATCACAAGCGAGCGCGGCGATGGCGTTTTGCTTCCCGTTCGTGCGAATAAGACTGACGAACAGCCGACCGCCGCCACAATCATAGCGTCGGCGCAGCATAAAAACCCAGAAGCACCCGAAATCAGCCTGCGCGACCTGGCAATCATCGCCGCCGCGTAAACGCACCATAATCCTTTCAGCGCCCGCCCGTGGGCCTTATACGCGGGCAGAAAGGAGCAGGCCATGAACGCCCTGTATATCTATCTCGCCTGTATCGCCTATGCAACCGGCGCGCTTATCGTGCATGGCATCCGCAATCGGCGCAAGGCGGCGCGGAAAGCCGCCGAACAGGAGCAGCGGGCCGCCGCGAAAGCGGAGCGCGAGCGCGACCGAGCCGCGAAAGCGGCAAGCAAGGCGCAAGTCCCAAAACGCAAGCGCGGCAGGCCGCGCAAGGAGCCCGGCGCGCCGGTGTGTACGTCGTCGCCTGTTTCGACTGCCCCGGAAAGCGAGCCGAAACCGTTGCAGGACGGCACAAAACCCTTTGCAGGTCAATCCGTTGCCTTTACGGGCACGCTTACGGGTATGACCCGCGCGGAAGCAATCGCCGCCGTTCAAGCGGCAGACGGAAAAGCCTTTGACACTATGCCCGCAGGAACGACGCTGCTTGTCGTGGGCAGGAAGCCGGGCATGGGAAAACTGGACAAGGCCGACCGCTGGATCGGTCAGGTTCGCAAGATCACCGAAGCGCAGTTTGTCGCCATGCTGAACAGGAAAACGCCGCCGAAAGCGATTGACGAGCCGAAAACCTACACGCTGCAAACGTTCGCAGACCGGTATTGCGCATAATCATCACACAAGGGAGGACAAAACACGATGAAACACTTTCACAACCGAGAAACCGAGAAGCTGGAGCTGCACTTTGACCGCGCCGAGTATGACGCGCTCCCGGATGCGTCGAAAGACGCAATCAAGAGCGCATTCCTGTGGAGCCGTTCAACGGGCGCATGGGTGAGCCGCGCGAAGCACCCGAATCTATGGCGCGCTCGCCTCGTCGCGGAAAGTCTCGGAAGCGAGGACGGCGGCGAAACGGGCGAGAAAATCAGCTTTGCCGAACAGATGCAGCGCAAATCGGAACGCGCAGAGGCGCGCGCGGAACGGTATGAGGAACACGCCGAAAACGCGCAGAAGCGCGGCGCGGCGCTCCAAGAGCCAATAAACCATATGCACGGCGACATCGCTTTTTTCACGCAGCCCAACATCAACAGCAGCGCCGGACACGCTTTCACCCATCGGCGCGAAAAGATGTTTGCCGCCTTTGAGCGTGGAATGGACGAATACCGCAAGAGCGACTATTACCAGGAGCGCGCCACAATCGCCCGTGAAACGGCGGCGGGCACACGCCCGACCGACCGAGGATTTATTGACAGACGGATCAAGGACGCGGAAAAGGAAATACGCGCGTTGAAAAAGGCCGTAGAGGAACGGGAAAGCACTTTTGAGCGCATTGAAAAAGGCGAGGAAGTCAAGCGGTTCGACGGAACGATGATTACTGCCGGGGACGTGCGGAAATCGCTTGATTCTCTGCTTGACCGCCTTGATACCCAGTTTGACAAGCTCGCATACTATCAGGATTGCATGGACGCTGTCGGAGGCGTACAGTTCTCCCCCGATAACATCAAAAAAGGTTATACGGTGCTCGTCAAGCCGTGGGGCAAATGCGAGGTGGTAAACGTCGGAAAAATCAACGTGACAATCCGCATTTTGGAAGGGGGCGCGGCGAATGGCACGCTGTCGGCAGCATTCGCGGAAATTGAAAGGATCGTATCAACGGAAACCATGCGCGATCCTCATCCCTTCGCGGTCGGCGATACCTTCAATGTGCATCGTTGGAATGGAAAAACGCTTCGTTATGAGCCAGTCGAGTATGTGATTATCAAGACCACGGAAAAAAGCGTAACGCTGAAAACGGACGGTGAAAAACCCATCGTGCGCAAGCCGCGTCCGCGCCTGTACGCTAACGACGAATGGGTGCTTTGCATTTGCGACGGACACGACGGCACGGTTTTCAGGAGTGCGCCCGAAACGGTCACGCTGGCGGAGTTTGCCGAGCGCGCCGAAAAGTAACGCTCTGAAACTATTTCACCGCCCGCCCGTGGGCCTGATACGCGGGCAGAAAGGATTTACCATGAATAGACTTTACAAGTATTCCGGGCTGATTTCGGTTTTCTCAATCGACAAGCAACACGGCCCCACCGCAGACATGATTCTTTACGACATGAGCAACGAGAGAATTGCCCCTACGCGCATAGCCGTGCACGGAGAAATTGCCAACTATATCAGCGAACTTGAGTGGACGGACGACGAAGAACGGTATATTGCCAGCGATTACTATTACGACAGCAATCTGTACCTCGTATATATCTCAATACCGTCAATCAACCCGCACATCCCCGCCAAAATCATAGCGGGGCCGATGCTTAAAGGCGCCCCTAATTGGGACTTTGTTATATTCGGGCAAGAGAAACACATTGACGTACAGCGCCCGGAACCCATGAGCGAGGAAGAATACTTCGCATGGCTAGAATATAAGCGGCGCAACGAAATCTACGCATACGAAAACTGACAAAACCGCTCGTAAGCCATTTCAAATCGCCCGCCCGTGGGCATTGTACGCGGGCAAGGAGGTATCGTATGATCCAGGAGCAGTACAACCAACAAATGACCCTCGCCGCGCAGAGCATCAGCGAAATCATGCAGCGTGTATCCGGCGCGCATTGCGCCTATCTCGTCATGGATGATGCCTATATGTCAACGCTGGCAATGCCGCAGTATTCCACCGACAATCGCGGAAACCGCCTGATGATCGGCGATCAGTATATGGTTATCACCTGCGCGAACGGATACCGGTATTACGTCAATGTCAGCGCCGACAGCATTATGACAGCCTGCGCGGAAGTGTTCTGCTTCGCCCAAAATAAGCTGTGACGAATCGAGAGGCAGCCGGATCGGTAACGCCGCATGAGAGTTTGCGCAAACTCAGAACTTGACTTTGCGCAAACTCTATGATACACTTACAACAAGATCACGCGAAAGAAGCGTAAATATGGAGTTATCACAAATAGGCGTGCTGTTTTCCTGAACACAATATGAAAGGGGTATTGCTATGAAAAAGATTATCAACGGGAAGATGTATGACACTGAAAAGGCTGAACGCAAGGGCTATGACAGTTATTCCAACAGCAGCGATTTTCAATACTGGTTGGAGGAATTGTATCAGAAGCGCACGGGCGAATTTTTTCTTTACGGAGAAGGAGGGCCCATGAGCAAGTATTCGATTACAACAGGACAGAACCAATGGAGCGGCGGAGAAGCCATCACTCCTATTTCCGTCAATGAGGCGCGTGAGTGGGCCGAGAAGCATTTGACCGCGGACGAATACGAGGCGATTTTTGGAGAGGTGGCAGAGGATAGCGAGCGTGTGGCGCTGAATATCAGCCTGCCAAAGAGCCTAATCGAAAACATCAAGCGCGAGGCGGCTAAGGCTGGCATAAGCACATCTGCGTACATTGAGAGCAAAATCAGCTAACGAAAGGACGGGGAGGTATCAAACCCTCCCCGCCTTTTTGCGGAGGTATGTATGGGTGGAAAATGCGATCTTTCAGGGCGATTGTTTGGCACATATCGAGTGGAAAAAGAAATGGATATCAGATTAAACGGTTCCGTAGTTTGGCTTTTACGGTGCAAGTGCGGGGATACCGTGGAAGTATCGCAAAAAAGGCTTGCGGCCGGTCATGTCCCAATATGTGCGCAATGCGATGTCCCGTTGGATGATTATGGACTGGGTATCATCTGGGCCACCGCCACGATCAGCGGTAAACGACTGCTGGTCCGCAATGAAGATCGACATTTTGCGGACTATCTTGCTATTCAGAACGGAGGAAAAGTGTTTCAACTTCATCATTCACGAAACGATACGGTTATGTATTGCTTAAAACTTACCCGGCGTATTCAAAAATATGCTTTGTCCTACGGATTTGCCGGGAGAAGCGATGCAGATAGGATATTTCCAAGCGTACAAGACCCATTTAGTTTTGCGCGCGCAATTATTCAATGTCATAGCAGTTTGGACTACGCAATAAAAATAAATAGGCGGGGCACATCATATCCCGCCCTTCGCCTACGGATATTCGGCGCGCTTCGCGTGATAGAGGGTATAAATCGCGTTCTGCATGATTATGTCGGTACAGGGCTAAAAACGCCGCAATTATGGCATGGAATTTATACACTGTACTATCAAGCATCCAGCGAAGTTTATAACATTTGTGCTGCGGTTGTTCAAAGCGAGCCTTATTCTCTCCGGTTCTCGGCGCTATTTAACCGCGTTATCCAGCAGTCGGGTTATCATCCTTGAAGCTGTTGGGCGCTCCTGCCGCGTGTGGGAGCGCCCTTCTTTTTTGTCTTTCTGTGTTTGTCATAATAGGAGATAGTGTTAAACTCGCTTGCGAAATTTCGCTTCCTATATATGCACCTGTTTTTTGCCTGGGTTTTAAAGCCCTATTTAACCATATGAAATTATGTCAAACTAACGCCCGCCGCGCCGCTGGAATATGCAATAAGCGCATACGTCTGCGCTTTTGATACGCCGTGCGCGCATTCTGATCCGTATTGCCACGCCTTGATCCGCAAAATAGGCGCAATAATAAAAACGCCGGAGCGAAAAGCCCCGGCTATGTGTACCTCATCACCAGCGTAAATTGTCCTTTTCCGCCGCCAGTTTCTTTTTCTCCGCGTTCAAGCTCTCCATAGCCTGATCGCGTTCATCCTGTGTGATTTCTCCGACGCGATATTTGCCTCGGATAATATGCCGTTCCTGCTCGATGGCGAGAAGTCGAAGCCTGATTTCCTCCCCGCGCGCCCGTTCCGCGTGTAACTGGTTTGCCCATTTGCCCCATAAAGGAGTACGGAACTCATGCCATGAAACGTCCGGCAGTGTGACGGTCGGATAATCTTTGGTCTTGTCATCGACGTTCAGCGGCGGCTTGAGGGTGAGAATGTAATAGATTTCGTACAGGTTCATGTCGGCCTCGGTGGCAAACTCCGCGTACTCGATCCGGCTCACATGGTCGATGTCGATCATTCTGTGCATGGGTTTTGAAAACAGGTGCCCGCGAATCCGGCTTTGCAATGGCTGTTTTGTGCGTCCAATGTACAGCAATATATCAGCGCTGTATATCTTGTAGAGTGTGAATGTCTTAGGCTGCATCAAAAATCAGTACCCCCCGCAAACGGAACGCCTTGCACTCCGTTTCCCCACACGTCCCAGCCGCCATGAGGCTCACGCGCAAAGAGTTCTATGCGCGGCGCATAGCTAACGCTTTCAATCATTTTGCGCATAGTGTCTGGCTTTGCGCTATGCGCGCCTTTGGATTCCATGAAACCGGTAACGCCTTGACAACGCCTCCCTTCCAGCAGTTTATAGGGCAGGCACTTCTTT
This sequence comes from Candidatus Limiplasma sp., assembly GCA_048370855.1. Classification (GTDB taxonomy): domain Bacteria; phylum Bacillota; class Clostridia; order Christensenellales; family Aristaeellaceae; genus Limiplasma. The sequence goes on along the minus strand of DBGEOK010000013.1, from coordinate 44,273 downwards.
GTTCGGGCAAAGATGCAATGCTCTGTCAGGCCCCGGTAATACTGTCCAAGGCCCTGCCGGTCTTTGAGCCACGTTATCATGGTGACGTATTCAAATCCCCATGCTTTAATGACTTGCAGCGCGTCCGGCAGAAAATTGTTTGTCGTCCACAGGTACAGGTGGCAACCAGCAGGGGCAACCAGCTCCTGCACAGGTAACGCCATGATATCCCTCGTTTTCATTAACGGGTAATGCCTGTCCGCACCGCGTTTAATCTTTCCTCCGCCGCGCTCCATCCATGGCGGATCGGCGTATATCGTTTTGTATTTCATGCCGTTATCCTCCTAATGTGTTTAACGTTCGATTGTGTTTTGCTGTGATTCCATCCTTTCTTTGATGTGCCGGTTGCCTATGGCATTGTATTCCTGATAGATTGCGTCAAAGGCGGCCTCCCACGCCTCGCCGTGCTCCGAATCGCATCCGGCTGCCACATGAGCCAGCTCGTGCGCCAATACCTCCACCACGCTTTGATAGGGTATATTGCCCGCAACGATGATTTCGGCGCACCCGCCGTCATCTGGGAATACCGTTTCGCCATAAACCGTTTTACCGCTCTCATCGCATAATTCTTCTGCAATCTGCGCCCGAAATTGTTTGTCTGGATACAGTGTGCGAAACGCCATGACCACCATGCGCAGAGGGTCGTTGTCAAAGGGGATGCTCTTTGCCATTTTGAGGTACTTATCCCTCCACTGATCGTCTTTCTTGATACCCATCCAGATTGCCGCCAGCATAACGGCGCAAACGCCGAACTGAATGCACAAGATGATAAGAAGGCTCGAAAAACTATTCATGTACTTTCCTCCTGATGCGCGTATCGTAATCAGCAAACCGTTCGCATTGTTTGAATATGCCTTTCATGTTTACCCATCGTGCGAATGCCTTTTGTTCCGCAGTCGGCTCAATGTTATGTTCGAGATCACGGTAGGGTTGTGCGAATACTTCTACCCCGGTATCTCGGAGAGCCAATGCGCGTCTTTCTGCCCCCATAATGTCCTGAACAAGCAGATAGACAAACACCCTGTACGGCTTTATCCCGTTTTTACTAAGCAGGCGCACGACTTCCAATACGACCGGGAGCATCCCATCCGTGTCGCAACTCATACGAATAAAGCGAATCCATTTGAGCCGCGCAAGCAATACGGCTACTTCTGGCGTAATCAGTCGCGCATCAAGCCCTTGGTTGAAGTCCACACGCACGTTTTCCCCGGCCATATCCTGTATTTGCTCGATCCCGTGCGGGCACGCAAGCACGTTATTGTCCATGAATACGATGTCCCTGGTGTCCTCGCGCTTGACCTCGCGCCACGTCCGATAAGGCCGGATCGCGCCCTCCTTGCGCGGTACGACACACCACGGGCAATCGCGTATGCACCCGCGCGTGAGAAAGCCTATGGCGTGGCCGCAATCAGGATACAGCGAATAGTCCGGCTGCATCCCGTCTATTTCATGCGGCAGATCGTTATACAATCCGTAACCAGTTCCGCCCTTGATAGTGTCTGGCGGAAGATAGGGGTTGACCGGCGAGAAAGTGAATACTTTGCTGGAGTACACCTTGTCATACGAAAGAAGGGGGTTCCACCACTCCACCGTATCGCCGCGCGCTTTGTGCCATGCTGATAGCTTCATCAAGGCTAGGTTCGGAAAACTGGTACTGTCGCCGTCGTGTAGGCCGATATTCAATTTGCGTTCTCCTTTGTGTGCTTACTGTATCGAATCTTCATTTGTGGAAACATTTCTTGCTGTCTGTACCTCTCGCCAGTCCAATTCTTCCCGCCCGCTATCCCGTCGTAGTCCCATCCGGCAGCGCGCAGGCTTGCTCCATTCTCGGTATCAAGAATGTATGTAACCATATGCTTGTAGCCCAACGCCTGTGCGGCACGCCATGAAGCCGCATAGAGCAAGGAGCAGCCGTTCCGCACCCCGTCGGTGCAGAGCCGGTTCACTTCAAGCGTTAAGCCATCATCCAGATACCGTGAAACTGGCCTGCCAACAATAGCGACGCCGCGAATTATTCCTGCGCCGTCAACACAAGCGATTGAAAACTTATGTCCGACAACCGGGCCGTGGTGGCGGTGGAATCTCTCTACAAAGGCGTTTGCTTCTTTTAGGGAAATGGGTCTAAGTTCAAGTCTCACCATACCGTCTTAAACCCCCTCAATGAATTGTCGATTTCCTCTTGAATCACGCCGATATACAAGAGCGTTTCCCGGCTGGACGAGTGACAAAGTATCCTTTGCAGGCTCACTACGTCTCCGGTCGCCTTGTAGTACCGATACCCGAACGTCTTGCGCATCGTATGGCATCCGATTTTGTCCCGTATCCCCGCTTTTCGCGCGATGAGGTTGATAATCTGGTAAGCCCGCTGCCGGGTGATGGCCCTCGGCATGCCCGTTTCCCGGTCTTTCTGGCGAGACAGAAACACAAGCTCATCCATTGGCCTGTCCCGCAGAAGCCGTTCGATCCGTTTACGGGCCTCGCGGTTGACGTAGATGTTCGTTTCCTTGCCCGTCTTTTTGGCCTTGACCTGTACCCGCTCCGCGCCCACGATGTTCCGCACGCGCATCCGCGATATGTCGCTGATCCGCAGGCTGGTGGAAAACCCGATGGACAAAAGCAGCTCCCAGCATATTTCGCCCTTCTTCCGCTTTCGGTCGTGCTCGCGGGCGATCTCGAAGCATCGCCGCAGCGCCTCCTCGTCCCGGATCGGCTGCACCGTGTTCATTCCTCATCCGCCTTTCCTCGAAAAAACGGGCAGTTCCAGCGCACAGGCTCGCCCCACCCGGGCGCATAGGGGTATCCTGTTTGCGAGGTACAGCTATTGCACGTCTTTTCCGTGTGCGCAAGGACAAACGCATTCATTTGTTCAAACATCCGCCTCCACCGCATGGCGTCTTTCTTCCATTGCCGCTTATTCATTGTGTTTTCACTCCCTGTCAATATGTCAAATAGAAAAGGTCAAAAGAAAATGCCCACGGAAAGGCGTTCCTCTCCGTGGGCATAGCGCGCGGCATTGGCCGCTTGCGTTCTTGCGGACCTACCTCTCGCCAGATTGTATCCGCGCTTCTTCCTCCGCCCCATCGTCCCCCGTTTGCGCCAGAGGATACACAGCATCAGCAAACAGCGGCGCTTCCTGCATTTCGTAGACGGCTTTTTCAATCGTTTCTCGAATCATATCCTTGTTTACATCATAGCCCGCATCCCGCAGCTTAGAAATGGCGTAAGCCAATTTCTGGTCGCCGTTACCGGCCCCATAGACCTGTTCGGCGGCGTATACAGCCACCTTCACGGCGGCGGTAATGTTCGCCCGCTGCTGTTGTGTGGTTTTGCTCCTGATCCACGGGATCAGCTTGTAGGTTACAAGCGCCGCCAGCAGCGTAATAACCGCTTGAAATACGGGGGTTAGATCAATGCTCATGTTTGTTCCTCCTCAAAAATTTTATGAAAAAAGGCGCGTCTGCCATCCCTTTTTCAGCAACCACGCCTTTTCATCGGGGTAAGGGCCGCTCCCGCAGCCATTTGTCAATATTTTTGCTCGCCTCGTTCATTTCGGTGGTGTTCCCGTTATGAAGCTCATGTTCAAGCAGCGCTTGTACGCCCGCGCAAACCGCCATCAGGCCGCTTCGCATATCGCCTAGCTGCCGGTCGTGGTCGTCCAGCCGCCGCTTGTCGTTGTCAAGATACTTGGCGTAATCGTCCAGCTTCTTCACAATTTCACTTGTCGGCTGCTCCCGCCGCTTCTTTTCCTCCCGCGCGTTCCTGCGCGCTGTGGAAATCACGTTGTACATGTTCAGCAGAATCAGCACCACCACGATAAACCATACCCAACCTTCGCCGGGAACGCTTTCAATGCCCATTGGATTAACCTCCCTGCCCTAAAGTATTCACGCTAACCCACCCAGCCGAATCGGCGATCACGGCCGCACGTTAGCTTTCGGCGTTAGCTCATTCCTCATTGATGACCGCGTTGTCGTAAAGCGCCGTAAGTTCAAGCGCCTCCGTCTGATTGAGGCCGTAGATCGTGACGTAATACCGCTTCTCACTTTCGGAGGATGGCGGCTGCGCGTCCTCCGTACCGTCAATGCTGTCGGAGAGAAACTTGGCCTGCATGAACCCGTTCCGGCCATCGTACCGAATTTTGTGCCAGCCGGAAGGATTGTCGCGTTCGAGGACGCGAACTTGCGCGCCGACAGGGATTTTCCAGAAAAGTTTGCAGTTGGTGCTGGCCTTGTTCCGCATCTTGACCGGAAAGCCGTTGCCGGAGGTAACAATCGCTGATTCGGAGCCGGTATCTGTGCTGCCTGGGTTGACTGTGCCGCTGTCTGGCGCAGGGGTATCCTCAATGGCTCCGCCGTAATCGACGTCGGAGAGCTTGCCCCAATAGCCCCAATTCCCGATTTTACTGTCGGCTTTAGCGGCGGGCGTAGTCGCGTGGATGATTCGCAGCGGCTTAATGCTGCAAACCAATCCGATATGATAGAGATTTCCGTGGCCGTCGCCGCGATAATTCGACGGTTCGCCGCCGTCGTCGCGTCGCTTGAACACGGCCATGCCGGGGATAAAATCCGCGGCGCTTTCGATCTTCCCCGTGATGCTGCAATGCTTACGAAAGATCGTATTGCTGCCGTGATAGATGCCGGCCCCTTGCAGCCTGTACGCCCGCACAAAAGCCCCGGAGCAGTCAATGCCGTTTTTGTCATTGGTGCCGGGGCTTTCATAAGGCCAGCCGATGATTTCCTCAAATGAGGCGATTAGCTTATCTCTGTTGATCTTGCTCATCAGGCATCCTCCCGTATTCTCGCGCTGCCGCAATCAAGCGTCCGCAAGTGCGCGTGGGCGCGCGCCAAAGTACAAATTCGAGTGGGAGCGCGGATGGCGGCAATGCTCGTAGCCCAGGCCAAGTTCAACGCCCGCGTCGTAATAGCCGCCTCGCCGGGGATAACGCTCGTCTGCTGAAAACCGCACGTAATAGTATCCCTTCATGGCGCTGCCCGTGGTCGGGAAAAGACCTAACTCGCGGACGATGTGGGGAACGTAAGGCAGGTTGACGCTGTTCACGGCAAGGTCTTTGAAGTTCGTTCCGTGATACTCGTTATCAAAAACCGGTTCCACCGTGTCCAGCGTGATCTTACTGTTTTGCCACGTCCAATGCAGCGTGCCCGCCGTGCCGGGGGCGACCAGCGTATAGCCGTCGTTGCTCTTGTTGGGCAGGATGGCTTTCCATGCGGCGCTGCTGGCGGAAAGGTCTGCGTCCGGGCTGGCGGCGTTGTTGTTTTCAAGGATTTGCAGTTCGTCTCCAACAAGCCTGTATCCATAATCCTGCTCAAACTGATTGCCTACGATGTCGCACAGGCTACCAGGCGTACCGTCCAGATACCAATCCAGCGGCCCGCTGCCGTTGAGCGTCAGCGGATGCAGGCCGATATTGTCGCCGCTCGTTTCCCTGATGTTCGGGTAGGCATGCGTTCCGCCGATCTGCTTGATACGTTTCCAATGGAGCGGGGCTTTGTCAGGGGATAATTCAAGACTGGTCGCGTGAGCTTGCAGCGCTTCATAGAGCCATCCGTCATATCCACGTTTATCCCCGGCTATGACGGTCTTTGCGCTCTGCCAGCGCGGAGCGTCCTTGTAGCAATGGCCGCAATCGCTGTTGCCGCCCGGATTCCAACCGTTTTTCTGCGCAAGCAGCAGCAGAAAGCCTCGGTCGGCCACGGTCATGCCGGAAACCCCGCTGCCAAAGGCGCGGAGCTGGGTCAGAAATTGATCGGCGCTGCGGCTGTGCGCGGGGGGCATGTTTGGCAGGCTGTACAGCGTTTTTCCGTCGCTGCCGTTCCCGGTTAAGGCGGCGGCCTTGAACTTGCCAAGAAGGATATAGTCCTGCTCCTGCCCGTTGATGATAAAAGCCGGGTGCGTGTGATCGGGTAGGGACGGGTCAAGGTCGCGGCTTTTCATTTTCGGGAATTTTACGAAGATGGACGGATTTCCCTCCGCGTCGTACCGCACAACGTTTCCGTACTGCCGCGCCAGAAATTCCAATGGCGAGTAGTTCATTTAAACCCTCCTTGTTTCTCATTTCATTCAAGGGAACGGGGGCGGGCGGAATAGATTTCAGAAACTGCCGGGCGAATACTGGTTGAGCCTAAACAGCCTAAACCCGCGCCCTGACCGGTGCTGAAACAGCCGCCGCGCCTGAGAAGCGTTTCCGCTTCTGTAAAAGAAATGTAGACATATCCTTGTGACCTGTCACCAGAAACCGGAAATAACCCAAGCTCGCGCATGATAAACGGGACATAAGGCACATGCGCCGTATTCGCGGTTAGGTCTTTAAACTTCGTCAATCTTTTCTCGTTATCAAAAACCGGTTCCATCGTGTCCAGCGTGATCTTGTTATTTTGCCAAGTCCAATGCAGCGTTCCCGCCGTTCCGGGCGCGACGAGGGTATAGCCGTAGTTGTCCTTGTTCGGCAGAATGGCTTTCCACGCGGCGCTGTTGGCCGAAAGGTCTGCGTCCGGGTGGGCGGCGTTGTTGTTCTCCATGATCTGGATTTCGCCACGAACGATACGATAGCCATAATCTTGTTCATAAGCGTTGCCAACGATATCACAGAGGCTTCCAGGCGTACCGTCCAGATACCAGGAAAGCGGGCCAGTGCCGGTTAAGGTGTTATAGCCCTGGCAGTGGTTGTCGGCATTGTACTGCGCCGGATCGGACGGGGTGCCGCCGACCAGCTTGATCCGTTTCCAATAGCGGGGCGCGGCGGCGGGAACCAGCTCCGCGCTGGTGGTATGGGCAATCAGGCATTCGTACAGCCAGCCGCGAAAACCTTTCAGATCGCCAGCCTTGACCTCTTGTCCAAGCATATAACCGTCCGCGTCCGCATAATGCGCTCCATAATTCGTGTTGCCACTTGGATTCCAGCCGTTTTTCAGGGCCAATAAGAGCAGAAACCCGCTGTCCGCAGCCGTCTTTCCGGAAACCCCGCCGCCAAAATCACGCATGCGGGCAAGAAACTCGTCAGCGCCAAGAGATACGCGCGGAGGCATGTTCGGCAGGCTGTAAAGCCTTTCGTCCGCGGCTATTTCAGAGGCCATATACTTGCCGATGAGAATGCTGTCCTGTTCCTGCCCGTTGATGATGAAAGCCGGGTGCGTGTGATCCGGGAGGGAAGGATGCAGGTCTTTGGATTTCATCTTCGGGAATTTTACGAAGATGGACGGGACGCCCTCCGCGTCGTACCGTACTACGTTGCCGTACTGCCGCGCCAGAAATTCCAGCGGAGAATTAACCATTCGCCTCACCGCCCATCAGCTCGGCAAGCTCCTGGTATTCTTCCGGCGTGATGCGGTCGGCCATAAGGAACACGTCGAGTTTGAGCAGGGTGTTTTCGCGGTCGTAGCCGCCCTTCTGGATGATACGCTTCATCAATTTGTAAGTCATTTTCATTATCTCCAATCCTTTCAAGCGGCGGCATTGCCGCTTAAACATTAACAGGGCCGCGCGGTCTAAGAGACTATTCATTGCCGATCAAAGCCGCAAGCTCCTTGTACTCCTTAGCCGTCAGCCGGTCGGCGGCGAGAAAAGCGTCCAGCTTGTCCATCGTCGCGGCCTTGTCATATCCGCCGCGTTCGATAATCCGTTTCATCAGCCTGTATGCCATGTCAAATAACCTCCTCTCCGAATTGGGTCATAGTGATCTCGTAAAGCACGTCGGCCAGCAGATCGTCATGCTCGGCAATGATAGCCGCGCTCTCCGCGCGTTGCTGGGCGGCCCTGCGGGCCGGGCCGAGGACGGCTTCCTCCCGCGCCTTGCGTTCGGCTTCTTCTTCGGCCCACTGCTCAGGTCTGGGGCTGGGCATGGGGTCGATGTTTTCCATGATGGTGTTAATTTCATTTTCATCCATCGGTTTTTTCCTCCCTTCGGGTTACGTTTTGGTTAGAGCCGCCATCTGCTCCTTGAGCGTAGTGATCTCCCGCGCCTGCGCCTGCGTAATGGTATACAGCATATCAAAGGCGATGCTGAAATGCTGCAAGCCTTCCTCTAAGTGATTGAAGTTGGTCGCGCTCTGCGGGGTGCCCTGCTGCAACACTTCCCCCGGCGACGGGGTATATGTCTTGCTGCCGTCCGCGTTGGTGACTTCGGTATACGTTCTTGGCCTTTCGACCGCATGATCCTTCCAGTTTGTTCGATCATAAGCCATATCGCTATTTCCCCCTTACAGCGCGTCATACGCGCCGGTTTTGCCCGTGTTCTCGACTACCTGGAACAAGCTGAACCGGCAGACATACAAAATGCCCTCCGTGGCGTTCGCCCGCGTGATATTCACCGTCTTGCCGCCGATCCGTCTGCCGCTGTGGTCATACAGTTCAACGCCCGTTACCGTGATGTCGCCGCTCACGGTATGGTCGATGATGAACGTCGCTTCCACGCGCCCGTCCGCCAGCACGTCCGCCTTTTCGATTTTGGCCGGATACCATGTGCTTCCCACCTGGTAACGCGCGTAGGAGATATCGTTCTTCATCTCCGTTCGCTTCCTGGCAAGATAGGCGCTGTCCAGCGTGAATACGTCCGCCATATATAATCCTCCTTCTCGTTAGTCATCCTCGCCGCATAATTTGTAGGAAATTACGGCGTATCGTTCATCCGTCTCCGCGGCTCGAATGTCGGTGTCCAGCACCCCGGTCATGTTCTCCATAGGGAACGTCCCCGCCTGACTTCCGACGCCTGTCATGGGATAAAAAAAAGCATGGTCCTTTGCCTTGCCAGCAAGCGCCGTCCGCGTGCTGTCCAGTACGCCCAGCGTGTTTTCCTGCGGTTTGGTGCCCGTGAGTGGATAGTTAAACCTGTGGTCTTTTTCCTCCGTCCGCATGACAGCTTTCCCGCTTTCATCCAGCGCGCCCAGCATGCTTTGCTGCGGCCAGCAGCCCGCCCAATGCTCCGGCCCCGTCATCGGATAGGCGAAGCGCGTCAGCGTTTCGCCCTCGGCGGTTATCCCAAGCTGGCACTTACAGCCGATGCGCAGGCTGTCAAGCACGCTGCGCACGTTTTGGGAGGCCGCTATCGCCCTGCGCGCCCATGCTTCGTTTTCGTCCGTCCATTTGCCCGATACGGTCACGCGGAAATGAAAGGGGCTTCCGTTATACCCCGGCCATTCCTCAACCTCAATATCATCAAAATACCCGGTCAGATATTGCACAATGGAACTAGGCGTGCCGAACGCGCGGTAAAGCGGTATGGCGTCTTTGATCCATCGCCGCTTTTGCGTAATATCCGCGCCGTAATCGTATAGGCAATTGGTTTCCCACGCCAGCTCGTCAAGCCTCCATTCCGGCATGATATCCACATTGACAACAGCGTTTACGCCGTCGTTTACAACGCCGCACATGGTTTTCAGCGCCGTTTCGATTCCTTTTGCCAGCGCGCGCCCCGTCCTGTCCCGCAGGATGAATTTAGGGGTCAATTCCTCGATGCGAAAATCAATCATGGCGTAATCACCGCCAGCGTGATCGTGCCCTTGCAGCGTTTGGTCGCGGCGATGGCGGTATACTCCACCTTCCCGCCGTTAAAGCTGCTGCCCGTTCCCCAAAGTACGCGCGTTGCGCCTGCCTGATAAATAGAGGCCATCAGGCGATCCGGATTGAAAGCGCGCCCGATTACGTTATCCTGCCATTTTTCGTATTCGGAAATCGCGGCGGAAATCGCGGCGGTGATATTGCTTGCGGGTTCGGCGGAATACTGTACATTGAGCGTGTACGGCACTTCCTCCGCCTGACTGACCGTAACGGTATCGGTCAGCGGGCGGACGTTCGCCGCGTTCAGTGCGTCTCGCACGGATTGCAGTATGGCGTCCGCGCCCGTGCCGCTATCAAGGATCAGATACACGCCCACGCTTCCGGCAGACAGGTTGACGGCTTTCGCGTCCAGTATCTCGCTGGAAACACTCTTTGCCCTGCTTTCATACTGCCCGCTCGGCCCCGTGGTAACGCTCGCCAGTCCATGCAGGCGGATACGCTCGCGGTAGGCTTCATCGTCCTCCTCGTCGTTTCCGCCCGTCGCGCTGGTGGCTGCAAACACGCTCTCCACGGCGGGATTTGTAATGGCAAGCTGCATCTGCGTTCCGCTTAAAAGCCCGTTTCCAACGCTTCCCTCCTGGCTGCATACGACCTCCACCGTAATAACCTGCGCATATCCGGTCTGCGTGAACTCGCCCGTCGTCGTGTAGAAAAGCTCGCCGTCAGCCGTCATCGCCGTTCCCGCGCGAATAATCCTGCTCTGTCCGCTGGCGCTGAACGTGAAGGTAACAGCCGCCCTGGCCGCCGTCGCAAGAAATCGGTAACAATTGCGCTGCTCGCCCAGCACATCCAAATATTCGCCCAGCGCGTAGCGCAGCGTCTGCATGCGCAGGGCGTTGTCCACGGCGGCGAAAAGCTGCGTTACCACGCTCTGCACGCTGCGCAGCAGCATTTCTTTCTCGTCGCCCGGATAAAGGATATCTCCGCCCGCCTCGACGTAAGTTGTGACAATATCTTTCCAGATTTCCTCCGGGTCGTAGGTCACATAATGCAGTTCCGTTTTATCCATATTCTCGCCGCCTCGCTATTCGTTGTTTCGGCCCGCGCGTTCTCTTTTATCACCCTTCGATGTCGATGTCGATTGTCACGCGGATAAAAACCTCCCCGTTTTTATCCAGGGTACAGTCCGCGTCCACAACCTCCACGTCGGGTTCGTAATTCATTACCATGTCCAATTCCGGCAAAAGCGCTTCCCGCATTTCCTGTATCGGCAGGTCGTACAAAGCGGGGTTGAATCCGCGCAGGCGGTTGTAGGGCACTTCTCCCATTTGGCACATTAGAAGGTTTTTCGCGTTTTGAATGGTTCGCGGAATAACGCCCTCGATTTCAAAATCAATCGGCGTTTGGCGGTTGTCGATGATGTACCGTGCCATAAGCGCCCCCCTTACTTGGATATACGCTTAAACGTTTTGTTCTTTAAGCTTACCGGTTTGACGGCGATTCTTTTAATTGGCGCGGCGGTTTTTCGGGCAGTATCGGCTTTCTTTACAATTGCGGCCGCGGCGGAAATTCCCTTTTGAACGACGGAAGCGATCACGCCGATAGCCGCACTAGCAGCGGCTCCGGCCGCGGCGGCCGCGCTGGGCTTCTTCACCGTTTTCTTCTTGCTGCTTTTTTTACCGCTTCCCCCGCCGCCGCTTCCCCCGCCGCTGCTTCCTCCGCCGCCCCCGCCCCCGGAGGCTTCGCTTTCCTTGAACGTCAGCTTCACTTCGCACGATACCCATTTCCCGCCCGGTGAAAGCTCCACCTTGTCCACGGAGGCGTCGGTCAGCATCACCTTTTTCTCAAAAAGCTTTTTCTCCCCAACATAGAAGTAATCGCTCTTTCCCGCGCGCGCGTTGTTCACAAACCAAAGCGCGGTCGCGCGAACGTCCGTCACGCCCACAAGCGCGGAAAGCCCGACGTTCAGCGTGATTTGCGTCGCGTTCCCTGATTTGCGCGATACATAGCTTTGCCCGCCTGATTCTTTGTCCTCGGTCTTGCTGCTTCCCTTGATGGTAAGGTCGGTAAATCCATAAATCAGCTTTGACGTGACGGTAAAATTCTGGCCGCCCCACCTTCCGATAACCGCCATGCGCTCACTCCTTCCACGGCGCGTTGCTCGGCATGTCGCTGTCGTCGGTTTCTTCCGTTGCGACAGCGGGCACAAGCAGCGTTTCCCCGCCTGAAAACACGCTGATATTGCTTAGGTCGGGATTCGCGCCCAATAGCTCGCAGGCGTATTTCTCGCTGCCGAAAATGCCAAGCGCCACGCTGTCGAACGTTTCCCCCGCGCTGCATTGATATACATATCCGGTCCATTGCATCAGGCGTACACCTCCACCTCGTTGCGCAGGCGCATATCGTCGTACCAGTCCTTCAGGCGTTCCTTGTCCTCCCTGAGCTTTTCGTCAACGCCCGCCGCGTCGTTGGCGTAAATGGTGGGCGCATATACAATCTGACTGGGCGCGCGTCCTGGGGCCGCGTTCATGCCGCCGTTGCGCGCCAAAAGCTCCGGCCATGTGAAGCCGCTCGCCTCGCGCGCCGCATTCAGCAGCGCCGCCGTCCGCTCGCTGTGTTCTTCCGGGATCGCCCATTCGGGACCGGCCTCGCCGAATATGCTTGCCTCGTCCGCGCGTCCGCCAGACGCGAACATCTTGCGCCCGCGAATGTTGACCGTGATCGTCTGCCCGTTGTAGGAGGCGATCACCGCAGCCAGCGAAGCGGCGTTGCCCGTAACGTTCTCCGTCAGCGTTTGCCCGTCCTGACCTGTGATTGCCATGGATAGGTCGGTCGCGTCGCCGCTGATGTATTCAAGCAGCGTTTGTCCATCCTCCGCGTCGATGGTGGCGGATAGCTCCGTTGCGTCGCCGTCAACCGAAACCTCCACGCCCTGCGCCTCTAAGTCGGCAATTCCGTTATCTCCCCAAACCTCGCTTTTCGGTACGATGTCGATAGGCACTTTCGTATCGCCAAGCTGCCCGATAGCGTCCTGCGCGCCCGTTGTGTCCGCGTCCACGCTGACGGTTTGGTTCCCCTGCGTATCGTCTTGCACAATGACGTTGGCGGGAATGCCGTTCGGATAGTTTTCCTCCGCCTGTTCCGGCGTCAGCGAATAGGTGTAATCCATCAGTTCGAGTGCAAAGTCGATCAAGCCGGGGATTTCCGCTACCTGCCCATATTCCATGTAGGGTTCGAGAAAGCCGGTCGTCTTGTTTCCAAGTCCGCTTATTCCGTGCTCGCTATACCACATGTTGTACAGCTTGTTATACATGGAATTGGGGTCTTGAGATTCCTCCATCGTTGGGATTTTACCGTTCGGGAAATACTTGCTCCAATCGCGGTCGCCCCAGTTATAGGTTCCGTCGTCGTTGCGCGTAGGCGCTCCGTCAGCGTATACGGATTTGACAAAGTTCCATGCGTCGGAATAGTCGCTGCCGTTCATCAGCGTGTCAAACGCGGCGCGGGCAAGCTCTCCATACTTGTCCTTTACGCTTTGCTGATATTCGCCGTACTCGCGGTTGAGTTGAGCTTCAATGTTCGTCCATTGACTTTCTAGATTTGCTCGCTCCGCATCCGTTTCGGCTTTGTCATAATTATATTGCCACGCCGCGCGTTTTTCTCCGTAGGTCTGATGCCACCATTCTTCAAGGCTGGCAAGGTCCTGCTGTTGATCCTCCTCGTTTTCGGATAGGTAGTCCTTTACGGTGTCCCAGGAAACGCTTTGCGCCTTGTGCAGCCGTGTGTAATATTCCTGCTGGTCCAGCGCGTTGGCGATCTGCGCCTGTATTTCGTTAAGGCGGTCAACGGATGCTTGAATAGCCTGCCGCTCCGCTTCATCAAGGGTATTGTCCTTAAGCGCCTCGGTCATTTGGCTACGCAATTTTTGTCCGATTGCATACGCCTCGCCGTATAAACCATCGTAATAGCTATCTTCTAAAGCCACCAAATCGGTAAACGCCTGCGCTTCTTCCGGCGTTTGCATATCGCCGAAAAGAATATCGGTCAGCGAAAGGGCCTGCCCCTTCTTGATAAGCACGCCGTCCTTAACCGCGCTGACAATCGTTTCACCGTAGCCGTTCAGGGTTTTGATATCCTCCGGCGTCAATTCCTGATGCGTGAGCACGGCGGTAATCATGTCGGAGGAAAACGCTGTGGCCGCGGCTTCGTAGTTTGCAGCGGATTCGGCGATTGCGGTATCAAATTCGGACAGCGCCGTTTTCGTTTCGTCAAACTTCGTTTTTACGCCGTCCGCGTAGGTTTGAAGCGCCTGTAGGTCTAACTCCAGCGTGCCGAAATTGCCTTTCCATTCCGTTTCCGCGATGGAGTGAAGCCACATGCCAAGCCCGGCGAGGGCGGTCACGGCCAGTGTTATCATTCCGGTGGGCGTGCATAAGAAGCCGATCAGTTTGAGCGCCCCGCCTGCGATCATAAGCCCAGGGCCTACGGCCGCAATGGCGGTAAGCCCGCTGACCAGCGCATTCAGGCTGTTGTCGTCCATTTCGCTGAGCGATACAACAACGTCGTGCAGCCAATCCGCTATGCCCTCAACTGCGGGGGAAAGCGCCTCTCCAATAGTGGTTTCAAATTCCGTCCATGCCGCGCTCAACTCCCGCAGCGTGCCGCCAAGCCCGCCCTGCATGGTTTCGCCCATGCTTTCGGCAAAGCCTTCGCTGTTGGCGATATCGCCCCAATAGCTGGCCCATTCCTCATCGCTGATGCCGATAAGGTTGAGCGCCGTCGATATGCCGCGCCGCCCGAAAATCTGCCGGAACACGCCGTATAGCGCGTTGTCCGTCAGCCCTTCGGTACTCTCCATGAACGCTTCAATATCGCCGCCCGACTGTGCCAGCGCCCCCGTCAGCTCGGTCATATCGTCGGCGTACTGGCCGTTCCCGCGCACCGTGTCGCGCAGGCTCTTGATGATATCCAGCGCGGGAAGCAGTTTCCCTTGTTCGTCGTAAATCCGAAGCCCGTCCTCAATCAGACTGTTGACCGCCATGGACGCCGCGCCGGTTTTATGGCTGTTGGAATACTCGTCGATTTCTTCCTGCGCGATGCCAAGCTGCTCCATCGCGTCCACAAGATCGTCAATGTTTCCAGCGGGCGCGGCCAGGGATAGCATGAAGTTCCGAATCCATGTGCCTGCCGCCGCTCCGCGCTGATCCTGTCCGAACTGGCTCATGGCGGTCAGGATTGTCAGGATTTCCGTGCTCCCGCCCTGGAACATCTGCGCGCCGCTGCCCAGGCGCATCAGGCTGTCGCCCAGCGTGTCAACGTCCGTCGCGCCGATAGCGGCGGTTTTCGCCATTTGGTCGGTCAGCGTTCCGGCGTAATCCGTGCCTTTTCCGAGGCTCATCAGGCTTGAATACAGATAGTCGATAGAATCCTTGACCTCGATATTACCGGCCATCGCAAGGTCAAGCACGCTGGGAAGCATCGTTTTGATGTCGGCGATGCTCATGCCGTACTGCCCCATGATGACCTCGGCCTCCGCCGCCTGCTGGTTGCTGTATACGGAGGTTTTGGCTATTTCGCTGTTAATCTCATCCAGCGCCTTAATTTCCGCGTCGGTGAACTCGCCCACGGCCTGTACTTGCCGCATGAGGTCGTCGTAATCAATGTAGGTTTGAACGCTTTCTTTGCCAAATCCAATGATCTTTTGGCTGATAAGGTTCGCCTGGCTTCCGAGGTTGATAAGCGCGTCGCCGATCTGTCCGAAAGTATTGTCAACGTGTCCGCCGATGCTTACAACGGTATGTAAGGTTTGCTGCGCCATGCTTTCACCGCCCTTTTATTCGGCGGAGGCGGTTATTCAAATGCCGCGATGATTCCGCCGTGTCCGTCCGGGAAGATAAAAAAATAAACGGTATCGTCCGCTTTGTAGGTGTTTCCGTCAAGCGCCGGGATGCCGGGGGTAATGATTCCGTCGCGCGTCAAGGAGCGTATGGCGTACAGTCCGTCATTCGCGCTGATAACCCGCCCGCGCTCAACCAAGGCTCCGTTATCCATGTTTTTTATCCTCCGTGTTCCTGGCTTTCCAGTTTGGGGCTGCCTCGGATTTTTCGCGTGCCGCATAGCGTCACCTGATGGAGCGCAGGCATCGGTACAGCCGGGCCGTCGTGCGCCTCCGCTTGAGGTCATAGGCGGTTTCGTCAACGATCCACTCGCCCGTGATTCCATCCCCTCCCGTCAGATCGACGCGCGCCATCGCGGTAAACCCCGCGTTGAAATCGCTTTGGATGGTAATATGCTCCGCCGCGCGGTTGTTGTGAATCAGCAGGCCGCGCGCCCAGCGCCCAGCCTGCGCGTTGGATAGCGCCGGAACGTTGGTGATGATGTGCGCCTCCTGTTGTGCCGCGTCTAAGTCTATCGCGCTCGCTTCGGCATACGGGGTTCTGATGGTGATTCCCGAATACTTTAGGTTTTCGCGCTTCCGCATGCTTACGCCCCGTTGGTTTGGGGCTATCGTAATGTTGTGTATCGCCTCAAGGTTCTGCGCGTACTCAATGCCGATGCACGCCAGCCTGCCCGAAACCGTCTTGAGCGTCGCGCCCTCCATGCGCATCAGGCGGTCGAGGAAAGCGGTGCATCCTTCGTTCTCGCGTTCGATATAGGGGATAACGGCGTTTTCGTCGATGCCGCTCACATACCACCCCATTTCGCATTGCGCCGCGCATGAGGCGATGATGTCTTTGATTTTCGCGCCCGTGAAGGATTGCCATGCCTTGCGTCTTGCCACGCTTTTCAGGGACGTAGCCAGCACGCGAAAGCGGTCGCCTGACGGAATGAACGTGTTGATGTACAGCGCTCCCGTCGTATATTGGCCTTCCACGGCCTCTATCACGTCGTCCTGCCCAGGCTTCCAGCGCATCCATTGGGCGGCGTTTTCAAGCTCAATGTCCAGCATATCGCACTTCCCGCCTGAAGCGTCGTTATGCGTACATGCGCATACGTCCACATCGTCGGTGATGTCCGTTCCTTCGTAATACAAGCGCATGGCGTTTCCTCCAAAGAAAGGGGCGCGGTTTCCCGCGCCCCGCGTTATTTTCTTCGCGTCTGTTCAAGGACGGTGTGAATCGCCGTGTAGAAGTCCATGAAACGGAACAGCGGCATGTCTAAAAAGTCGGTGATCGGCGTATGGCTCGCTAGTGCTGCGTTTGTCAGCCGTTCGTAATACGATTGTTTCCCGCCCGGGCAGAAGCTACGAAAAAAACCGTCGCAAGCTGCACCGCCTTAATGCTGTCCTGCACGCCGATCCTGTCCGAAATATCGGTCGCGTCAATGCCGCTCGTTTCCTTCGCGGCGGCGGCGGCGAACAAGTAAAGCGCCTGCTTGTTGGACATGCGGAACATGTTCATCATTCCGCTGTCCTTGTCCATCGCGTCGGCATACTCCCTGCCCGTCAGCCTGGTAAAGTCATACTGCAATTCGGTTACGTCCACGCCCCCGGCGCGGATGGGGGTTTCAAGCGTCATCTTGCCCTTTGCCATCTTGTGAATCTGCTCCTGCGGGTTTGCGATGGCGGCCTTGTTCGCGGCTCCTTTTTCGGCGCTCTGTCCGGCGTTGATCCCAATGTTTCCCTTTACGTTCTCATTCGTTTCCATTTTCTGTTATCTCCTATTCTTTTTCATAATAAAGCGAGAAAAGCGCATACGTCTGCGCTTTTCAAGCCTTTCATGCCCTGGATGCCCTATGGCGGGTTAATTGAGCAGGTTTTCAATGACATTCGTGAAATCCTTGCCGTTAAACTTGATAAGACCGGCCATCGCGTCAATGATGGTCGTGATCTCGCCGTTGACTTCTTCCTCGTAGCGAAGCACCGCGTATTTCTCGGTGCTTCCGTAGGGATTGCCGGTTTCAATGCTCCCTTTGTCGGTTTCGGTATGAACGCCCGTTACGCGGAACTTGACGCTCTCATGCTCAATCTCGCCAGCCGCGACATTGTAGCGCTGACGCACAACCCGCGCTTCCAGGAAGTGCTTGCCAGGATCGGCAAGGTGGCGGCAATTCACCCCGTTGTTGTGCGCAATGGAGAACTCCATCGCGTCAAGGTGCGTGGTGTTCGGCATGTCAACGTCCATCGCCATGCCGGAAGCGGCGATGGTGGTCGTGGGATGCTTGATGGTGGGAAGGGTGAAGCTGGTAACGTCCTCCACCACGCGGTCGTTATCAATCGCGCGGTGTCCCTCCACGTTGTTGTATACTTTTTGGGGCATTTGTTTTCGCTCCCTTCTTAGGCCACGTTCAGGTCGGCGAAGTAAACCGCGAACCCGTCCGAAACCCAGTTGACGAGCGCGGTCAGGCTCTTGGCAAGCGGCGTTGTTGTAACGTTGAACGCAAACAGGTAATCGCCGCTCATTACGTCGCTGTTTGCGATCCCCTCCGCGTTCAAATGGCACTCGCCAAACGTCAGCGCGCCAATCTTCACCAGCGCGTCAAGCCGCGTCTGTTCCTCCGCCACGATGGTAGCGATATCGTTGCTTGTGAGGGGCTTATCCACGTTGCGCGTCCTTCGGTTCTGGAAATCATTGCTCACATAGTACAGCATCATGCGGTTGGTTTCGCTCACGTTAATCTGCGTTACGTCGTTCTGGTTGTAATCCGCGCTGTGGCAGCCCCAAATCGCCCAGCGCCCGCCGACATACGCGGCGGACGCGATGCCGTTCTTGTTGAGCGTTTCGTTGATAAGGCTGTCGTCGTAAGCGCGCCCCGTGATATCCGCGCCGAGATAGAGGTTTTGAATGATGGCGCACTCGGTATTGCTCGCCGTCTTGTAGGGAATGCCGTCCTGCTGGACAAGGAGCTCCTGCAAGTTGGCGGCGGCCAGCACGGACAGGTGATAAACCTTCCCATCCGTCCCTTTCGCCAGCGGGAAATACACGGTTTCGTTGGGCTTGTCATAGCCGTTCGATTTCTTCCACGTCGCGGCGGCCGCAAGCGTAATCGCCGTGCCGCTGTCGGTAATGGGAATGTCGGAAAGCATGTACACGTTCCAATGCCCGTTGACGTTCATGCTGTTCTGATACATCGCCTTATGGACGGCGGGCGTGGAAGAAAACCCAGGAGCCGCCAGCATGGAAGGAATGTACCCGGTCGCCTGGTACACATTCTTGATAGCGTAAAGGCCCTTGTTCATGCCCATGCCGTCGCTGGAGCCAATCACGTCGTCATCGTCAACCGCTGTCGCGTCGATCTCGCGGTAGGCGACGGTCAGGGCAGCCGTTCCCAGCGCGCCGCTTGTCAATTCCGTAATGGTAATCGTCCTGCGCGCGGTATCGTAAGAAACAGCGTAATCCGTCCCCTTCACTTTGGTTACGGGCGTTTGCGCGCTTGTTTTGACCGTCACGGTATCAAGGATGATGTTTTCGGCGTTCGTAATTTCAATTCGTCCATTGCTGGGCGTTAAGCTCCTGGTTTCGTCCTCCGCCTTGCAATGGGCGGCGGGGTCCAGCACATTGATAAACACCAGCGGTCCAACGCCTTTCAGCTCAAAATGCGCGTGCATTGCCTCGCAGAGCGTGTATTTCGCCCAATCGTCCGAATAACCCATCAACCTGCGCGCGTCCGCGATGGACTGCACAAGCAAGGGCTTATTCACATTCTCCGTCCCGCCCTCGATGGTGTGAACGGGAGCCGTGCCGACGTACACGATCACGTTTTGGCTCTTGGCGGCGACTTTCGTTCCAACCGCCTGAACCGTGCCGTATGCGCCGTGCAGATATTCAGCCATAGGGGTATGCCTCCTTTATTCCAATAGTTTTTTCATGCTGCTGTTGTTCCCGTCGTTCGCGTACCCGTTAAACTCGCAGTTGACGAACCCATAGTAGATAGGTCGCTTGTCCACAACAAAGGATTGGTCTGTGTACAGGGAATAGTAAAGGCTTTCTTCGTTGAGAAACAGATCGGTTTGGGGGATGAACTGCGCAGCGAGAAGCCCTTCCAGGCAATCATCCATCCAATTCAGCAGCGTAAATAGCCCTTGCTCCGTTCCTTCTTCCAGCTTGCTCATGTCGTATGGGCCGTTTCTTGCGCTTTCAATAAAGCCGGGCAGCCGAACGCCCGGTTCGTAGACTGAAAAGAGCATGCTTATGGAAAGCGTCTGGCCTAATTCCTTGGGCCTGTGAACATTGTTGTATCGGTCGAATCGCCTTTCCTCCATAAATTTGCCTTTGGAGAGGTTTGGCATCACAAGGATGCTGGGTACTGCGCTGATTGGATCGGGGGACAGCCGCCCTGTTTGGTCGGGGCGCGTCGGCTGCCACGCGAGAAAGCATTTCGGTTCCTGATGGACAATTTTTGTGATGTCCATATCAGGCGGACAGGCTTTCATTTCGCGGCCTTTGCACAGGTTTTCATACACCCAATTCCTGATACCGCGCAGGCGTTCGGTTGTTCTCATAGTTCGGCCTGCCTCCCTTCGGGCCGCAGGCTTCGCGTCTTAGGAGCGCCGCGCGCTGGCCCCGCTGCCCATTTCGCTTTGCTCAACCTCATAAAGCCACCGCCTTTGGATCGAACGACACAAGCAGAATCGTATACATTCCCATGTCCTCCTGCACTTGCAGTATTTTCATGGGCCGGTTGTCGAAAAAACCGTGTTCGTTCGGCGTCGCCCTTCCGGGGAAATCCTCAACCCGTACATGAAGCACGGTTTCAGTTGTGTTGTTGTCCCAGCTTAAATCGACCACGTTATTGTTTTTGCGCTTGAGCGCGGCCTCTTCGTCTGTCATGCACAAAAACCTTATGCCCTTCCAGGTATGATATTCGGCAAAGTGGTCGGTGTTGAGGAATACCCGGCTTCGGTCGTCCGCGATACGCTGATTAAGCGCCATCAGGTATCACCGGCAGGCTTGCCCGCCGTCTCTTTCTTAGCGGATTTCATCTTGGCCGCTTCCCCCGCGTATACGGCCTTGCCCTGCTGGATAAGCCGCGCTCCGTAGCTGTCGTTCACGGTTTCGATTTGGCCGCTTTGAACATACTTGATTTTCATATTCCTTAACCTCACTTTCTGCGGCTGGCGGTCTGCCGCTGCTTGGGTTTTGCGGTTTTCGCTTCCGCCGTGGGCGCGGGCTGCTCCACAATGCCCTCGGACACGTCGATTTCAGGCGTTTCCTTGTCGGCCTCGCCATCGTCGGCCTCGTCGGGGTCGCCAATCTCGCCGTTGTTGGTTTCGTCCTCGGTTTCCTCCGGCGCTTTGCGCGGGGAATCGTCGCCGTCCGTTCCCGCGTCGGATTTCACGCAGGCGTTCGACTTGCATGTTTCCACCGCGCCAAGGCGCAAAAGGCGCGAAAGCGTATCGCGCTCAAATTCAGCCTCAAATACCTCGCCGGGCGTAATGGTACGCCCGGCGACGCTGATATAGTGTCTGGCAACATACGTCATTTGAGCTTCCTCCTTACAGCACGTTAGCCACCGCCCAGCCGTCCACATTGAAGGGGACGACGGTGGGGCAGCTCGTCAGCCGGTTCTTGATGGCGTTCCCGTCGATGGAGCCGTAGCGCAGCGGCACTTCCTTCTTGATGTAGGTGATGTGCTTGGCGCTGGGGCCGGGTTCCTCCACCTGCGTAACGGGGCCGTGGATGATCTTTACCGCGCCGCGAGAACCGGCGACCAGCGTTCCGCTGGGCAGTACCGGCTTGGTCTGCCCGTCGTCATCCACGAATTTCCCGGAGAGGGAGAACATTTCCACCCCGTCGCTGTTCCAGCCGATGAAGCGCACGCCCTGCCCGCGATAGCGGGTGTTGATCTCGCCCATGTCGATGTTGCGCCCGTCGAATGTCTTTACGTATTTGCTGTTGTTCAGCATCGCGTCGGCCACGTCGGGGGCCATCAGCATCACGTCCACGAGGCCCAGCCCGTCGTACACCAGATCATAAATCTCGTGCATGTCGTGGTCGATCTTCGCGTCCGCCTGGTCCCACGTGGTCGCGGGCGTATACGTGTTGGTAAAACCATAGTCGGCAAACAGGGTCGTCTGTACGTCGCGGCCCTCGTTCGTGTAGCGGAAAACGGACAGCTTGCCGGTAAGCAGCACCTGACGCACCATCCATTCGCGGCGGCGCTGGATCGCCTTGCGCATTTCCATCAGGTCTTTTGCCAGCATCTTCTTTTCGCGCTGTTCAGGCGTCATCGCGCCAAGGATGCGCTCGCCCAAAACGCGCCCCTTCAAGTCGGGGTTGGTGATAATTCGCTCCGGCGCGATGGTGCAAAAGCCGATTTCGCGGGTTTCGTAGCCGTCGCGTTCCATCACCACGCCTCCCGTATTGGGGTGTACCATGGGAGCCATGAGGCGGCTGCCCTTGCGGTAATCGTAAATCGCCTTGTCCTCCTCCACAGTGCCCATGTCCTGCGCGAACACATCATGGAGGAAGGTGTACTCCCGTGGCATCTGCTCGATGGCGGCGAGCTGCGCGCGGGTGGAATAGATGTCAATAGCCATATTGTTTCACTCCTTCAACGTTGATGTTCTTGTCTGTCAGCCGCCGCTTTTTTCGTTATTGAACGGCTCGGCGGTGTTCATCTGATCGAAAACAATGCCCTGCCCGCGCAGCACAACCAGGTTGTCGGCGGAAAGGGCGGCGTTGGCCGCAAGCGTAACCTTGCCATAGAGCATGCGTCCGGCGCGGTAGGCGCGGGCGTCCTCGGCAATGGTTGCGTTCGCGCTGGTATCCACGGTTTCATCCAGCACCACCAGCATGTTCGTGGCGGCCACGTCGGCGCTGGCGGCGGGTGCGTACAGGCCGCTTTCCTTGCGGTACATCACCGTACCGCGATTCACCACGCCGTTTCCCGGCTCGCAGGGAATGGCGATTGCGTCCGCGCCCTGCGGGTCTGCCAGCAGGTAGTCCGGCCTGCTCGTCCCGATTTTCTCATACAGCATTTTCAAGCTCCTCTCGTTTAATCAGTACATGCCGCCCGAAAACTCCGCGCGTTCGTCGCTGGCGAAGCTGCTCATTTCCTTGGCAAAGGATTTCATTTCGTCCGCTTCGGTCGCGGCGTGGTCGTCGCTGGCTCCGCCCTTCACCTGCTCGGCAGGCATTGTCTCAGTTTTGCGCGCGGAAATGTAATGATCGCCTTTTTCGCGCTGCGCCTTGACGATCATCTTACAGTAGTCCGTGATGCTCGTGCCCTTGGTTTTCGCCTCCTGCGCCATCTGCTCATAGCCCTTTGGGGTCATGTCGTCGATGCTCTGGATGCGCTCACGCTCCGCTTCGGCTCCCGCCTGCATGATCTGGCTGTACAGATCGCCGTTCTCCGCGCGAAGCTGGTCTGCGGTCATGTTTGCAAGCTCCATATCCGTTTCTTCCTCCTCGTTTGTCCCGGTCTGCCTTTCAGCTTCCCGTGGCGTATGTTCAGCCGCCGCCCCGGTGGCAACTCCCGGCTTGGCGATGCTGTCTGTTTCCTCGGTGGATTTGACAAGCCCTCCGGGATTGTCAAATCCAGTCCCCTTTGGGGGACAAACTTTGCCACCCGGCAAAGTTTCCTCGCGCACTACAAAGCGCGCTGCGGGGATATTGGCGTACATGGCTTTCATAGCCTCCATCATTCGCAGGGGTACGCAGGCCGCAATCGGCATTTCTCCGCCGTCCTCGCCGCCCTCGCGGGCCAGCACGTCGGCAAATCCGTACTTTACCGCCTCCTCCGCCGTAAACCACTTTTCTTCGTTCATCCAGTTCTTGATGTCGTCCTCGCTTTGGCCTGTTCTTTTCGCGTACATAGCGCGGAAGGTCGCTTCCTCTCTGCGCAGACGATTCGCCGCGCGCTCCATTTCGTCCGCGTTGCCAACGGCAAAATTCCTGGGATTGTGGATCATGTACTCGCTCGTGGGCGTAATCACCACATGCGCGCCGGGGATTGTGGCCGGAATGGTCGCCGCGCTGGCGCACAGCCCCTCAATGCGAATGGTGATCTGCTCAAACCCGGCATTGGCAAGGATCGCGCGCATAGCGCTGCCCTCGTTTATAATCCCTCCGGGGCTGTTGATCCTCAGCAGTAGGCGTTTTGCGCCGTCTGTCTTGACCTGCCTGATCGCCTTGTCAAAGTCCGACGCGCTCTTGTCCTCCGGGTGCTGCTCCTTGTACCATGTACCGTAATTCTCCACAATTTCGCCGTACAGCATCACTTCCGCTTCCTCGCCGTCCGCAAGCATGCGCGGCGCGGTGAAGCGCATCCTGAAAAAATCGCCTTTAGGCATCTTCGTCCTCCTTTTTATCGTCCTGCGTATCGTTTTCCTCATCCGCGCCATTTGCGGCGGAGTTGAACGCCTCCTTTTCCTTTCTCCGCTGCCGGACGTTAGCGCTCCAATCGCCGCCGTTGTATTCGCTGGCCTCCTGCTCTTGCGTGGATATGTTCAGGCTGATTCGTTTTTCGGCGGCGTTGACCTCCTTGAGCGGATCGACATGCCCCATGCTCGCGCCCATCCAAATGCAGCCGCACCACGCCTGTCGGATGGCCGGGTCGTCGAAAAATCCTGGCGCGTCAATGCGTCCCAGCGCCACGGCCTCGGCAAGCCATTGTTCGTAGATCGGCTGATTGAAGGAATTGTTGAACGCCGTGCGATGTACCCGCACCGTGCGCCAGAAGTCCAGCAGCGCGCCGCGCGCCGCGGTGTAATTGCTTTCGTACTTTTTGATGAGCACTTCCTTTGGAATTTCCATGCTGGCGCCGATAATGGTTTCCAGCGTGGAGATGAATGCCTCAAACGCGCTGTTGTTGCGGATGGGGTTGATCTCCTTGATCGTCTTACCGGGCGGCAGGTCGTAGATAGCGCCCGGCGCAAGTTCGATCTTATATTCGTCCTCCGTTACCTTTTCTTCGTCGTTTACGGCGTCCTCCATGCCCGCCTTGCCGTCGTCCTCGTCGGAAACGATAAAGGCCGTCAGCATGGAAGAAACCACGTTGGCGGCCAGCTCGCTTGTAATGTAGCGGTCAAGCTGCTTGATCTGCTCAATCTGCGCGGCGCAGAAGGGTATCCCGCGCCGCTGCTCCGGGCGCTCGTGCGTCATAATGTGCAGGACATTGGGCGCGCCCGTCTCCTTGCCGTATACGTCAATCGGCGTCCATTCAAGGGACGTAATCGCGCTTTCCAGCAGCGGGTGGCGGTTGACGATGTGGTAGCGGATCACCTCGCCGTCCGCGTTGATCTCCACGCCGTCGATGATCCTGCCGCCACTCGATGTTTCCGTGCTCTCGCTTTCTCCGTCCGTATCGGGCGTGGATATCCGGTCGGCTTCGAGGATGCGGATCACGGTCTGATAGGGCGTCCGTTTGTTTTCTTTCAACCCAAACAGCACAAAAACGTCCCCGCTCATCAGCTCCGAGCGGAACGCCAACTGCTGCATCGTGTAAAAGTCCTTGCTCCGCTCCGCGTCGCACATCGGGCTTCCGGCCCATAGCTTAAACTCGCGCAGCGTGTTCCGCTCCCACTCGTCGCATGCTTCGTCCGACATGCCCAGCAGATGCCCGTCGATCTTCGGCTTGGGGAGGATGCCCCAGCCCACAACCGATGTCGTCATGGTCGCCGGGCCGGATCGGGCAAGTCCGCCGCCCGCGTACAGGTCGCGTGCCCGCTGGCGCAGGGTGCTCGCGTGCAGGTCTACGTCGTCCTCCGCCGCGCCGCCGCCCACGATCCAGCCGATCATGCTGTTCAGCGTCGTGCTCGCGCCGTGGTTGCCGTAGCCGGTCGCCGCCATTTTGCTTCGGCCGTCTGCCTGTTTAGCTGCTTGGCCGCTATCCCGCTCCCGTTTCAGCCGTTCGGAGTAGGCTTTATTCCCGGCCTTGGGCGATACGAGAAAGAGGATTCGTTCCTTGATGTTTGGCTCTTTTTTCTGCATGCCGTCCGCCTCTCTTATAAGTCTCGCGGAACCACGCGCACCACGCGCTTTGTCCGCACCGTGCCGCTAAGTGCTTCCACTACGTTTGAAAAGTAGTTGATCCGCGCGGCGATTTCCGGCAGGTCGAGGGCCGTAAACTCTCGCGTGCCCACCTTGTATTCCTTCGCCTGCCCGCTGGCGAGGGCTTTTTCGCACGCTTTCCACAGCGCCAGCATTTCCCGCGCTTCTTCTATGGTGTAGGCGGTTGTAATCGCCATGCTCGTTCACCTCAAATCTGTATCCCCTTGGAAACCACCCTGCGCGTCTTGCGCTTATCCGCTTCCTTGCGCGTCGTCAATTTTTCCTCGGCTTCCCCGCGCATCAGCTTTTCCAGCTTGTCAAAATTCCAGCGAAAATACCTGTATGCGGCTCTCGCATAATTCCGGCAGTCCAGCGGTTCGTTGCGGTCGTAGATTTTTTCCCACGCAATCGCCGTCTGCCCTCCCTTGCGGTGGTATACCATCTGTTCGGAGATAAGGCCCCGAAAATATTCCATGTCGTATCCGCTTCGGTAGTCCACGGGATAGTGCATATAGCGCGGCCCGCTCTTATCAATGGAAGTCGCGTACAGTATGCTTTCTTTTCCCTGATCCACGCCGATAATAAAGCGGTGCGCGTCGCGCTTTCCCGTTTGTCCTTTCATCTGCCGCACGTACAGCTTGTTTTCTCCGCCCTCGCCCTTGATGGCGTATACGTGCCTGTACTCGCGCTTGGCGCACTCGTTGTAAACCTCCTGGGTAAAATGGCCGCCGCTGTCTACGAACGTAGCGAGGACGCGCATCGCTTTCCCGTTTTTCATCTTCCACTCGCGGTCCAGCAGCGCGTCCACCTCCTGCCATACGCCGGGACTGTCCGCGCGTCCTAAGATGGTCCCATGGCTGATGCCCCAGCTTTCTTCCTCCTTGCTCCACCCAACGATTTCATACTCCAGGCGGTTGTCCTGCGTGTCGATTCCCATTGTCATCACCAGTACGCCGGTAGGCACTTCCGCGTTATAATGCTCACGGCGCTGATAGAGCATTTCGGGCTTTCCGCTTCGGTCGCGCAGTTCAAAGGTTTCACCAAGCACGGTGTTATAGAACACCTTGAGGCGTTCCGGGTCGTCCTTGGCTTTCAGAAACATAGCGACAATATCTTTCCAGTCCGACCACGGCGACATAAAGGCGTTCAGGCGGAAAGAGCGAATCCCCGCTTCCAGCGCGTCGGGGTTGTTCTTGACCCATTTTGCCGGGCTTCGCTTCAAATCGTATTCGCCCGTATCCTGCTTGCAATGCGGGCATCTCCAGCATACCGAAAGCACGCGGTAGCCCTTTTCGCCTTGCTCGTCGTACTCCGCTTTTTCAAACCGGATGTCTGAAAACTTGATGTAGCTGTATTGCTTGCAATGCGGGCATTCTACATACCATTCCTCTTGGGTGCCCGTCAAATACTCGCTTTCTATCTTGCTCTTTCCCCGGATTGTGGGCGTGGAGGTCAGCACCACCTTACGATTGTGCCGGAAGGTTTCGGTGCGCCGCCCGGCAATCTCCACAGGATCGCCCTCTGTTCCGGCGCTTTTGGGGAAACGGTCGGTTTCATCCATAAGCAAGTACCTCACGGGCCGTCCCGCAAGCTCGGTCGGGCTGTTCGCGCCTGTAAACGTCACGCTGCCGCCCGGAAAGGTTTTCATGCCGATGGTATTGCCCGCGTCGCGGCTTTTCGCCTCGTACACCTTGCTTTTCAGCACCGGGCAGGCCATAATCATCGGCGCTACGCGGCGTTTGGAAAAGTCCTCGGCAAATGCGTCTGTGGGCTGCACAAAAAGCATCGGCCCAGGGTCGATGTCGATTGCGCGCCCCATCATATTCAGTTCAAGCTCGGTCTTTCCGACCTGCGCGCTTGCCATGATAACGATTTTCCAAATGCCCGGCTGCGTAAAGGCGTCCATCGGCTCGCGCTGATAAGGCGCGCGGTCTGTCCGCCATCTGCCCGGTTCGCTGCTCGCTTCCGAAACAAGTACGCGGTTGAAATCCGCCCATTCGGAAACCGTCTGATTTTTCGGGGGGCGAAACACCCGGTAGGTAGCCTGCATGAGTTCCGCAAGCGTCAAGCCCTATCACTCCCTCCGGCGCGCCTCGCGGTTTACTACGCCTAATCCTCGCTTTCTTCAATATCTCCCACGCCCAGCGCGTAGCTGGGTATCGGCGTGTCCGCTATGCAGTCAAGCGTTTCACGGATCGCCATTTCGATAATGCCCGCGATTTTTTCCACGCTCTCCATCATCACCACCCGCGGCGCTATTGTGCTGGGGAGGCGCAGCATGTTCTGCATCACCGTATTGGCGATGTCGCCCCAAAGCCTGCGAACGTCCGTGATATCCACCAGCGATCCTTCCATTTTGGCGACTTCAAGCTCTGTTTTTCGGGTCTTGACTTTTTCATGGATCGCCTTAACTTCATCAAGCGATTTGTCGTCGCCGGTTTCGCGGTTAACGTTATACTGCACCCAGCGGCGCACGAAAATTTCAAGGTCGCACTTTCCGTCTTTGCCGCAAACAAAGAGCTTGCCGTCCTCCGGCAAGCTCTGGTTGATATCGTACAGTCTGCGGTATGTATAGCCCGCGACCTGGGCCAGTTCTTTTTTCGTCATGCTCATGGGCGCGTAAGCGGCCGCTTTTCCATCCGGCTTTTCTTTTTTCTCGCTCATCGGCAGCCTCCGACCAACACGCTCCATTCGTGTTCGATACGGGCTTGAATCGTGTTCAGAATATCCTCCTGCACGCTGTCCTTGCTTCGGTTCATCGGCATTTGCGGCACGCTCAAACCGGCGACGCGGACGATGGGCAAGCGTGCCTTTCCTTTGCGCGTCATGACGATTTTCCCGTTAAAAAAAGGCGGCTGGCCTCCCTGATGCGACATTTGCGCGGGAAGCGTGCTGCTCTGTCCCTTTACGATGCGCGCGGTAATGCTGTACTTGCCGCTCTTACGCCTGCGTCCGCGCGGGCCTGCTGCTGGAAACCGCGCGCCAATCACGCCGCGCGCGCCGTCGATAGGAATCGTGCATCCGACGCTGCCTCCGGCGCCGCCGAAATTCATCTTCGGAGCGCCGATGCTGCTGCCGATCCACGACGGCTTTGCTTCATAATCCTTTGGAACTTCGCGCTTGATGATGGTTTTAACGTGCGCGCCCGTGCGCTTGAACACGCGGTACATCAGCAATTCAAACTGGTGCTTCGTCAGCGCGGCCTTCATACGGTTCATCAAATGCTGCAAGTCGCTGGTGTCTACGGTGATGTAGGTGCTTGATCTTGGCGAACCGGCCATGACAGTCGCCTCCTTTGCATAGAAGAAATGGGAGGCGTTTCCGCTTCCCGTATCTGATGACCCACTTTCATTATAACCGGACAAACCCGGACAAACCCGGACAAATCAAAAATATTTTTTTAGCGCGCGCTCAATTTTTTTTCTTACTCCATCGCTGGATATACTGTACGCCATGCCAAGCTTAATAAGGCTCCATCCCTGGATGAAGCGCCGCATAAACAGCACGCGGTCGTTTTCTGACGAAAGCTGTTCAATCCACAGGTCAACGGCCTCGCATTTTGCCACAAGCTCCGCGATCTTGTTCTCCGCTTGTGCGGTACGGCGCTTTTCGTAACCCTGTATGGTAACGTTGTGCTCCGTATAAGGGTATTCCGGGCACGATCCGCGCACACTGTCCGTTATCATCAGCTCGCCGCTCTCCAACTGTTGTTTAAGGCAGCGGATTTCGACCTTTCGCGCCGTGTATCTCAAAAGATCGTCCGCCGTTACCATAGCGCCCCGCGCCGTCCTGCCCGTCATGTAGATACCTCCTTATGCGCCGCCGCTTGCATGCGCTCATATAGTATCCGGCTTCGCCAACTCACATTGAGAAGGTCTTTGAGGTCGAAATACTCCCCGCAATGCGGACAGGATGGGACAAGCGAGCTGCTTGTCCCTGAATATTTCCGCTCAATTTCTTTGATGACGCGCAGGCGGGGCTTGTATTCTTCCAGCGCCTTTGCTTCCTCCCGCAACCTGTCCATCGTTCTGTTGATGCGGTCATAGCTTCGTGCAAGATTGCGCAGCGCGTCAAATGGATCGACGACGGCCCCGCAGTCCTTGCAGTAGACAAGCCGCGTCTCTAAGTCCAGTTCATAATGCGGATCAAGGCACCGGCAAGGCTTCATCACGCCGCGCTCCACGCGCACCACGTCCAGCCGCACAACGTTCTTTTCATCGTTCATCAGAATCCCTCGGTTCTTTGAGAGCATTTGCAATTCCGCTTCATACAAAGGCGGCCCGGGCGGTGATAAACCGGGGATTATGACGCCGTTTTTTCCTGGCATAGCTCCGGCAGATTGGCCCGTACCAACGCGGCGGGAATCGGCGGGCACACGGCGTTTCCGCAGCGTGCTATCTGCTCAGATTTTGGATAGGGCTTCCCGTCCGTGTCCACGGTGATAATGTAATCCTCCGGGAAACCCTGCGCGTCAAAAAGTTCTCTCGGTGTGAGCATGCGCAAGCCAATATCGACGATCTGGTAGTCTTGACCGTGAACTGTCACCAGACCCATGCGATCCTTTGACGTTATCGTAGGGGCGGGCGCTTCACAAGATACGGAGTTATCGCCGTTCCCGTAATACTTCACAAGGAACGCGCGAACCTCGCCGAAGTGGCCGAACCCAGCCGTAACGGTGTTTAGTGGTTTGTCCGCTGAATGGCCGCAGCAGTGGTTGTTAAACTGTGTCACATAGGCGGTGCATAGCGCGTTATGATCAACGGCGGTTATGGTGGGGAGGGGATCGCCCGCGCCGCTTGCGGGATTGCTGGTGTTGAAGTATTTGCTGATAAACGCGGCAACCAGCCCGTATCGGTTTGATGCGTCCACGGTAAGAAGGGGTTGGTCGATGCTCTGCCCACGTACATGTTCCGTCTGCTCACTGTGGTATTGGATCATACTCGGCGCTATTGTATTTGGGCCGCGCTCCGCGTCATTCACCCGCACAATAAACGGATTCGGGTTATTAACCACGAATTTCATCACGCCGCGCGCGATCCGCCTCATGGTATTCTCGGACAATGGGCGCACCGCTCGGATGCCGTACTGCGCCATGATTTCTTCGGCACTCGCAAATATTGAAGGACATGGCAGGGAAAAATCCAGCACGCGCGCAACCGGCGCCCACGGTTTTTTTATCCCGGCCGCAACCTCAAAACTATCCGACGCGGCATGTGTCGGTTCCGGCCAAATGATCGGCTTACCGTCCCGGCGTGCCACGAGAAAGAGGCGCTTGCGGAGGGTCGGCGCGCCGTAGTCGCAAGCGCGAAGCAGCTTGTATTCCACATGATAGCCCAGCTTTTCAAGCTGGCGGACAAAACGGCAAAAGGTTTCACCCTTATATCGCGGATCAGGGCGGCTGTTCGCGTCAAGCCTGCCCCAATCCTGAAATTCTTCCACGTTTTCCAACATAATCACGCGGGGACGCACCTGTTTGGCCCACTTGACAGCCACCCACGCAAGGCCCCGAATTTTCTTGCTGACCGGCTTGCCGCCTTTAGCCTTGCTGTGATGTTTGCAATCCGGAGAAAACCATGCCAGCGCCACGGGGCGGCCCGCGCAGGCTTCCACAGGGTCAACCTTCCACACATCTTCGGTGTAATGCTCTGTCGCGGGGTGATTTGCCTTGTGCATGGCAATGGCGGCGGGATCATGATTGATGGCGATGTCTACGCTCCGTCCGATTGCCATTTCAATGCCGGTAGATGCCCCGCCTCCGCCCGCGAAGTTGTCCACGACAATCTCTTTCATTCCGATTCCCCCTGATTCCTTAGTCCGCGAATGGGATTGAAAGCATACCCCGCATCATACCCGCGCCGACGCACAAAGGGATGGTATTCGCGTTTCTCTCGCCGGATGGTATGCTTCGGGAGCTTGCTTTTCCAATCAGTCACTTCGACGGGTACGACGACCATGAGTTCCATGCCCGGATCGCCTCGTTTGTCCTGCTCTTGGTATTGCTGTTCAAGCCC
Organism: Candidatus Limiplasma sp.; assembly: GCA_048370855.1. Taxonomy (GTDB): domain Bacteria; phylum Bacillota; class Clostridia; order Christensenellales; family Aristaeellaceae; genus Limiplasma. The sequence continues at coordinate 12,781 of DBGEOK010000013.1, read as the reverse complement.
CTCTGAAAACCCAATCGCATAGTTCCAGACGTATTCTTTAACCAGTGCATTCATCTGACGCCCGCAGCCAAGTTCCGCCTTTATGTTCTTTCCCCAGCGCATTATGTGGTCGCAGGCATAAGTGAACATCGTTTTAGCGATCACAGGATCATCGTCAAGCCCTGCAAATCCGATGTTTTGAACCTGGCTTTTCGTGTAGCCTCGCTGAAATGTGCCGCAGCAGTGATGCTCCGCGATGACCTGCGCCAGAATAGGGAACCATGCGTTTCGGACGCCAGAAAAGGTATCCACGTCATATATCGCCTGATTGAGCGTCGCATTCCTGCCCGGCAAATCCTTTTCGGACAGTTTATATTGTGCCATTAGGCGGCGAGCAGCTATAAGCGCGGCCTGTGCCTCGTGGTCGTCGTTATCTCCCGCCAGCGCCAGCAGTTTCTTTATCTTGCTCTTTGCTTCATCGCCAGTCATGAATTTGCCCTCCCGTCAACGTTCGTTCCATCCATTTTTGCGCCGCAGTTTGGGCATCTGGGCGTTTCAACGCGGATTTCTACGCCGTCGATCTGGCGCATCGTTACTGCCGGTACCGAGCACAAAGAACAGCGCCCGTCTACCCATCGTCCGTGTCTCACCGGCTCCACACCGGCGGCGGGGGCATCCCTCACGATTTCCATTACGTCCGGCATAATGGCAATATTACAGTCCGTTTCGTCGCATAGATCGCGCAGGGCTTTCATCAGTTCCTTGCGGCTGATTGCATCGTTCATTCCTCGCAGCCTCCTTCCTCTCTCATCCGCCACCCCAATGTCCGGCCATATCCACGGCAATGATGCTCATACTCTTTCCCCTTTCATGAAACACAGCCAATACGTATTGTTGTGCTTTCCGCTTCTGTTCCCTAACCCGTATGAAATTCGGGGTAGTTGCGGAAGTATTGATTGCCCGTAAAATCCCGCATGTGCCCGAAATATTCCCCCGTGGATCGCTTTGCGCATAAAAAGATGATTGATTGCGCAATCTTTACGCTCATGCTATTCACTTCCGTCATGATCCGCCTCCTTCCACGGCGCGGCGCGTTCCTCCTGCGTGGGCTTGCGGCGATAGGCCAGCCACCCAAGCATGTGCAAGCCATACCTGCCCATGGGGTCGGGGAAATTTTCGGGCATTTTCAATCCATAGAAATCCAAATCCCGGTCTAGGTAGTCCTCCGCATCATCCGACAGTTCCCAATGCCCCCAGTCGGGATGCTCAACGATATACACTGGCTCCCCGTCCATCCCCCTTAGTTCATCCAGCGTAAGGGGTTCGTTCGGCTCCGCACGTCGCATGGCAGCGGCGTAGGCGGCTTCCTCGGCTTCCTGCTTTGTGTGTCCACAAGCTGTTGGGGCGTTGCAGCCGCATCCACAAGCATAGTTTGATATAAATTCTTTTCCGTATTGGCGCAGCATGGTCGCCACCGTAAGATCAGTCATTTCTTTCCCGCACCACGGGCATTTCGGCGCTTCTCGGTTCGTCATTCGTCAACCTCCGATTCCAGCCAGTTGGCCTTGCATTCGACGCACGTCTTGCGGTCTCCAGCTTTATTCAGGTCGCCGTAGCACAGGGCGCGTTTATCCCCAGCGGAATAGGGACATTGGATGTTGTAAAAAACTGCCACTTCCCAACTTGCCCCGCTATCGTCAACCTCGTCCGTCAGGGAGGCTATCAAGCATTCTTGGTTCGTCATACCCACGCCTCCTTCTTCAAAACCTCAAACAAATTCATCTGCCCCTTGATGGATACATCCCTTTCGCGTCCTGCGCCAATAGCCTTTGTCGAGCGGTAGGGGTAGAGCGGGCATTCCTTCATGCCGCACCGCTCCACAATGCCGCGCATGTTCCCGCTGCAATCCATGCATTTTGCCCGGATCGCAACCAGAAGGGCGTTGGAGGACGGCAAATTCCTTATCATTTTCCGTGCCCCTCCAAGTGCCTGCGCACATCCTCGTAGGTCAGCAATGCCGGTGGCAGCATCCCCTCCAGCACAATAGGGCAGGTCAACGGGTTTTTCCGGCAGCCGCGAAACGGCGTATTGCGCCCTTCGCATTCGGTACAAATCTCATCCTCCGCCCATTCCCGCACTTCGCCGCTGTCGTACTCGTCGCACCCGTTCGCCATGCAATAGCGTTCGGCCAGCGCGTCGCAATGGATGTGTTGGTATCTGTCAAACACCTTGCCGACGTCCGCAAAGACCAGGTGGATATAGCTTTCGCCCGGTGTAATCTTCGTGTTGCAGATGTCGCATGAGTGCGCTTTGCGTGCCCGGCGCTCTCTGCGCTCCAATATCTTGCTCATGTCCGTGCCTCCGTCCCCCAGATGGGTCATTCGCAGTCAGTCGAGTCAAAGCTCCTAGTCCCGCCCATTACCGCTCCTTTCGCCGATTGCGCGGATATGCTCTGCTGGATCATCCAGCATCCGCCCAATGGAGCCGCCCGTCATGGCGTAATTATTGCTTCGCAGCATGGTTTCAAGGCTCAATTCCGGCGCTCCATCGCCTCTAAGATGCTCTGTGGCGCTTCGGATGGCGTTATAAACGCGCTCCTGCTCCTTTGTAACGCCTGTATCAATACCCATTTCGCGGTAGCAGTCGCTCGCCTGTATCTCGCCGTCCGCCTCGTAGTGCAGCTTTTTACATTGCTCCCGGATTTCGGCCACCGTTGGCAGCCATTTGGACGTGCTGATAAGCTTCATCACCGCAAGGAATACCACATGCGCGTCGAGGTCTTGCAGCGTAAACGTCCACGTTTCCAGCAGCATGTACTTCTCCTGCTGGCTCATGCTCTTAAATGCGTAGCTGTAATTGGCTTTCATCAGAGCCAGCAGCTTGTTCATTTCCTGCTTCGTCATATGTTCGCCTCATCCCATGGCAGCGGTACAAACCCCGCTTCCACCATCGGCCTGTCGTTCAGTTTCACAAATCCGTCCGTTTCTTCCATGGCGCGCCGCCTCGCGCGGGGTGTTTGGGCCGCGCTTTCCTGCCCCGCTCCTGTTGATCGTTGATTTATATCTTTGTTTTGGTTAATGGGGGCAATGTTGGGTGCATTTTTGTACCCAACATTGCCTTGCATGGGTACAGGGTTAGGCCCTGTGTTGGCCGCATGGTTGGGTGCATGGTTAGGTGCTGTCTTGGGGTCATTGTTAGGTGCATGGTTGGATACATCGTTAGGCACATTTTTGTACCCAACGTCAATACTCAAATAGCGCAGCTTGTACATGGGCATTTTCTTGTTCTTCATGCCGGGAATAAAGTCAATCAGCCCGCGCTGCTTCAAGCTGTTGCGAACGGTTTCAATACCGCGCTTGTCCAAAGTGCTCTGCAAAGTCAGCTCGCCGTTCGGTACGGGAATAAAATCTTCCGGCCAGTCATATTCCTGGGTCTGCGCGTTGAACGTCGCCCGGTCGTTGGCGATGCTAAACAGCGCGATCCAAAGCAATCTTTCTCGCGCGGTAAGTCCATAATTCTTTGAGTACCGCATCAGCAGGTTAAATTCGCTTACAAAATTCACTTTGCACATTCGGCGTCACCGCCTTTCCTGTGGCGTTGATAAGGGATAGCGGGCTATTCTTCCCGATGTATGCTGCGCAGCGTGTCAAAGCCGCCTTCATTTTTGCCAAACCGCGTTGCCGCGGTTAATACTGCGCGCATCAAAACGCCTCTTTTCCATCCGGGTTCGCAGGTCGTTCAGTCTGCGCCGCAGCCATTGGTTCAGCATGCTTGCGCGCCTCCTTCATCACGTCGCGCAGAATCAGCAGATCGTTCCATGTGGCGATCTGCTGCATAACAACGCTGTACTCGTGCCGGGGAATCTCATGCAGCGCCGCGATCCCGTACCGGGCGACAACGCTCTTGCGGATGGAAGCGGACAGACATTTTACGGCTTTTGCGTCTCCGTCCAGATCCTTTCGCGCAAGCAGCTCCCTCGCGTGCTTGCGGATCGCGTCGTTAAAGTACCGCACCTGCGTCGGCGTTACCGGCGTGTTCAACCGGATTTGCTTTTCAAGGGCTTCCAAACGGTCGTTTTGAAGCTTTTGTGAGGACGCAAGCCGTTCAACCGCCTCCGTGTTGTTTCGCATAAAATCGGCCATGGTACTGAGCAGCGGGGAAAGAATTTCCCGCAGCATGTTTCCCAGCGCAGCGCAGTTATCGCCGTCCGTAGGAACCATCATGGTTTCCGCCTGTTCCTGTTGGTTCAAAAGCTCATTCGCCATCAATAAACGCCTCGCAATCTACCGTATTCAGCGCCGTCCGCGCCCGTTTTGCCCAATCCTCCACCGTCTGCAAAAACTCGTCATACTGCGCGATCTCCTGATGATCCATCAGCGAGAAGGACGTTCCCATGTACGGCATCTGCGCCACGCTGCCGATGAACTGGCGTACCGCCGCCGCAAACTCCTCCGGCGTTAGCTGCTGGCTGATGCTCCGCTCCGCGTCGCCCTTGGCAATGGCGCTTTGCGCGTTCAAAAGCTCCTCCTGCATGTCGTTGTACTGACGCTGATGCTCTCGAAGCATTTCTTCGGTTTCCTGCAAGGAACGCTGCGCCTCGTATAGCTCGCGGGTCGCGGCGTTGCGCTGCTTGATAAGCTCCTGCTGCGTTTCGCCCACGCGCGCCAATTCCAATTTGTACTTTTGAAGCTCCGCTTCCTTGCCGTTTAACTCGTCGATGATTTCCTCCGGCGCCTCCGGGGGCGTGCTTGCAAGCTCCCGTGCTTTTTGCTCCGCCGCCTCCCGCGCTGCGCGTTCCCGTTCGATCTCCGCCTGCGCCTCGGCCTTGGCCTGCTGAACCGCGCGCTTGACCTCGCGGGCGGTCATGTCCTCGATCTCGTTTTCCTTTACGAATTGCGCCTCCGTTCCCTCCGGCAGCGCAAGCATTTCTTGGAGCTTGGAAAATTGGATATCCCGGTACTGCTCCTGCGTTCCAAACCTCCTGTAAACCGCCATGTAGCCTTGCGCGGTGCGTTCGCTCACGCCGAAGTTGTCCCGCACCCAGCTCTCGAATTGCCCGCGCGGAACAAGCGGTTTTGCCTCCACCAGCACGCGCCCAAACTGGATCAGGTTTTGCGCGGCGTTGAACAGGAACATTCGCCCCTGCTGCGCGTAACCGTCCAGCAGGGAGGGCGCTGCGCTTTCCCGCGCCGTGATTTCATCCATCTGGGATACCTCCTTGTTTTGCTGCATATTTCAGCTCAATTGCTTGTTTTTTGTGGGATTTCGTGGTAAAATGTAAATGGAATCACTCGGCATGTGTTGAGCTGATTTCTCGTTTAAGACAGCCAGACTTTAGCGAGTGGAGGCTGTCTTTTTTGCGCTTATTCGGGCGCGTCAGGGCTGCGTAAGCTCGCCCTGCTATTTGGCCTTTTGAATTTCCTCCGGCGTTTCAGGCGGCAGCGGGACCCAATGGGTGTAACGACTGTTTGCGCACACCTCATGCCATCCCGTCACTATCGCGCCTCGATATGGATGGTAGGCGATCACGCAATGCAGCGCGTCGGCGTCTGCCTCGGTGGGAAGCCTTTCCTTGACGCTGATCCATTCACTCAACATGCTTTGTTCACCTCGATTCCGTAAAAAATTCAAGATCGACCCAGCCGGTCCCCACATACCCCCAGCCAAGCACGCACCGCTCAACCGTTACGCTTTTCCCCTTGCCGACGTAGCCAACGGGCTTCCCCCCTGGCGATTGCCTGATGCGCACGCGCCCGCTGCTGGTGTTGGCGGCCGTATACGGTTCCCGTTCGGTCAAGTAGTCGGCGCAGCACCATACCGTGCCGCATTCGCCGCCCTCAACCTCCACCCAATTCCCGGAGAGGCTGATGGTTTCCAAGATTTCGCCATCCGAAAATCTTGCCTCTATCTCCCCATCCATGCCGGGACGATCCCTTCCGTTAAGTTCGCTTGCCGTTACAGTCACGCTTGACGCCAAACAACGGTTTGGGAGAATTGCAAGAAAGAGGGCGCATAAGAGGGAACACGTCGTAATCCGCCCGCGATTCTTTCTGATTTTGACCTTTGCCTGTCGTCCGTCTCGCTTTGCTCCGTTCCTCATTCCAACAGCCTCCTTTGTGCGTGGATATGGAGCCGACGCGGGGAATCGAACCCCGAATCCGATGCTTACAAGGCACCCGCTCCGCCTGTTGAGTTACGTCGGCGTAAATGCCCGTCTTTCCGGGCTGTCACGACAATATACCGATTGTTATAGGGTTCGCGCCTGTCGTTGGCCGCATAATCCCTGTTGCGCGGACGGGAGGGCTTGAACCTCCATCTGCGCGCTGTTCTGTACAGCAGCGCGCCCGTAACCCAATTCCGGCACGTCCGCATGAATGCCCGTCTTTCCGGGCTGCCAGACAGACAAAACCGCCTCTTGATTGGCTGTCGCAACCGCAATAACGCCGTGCGGCTTGTGGGGCTTCGTTCAGGACTTCCTAGAACCCAACCGTCTGTTCCGGCGATCGAATACGGTGTTGCGCCTCGCGCCGTCAGGAATCGAACCATCGGGCTTGGGGAATCGAACCCCGCTTCACGTATCCGCAAACCCTGTTTGCCCACCGGTGTCCACGGAGTATTGGCGGGAATGGCCGGGCTTGAACCGGCATCCCGCAGGAGAGGCGCGCGTCCTGCGTGACTTGTCCAATTTGTCTACATCCCCATATGCAGCGGCGGCAATTCTGTGGCCGCCGCTGATCGCTGCGCTATTTGCTCTCATTACACCGTGACTAAGTTCCCGTAGAGGATGTGTGCCAGCGCGTGCAATATCTGTACCAAGAAATGCGCATAGGTATCTCTGGTGATAATCCCGTTATCGCATGCAGTTTTTCGACAGGCGCAGTTTTATCCACCGCGGCATCATCAATCTCTCCGAACACTTCTGACATTGATATGAAATCATTGAGCGCTACCAGTTGTCGAAAGGCATCCGCAAGCGCTTCAACAAAATCATCCATGGCCGCACCTCCTTTCCCGTTTCTGCCGGACTGTTCCTGACAGTCATTGCCTTTATTCCGTTTACGGGGTCGCATTAAGGCAAACTCTTACGTTATCCCCTTGTGCGGATGGCCGGGGTCGAACCGGCTCCTGCCGTCTAGATGGCACGGCGGCGCGCTCTTATAAATAGAATTGCCGCCCATCTGCTGCCGCTCTCCGTGAGCTACATCCGCATGTTCGCCTGTGTGGTATAGATGTCTGCCTGACGAAAAATTTCTGAAGTACAAAGTGTATTGGAATCTCGATCAACTAATTGACAAGGTTATCGGATGTCCTGCGGAAGCTGTGCGTCCTGCGGAATGAAAATCTCCGTGATGCACTTTTTCTGGCTCGGATCGTATTCAATGACGATCCGGGTTTTTTGATTGAATCCAACGATGTCGGTTAGATACCGCATCCATTCCAACGCAGATAAAAATCCGTCATTAGGGCCGGAGAAGCGCCCCGCTATTTTCATACTATCATTCTGCATTGTTATCCCTCCATCTACTCATACCTGTGCTTATCAAGCCCCTCTGGCTGTTTCGGCGTCCTGGCCCAATGCGTCATAAAGCGGTTTTCGTTTGCGTTACGCCACCCGTACACCATCACGCCCTGATAGAGATGCCAGACCAGCACGCATCCCATTGGGTCAGCGTCGGCCTCTGTTGGCGGCTGCTTCGCCTTTTCAATCCAGTTTACCGGCATGTCAAACCTCCACAATCTCGCGCCCCAGGCATTTGCGCATCAGGCGCTTCTTTAGCCTGTACACCTTGTCCTTGCGCGTCGCCTCGCTCTTTGCGTCCATCACCGTATAGGTTCCGTCCGGGTTGAGCGTCACAAAGTCCGCGATGTACACCACATCGCCGGGGAGGCGGAAGGACACCTGGCAGAACACGCCCAGCAGTTCACAGCCGCGAACGCGAAGCATCAACTCGTCGTATACATCCGCCTCGTGCTGGCTGTCAAACACCCTGCCGCCCCGCTCTGTGGGCCTGTTGCCGTACTTTCTTCGTTTAGGCGCTTCCTCGGCTTGCTGAAGGGATGAGCCGCGCCTACGCCGTTGCCATGCGGAAAATTCCTCCTCGGTCATTCGCAGCGCCACTTATTCCACCGCCTTTTCAACCGTTCCCGCATGGATAATCTTGCAATACGAAGCTCCACGGTTTTCCACCTGTGGAGAGAATAACAGCCGTCATCAAGAGCCGAAAGGACGCTCGGACGTTCTCCCGCATGTACGATTACGGATTTATCGTCCCAATACTCATCTGCCCAAACCTTGCGGCAGTTGTTACCGTATTGCTCGATGTTCTCCGGTAGGTTGTCGTTCACGGCGTCAAATTCAAGGCCGTACTCCTTGCACCACGCCAGTGCATCATTCAGCAAGTCGCCCTCCCGACATGTCCAGAGGATGAGTTTCACGCCGTTTTGTCGCTCGCGGATCAGGGCGCTAATGACAAGGCTGTTGGGTCTGCCGATTTCCGGCCACATGTTTTCGCACAGGCACCCATCGAAGTCTGCCGCGATCACCTTCATACCTACACTCCCGCTTCCTTGCATCCGGCCATATAGCGGCGCATACGGTCGGCAAACAGCTTCCCGATGTTCTTGTGTAGTTCCGCTTGGGCTTCGGCGGCTTCGTCCTCGTTCTTGATATACATGGGCACGGCGGGAAGGTATTCGCCGGTCTTGGGGTCGCGCAGAGCCGTTACCCCGATTTGGATATACTCGTCCTTCTTCATGCTTACACCGCCTTTACGCCGATTCCGCAGTTTTGGAAAACAAGAAACGTGCATTATACTCCGGGAGTAGTGTTTCGACGATTTTTTCCGCTTCCGGGTAAGTGAAATCAGAAATCCCCATCAATTTGTTGTAAGCCGTCTTTTCCGTTACGCCGAGAAAAGAGGCGAAGGATTTTGTGCTTATTCCTTTATTGGTAAGCACATTCTTAATGTTGAGCATTTGATCCGCCTCCAAATTTACCCGTAAGGGTAATTTATTAATGCAAATATATACCCGCAATCGTCATTTGTCAATAGTTTTTTACTTTTGCACGTAAAATTTTTCTTGACCGATTTGTGACAAGGCTCTATAATGGGTTTGAAAGCGGGTGAGAGCATGACGTTTTTGGATAAACTTGACTACCTTATGAGCACGAAAAAACTGAACAAGCATACGCTGTCGGAGCAAAGCGGCATACCGTACACCACAATCGACGGTTGGTACAAAAAAGGGTACGAGGGAGCCAAAATATCCACCATCATAAAACTTTCGGACTTTTTCGGAGTTGAGCTTGACTTCTTTGTAAGAAACAGCATAAATCCGAACGACAATAAGGAGGACGCACACCTTCTATCTGTTGAGGAAAGCGAATTGTTGCTTGCGTTTCGATCTTTGAATTGTGATGGGCGGGCTATGCTTCTAGAAACAGCTCGTGCATTTATTGGGAATCCGTCGCTGCAAAAAGAAACATCAGGCGAAACGGCAATGTGATTTTTGTTGACTTCTAAGGGAGGCATAAAATGAAACGTGTTTTTGCGTTTGTTATCCTGCTAACCTGCATTCTGCATAGTGTATCGTATGCGGAAAATAAGCCTACACAAGATAGCTTTCTCGGTGAGTGGTCTTGGGTGCTTTGCTCCGAATCACGTTTTTCAGTCGGTGTTAAACGAGATAATTATTTCTATGCTTGTGGAAAGCGATACTATTTCAAAGATGATAACTCAATCTCATGTTTGGATGATAAAACTGGAGAAAATGTAGATTGTGATTATCTTTATCTCGGAGGAAACGCATACTTGATCTTTATTGAGAGTTCACCACGCGAAAGATATTTTGTTGACTTAAATGTAATCGAAAATGAAAGTATCAGAAAAAGAAATTCCATGTGCGAAGGGGATATTCCTTTCTATCAGCTTCTTGATTCTCCAACGATTGACGTATTAAAAAACGGATGTATTCTATTTTTTAACGATGGTATCCTAATTGAAAAAAATACTGGATTGGATGGAAAAGAAGAACATATTAAAATGAGTTTCATGTATAACGATGATAACATATACGTTGTGGAAGGGGATTCGTACAACGCTTTTCATGTGCATTGGTATGGAGATCAAGCGTTTACATGGAAATGTGAAGATGAATCCATAAATAAGAATGGAATTTTCAATGTACTAGTGAAAACAAGTATATTGTTAGATTAAGGAAAAAACCTCCCGCGCTTGCGCACGGGAGGCAACACACAGGATTGGCAACACCACTCGCCAACCTTGCGACCATAGAATAGCATGGTGGGCGCAATCTGTCAAGCATAGGAGGTTCCGGCTTTGAACGCAGTTATCTACGCCCGCTATTCGTCCCACGGGCAAACGGAGCAGTCCATCGAGGGGCAGCTTCACGATGGGTACGATTTCGCCCTGCGTGAAGGGTATTCGGTGATCGGGGAATATATCGACAGGGCCATGACCGGCCGCAACGATAACCGTGCGGATTTTCAGCGCATGCTTGCCGATGCCTCCAAAAAGCAATTCCAAGTGGTTATTGTGTGGAAACTGGATCGCTTCGCGCGTAACCGCTACGATTCCGCTATCAATAAGGCGAAGCTCAAGAAATATGGCGTTCGTGTGGTGTCCGTAATGGAGAATATCACCGACAGCCCGGAAGGCATTATTCTTGAGGGGATGCTTGAAAGCATGGCGGAATACTACTCCGCCAATCTGTCAGTCAACATCAAGCGCGGGCAGCGTGAAACGCTGGCAAAGGGAAAATTTACGGGCGGGCGTATCCCGCTTGGGTATAAATGCGAGGACGGACGCCTTGTGGTGGACGAGCATACCGCGCCCACAATCCGATATGTATTTGAGCAATATGCGGCCGGAACGCCGAAAAAGGAGATCATCGGTGCGCTGAACGATCAGGGCGTAAAGGGCTTTTTCGGTGGAAGCCTGAATATGTCGGCTTTTCAGCGCGCCTTGCAAAACCCCGTATATGTCGGACGCTTCACGCGCTGCGGTCAGGTTATCGAAGGAGTAGCGCAGCCCATTGTGACGCAGGAAATCTTTGATAAGGTACAGGAGAGGTTGAAAGCCACCAAACGCGCGCCCGCGGCAAAAAAGGCTGTCGTCCAATATCAGCTTCAAGGCAAGGCGTTTTGCGGGCATTGCGGCGCTCGCATGGTGGGAGAGAGCGGCAGGGGCAAATCCGGCGACGTTTACCATTACTATTCCTGCGCCACTCGGAAAAAAGTTCACGCCTGCACAAAGAAAAACGAGAAGAAGGATTATGCCGAATGGTATGTTGTGGAGCAGACGGTTCGCTATGTTCTATCCCCGAATAACATCAAGGCGATTTCCCACGCCGTCGTGGAGGAGTACAATAAGGAGTTTTCAGACGAACGCATAAAAGATTTGGAACGCGCCTCCGCCCGCTTGGATAAAGAGCTTGATAGTCTTGTGGATTCGCTCACGGAAATGCCGAAGTCAGCGCGTCCGCGTATCAGCGCGAAGATGGAGGCAATCGAAATTCAGAAAGCGGACATCGACGCCGACATTGCCAAGCTGCGAATTGCGCGCGGTATATCGTTCACGGAAGCGGAGGTTGCCGCTTGGATGCGCCAGTTTTGCAAAGGTGATCCAATTGACGAAGCGTTTCGTCGCAACATCATCGACGTGTTCATCAATTCCGTATATTTTTATGATAACAGAGTAATCATCTTCTACAACATTCGAGGCGGCAAACAGGTTTCATACACCGCTCTCACCGATGCCCTACCCTCTGAGTGTTCGGATTTTAATGCCTATGCTCCACCACAAAGTGTCTCAAAACGTTGAAAATCAACGAGTTGAGACACTTTTTATGTATTGTTTGGCTGTTACCGCAGCCATGTATGACATCTTTCAAGGCCTAAAATCGTGTTTTGAGACCAAATGGACATTACACGAACACCTACTTTTTCTAAGGCGGCTTTGCCGTAGCGGTGTGGCTGTAATGCCAAACAGAACAGAGCGGTCAAGGTTTTAATGCCTTGACCGCCCTGTTTCAATGCACATTCTTGAGTTGTATTTATAATTATGATATAATCTAAATGTAAAATTTTTGGTAATGGTGATGATGTCTTGAAGATTTATAAAGTGAAACAGTTTGGTATAAAAGCTAAATATAAAATGGCCTTAATTTGTAGTTTCCCTCATTTTTGGATGTGCGTCCTAATAATCATATTATCGGGCGTGTCCCTTCTAGCTTCATATTATTTTTATCGACTACACCGAGACTATTTGGCCTCTATATTAGCCAATATCTTTGCTGGGCTTTTGACGGGTTTAATTATTTGCTTGATTTCAGGTATAAAGCATATTTATGTGGCCAGACTGAAAAATCGAAAAAACTGGCTTGAACACATCAGGCAGATGATCGGAGATTATAATAACCTCTTTCACGAGCTAGTAAACAAGCAGTTTACGTCTTACAATGGAGATGAAACGCTCTTTAACTTTATCTATGATGTCGGCTCACATGCCAACTGGGTGAATGACGATATACTACAAAGCACATTTGATCAACTATTGTCGTTCAATCCGCGTGAATACTGCAAAAAATATTTAGAATATGACGCATACGCTCTTGCGGATGATTTTTCTGAATTACATGATAATTTATATAAAGTAGATATTAACTGCCCAAGCAAAAAGGAGATTTTACGCTATTTTGAAAAAGTACATAAATGTTTAATGCGCCTATACTCTAATGCGTACCGCCAGTTACAGGACATTAGCATAAGACTAGAAGAAAC
>DBGEOK010000012.1:0-11646 GCA_048370855.1 Candidatus Limiplasma sp. | reverse complement strand
CGGCCCGCAGCGTGTCAAAAAACTTATATTAGGGTGGTTTAGAGGGGCCGAGGCCCCTTCTCATAAAATTGGTTTGCCCGGTTGGCCCCGGCCGGCAACGGCTTCGCTGCTTTCGCCGCGCGCGGCGTCGGGCGGGCCGTTTCGGCCTTGGTCGGAGCGTTTCCGCCGGTTCGTTTTCGATGGCGCCCCGTTCGTTACTTCGCGCTCTTGATGGCCGTCCACATGGTGTTGTAGGCCAGCAAATAGTTGTCCTCGATATCATGGAAAAATTCGCAGCGGTCAATCGCCTCCTGCGCGGGGTTGAGCGTCGCGTTCTTCACATACTCGTCGCCAATGAGCTTGACGGTTTCGGTGTTGGGCGTGGAATACCAAATCTCGTCAAAGTTCATCTGCGCTACGTCCGGGCGGCACATGAAGTTGATGAATTTTTCGGCGTTATCCTTGTTCTTAGCGCCTTTGGGGATCACCATCGTATCCACCCAAATATTGCTTCCTTCCTCTGGGATGGCGTAATCGAGGTCGTCGTTCAGGGCGATGGCGTACATGGCGTCCCCGTTCCACATGAGCGCCAGCGCGGCTTCCCCGGCGACCATCTTATCCTTGGTTTCGTCCACCTGATATGCTTTGACAATACCGCGCTTTTTTTGGTCGATCAACAGTTCTTTTGCCGCGTTCATTTCCAGCGGATCGCGGGTGTTCATGCTGTAACCAAGGTATTTCAGCGCAACGCCCATCGAGTCGCGGATGGAGTCCAGCATAAATACGTTATCTTGGTATTTGTCGTCAAACAGGATGCTCCAGCTTGTGACGGGTTCATTTACCATGGTCTTGTTGTAGCAGATGCCCACCGTACCCCACATATACGGAACGGTGTATTTTTGGTCGGGATCGTAATACTGTCCCTTAAAGTTTTGGTCGATATTTTGATAGTTCGGCACGTTGTCAAAATTGATGGCCTCAAGCAATCCTTCGGACGCGAGGCGCTCCACGCAATAATCGGACGGGATGACCACGTCAAAGGAGGCGGGGGAGTTGCGCACCTGCACCATCATATCCTCATTGGTGGTAAAATAGGTCATATTGACCGTTATTCCGGTTTCCTGCTCAAATAGCTTGACGGCGTCGGGGCTGATGTATTCCTCCCAGTTGTACACCGTTACGGAGCCGCCGTCCGCCGTCGCGGCTGCGGGCAGCAGGGCCAGAGCCATCAGGCACGCGAGAACCAGAGATAAGACCTTTTTCATTTCCATTCTCCTCCCATTGTCGATTGGTTATGGTAAAGGCGACGAGCGCCAAGCCCCTCAAGCCTTTTTCAGCGTGCGGGCGTCGCGGCTCGAGCGACGGTTGACAATCAGCAGCAGCACCAAAAGCGACAGGAACATCAGCGCGCTCAGCGCGTTCAGCGTCGGCTCGATGCCGATGCGCGCCTTGGAATAAATCAGCGTGGAAAGGTTTTGCACCATGGGGCTGGTGGTGAAATAGCTGATTACAAAATCGTCCAGCGATAGGGTAAAGGCGAGCAGCGCCCCGGTTACCACACCCTCCCGCACCTCGGGCAATATAACGTGCAACAGCGCGTAGGTGGGCGTCGCGCCCAGGTCCAGCGCCGCCTCGTAGGTGTGCTTGTTCATCTGCTTCAGCTTTGGCATAACGCTTAATATAACGTAGGGGGTGTTAAACGTGATGTGCGCGAAAAGCATTGTCACAAATCCGCGCTCGATACGGGAAAAGGTGAACAAAATCATCAGCGAAATACCGGTTACGATATCCGGCATGGTCATCGGCAGGTTGGTGATGGTCATCATCACCGACTGCGGGCGCTTTTTCATGGCATGGATGCCGATTGCCGCCAACGTGCCCAATATAGTGGCCGCGGCCGCGGCGATGACCGCGACGGCAAGGGTGATATAAAGCGCCTTCATGATGGCCTCGTCGTGAAACAGCGCCTGATACCAGCGCAGGCTGAGGCCCTCCCACTTGGCGCGGCTTTTGCCCGCGTTGAAGGATTGGACGATCAGCACCGCGATGGGCAGGTACAAAAACAGCAGCACCAGCGCCAAGTAGAATTTCTTCACTACGCGCTTCATGCGATACCGCCTCCTTCCCCCTCCGGGTCGGCTTTTCGGAGGATTCCGAGACTAATTAAAATCAGCAGCATCATCACCAAGGAAAGCGCGCTGCCGACGCCCCAGTCGTTCGCCGTAAGGAACATGCTTTCGATCAGGTCGCCGAACATCATGGTATGGCCGCCGCCCAAAATGCGGGGGATGAAGAACGTAGTCACCGAGGGCATGAACACCATCGTAATGCCGGAGATAATGCCCGGCAGGCTTAACGGAAGCGTTACGCGCAAAAAGGTTTTAACCCCGTTTGCGCCCAGGTCCTGCGCGGCCTCCATCAGCTTGTAATCCAGCTTGTTCAGGGAGGTGTAGATGGGGAAGACCATAAACGGCAGGAAATTGTAAACCATGCCCAGCAAAACCGCCCCATTGTTATACATCAGCTTGACGCCGCCGAAGCCGAGCGCGCGCAGCGCGGAGTTAATCAGCCCCTGATCCTCCAGCAGCGACATCCACGCGATGGTTCTGAGCAGGAAGTTCATCCACATGGGAATGATGAACAGCACCACGATGGTGGAGCCTATCTTCATTTCCCGGTCGGACATAAACAGCGCCGCCGGATACCCCAGGAACAGGCAGATCACCGTACACAGCAGCGCCATCCACAGGGAATAGACCAGGATATCGATATTGACCGTGCCGCGCTGGATAAGCACCGCGTATTCCGGGCCCATTTCCTCGTACATTTTGTTGACGGAGTAGTTGCTGTCCCAAAAGTTGATAAAATTGTCCAGCGTAAAAGCGCCCGTGCCGGAATCCGTAAAGGCATACCAGGCGATCAGCACACAGGGAACAATGGTGAACAGGATCATCCACAGCGTATAGGGCATGGCGAAAAACGAGCGCTTTACGCCGTGGCTGCGGCGCACGGAAAGCACGCAGAGCACGGCGAAGCAGGCGACCGCCAGGCCGATTACCCACAGGGCCCAGGAGGGCAGCCGAAGGGCCTGGTTCATATTTCCCGGTCGCCTCCCTCGCACCCCTCCGGGGTTTGTTCCATGGGCTTCATAATGTGAATGTTATACGGCACGATGCTGAGGCCCACGCGCGATCCCTGGGGCTGCATGATGGTGGAGTGAACCTTGAAAACAGTTTCCCCGATATCGATCATCATTTCGTAGTGTACGCCCTTGAAAAGCACGCTCTGCACCACGCCGCCGATCTGCCCGATATCCTCGCCCACAATCATGATATCCTCGGGCCGAACCACCACGTCTACCGGAACGTTTTCGCCAAAGCCGGCGTCCACGCACGGAAAATCGTTCCCGCTGAAATGGACCAGCTCGTCGCGGATCATGGAGCCGCGCAGAATATTGCTCTCGCCGATGAAATCCGCCACAAAGGCGTTGGCGGGCTCGTCGTAGATGCGCTTGGGGTCGCCGATTTGCAGAATATGCCCGTCCCTCATAACTACGACGGTGTCGCTCATGGTGAGGGCTTCCTCCTGGTCGTGCGTGACGTAGATGAAGGTGATGCCCAGGCGCTGCTGCATGCTTTTCAGCTCAAGCTGCATTTCCTTGCGCAGCTTCAGGTCCAGCGCGCCGAGCGGCTCGTCCAAAAGCAGCACCTCCGGCTCGTTGACCAGCGCGCGCGCGATGGCCACGCGCTGCTGCTGGCCGCCGGACAGGGCGTCCACGCCGCGTTTTCCATAGCCGCGGAGGTTGACAAGGTCAAGCATCCGGTCCACGCGCTTCCGGATTTCGTCCCGGGAGGTTTTGGCAATCTTCAGCCCAAAGGCGATGTTGTCCTGAACGTTGAGGTGGGGGAAGAGCGCGTACTTTTGAAACACGGTATTCACGCGGCGCTTATAGGGCGGAAGCTCGGTGATATCCTTGCCTTCAAAATAGACGGTTCCGGTGGTTGGATATTCAAAGCCGCCGATAATGCGCAAGGTGGTTGTTTTGCCGCAGCCGCTGGGGCCCAGCAGCGTTACAAATTCCTTCCTCCGCACGTACAGGTCGATGTTGGACAGGACCGTCGTACCGTCGAAATCCTTGGAAATGCCCTTTAGGTCGATCAGATGCTCTTGCTCGATCATGGGAGGAGCGCTCCTTCTTACTATAAAATCAAAAGCTGGGCGGGGTGGATATCCACAGCACCGTAGCGGGCTTCACCCCGTTGTTTTCCAGATAATGCGTCGCCGCGGGATGGAGGCAGAAGCTCGCGCCTTTTTTGACGATGTGGCGGCGTTTGCCTGCCACCAGCGTTACCTGTCCCCTGAGCACATAACCGAATTCCTCCCCCTCGATCGGGGGCAGCACATGGCTTTTTCCTCCCGGCTGAAGCTCCAGCAGGATTGGCTCCATGCTGTTTTTCTGCGCGTCGGGCACCAGCCAAGTTATTTTCCGGCCCTCCTCGCCATCCTCCTTTTCAAACATGTCCTGCGGGGCATACACAACCTTTTCCCCGCTGTTGTCCGAAAAAAAGGCCTGAAGCGTAATTCCCAGGCACTCTAGCATGTCCTTGAGCGTAGCGATGGAGGGGGAGGCAAGCTCGCGCTCCACCTGGGAGATAAAGCCCTTGCTAAGCTCGCAGCGGTCCGCCAGCTCTTCCTGCGTAAGCCCGCGCTGGATGCGCAGCTCGCGCAGCCTCTCGCCGATTTCCATGCGGATCCCTCCCCGGAAGTTTAGTATAAGTAATCAACTTTGAGTTTAGAATTAGTAAACTTAAAAACAGAATGTATTAAACCACAAAGAGCTGAAACTGTCAAGGAGCATTTTTGCAAATTTTGCGGTTTCTCAACAATATCAATTAAAGAAGGCATCAGGTAAAGGGCTTTGCCGGGGAAAACGACGGCAATTCGGTTTCGCCGCCGCTATTTCAGGCACAAAAAAACAGCCTTCACGGTCCGCATCCGTGAAGGCCTGCTCAAAAGCAGACATCCCGCCTGATATCGCGCCGACAAGGCTCCCTACCGCGTGCTTACAGCATAGCTGCACGGCTTCCCTGCTCCTGGTTTTAGCGCGTATACGGGATTTTTATGCAAACCGGGCAAGCCGCTTTAACCCGCCCTGATCGCTTACAGCTTATCCAGCGCCGACTGCACCATGTCCTTGGTGGCGTAATTCAGGGGAGAGAAGCGACCGCCCAGGGCCGTTTCCAGCTTCTCCCTCGCCGCCTCCTTGTCGCCGGCCTCTATATCATATTGGGCAAGAAAATACAGCGTGTCAATTTGGGTGGGCTTAATGGCGAGAGCCTTCTCAAAATACTCCCTGGCCTTTTCCTTATCATGGCCCAGACGGTAATACGTCTGCGCCAGGTTGTCTAAGGTAATGCTGTCCTCGTCGTCATACTCATAGGCCTCCTGGTTGAAGGCCAGCGCCTTTTCATAGTCGCCCGCCTCCACGTACAGGTAGCCCAGCGTTTCGTAAACCAGGCCGCCCGGCTGCTTTTGGTGCTGGCGCTCCAATAGCTCGATGCCCTTGTTGATCTCGCCCATCTTATATACGCAGGAGGCGTAGTTGACAAAAAGCTGGCGTCGGCTGTCCTCGGTCATGGGGTATTTTTGGATTTTCACCAGCAAGTCCCGCGCTTCCTGGTATTTTCCGGCGCGGATCAGCAGCACGGAGTAGGTTAGCAGGTTGCGCGCGTCCTGCAAGCCCTCGTTCACGGCCTCACGGTAGAGCTGCATCGCGCCCTCGACGTCGCCCTTCGCCAGCTTGGCGGCGGCGTTGCGCGCCTTAATCGTGGTCATCAAGCCCATTAAAGGTTCCTCCCTCAAAGCGTTTTCATAGCGGGCGGCGCCTGTGAAAGCTTGCGCCGCAAACGTGCATAACGGTATTGTAGCGCAATTCGCCGCTCTTGTACAGCCTCGCCGTTAAAAAGGCCGGGTTCGGATAGCAGCAGCAGCGCTTGGCGGGTATAATGCAAGGCCTGCTCCGGGTCGCGGCGCTGATGCTCGTAAAGCTTGGCCAAGGCCTCATAGGCAAAGGCCGGATCATCCCCGCGGCGCGCCATGGCTTGGTAAAGCTTCACCGCGGCGTCGGCGTTTCCTTGCCGTTTCTCATTCCGCGCCAAAGCGCGGTATGCCTCCGCGCGCGTTCCTCCCCGGGCGCAGAGGCGGTAACACTTGACGGCTCTAAGCCTGTCGCCGCGCTTTTCCATCGCCCGCGCAAGGGACAGCAAATCCGCCTCCTCGACGATTTCCTCAGGCCGGTCAACCTGGCGGCACAGGAAATAAAAAAGCTGCGCGAGGCTGACGATATCCTGCCGATTGTGCTCCAGCACGCGCGTAAGCGGCGCAAAGTTTCCGTCCTTCAAATACTGGAAGTAGGCCTGCGGCACCAGCGCGCCGGGCAGGTCGTCGTCACGGGCGACGTTGAGAAGCTGCCGCTCCAGGTTGGCCAGCGTGCATTGCCCCAGGCGCAGCTTCCAAAGCCGCCGGGCCGGGTAGAGCACATCCGCATGCAGCCCGGGAAAGCAGTCGTCCTTCAAACGGTTCATGGTCATCCGGCTTTTGAGCAGCGGCACGTCGAACGCGCGGCCGTTGAAGGTACACAGCACGCTGAAGCGCCTCATGCGGGCGGCCAGCGTCTGTAAAAGCTCCGGCTCCGCGGGATAATCGTGCATCAGCAATTGCTCCACCACAAATCCGCCCTGCGTAAAATACCCCATTCCCACCTCAAAGGCCACCGTGCCGACGCCTCCGGACAGCCCGGTGGTTTCCGTATCCAAAAACAGCACATCCTCCGGCGATAGGCCGCGGGGATAATCGCCGCCGAAAAGAGCCTCTAAAATATCCGGCGTGGCATGGCGGAGATCGCAGAAGGTGGAGGGGGGAAACACCGAGTGCGTTCGGTAACAGCCGCGCGGCTTTGCCGGCGCGGAAGGCGTCGAGGCGGGCTTTTGGGGTATTGCCTCCAGCATGCGCAGTTTGCCAAGCAGATCGGCCATCAGAAAAGCAGCTCCTTTAAAATAGCGCGTGCGTTGGCTTTGCCGCTCACGCCGATCTCCGCCTTCGGCCCGGCGCAGCTTGGACAACCGCCCTCGCAGCCGCAGTCCTCTACAACCTGCAGCGCATGCTCCAGAAGCAGGCCTTGCATTTGATAAGCCTTTTCGCTTAATCCGACGCCGCCCGGGAAGGCGTCGTACAGGAAGATGGTGGGCTTGTCCGTAATGGGAGCCTTTACCTGGTACACCACCGTAATATCATGCGGGGAACACATCAGGTACAGCGGAGCGACAATTGAAAGCAGGTTGGATACCCCCACCAGCGCGCCTTGCAGCTCATCGTTGGAGTACCGGCCGGCAATTCGGTCGGGGATCGTCCACCACATCCCTACGGTATGCAAATCGGTCTGAGGCAGGCGGACCTCGCCAAACCCAAGGCTTTCATGCGTATCCAGCTTCATTTTTTTAAACATCTTGACAATGCTGCTGACGCGCAGCTCCCCAAGCGTCAGGCCGACGCCGTTGTCCAGCGTTTTTTGCTCCAGCTCGTCCAGAATATGGAGGCTCACGTTTAAATCCGCGTCGGTATAATAATCCACATCCACGGCGCGGATATAGGCTTTGCATGCGTCATAATCCAGCTTCTCCACCTGATACTGCCGCGCTTCGTGCATGTAGATGGCATTTTCATGCAAAAGCATCGGCACGGTATAGCGGTCCATTTCGCCAATCACGCGATGGTGTGCCGGATTGGTAATATCGATAATGACATAATTCTCCGTTTTTGCGCTGCGCAGGCTGATTTCGCCGGAGGGAAGGTCCTCCTCCATCCAATAGTACTTGCCGTCTAGATGGCGTAAAATATGGTTTTCCGTCAGATACTCCAAAAATTGAGCGGTGTCGGCTACGTTGCCGAATGCCTCCTCGTCTTCAAAGGGGAGCTCATACGCGGAGCATTTGATATGCGATAATAGGATGTAGAGGTTATCCGGCTGAACAAGGGCGTTTTCCGGGGAGGCGTTCAAAAAGTATTCCGGGTGCTCGATGATATACTGATCCATCGCGGCGGAGGAAGCAACGAGGATCGTCAGCGCCGTATCCTTCCGCCTGCCGGCGCGCCCCGCCTGCTGCCAGGTGCTGGCGATGGTGCCGGGATACCCGCACAGCACGCAGGCCGCCAGCGAACCGATATCAATCCCAAGCTCGAGCGCGTTGGTGGAAATAACCATGTCGATTTCACCCGCCCGAAGGCCGCGCTCAATTTCACGGCGCTCCGAGGGCAGATAGCCGCCTCTGTAACCGCGGACGCGGCCGGAAAAGCCGTAAGGGTCGCGGACGCAGTCCTTCATATACTTGGTCAGCACCTCCACCTGAAGGCGGCTTCGGGCGAATACGATGGTTGGAACCGCGTTGCGGAGCAGCTCCTGGGCAATGCGGCGCGTCTCGTTCACCACGCCCCGGCGGATGCCGAGCTGCCGGTTGACCACCGGGGGATTGTAAAATACAAAGTGCCGTTCGCCCATAGGGGCGCCGTTCTTGGTTACGGCGACCATTTCACGCCCCGTCAAGGAGCGGGCAAGCTCCACGGGATTGGCGATGGTGGCCGAGCAGAGGATAAAGCGCGGATGGCTGCCGTAAAACGCGCATAGCCGCATGAGCCGACGCAGAACGTTGGCCAGGTGGCTGCCAAAAACGCCCCGGTAGGTATGGATTTCGTCTATCACGATATATTTCAGGTTTTCAAACAGCTTTACCCACTTGGTATGATGGGGAAGGATGTTGGCGTGAAGCATATCCGGGTTGGTAACCACAATATGGCCGGCTTGGCGGATTGCCTTGCGGGCCGCGCCCTGCGTATCCCCGTCATAGGTATAGGCCTTGATATCCACGCCCAAAGCCTCGATCATAGCGTATAGCCCGCTGACCTGATCGGCGGAAAGCGCCTTGGTAGGAAACAGGTACAGCGCGCGGGCGTCGTTGTTTTCCAAAATGGCGGAGACGACCGGCAGGTTATAGCAGAGCGTTTTGCCGCTGGCCGTGGGGGTGACGACCACAAAATCCTTCTTCTCGCGCGCCAGCCGGAAGCTTTCCGCCTGATGGGTATACAGCCGGTGAATACCGCGTTCCCGCAGCACCCGCTTCAAACGCTCGTCCATATCCGCGGGCATGTCGGCATAGGCTCCCTGCGATGCGGGCAGCGTGCGCCATTCGGTCACGCATTCCATAAAGGCGGCGTCGCTTTGAAGCTTTCCAATAAGCTGGTCCAGGTTCATTGAAAAAACGCCTCTCGATCGCATTGAAATAAGAACTTATGTTTGTGCCTTCTTGATTATAGCAGAGCAGGGCGCGCGGCGCAAGAAAAACTTTTGCCTCAGGGGACAATCAGACGGGTAAAGCCCTCCGTCGCTTCAACGCTGCCGTCGGCAAGCGTCCACATTCCCTCCGCGCCTTCGATGGATTCAATCAGGGCGCGGCTTTCTTCATAGGGCAGCAGGAAAGCCGTTGTGGAAAGAAAATCCGCCAGGCCGGAATCGGCATGCAAAACCGTTACGGCGCGCATGTACTCAGCGGGATAGAGGGTTTTGGGATCGATCAGGTGGTGATAGCGCTTGCCGTTAACACTATAATATCGCTGGTAATCTCCGCTGGTGACCACGGCCAGGTTGGAGACGTGTATTTTTTCCTTTGTGCTTACGCCGTCCACATCCTCGATGGCGATGGTCCAGGCGTCGCGTCCGTCCTTGGGAGGCGCGCCGCAAACCACGTTGCCGCCCGCGTTGAGGAGGAAGGAGTCGAAGCCCGCCTCCTGAAGCGTCCGCGCCGCAAGCTCCGCTGCATACCCCTTGGCTACCGCCCCAAGGTCGAGCGTCAACTCAGGGTCCGCAAAAAAAACCGTCGATGCTTCCCGGTCGATCAGCACCTGGTCAAAATCCATGTGGCGTGCCGCGCTTTGAAGCGCCGCGCTCTCAGGCAGGGCGGTTCCATCCTCCCGCGCGTCGTGCCAAAGTCCGAGCACGAGGCCCATAGCGGGATTAAGCGACTGGCCGTAATCCTCGCGCCACTGCCGTACCAGCAAAAGCAGGTCGATCAGCTCCCGTTCCGCGCGAACAGGCCCTTTGCCGGCGCTTCCGTTAACGGCATACAGGTTGTCGACGCCCTCATACGCGTGATATTGGTCAAAAATGCGGTGGTATCGCGTCATTTCGTCCTCCACCAGCTTGGCGTAAGCGTCAAACTCGGCCTGATCCTTGGCATAGGCGGTCAGCGTGATGACCGTATCGAAGGTGTTAAAGAAATAGTAACGGTATTTGCCGTAGTCTGCCGACGCCTCCCCAATCAATGCGAAGGAGAGCAGAAATATGGACAGAAGCAACGCGGACGCGCGTTTCATAGCATCACCCAAATCAATGAATTAAGAAAAAAAGGGGGCATGCCCCTATCGGGACAGCCCCCAGACCGAGCATGATTACTTCGCGTTCGCCGCGGCCTTCGTCAAAGCGGCGAAGAAGTCATCCACATGGATGGTGCAGCCAGCCTTCGCGTCAGCGTCGTTCTCGAAGCCGGCAACCGCTTCTTCGGCGGTCTTGCCGAGGCAATACGCCTCGAGGACCTCAACCTGCTCGAAGAGCTCCTTGCCGATGGGGCTGGCGGAGCGCATGGCGTAATCCTCGCCCTTTTCCATCTTGGTGCGGAGATCGGCGGCGGAGGTGTCGGCAAACTCACCGGTGGCGGACACGGCAACCTTGGGGGACTGCATCACGTCGAACTGAATGGAAGCGATCTTGCCATCGGCATCCAGCGTCACGGCGCAGGCGGTGGTGGAAATCTGGATGGTTCCGTCCTTCTCGCTGGTGGCGGAGGAAGCGTCGATGGCGGTGACCATGCCCATGCCCATTACGTCCGCCAGGGCGGAAGTCATGCTCAGGCACAGGGCGATTGCCAGGATAGAGGCGATGAGTTTCTTCATAGGAATGTATACCTCCCATTTCTTACTGTGCGGTGTCCCGCGTGTATTCTATTATAATGGGTAGAAGGTGAAAAGTCAAAACCATTTTATACGTTTCCGCGTCATTTGGGAAAGAAGAGGGAAACGCTGCCGGCATCCCCGCTTCCAGGCGGCGTCGAGAGCGCGGCGGCATTGCCGGAAAAGCCTTTCAGGTTATTTCGCGGCCTGATAGATCTTGTCGATGGCGGAAAGGACGGCGTTGGTGGTAACGGTCGCGCCGGAAAGGCCGTCGATGTCGTCTTCGGCCAGGGGAAGGGACTTGCCCTTAAACTGGTTGCGGAAGGAGTCCTCCAGGGCGCGCTCGCCATAGTATTCCGTCTCGTTGAAGCGGTTGTCTCCGATGGAGATGTCGGTGATGGCAAGGCTGTCGTCCAGCACGAGCTTCACGGCCACGGGGCCGCCGAAGCCTTGAGAAGCGGCGCGCCAAGCGCCGTCGTCGCCCAGGGCGGCGGCGTCGGGATCGGCGGCGGGGGCTTTGGCGTTCCCGCTCGCGGCCTGATAAATCTTGTCGATGGCGGAAAGGACGGCGTTGGTGGTAACAGTCGCGCCGGAAAGGCCGTCCACGTCGCCTTCGGCCAGGGGAAGGGACTTGCCCTTAAACTGGTTGCGGAAGGAGTCCTCCAGGGCGCG
>DBGEOK010000011.1:0-55398 GCA_048370855.1 Candidatus Limiplasma sp. | reverse complement strand
CACTTTTTCACTTTTTTTCTTCCTTTGTCCAGGAAGGATTGTGGCGCTACAGAAAATTTCGGAAAACAGACGCGGCGACCTTGACAAGGTAAGGAATAGGATTTATAATAGCATCCGTGCCTGGCGGTGACAAAAGACCGGCGGGAATGGGAAACCGATATCTGGGTGTGGCGCAGTTTGGTAGCGTGCTTGAATGGGGTTCAAGAGGCCGGAGGTTCGAATCCTCTCACCCAGACCATGTAAAGGTTCGCCTTTAGACATAAGAAAAGCGTCCTGAAAATGGGCGTTTTTCTTATGCTATCTTATATTATAAGCCATCCCGGTGTTGCGGCGCTAATTATCTGTCACGGTTTTTCCGAAATATTTGTCATGCAGATTGAGACGATTATGCAGAGATTAAGCATTTACATGAATTTCTTGTTTATGGAAATTTGTATAGGTTAATATGATACGTATCATACATATTATCCGCAACCATTTGCGGTTGATTTCGCGCCGCAACAGTTGGTTTTTTTCGTCATTTCCGAAAAATTTCCGATAAATAATTTTTTATCAATTTTTAGCGAAATGGCGTGCAATTCGAATTGTTATATGATAAACTATATGAGCTGTGCATATGAGTGTACAGCCCGTGTGGTGCATCAAAATGGAGGAGGTCTCAGGCTGCCATGTCCAATCATAATGAAAAGTATGAAAAGCTTGCGCAGGTGATCCGGGAGCACAAGGAGCAAAAAGGCGCCCTGATGCCTGTGCTTCAAGCGGCGCAAAACATCTTTGGCTGCGTTCCGCTTGACGTTCAGGAAATCATCGCGGATAGCCTTGGCGTTACGCTGAGCGAGGTTTACGGCGTCGCAACCTTTTATTCGCAATTTTCATTGGAGCCCAAGGGAGAATACGTCTGCGGCGTTTGCCTGGGTACGGCTTGCTACGTCAAGGGTTCTCAAAAGGTGCTGGACAAGCTTTGCGAGGAGCTGGAGATCGAGGTAGGCAAAACCACGCAGGACGGCCGCTTTACCGTTCAGGCCACACGCTGCCTGGGCGCCTGCGGCCTGGCGCCCGTGATGATGATTAACGACGAGGTGTACGGCAGGCTCACGCCTGAAGAAATCCCCGGCATTCTGGCCAAGTACAGGACCGCCTGACCCATGCGGGACCTGAGCATGCACGTCCTGGATATTGCCCAGAACAGCATCAAGGCAGGCGCTTCGCTGGTGACGGTCTCCTTCGCGCGCGATGCTGAGCGCGGGCTGACCCTTTTGGTACAGGACGACGGCTGTGGAATGCCGCCGGATTTCCTGGCGCGGGTAACCGATCCGTTCACCACGACGCGCACCACCAGAAAGGTGGGGCTTGGCCTTCCCATGCTCAAGCAGAGCGCGGTAATGACGGGCGGTTCGTTTGCCATCGAAAGCGTTCCGGGCGGCGGCACGACGGTTCGCGCCCACTTTAGGCTGGAGCATATCGACTGTATCCCGATGGGAGATATTTGCGACACGCTGCTGACCCTCATAGCGCTCAATCCCGAGCGCCCGGAGTTCTTTTTCCTGGCGTCCTCTCCCGGGGGACAGGCATCGTTTGACACCCGCGTGGTCCGCGCCGCGCTGGGGGGCGTCCCCTTTACCGAGCCGGATGTCCTCGCTTGGATAAAAGAAAGCATAGACGAAGAATTTAAACCGATTTTGGAGGTGGCCTGATCTATGAAATCCTTGGCAGAGCTGGAAGCGATTCGTGCAAAAACATTGGAAAAAGTAGCGATGCGAAAAGATGCGGACGACGGTATCCGCGTGGTCGTCGGCATGGCGACCTGCGGCATTGCCGCGGGCGCGCGCCCCGTCATGCTCAAGTTCCTCGATGAAATCCAGAAGCGCGGCCTTCATAACGTGACCGTTTCACAGACGGGATGTATCGGCATGTGCAGGCTGGAGCCAATGCTCGACGTTATCATACCGGGGCAGGAAAAGGTCACCTATGTGAAGGTCAATCCCGACATGGTGCCGCGAATCGTTGCCGAGCATATTGTCAACGGCCGCCCCGTTTCTGAGTACACCATCGGCGCCGCGGAAGCCAAATCAGAACGCTAAGGAGGAACGAACATGGATCTTTTTCGCGCGCATGTGCTTGTCTGCGGCGGTACCGGCTGTTCTTCGAGCGGCTCTGCCGATTTGATCAAGCGCTTTGAGGAACAGATCGGGAAAAATGGGCTGGACAGGGAAATCAAGGTCGTCCGAACCGGCTGCTTTGGACTTTGCGAGGCCGGGCCCGTGGTCATCGTATATCCGGAAGGAACGTTTTACAGTCATGTTCGCGTGGAGGACGTGGATGAGATTGTGGCGGAGCACCTGCTCAAGGGCCGCATTGTCCAGCATTTGGTTTACAAGGAAAAGGCGCATGAGGAAGAGGAGCACCTTTCCCTTGAGAACATTGATTTTTACCGCACGCAAAAACGGCTGGCGCTGCGCAACTGCGGCGTCATCGACCCCGAAAACATCGACGAGTATATTGCCTTTGACGGCTATAAAGCGCTTGCGAAGGCGCTTACCGAAATGACGCCGGCTCAGGTGGTAGACGAAATTCTGAAATCCGGCCTCCGCGGACGCGGCGGCGCGGGATTCCCCACCGGAAAAAAATGGCAGTTTGCCGCCGCCTCCAAGGCCGACCAGAAATACATGGTTTGCAACGCGGACGAGGGCGACCCCGGCGCGTTCATGGACCGTTCCGTGCTGGAGGGCGACCCGCACGCAGTGCTGGAGGCCATGACCATCGGCGGGTATGCGATCGGCGCGAGCGAGGGCTACATTTACGTGCGCGCGGAGTATCCCATCGCGGTCAAACGCCTTGAGATCGCCATTGACCAAGCGCGCGAATACGGTTTGCTGGGCAAAAACATCTTCGATTCCGGCTTTGATTTTGATATTTTTATTCGTCTGGGCGCCGGAGCGTTTGTCTGCGGAGAGGAAACCGCGCTGATGCACTCCATCGAGGGCGGACGTGGAGAGCCTAAGCCCAAGCCTCCGTTCCCGGCGGTTCGGGGCCTGTTTGACAAGCCCACCAACATCAACAATGTGGAGACCCTCGCCAATGTTCCGCAGATTATTCTCAACGGGGCCGAGTGGTTTTCTTCCATCGGCACGCCGACGAGCACGGGAACCAAGGTGTTCGCTTTGGGCGGCAAAATCAACAACACCGGCTTGGTCGAGGTGCCCATGGGGACGCCGCTGCGCGAGATCATCTATCATATCGGAGGCGGCATCCCCAACGGCAAGAAGTTCAAGGCGGTGCAGACGGGCGGCCCTTCGGGCGGCTGCATCCCCGCCGAGAAGCTGGATATCGCCATCGACTATGATTCTCTGACCGCGATCGGTTCCATGATGGGCTCCGGCGGAATGATCGTTATGGACGAGGACAACTGCATGGTGGATATCGCCCGCTTCTTCCTGGATTTTACGGTGGACGAGAGCTGCGGAAAGTGCACCCCCTGCCGGATCGGCACCAAGCGAATGCTGGAGATCTTGGAGCGCATCGTGGAGGGCAAGGGCGAGGACGGAGATATTGAAAAGCTCGAAGCGCTTGCCAAAAACATCAAGGCTACGGCGCTGTGCGGCCTGGGCCAGACGGCACCCAACCCCGTGCTGTCCACGCTGCAATATTTCCGGGACGAATACGAGGCTCACATCAAGGAAAAGCGCTGCCCCGCGCATCATTGCCAGAAGCTGCTGAATTATGAGATTACCGACAAGTGCCGCGGTTGTACCGCCTGCGCCAAGGTTTGCCCGGTGGGGGCGATTTCGGGCTCGGTGAAGGAAATGCATCATATCGATGTGCTCAAGTGTATCAAGTGCGGTTCCTGTATGGAGAAATGCCGTTTCGGCGCCATCGTCAAGAACTGAGATCCGCATAAGGAGGAACGAATATGGAACAGATGATTCCGCTTACCATTGACGGCGTGCACGTCGAGGTTCCCGCGGGTACGACGGTGCTGGAGGCGGCGCGTATCGCCAAGGTGAACATCCCCACGCTTTGCTTTTTGAAGGATATCAATGAAACCGGAAACTGCCGCCTGTGCGTGGTGGATTGCGGAGGACGGGCTTTGCAAGCCGCCTGCGTTTTGCCGGTCAGCCCCAACATGGTGGTCAAGACCAACACGCCGGAGGTCCGCGAAACCAGAAGGATCAATCTGGAGCTGATCCTGAGCAACCACGAGAAGAAATGCCTCACCTGCGTGCGCAGCCAAAACTGCGAGCTTCAAAAGCTGTGCCTGGAGCTTGGCGTGGACGATGTCGAGCGCTTTGCCGGCGCGCGCACGGAGTACGAGGTTGACCAGACCTCCCCGTCTCTTGTGCGCGACAACAACAAATGCGTGCTGTGCCGCCGCTGCGTCGGCGCCTGCGCGAGCGTGCAGAAGGTCGGCGTCATTGGCCCCGTGCACCGCGGCTTTAAGACCGCGATTGAAAGCCCTTGGGATATGAAGCTTGCTGAAATGGCATGCATCAACTGCGGCCAATGCGTTACGGCCTGCCCGGTGGGCGCGCTGACGGAAAAGGATCATACCCAGGAGGTATGGGACGCCCTGGGGGACGGCTCCAAGCACGTGGTCGTTCAGCCCGCCCCCGCGGTACGCGCCGCGCTGGGAGAGGAGTTCGGACTGCCCATGGGGACCAGCGTGACCGGAAAAATGGTCGCGGCGTTGCGGCGCTTGGGCTTTGACAAGGTGTTTGATACGGATTTCGCCGCTGATCTGACCATCATGGAGGAAGGCACGGAGCTGATCGACCGGCTGAACAACGGCGGCGTTCTGCCGATGATTACGAGCTGCTCGCCCGGATGGATTAAATACTGCGAGCACTACTATCCGGAGTTTATCCCCAACCTGAGCTCCTGCAAATCTCCGCATGAAATGGCCGGCGCGATGATCAAGACGTATTACGCCGCCAAGGCCGACCTTGATCCGCGCGATATCGTGGTGGTTTCCGTAATGCCCTGTACCGCCAAGAAATTTGAGGCAAAGCGTCCGGAGCTTGGCCGTCACGGTATGGCGGATGTGGACGTGGTCATTACCACGCGCGAGTTGGCCCGGATGATTAAGGAAGCGGGCATCGACTTTACCAGCCTGCCAGACGAGGATTTTGACAGCCTGATGGGCCAAAGCACCGGCGCGGGCGTCATTTTCGGCGCAACGGGCGGCGTGATGGAGGCTGCGCTGCGCACGGCGTATGAGCTGATTACCGGCTCGGAGCTGAAGGATGTAAACTTCACTGCCGTCCGCGGCGTGGAGGGCATCAAGGAGGCGACCGTCCGCATTGGCGAGACGGATGTGAACGTCGCGGTTTGCAGCAGCACAGGCAAGGCGGCCGAGCTGCTGGACGCCGTTAAGCGCGGAGAAAAAAGCTATCACTTTATCGAGGTCATGGGCTGTCCCGGCGGCTGCGTAAACGGCGGCGGCCAGCCGATCGTTTCCGCGCGGGTGCGCAATTGGACGGATGTTCGCGCGGTGCGCGCGAAAGCCCTCTATGAGGAAGACGCGGCAAAGCCGATCCGCAAGAGCCATGATAACCCGGAGATCAAGCAGCTTTACGACGAGTTCCTGGGTAAGCCAAACAGCCATAAAGCGCATGAGCTTTTGCACACCACCTATGAGCAGCGGGATATCTACCTCTGAATGGATGAAAAGGTCTGAAGCGGCGGGAGGCTATACTCCCGCCGCTTTGACATGCGCATAGGGCATTTCACGCATTATGGGCGCGACGGCCATTCATGCGGCAGCCTGCCGCATGGAATGGACGCGGCTCTCATAAGTCCATCTCGGTCTGTCGCCTTGGGCTATGATCCTTTTGCGTCTTCGCGTCCGCCGGGCGGGCCGTAAGGCATGGGCCGCGTTGACGTCATGCCATTTCGGAAGGCCGCGTTCGACGCCGCCGGGAGGGCGAGGAATGAAATGGGGGTTAACGAGCCCGGAGGGCCTGAAGCAATAAACCGTCGCGTTTTCTTTAAGGAAAACTAAATCCGCCTTCGGCGTTCAAAAAACCTTTTACAAGCTTGTATGTCCCAGATAAATCAACGCTTTATGGAGAATAGAGCCTTTTTTCCCCTTGCGCTTTTGCTCAAAGAATGATTTAATAGGTGGGGCGCCAACCGATATGGAAGGTTTGCCCATGGCGGAAGGGGTTTTGAGATTGGAAATCCAGTGGTATCCGGGACATATGGCGAAGGCCAAGCGGCTGTTGATGGCTCAGCTTTCCAAGGTAGACCTTGTCATCGAGCTGTGCGACGCGCGGCTTCCGCTTTCCAGCCGCAATCCCGCGCTGGACGAGCTCATCTGCCACAAGCGCCGCGTGCTTCTTTTATGCAAGGCAGACCTGGCCGAACCGGCCAAGACGCAGCAATGGCTTCAGTATTTTAAATCCACTGGCTTGGAGGCCATGGCCTACGACAAAACCTCGCAGAAAACGAAACGAGCCAGGACGCTGATTGAAAAAGCCGCTAAGGACGTCATCGAGCGCGGACAGCGCCGCGGCATCCAAAAGACCCTCCGCGCAATGGTCGTCGGCGTGCCAAACGTCGGTAAGAGCACGTTCATCAATCGCCTGTACGGCGGGGGAATCGCCAAAACCGGGGATCGCCCCGGGGTGACCAAAAGCAATCAGTGGGTAAAGGTTTCGCCCTACCTGGAGGCGCTGGACACGCCCGGCATGCTGTGGCCGAAGCTTGACGACCAGCGCGCCGCCACGCGGCTGGCCTATATCGGCACCATCAAGGACGCCGTTTACGATCAGGAGGCGCTATGTGTCAGCCTGCTGCGCGACCTGATGGCCGTCATGCCGGAGGAAACCGCCGGACGGTATAAGATCAAAAACCCGGACGCGGAAGGGTACGCGCTTTTGGAAGAGGTATGCCGGGGGCGCGGCTTTTTGATGCGCGGCGGCGCCTGCGATGTGGAGCGCGCCTGCGCCGTCATCCTTGATGAATTTCGGGAGGGCAAGGTGGGGAAGCTCACCTTGGAAGAAGCGCCTGCGGTACAAAAACCGTCGAAGGGAGAGCTTCCGGATGCCTAAGCCTTCCGAAAAAAGGTTGGCCCACTTTCGTGAGCTGGTTGCCTTCGACCAAACGCACCCTGGGTTTGGCGCCTCTCTTGCCGGAATGGACGAAGCGGGCCGCGGGCCGTTGTTCGGCCCTGTCGTCGCCGCCTGCGTCATCATGCCCGAAGAACCGCTATTCCCGTGGGTGGACGACAGCAAAAAGCTAAGCCCTCAGCGCCGCGAGGAGCTGTACGGGCAGATTTGCGAGGTTGCCGTCTATGTCGGCGTGGGAGAAGCCGGCGCGCGTGAAATTGACGAATTGAACATCCTGAACGCGACCCGTCTTGCCATGGAGCGCGCGGCCGAAAAAGCGCCCGCCGCCCTCTGCCTTGTGGACGCGGTGCGCGGGCTGTACCTGCCGTTTGCGGTCAAATCGATCATACACGGCGACGCCGTAAGCTATAACGTCGCGGCGGCCAGCATTGTGGCCAAGGTGACGCGTGACCGGCAGATGAAAGCGTATGCCGAGCAATACCCGCAATACGGGCTTGACCGCAATATGGGCTATGGCACCGCGGAGCATATCGCGGCGCTGCGCGCGCATGGGGCGGTTGGGGAGCACCGCAGAAGCTTTATTGGAAAATTTGTCGGGGAGGATACGGTTGAATGAAGAAGGCCCGCGCATTCCTCTGCCTGTTGGCGCTTCTTTGCTTGCTGCTGCCGGCGGCGGCCTGCGCGCAGGATGTCGGTAATTTGCTGACAAACGGCGGATTTGAGCTTGTGAACGCCGAGGGGAACCCGGTTAGCTGGTACCCGACGGCTTACCGCAATCAGGCCGGCTATTCGCGCATGACGGTGACCGATCAAAGGGCGCGGAGCGGAGCGTACAGCGCGATGGTGGAAAACGCGAGCCTGAACGACGCCCGCTTCACCTGTTCGGTGCGCGTGGAACCGGAATCGCTCTACCGCCTCTCCGGCTATGTGTACGTGGAGAGCATGGGGGAGGAGGGCAACGGCGCGAACCTTGCCGTGGAGGATCTCTACGCTTTTTCAGACCGGCTGTATGATACCGGCGGAGAGTGGCGCTACCTGGAGTGGTACGGCGAAACAGGCGAAGGCCAAACCGAGGTCGCCATCGGCGTCCGGGTCGGCGGGTATGGCGCGGAAAGCGTTGGCAAAGCCTACTTTGACGACCTTTCGCTGGTCAAGGTAGACGCGCTGCCCGAGGGAGTCACGGCGTCGGTCTGGTATTCCGAACAGGCTTCCGCCCCGGCGCAGGATATTTCCGTCCAGAGCGGGGATGCCCAAAAAAGTACGCTGCTGTTTGTGCTGCTGGCGCTGGCGTTTACGCTTCTGGCCTGCCTTGTCAAGCCGCTGCTTCGCCAAAGGGACGGTCGCGCCGCCGTTCCGGCTTTTGCCGTCGTAATAGCGGCGGCGGTTGCGGCGCGCGTTTTGCTGGCGGTCAACGTGGCGGGCTATGAGGTGGATATCAACTGCTTCACCGCATGGAGCCTTCGCATGGCGGAAAAAGGACCGGCGGGCTTCTATTCGCCCGGTTATTTCTGCGACTATCCACCGGGGTACCTGCTGTTGCTCTGGCCGTGCGGCTTGCTGCTAAACGCGGTCGGATACGCCGGAAACACGTCCGCTGCGCTGCTGATTATTAAATCTGTGCCCATCGTTTGCGATATCGCCGGGGCAATCCTTCTGTTTGCGCTTGCAAAAAAGCGCGTCGGCGCCCTGCCGGCGTTGGCAGTGGCTTCGCTGTACGCGCTCAACCCTGCCGTGCTGGTAAACGGCGCGGCCTGGGGCCAGGTGGACAGCTTGCTGGCGCTGCTGATGATGCTGGCGGCGCTGTATGCGATGGAGCGCAAGTGGCAAGCCGCCCTTCCGGTCTTTGTGGTTGCGGCGCTTATGAAGCCGCAGGCGCTGCTGTTCGCGCCTATCGGCGGAGTATGGATGCTGCTGTGCCTGTTTTCCAAGCAAAAAAAAGAAGCGCGCATAGCGCAATGGCAAAGGGTCGGCATTGGCTTGGGAGCGGGCCTTGCCGCCGCTCTTTTGATTGTCGTGCCGTTTTCGGTTCGCCAGAGCGATCCGTTTGGCTGGCTTTTTAAGCTTTACGGCGATACGCTTTCGTCCTACGCCTTTGCCACGCTGAACACGGCCAACCTGTATTACTTAGCCGGAGCCAATTGGGTGGCGCTTACCCGGGAGACGCCCGCGCTGCTGTTGGCGCTGACGGCGCTCACCCTGATCCTTTTTGGCGGCGGCGTTTTGCTGAACCGCTCCGGAAGAAAAAAACCGTTTGATATCCGGGATAAGCAGGTTCAGCTCGCGCTTCTGTCGCTGCTTTTCGCGGCCGCGCAGCTTTGCTTCTGGATGATCTCCGCGTCCTACTCCCTCTACGGCTATGCCATGATGGCCTATGCCTTTGCCTATGCGATCATTTGCCTGATTGCGGACGGCCGCGCGCGGACGCTTCCATTTTACATGGCGCTTGCGCTGATCGGCGTCTACGTGTTAGGCGTAAAGGTGCACGAACGCTATCTCTTCCCGGCGCTGCTCCTTCTTTTGACAGGCTATGTATGCACGCGGGACCGCCGCATGCTGACGCTTTGCGTCGGCTTTTCAGCCACGACGTTTGTGAATACCGCGGTTGTGCTCGATAATTCTATCCTGTTCGGCTCCGCTCAGGGGCATTTGAACGCGGATACCATGCCCCTGAACATCATCCTTTGCGTTATAAACCTCCTGCTCTGCGGCTACGCGGGATGGATTGCCTTTGGCGGCGTCCGGGAGGACGCCCGGAAGGAAGCCGCGGAGCGGGAAAAAGAAGCCGCGTATGCCGTTCCGCCCGCTTACGAGGCCATGCTGCTAAATCCAAAGGACGCCCGCCTTCGCCTGAACGCGCGCGACTGGCTGATGATGGGCGTAACCGCCGTGCTATACGGAGCGCTGGCCTTTGCCAACCTTGGCAGCACGGTGGCTCCACAGGACGGGTGGGTATCCACCTCACCCGATGAAACGATCATATTTGAGCTGGATGAGCCCGCTACGTTCAGCGTGCTGTATTACGCGGGCGTCAGCTATAACAGCTTTTCCATCGCCGTCAGCGAGGACGGGACGAATTGGTCCGACGATTTCCCGTGCGAGATGCGGGAAGGGCTCTGCTACCGGTGGAATTACGCGCTTCAGTCGGAAACGGTCGACGGCGAGGCGCAATACGCCGCAAACGACCCGAGCGGCGTGCTGTGGCTCAAAGGAAAATATTTACGCCTCAACGCTTGCCAGGCGGGCCTGAACCTGTTTGAAATTGTGGCGCGCGGCCAGGATGGCGAACGAATTCCCCTGACCGTATACAGGCATACCGGGGCCAGGCCCGATATGCTGGAGGAAATCAAGCCCGCCGAAAACCTCATCAACGAGCAGGATACCTGCGTGGGGGAGCCGGGTTGGTACAACGGAACCTATTTTGACGAGATTTATCACGCGCGCACAGCCTATGAGCATCTTCATGGACAGAAGCCCTATGAGACGACCCACCCGCCGCTTGGCAAGCTGATGATGTCCGTAGGCATAGCGATTTTCGGCATGACGCCCTTTGGCTGGCGGTTTGCGGGCGCGCTGGTCGGCGTGCTGATGCTCCCGGCGCTGTATCTGCTTGCGCTGCAATTGACCAAAAAGCGCGACGTGGCGACGGTTTCCATGCTCGCCTTCGCCTTGGATCTGATGCACTACGCGCAGACGCGCATCGCCACAATCGACTCCTTTCCGGTGCTCTTCATCATTGTAAGCTACCTCTGCATGACCCGGTACGTCCAGTTTGACGTGTTCGCAATACCCGAGGGAGAAAAGCCGCGCCTGTTCAACCGTACCTACTGGAGAAGCCTGATTCCGCTGGCGCTGTGCGGCTTTTTCATGGGCCTGTCCATCGCCAGCAAATGGATCGGAATTTATTCGGCGGTCGGGCTGGCCCTGCTGTTCTTCCTGGCGGTGTTCCGTCAATACCGCGCCGGCAACGCTTCCTTTGCTTACCTGGCGGAAGCCGAACCGAGGGACGACCGGGAACGCGCGCGCATCCTCGGCGCGCAGGAATACGCCCTCAAGCGCATCTTTATCACCTGCGGGTTTTGCGTGCTCTTTTTTATCCTGGTTCCCTGCGTAATCTATTACCTAAGCTATATCCCTTACCTTTCTCCCAGCGGACCCGTTACCCTCAAGCGCGTCGTCGCCGCGCAGGAGGGAATGCTCCAGTACCACAGCACGCCCGGCCTGGGAATGGATCACCCGTTCCAATCCCCATGGTGGCAGTGGCCCTTCATCCTCAAGCCCATGTGGTTTGCCCAGGATAAGTTCGAGCCCGCCGGGTACGCCTCCACCATCATGTGCATGGGCAACCCGTGGGTGTTCTACTTGGGGGCCGTATGCATGGCGGCGGTATTGCTTGCCTTTGCGGCTAAGTATATCAAGGTGCGGGACGGCGTCGGTCTGCGGCAGGGCGACGGCGACCTGACGCTGGCGGTGCTCGCCGTGGGTTTTTTGGCGCAGTACCTTCCTTGGGTGCTGGTGCCTCGCAGCATGTACATTTATCATTACTTTGCAAGCGTGCCGTTTATCATCCTGGCGACGGCGTGGATGCTGAACCTGTTGCCGGAGAACCGCCCAAGGCTGCGCTATGGCGCGATGGGCCTATACCTTGCCGGCGCGGCGGCTTTCTTCGTCATGTTTTTCCCATACGCGTCGGGCTGGCTGACAAGCACGGGCTGGCTGGATGCCATGAAATGGTTTTCCAAGCTGTATTACTGACCCGAAAGAAGGTACAAAAGTGCTGGCGAAGACGATTTCCTGCGGATTGGATGGCGTTAACGGCTACCTTGTGGAGGTGGAGGCCTTTATCTCGGGAGGCATGATCGGCTTTGAGATCGTCGGTTTGCCCAGCGCCGCCGTGAAGGAAAGCCGGGACCGTATCCGTGCGGCCATTTCGGTCAGCGGGCTTGCCTTTCCCTATGGAAAGGTGACGGTCAACCTGGCGCCTGCCGACGTGAAAAAGGAGGGCACGGCCTTTGAGCTGGCCATTGCCGTCGCGCTGCTTGCCGCCAAAGGACCGGGCGAGTTCCGCGGCCTGGACGCGACCATGCTGCTTGGGGAGCTTTCGCTCCAGGGGAAGCTGATGCCTGTGCGCGGGGCGCTGGGCATGGTGATTACCGCTGCGGAGCATGGGGTGAAAAGCGTGATCCTGCCACGTCAGAACGCCCGGGAATGCGAGTGCGTGGACGGCGTAACCATCCTTCCCGCCGAAACGCTGGCCGAGGCCTGCGCGCACCTGACGGGCAAAGCCACGCTCCCCCCTCAACCGCACGCCTCCTACGACCAGCTTCTCCATACGCGCAAGGCCGTACAGGATTTGGAGCGCGTCAAGGGCCAGGCAATGGCGCGCAAGGCGTTGGAGATTGCCGCCGCGGGCGGCCACAACCTGTTGATGATCGGCATTCCCGGAAGCGGGAAGACGATGCTGGCGAGATGCCTTCCGGGGATTCTGCCGCCGCTTACCTATGAGGAGGCGCTGGAAACCACGCTGATCCATTCCGCCGCCGGAGAGCTGCCGGAGGACGCGGGGTTGATGACGGAACGCCCCTTCCGCGCGCCGCACCATAATATTTCCATGCCCGCGATGATTGGAGGAGGCTCGAAGGCCAGGCCGGGAGAAGTATCGCTGGCCCATAACGGCGTGCTGTTCCTGGACGAGCTGCCGGAGTTCCAGCGGGCGACGCTGGAAGCGCTGCGCCAGCCGCTGGAGGATGGGGCCGTCAGCATTATGCGCGTTGCCGGGCAAAGCCGCTATCTCAGCCGATGCATGCTGGTAGCGGGCATGAATCCCTGCCCCTGCGGCAATTTTGGAAGCCGGCACAGGGAATGCCGCTGTACGCCCGCGGAAATCAGGCGTTATCTGGGCAAAATCAGCGGCCCCCTGCTGGACCGCATCGACTTGCAGGTGGAGATGGACGCCGTTTCCATCGAGGAGATCGAGGGAACGGAAAAGCAGGAGAGCAGCCGGGCCGTCCAGGCGCGCGTGCTTCGGGCCCGGCAGGCGCAGCAGGCCCGCTATGCCGGACTGAATTGCTTTTGCAACGCCCAGCTTGACCCGGCCGGCATAGAGCGCTTTTGCGGTTTGGAGGGGGACGCCAGGCGGCTTGCGCATCAAGCGGTCGAGCGCTTTCACCTGAGCATGCGCGCTTATGCGCGCATCCGCAAGGTCGCCCGCACGATCGCGGACTTGGCGGACCATGAGCGGATTCTGGCGGGGGATGTGGCGCAGGCCATTCAATTCCGCAACGTAGAGGGAAGGGTTTGGGGGTAATCGCTATGAACGTCAGCTTCGGGCAACGGTGCCTGCTTTGGCTGTCCTCGGCAGAGATTTCTTCCCGCCGCGTCCGGGAGCTGTCCAAAGCCTATCATGGCCCGGAGGGAATCTGGGAAAGCTTTGGCTCCGCGCACGGACCGGCCTTTCAGCCGGGCTCGAGGGCAACGCTCGAGCGCCTGCATTCCGACGCGGCCATGGAGGATTTGCTGGCGCGCCATGACAGGATGAACGTCCGTTTGCTGTTTTTATCCGACAGCGATTATCCGCCTTTGCTCCGCGCCATCGACGATCCGCCCTATTTGCTTTACTGCGCGGGCAAGCCGGAGGCCCTGACCCTTCCGTGCGTTGCGATTGTGGGCACGCGCATGCCAAGCGCTTACGGCGAGGAGGTGGCGGGCGTCCTGGCGCGAGGGCTGAGCCGGGCCGGCGTATGCGTCGTCAGCGGCTTGGCGCGTGGCATCGACTCAGCCGCGCACAAGGGCGCGCTGTCCGTGGACGGCCATACTGCCGGCGTGCTTGGCAGCGGTATCAACGTGCCTTATCCGCCGGAGCATACGCCCATGCTGCGAAAAATCGCGGGAGGAATCGGCGTGGTGCTCAGCGAATACCCGTTGGACGCGGAACCGGTCACGTATCATTTTCCACACCGCAACCGCGTCATTTCCGGGCTGAGCCTGGGCGTGGTATTTGTGGAGGGAAAGGTGAAAAGCGGCGGCATGCTGACCGTCGGCACGGCGCTCAGCCAGGGCCGAGAGGTGTTCGCGGTGCCGGGCCGCGTAGGCGCGTCCTTCAGCGAAGGGCCTCATGCCATCTTGCGCGAGGGCGCGCGCATCGTTACCAGCGCGGAGGATATACTGGAAGACCTGGGGCTTTGCGCGCAGCCCGCTTTTGTGACGGAGGCGAAGGAATCGGAGCGTCTCACTTCGGCGCAGGGAAGCATCCTTCAGTGCCTGCGCGCGGAGCCGCTGACGCCCGAGGAGCTATCCCGTCGCCTGGGGCAAAGGCCGGAACAACTGATCGAGGAGCTGGGAATGCTGGAAGTTTTGGGCATGGTTCGCCGGGAGGCGGGAAACCGCTACGCCGTTCCGCTGCGCGCCGGGCAGGGAGGATGACGCGGCGTCGGGCGCTTCCGTCCGTGCCAAGGGCGTCCCAGAAAACCCAGGGAGGCCTTGACCCGAAAAACCGCTTTGAAGGCGGGAACGGGCAAATGAAGGAGGAAAGATCATGGCAACCACCGCACAAACCCCGAAGCTGGTGATCGTGGAATCACCCGCGAAGGCCAAAACCATAGAAAAATTTTTGGGCAGGGGATATAAGGTAGAGGCGTCGCAGGGGCATGTGCGCGACCTTCCGAAATCACAGCTCGGCGTGGATACGTCAAATGATTTTGAAATGAAGTATATCACGATCCGCGGCCGCGGCAAGATCCTGGCCCGCATCAAGAAGGAGGCCAAGAACGCTTCCCGCATTTACCTTGCGACAGACCCTGACCGGGAGGGGGAGGCGATCTCGTGGCATCTTGCCCATTCCCTGGACCTGGACCCGGCCAAGCCATGCCGGATTGAGTTTCATGAGATTACCAAAAGGGCCGTAAAGGAGGCGCTGGAGCACCCCCGGCCCATCGATATGGATCGCGTGGACGCGCAGCAAGCCCGACGCGCCCTGGACAGGCTCGTGGGCTATAAGATCAGCCCGCTCCTGTGGGCAAAGGTGAAAAAGGGGCTGTCTGCCGGCCGCGTGCAAAGCGTAGCCACGCGGCTGGTCGTGGAACGCGAGGAAGAAATCGAAGCCTTTCTTCCGGAGGAATACTGGGATATCATCGGCCGGTTTTCAGCGCCCAACCAAAAGGGTAAAAAAATTACCTGCGAGGCGAGGCTGGTAAGCCTGGATGGCAAAAAGACCGCTATCGCAAACGAGAAGGACGCGCTGGAAGCCAAGAAACGCATCCTGGACGCGTCGTTTACGATCAAGGCTCTGAAGACGGGGGATAAGCTGAAGCGCGCCCAGCCTCCCTTCACCACCTCCAGCCTGCAGCAGGAAGCTAGCCGAAAGCTGAACTTTTCCACGGCCAAAACCATGCAGGTGGTTCAGCAGCTCTATGAGGGAATCGACCTGGGCAAGGCCGGAACGGTCGGCTTGGTCACCTATATCCGTACCGACAGCGTGCGCGTGGCGGCCGAGGCGGTTGAAGCGGCGCGGGGTTTTATTACGGAGCAGTACGGCGCGGAGTATTGCCCCGGGCAGCCCAATCAATATAAGGGACGCAAAAACGCGCAGGACGCGCACGAGGCGATCCGGCCCACCTATGTGGACCATACGCCCGACAGCGTCAAGCCCTTTTTGACGCGCGAGCAGCATAACCTCTACCGCCTGATTTACGCGCGATTCCTTGCCAGCCAAATGAAACCGGCTGTATTTCAAACCCTTTCGGCGGACGTTGTCGGCGGCGGCGTTACCATGCGCTATTACGGCGAGCATATGACCTTTCCCGGCTACCGGGCCGTGTACATCGAAAGCACGGACGATGAACAGGAAACGCCGGAAAGCGTGCTGCCGGTGCTGAAGGATGGGGATGCGGTCGCCTTCACAGCCGTGGACGCCTCGCAGCACTTCACCCAGCCTCCCGCCCGGTATACCGAAGCCAGCCTGGTCAAGACGCTGGAGGAAAAGGGGATCGGACGCCCCAGCACCTATGCGCCTACCATTACCACGATCATCGCCCGCGGATATGTCTCCCGCGAAAAGAAGCGCCTGTACCCGACCGAGCTGGGGCGGATGATCAACAGCATGATGATCGAGTATTTCGCCCCGATTGTGGATACGGAGTTCACCGCCTCGCTGGAGGATAAGCTGGATACCGTGGAGGAGGGGAACGCGGAATGGCGGCAGCTCCTGCGCGACTTTTATCCGCCGTTTGAAAAGATGCTCGACGTGGCGGAAAAGCAGATCGAGAAGGTAGAGGTCAAGGACGAGGTCAGCGACGTCCAATGCGACAAGTGCGGGGCGATGATGGTGTATAAAATGGGCCGCTTCGGGCGGTTCCTCGCCTGCCCCAACTTTCCGGCATGCAGAAACGCAAAGCCTATTCTGCATTACATCGAGGCTCCTTGCCCCAAGTGCGGCGCGCGCCTGATGGAGAAAACCAGCAAAAAGAACCGCAAGTTCTATGGCTGTGAGAAATACCCCGACTGCGACTTTGTTAGCTGGGAGAAACCCATTACGGATTTATGCCCCCAATGCGGCTCCTACATGGTGGAAAAACGCGGCAAGCGCGGCGAGCTGATTCATCTGTGCGCGAATGAAACGTGCCGCTGCAAGGTGACCGTGCCGGAGGACGGAGAGAAGAACGAATGAGCGTAACGGTGATCGGAGGCGGGCTCGCGGGCTGTGAAGCGGCCTGGCAGCTTGCCCGCCGGGGCGTGCCGGTGGAGCTGTACGAAATGAAGTCCGTCCGGCGGACGCCGGCGCAGCAGCTTCCCACCATGGCCGAGCTCGTATGCAGCAACAGCCTTCGCAGCGACCGCCTGAGTAACGCCGTGGGGCTGCTGAAGGCCGAAATGCGGAAGCTCGGGTCGCTGATTATGCGCGCGGCGGACGAAAACGCCGTACCCGCGGGCGGGGCGCTTGCGGTAGACCGGACCGGTTTTTCCAAAGCGGTGGACGTAGCCGTGCGCGGGCATCCTCTGATCAGCGTCCATGAGGAGGAGGTTGCGGATATTCCCGCGCAGGGCGCCGTTGTCATTGCGACGGGTCCGCTGACGAGCGACGCGCTCTCTCAGGCCATATCCGAGCTGCCGGGGCTGTCTACCTTGCATTTTTACGACGCGGCCGCGCCCATTGTGACCGCGGAAAGCCTGGATATGGAAAAGGTCTTTTGCCTGTCCCGCTATGGGCGCGGGGAAGATTACCTGAACTGCCCTATGAACCGCGGCGAATACATGGCCTTCGTGCGCGAGCTCCAGTCCGCGCAGACCGTCGCGGTACACGGCTTTGAGGAAAAGGCGGTTTTTGAGGGATGCATGCCGATTGAGAGCATGGCAAAGCGGGGCGATATGGCCATCGCGTTTGGACCGCTGAAGCCCGTCGGGCTGAAGGACCCCCGCACCGGCAAGGAGCCCTTTGCCGTGGCGCAGCTCAGGCGAGACAATTTTGCCGGGTCCCTGTATAACCTCGTGGGTTTTCAAACCAGGCTCACCTTCCCCGAGCAGCGCCGCGTGTTCGGGATGATTCCCGGCCTGGAGAACGCGGAATTTGCCAGATACGGCGTTATGCACCGCAACACCTTCCTGAACAGCCCGGGCTTCCTGGATGATACCTATCGCGTGATAAGCCGCCCCAGCCTCTATTTTGCCGGGCAGATGACCGGGGTGGAGGGGTATGTGGAAAGCGCCGCCAGCGGGCTGCTCGTGGGGCTCAGCCTAGCTTACCGGGAGCGTGGCGTGGAACCGCCGCGCTTCAGCGGCAAAACCGCCATCGGCGCAATGGCGCGCTATATCAGCGCGCCCAACCGCCTGTTTCAACCCATGAACTGCGCCTTTGGGCTGATCGACCCGCTGGAATACGCCCCCGGAGAGGCGAGAGTCCGCTCGAAGCAGCAGCGCTACGAACGAATTTCTGAGCGCGCTTTGGCGGAAGTGGACGCGATTATCAGACAAATGGAGCAAAACGCCTGAACAAGCGCGATACCGGATGCTATACTCAATCCGCCAGAGGAGGAATACCTGATGAAACGCTTGACCGCCTGGATACTGGCCCTGTTGCTGCTGAGCGGCGCGCCGGCCGCCGCGCTGGCAAAGAAGAACAACCAGATGCGCGAGGGAGTGCCTGTTTGGACAGAGGAAACCGTGCGCCAATATGCGCTGGACTATGTTGAAGGCAAGAGCATGAGCCGGCTGTGGGGCTACTACGATCTGCAAATTCGCCGGTATATGCCCATGTCCACCTATGAGGCCATGCTGACCGAGCTGGAATGGATGACGGGCGGCTTTATCGACCTGGGCACGTACCGCAGCTTTGAGGAACCGGAGCAAAAAACCAAGACGCATGTGCTTCACCTTTGCATGGAAAAGCAGGACCTGGACATGTACTTTACCCATAAGGACAAGGAAGACGACTGGGAGATCATGGCCGTTGAGTTCGTTCCGGCGGAAAAGCAGGATATCAGCGACGGCCGCGACATGCTGGTAGGGGAGGCGGTCGCCGCAGCCCCTAAGTATACCGAAAGCGAGACGACGGTCGGCCAGCCTCCGTATCTACTGGGCGGGGTGCTCACGCTGCCGGAGGAAGCAAGCCCGGCTAACCCCGTTCCCGCCTGCGTCTTTGTGCATGACTTTGGCGTCGCGGACCGGGACGGAACCTTCGGCGCCACCGCCTTCTTTGCGGACCTGGCGCACGCGCTGGGGCAGATGGGGATTGCCTCCCTTCGCTATGACAAACGCACCCTGGCGCCTGAAAGCGGCCTGCAGGAAACCGTTTGGGAGGAGGCGGTAGAGGATGCGATCCTTGCCGGGAGGCAGCTCGCGGAAAACCCGAGCGTGGACGCGGAACACATTGTAATCGTTGGGCACGGCCTGGGCGCGATGCTCGCGCCGCGCATCGCCTCCCAGGCTGAGGGGCTGTTCGCCGCCATGCTGATGATCGGCGGTACGCCCAAGACGCTGCTGCAGGCGCAGCTCGATGAACCGAGCGCCGGGACAGCCGCCATGAGCAGCCAGGAATACGCGGAGCTGAAGGTCATCGCGGAGGAGTTGTCCTCTATGAAGGAGAGCAAGGCCAGAGAGCTGACCATTTTAGGCAGAAACGGCTATTATTATTGGGAAAGCGAGCGGTACGATCCCATCCAGATCATTCGCAAGCTCAAGCTGCCCACCTATATCGTGCAAGGCCGAAAAGATCCCGTGATTTCCGAAGACGAGGGCTGGCGCGCATATTCAGAGGCAATCGGAGACGGCGTTACGTATGTCGGCTTCAAGTCGTTCCGCGGCCTTAACCACCTGCTGATGAACGACCTGAGCACAAACGAAAACGGCGTTCCGGAGTATTCCGTCGCCGCTTCGCTGGATACGCAGGCCGGCCGCAATCTCGCGCAATGGATATTGAACCTGTGCGCAACGGACGAAGAGGAATAGAGGTGAAGAAACAATGGCAATGATGGGTACGACGATTTGCGCCGTCAAGCGAGGCAACGAGGTTGCCATCGCCGGCGACGGGCAGGTTACGATGGGGGAAAACACGGTTTTTAAATCTTCGGCCCGCAAGGTCCGAAGGCTGTACAACGGACAGGTCGCCGCTGGGTTTGCCGGCTCGGTGGCGGACGCTTTTTCCCTTTGCGAGCGCTTTGAGGAAAAGCTTACCCAATGCGGCGGCAATCTTGAGCGCGCGGCGGTCAGCCTGGCGCAGGAATGGCGCGGAGATAACATCGCCCGCAAGCTGGAAAGCATGCTGATTGTGGCGGATAAGCGATCCCTGCTTATTTTAAGCGGCAGCGGAGAGGTGATCGATCCGGACGACGGCGTAGCCGCGATTGGCTCCGGCGGCAACTTTGCCCTTGCGGCCGCGCGCGCCTTGATCCAGAACACCGAGCTGTCCGCCGAGGAAATAGCGGTGAAAGCGCTGGAGGTAGCCGCATCCATCTGCGTATTTACCAACGACCATATCACCGTGGAAACGCTGCGGGAGGATTAAGTTATGAAGGAATTGACCCCAAGGGAGATTATGCGCGAGCTTGACCGCTATATCAT
Organism: Candidatus Limiplasma sp.; assembly: GCA_048370855.1. GTDB lineage: Bacteria > Bacillota > Clostridia > Christensenellales > Aristaeellaceae > Limiplasma. Next base: position 35,284 of record DBGEOK010000011.1, on the reverse strand, counting down.
CGGCCAGGACGAGGCCAAAAGAGCCGTCGCGGTGGCGCTTCGCAACCGTTACCGCCGTTCGCAGCTCAGCGAGGAAATCCGTAATGAAATCAACCCTAAAAACATACTGATGATCGGCCCGACGGGCGTAGGCAAGACCGAGATTGCCCGCAGGCTGGCCAAGCTGGTGGACGCGCCCTTCATTAAGGTGGAGGCGACAAAGTTTACCGAGGTTGGGTATGTGGGCCGCGATGTGGAAAGCATCATCCGGGACCTGATGGAAAACAGCATTCGCATGGTGCGCGAGGAGTTTTCCAAGAAGGTGGAGACGCGCGCCTCCGTGCTGGCGGAGGACCGGCTGGCCTCGCTTCTTGTCAATCCGCCGAAAAAAGCGCCCAGCAATCCCTTTGAGTTTTTAATGGGCGGCAAAAAGGAGCCGGAGATTCCTCATGAGGAACAGGAGAAGCTCGCCGTGCGCCGTGAGGATGTGCTGAGGCAGCTTCGCAGCGGCGAGCTGGAGGACCGCGAAATCGAGATCGAGGTGCGGGAAACCATGCCGCAGCTCGAGGTCGGCGGCAATTCCATCAATATTGGGGATATGATGGGGGGAATGGTGCCGCCCAAGACCAAAATCCGCCGGGTTAAGGTAAAGGAAGCCCGCAAGATTTTGCTGGAGGAGGAATCCGAAAAGCTGATCGACGAGGATGACGTGCGCGAGGAGGCAATCCGGCGCGCCGAACAGCACGGCATCGTGTTTATCGACGAGATTGATAAGGTCGCCGGGCGTTCGGCGGGGGGGCATGGCCCCGACGTAAGCCGCGAAGGCGTGCAGCGCGATATTCTCCCCATTGTGGAGGGCAGCACGGTCAACACCAAATACGGCGCTGTGAGAACGGACTTCATGCTGTTCATCGCGGCCGGGGCCTTTCATGTGGCGAAGGTTACGGACCTGATTCCGGAATTACAGGGCCGCTTCCCGGTACAGGTAACGCTTAAAAGCCTGACGCAGGAGGATTTCAAGGCGATTCTGACACAGCCGGATAACGCGCTGACACGCCAGTATGAAGCCCTGCTTTCGGTGGATAAGGTGTTTCTGTCCTTTGAGGACAGCGCCATAGACGCGATCGCTCACGCCGCCTATGTGCTGAATGAAACCAAGGAGGATATCGGCGCGCGGCGGCTTCACGCGGTGTTTGAAAAGCTTCTGGAGGATATCAGCTTTAACGCGGGCGGGGATGAAATGCCAAACGTCTATTTGAATATCAACGGCGATTACGTGCTGGAGCATCTGGATAAGAACGACGTCAGCATGGATATGAAGCGCTATATCCTGTGAGGAAGCATGACTTCCGCAGGGCTTTCTGGATGAAGGAGCGCGTTAAAAACCAAGATTCGAAAAAGGGAATGGAAGAAGACGGCCTATCCGATAACAGGCAAACCGTCTCTACGCGGCAGTAAATGCCGCGTAGAGACGGTTTTTTAAGACGGCGATTTGCAGGCTGTTTTGTTTTGCTCCGCCCCTCTTTTCTGTTGCCAAGAGTAATGGCGGACGTGTTTTTCCGGGCCGTTGCCGTTCAACGAACCCCAAGCGGGAGTTGCCGTCATGCTCACAAATCGGAAACCTCCGCTTCCCCAGCGCGGGCAAAGCGGCCAAAATCTCTTCCTCCTCATACTGAAAGCCGCGTTTGCCCGCCTTCATGTCGACTCTCGGATAACCAATTCCGTATTGAGCAAGCTCCCACGATGGTCGCCCGCTGGGTTGAGTATCCGCTCCGCCAAAAGCTCGCAGGCCATGTAGCCGAGCTGAAACTGCGGCATGTTGACCGCCGTGATGGATGGATGGGAGACCGAGGAAATATAGGTATTGTCAAACCCGATAACCGCGATCTCCCGCGGAACCTCCAAGCCTTCCTCGCTCGCGGCCTTTACGACCGCCGAGGCGAAGATATCCGAGGCGGCTAGAACGGCGTCGGGCGGAATGCGGTAGTGCAAGAGCTGCCGCGCAACGCTCAACGCGCTGTCAAACCCCATCTCCAATACATGAAAGATATAGGACGGGTCCGGGGAAAGGCCGGCGTCTCTGAGCGCGTCCAAATAACCCTGATAACGGTGGCGCGCGTATTTATAGATCTGCGGGCCGTTAATGAGCGCGACGCGGCGGCGGTTTTGGCCAATCAGGTATTCAACGGCGGTTTTGGCCGCGGCATAATCGTCCACGCCCACATAGGGCAAGGCGCTCTGTTCGTTATATTCCGCACATTGCACCAGGGGAACGACGGCGTCAATCTGCTCCAGCACATGGTGGTCCGGAACCGGCGACAGGATGATGGCGCCGCAGGCGTTAATCATTCGCAGGCTGTCCAACAGCTTGTGCAAGCTCCGGTCGACATCCTTGCACAGGTATATCATCACGTCATACCGACGGCTTTTGGCGGAGGCCGAGATGCCTTTTACAATCTTTGCGTAAAACGGATTATCCAGGTTGGGAAGAACAACCTCGATCAGTTGATTGCGCGGGCGCTCCTCCACGGGCGTATATTGATAACCGAGCTCGTCCATCGCGTCAAAAACCCGCGCGGCTGTATCGCCGCGCACGTTGCCCTTGGCGTTCAGGGCGCGGCTGACTGTTGCGATGGAGACGTTCGCAATTTTTGCGACGTCAATGATCGTCGGCTCCGCACTCTTCTTTCTCATTGCGCATCCCTTTCGGAGATTTGGTTTCAGCACGCGGCGACTGAACGCATCATAGCATGTTTTGCGAAAAATGTAAACGGCACAAAACCTGTGCTGTAAAATTTACATCATTCTAAAGCGAAACAGCTACGATTATGTCCGGTTTTTTATAATATATCTCAAAATGAAGGGATGTAAATTAGTGAAAAGTTATTGAAATTCATTGACACATGAAAATAGATATGTTACACTCCACCTATACAAAATGGGCAGTTATTGGAAGCCGATATTCGTATGGGCTCCATGGCTCCTGTTTTGTTTCGCGGAATTCACCGGCAGACTCGTCGGTGAAAAAACGATTACTTAAAAATGGAGGAGAAAAACCATGAAAAAGACCATTGCCATCGTCCTGGCGCTGGTGCTCTGCTTAGGAATGCTCACCATGAGCGCCTCTGCCGAAACCGCCAAGTACAAGATCGGCATTCTTGCTCCCGCCGTTACCCATGGCTGGGTCGCGGGCGTAGCCTACAACGCCGAGCAGCGCTGCCAGGAGCTTGCCGACACCGTGGAGTACAAGCTTTACACCAGCAACAACGCTGAAGAAATGACCACTCAGCTCGACGACCTCAAGACCTGGGGCGCTCAGGCCATCGTCGCTTTCCCGCAGTGGGAGGGCATGGAAGTGCCGATTCAGGCCGCGATTGACGAGGGGATCGTGGTTGTGAACTTCGACATCGCCATCAACGCCGAGGGCATCTACATGGTCACCGGCGACAACGAGGGCATGGGCGTGGAAGGCGCCAAGTACATCGTTGACAAGATCGGTACCGAGGGCACCGTCGTGGCGCTGCCGGTTCCCACCTCCGGCTCCGTAAGCGAGCTTCGCATGAAGGGCTTCACCGACACCATGGCCGAGATCGCGCCCAATGTGAAAATCATTGAATACGCGACCGCTTTCACCCGTGAGGACGGCCTGAAGGACATGGCGGATATCCTGACCGCCAATCCCCAGATTGACGCCGTGTTCTCCTTGGATGACGAAACCTCCATCGGCGTGCTTCAGGCTATTTCGGATTCAGGCCGTACCGATATTAAGGTGATTACCGGCGGCGGCGGATGCCAGGAATACTTCAACATGATGCCCGACAACGACATCAACGTCTGCTCTGCGCTTTATAGCCCCCTGATGGTGAAGGATGCCGTGGATATGGCCCTTGCCGTGCTCAACGGCGAAAACGTCGAGGCTGTGAAGGTGATCCCCACCACGATTGTTGACAAGGCGAACGTAGCGGATTACCTCGATCCCAACAGCGTGTATTAATCCCATATGGGTACGGAAAGGGGCTGTGGCGGCTGCCATGGCCCCTTTCCGGCGATTGAGGGAGCTCAAAACACTGGAACGGATGTGAAGGCCATGAACCTTTCCATGCGCGGAATTGTAAAATCATTCGGCGCTAATGACGTTTTAAAATCCGTTGATTTTTCGTTGGGCGAGGGTGAAATCTGCGCGCTGCTTGGCGAAAACGGCGCGGGGAAGAGCACGCTTATGAATATTCTCGGCGGCGTGCTGCCGGCGGACCGGGGCGTTATTGAACTGGATGGCAGGGCGGTCGCCTTTTCCAGTCCGACGCAATCGCTGGATGCCGGCATCGCTTTTATACATCAGGAGTTGAACCTGATTAACGACCTGCCGGTTTATGAAAACATGTTTATCGGCCGCGAGCTGAAAAAGCGCGGCGGTTTCCTGGATCATAAGGCCATGCTTGAAAAAACCGGGGCGCTGTTTGAAAAGATGGGGCTGGAGATCGACCCGCGCGCCATGGTGCGCACCCTGGATGCGTCCTATAAGCAAATCGTTGAAATCTCCCGCGCGCTGATGATGAACGCATCCATCATCATTATGGACGAGCCGACAACCTCGCTGACCGATCCAGAAATTGAGCGCGTATTCGATATGCTCCGAACCCTGAAAAAGCAAAAGGTCGGGATTGTGTTTATCTCGCATAAGCTGCGCGAGGTTATGGAAATCTGCGACCGATACACGGTGCTGCGCGACGGTATGATGGTCGCCAGCGGCTTGGTGGCCGATACCAGCATCTCCCAGATCGCGCGCGATATGGTTGGCCATGACGTGCGCACGGAGCCGCTTCACCGCGACGCCGCGCTCGGCGAGGAGGTGCTCCGCCTGGAAAACCTGACCAGGGAGCCCTGGTTTCGCGGCGTAAGCCTTTCGGTGCGGGCGGGGGAGGTGCTTGGCGTAACCGGACTGCTCGGCGACGGCCGCAGCGAGCTTTTCCGCACGGTTTTCGGCGCGGAGGGGGATTATGCGGGCCAGGTGACGGTCTGCGGCGCGCCGGTTGCCATGCGCTCCACAGGCCAGGCGGTATCGCTGGGGATCGGCTATGTGCCGCGCAACCGGAAGGAAAACGGCATCGTCAAGGATATGACCATTTTAGAAAACGGTTCCATTGTAACCTGGCCCAAGCTTGTACGCCGGTTCCTGATCGATGGCGAGCGCCAGAGGGCGGAATTTCATAAGCAAAAGACGGAACTGCAAATTAAAATGGAAAAGGATAGCGATCTTATCACCAGCCTTTCCGGCGGCAACCAGCAAAAGGTTGTGTTGGCGAAGTGGCTAAGCGCCAACCCCAAGCTGCTGATTCTGGATAATCCTACGCAGGGCGTGGATGTGGGCGCGAAGGAAGAAATCTACGACATCATCCTGCGCCTTGCGGAAGCGGGCGTGGCCGTAGTGGTTTTATCCAGCGAGGCTCAGGAGATCATCCGCGTATGCGACCGCGCGCTGGTAATGTACCATGGCAGCGTACAGGCGGAGGTTTCGGGGGACAGCATGAACGAGCATGAAATGATGCGCCTGGCCACAGGCGGCGGAAACGGTCGGGAGGAATAACGGTATGGAACAGGCAAAAAAAAGGAACGACGGCTTTTTCTCCTGGTTCTTGCACAAATGGAAGACGCAGCCTATCTTTTCTACCGGCTGCGTGCTGATTGTGATGGTGGTTTTGCAAACGCTTGCCCTCGGCTTCCATTACGAGAGCTTTGGCGCCTGGTTTCAAAGCTGGGGCAAAAACTGGATCAACATTTTGCGAAATAACGCGGGCGTCGGCATCATCGCGCTTGGGATGACCTTCGTCATCATTTCCGGCGGCATCGACCTGGCGGTCGGCTCCACCATGGTCGCTATCGGCGCGGTCATGATGGTACTGATCGACGGCAACCCCGACGGCCTGCTGACTTCTCTGGGCATTACGGGCGTAGGCGCTTTTATCATCGCCATCGTAGCCGGCATGGCGACAGGCGGCCTGTTAGGCGGCGTTTCAGGCGTGTTGATCTCCAAAAGTAAAATTCCGCCCTTTATCGCCACGCTGGGCATGATGAAAATTTGCCGCAGCGTGACCCAGCATTTTATGCAGAAAAACAGTCCGAAGGTGCCCGCGGCGTTTCTTGCGATTTCCAATACAAAAATTGGCGGCGAAGTGATCCTGCCCATTATCTACTGGCTGCTGATCGCCTTGGTGCTATATATCGTTTCGAAAAAGACGCCCTTTGGCCGCCAGGTTTTCGCTATCGGCTCCAGCGAGCGCACCGCCCGTCTTTCCGGCGTTAATGTAAACCGCGTCAAATGCCTGGTCTATGTGCTGATGGGCGTGCTGGTCGCCGTTACGGCGGTCATACAGGTTTCACGCATCGGCAGCATGGACTATGCCAACGCGGGCAGCGGCTATGAAATGGACGCGATCGCCGCGGTCATCGTAGGCGGCACCAGCATGAGCGGAGGCCGGGGCTCGGTATACGGAACCGTGCTGGGCATGCTGATTATCGCCGTAATGAATAACCTGCTCAACCTGCTCGGGGTGCCGCCCTTCCTGCGAGAGGCCTTCAAGGGATTGATCGTCATTGGCGCGGTGCTTCTCCAGAAGAAGGAAGCCAACGCCTGAAATTGACAGCCAAGGAGGATACGCTATGCTTCAAGTGGGCATTATCGGCTGCGGAAAAATCGCGCAGGTGCGTCACCTTCCGGAATACGCCGCAAACCCAAACGTCCAAATCGCAGGACTGTACGATATCAACCAAGAACGCGCAAAAGAGCTTGCAAAACAATATGGAGCCGTCGCCTATGGCGGCTATGAGGAGCTGCTGAGCGACCGGCGGATTGACGCGGTCAGCATTTGCTCCGCAAACCTTTTCCATGCCGAGCATACCATCCGGGCGCTGGAGGCCGGAAAGCATGTGCTCTGTGAAAAGCCGATGGCTACGACGCTGGAGGATTGCGAGGCAATGGTGGCCGCCGCTGCAAAATATGGGAAATTTCTGATGATCGACCAGAACCAGCGCTTGGCGGCCGCGCATGCCAAGGCCCGGGAGCTTATCAAAGCCGGAGAAATTGGGAGGCCGCTCAGCTTTCGTACCAGCTTTGGTCATGGCGGTCCGGAAACCTGGACCGTGGACCCGGGAAAAACCATCTGGTTTTTTGATAAAAAACGAGCGGCCATGGGGGTTCTGGCTGATTTGGGCATCCATAAGACCGACCTGATCCAATACCTGCTTGGTCAGACCATTGTGGAAACCACCGCCGTGCTTTGTACGCTGGACAAGAAGGGCGCGGATGGCAAGCCCATTGACGTGGACGATAACGCCATTTGCATTTACCGGATGGACGGCGGAGCGGTCGGCACCATGACAGCCTCCTGGACGCATTACGCCCGGGAAGAAAACGCCACGGTCATCTATGGCACGCTGGGCGAAATACGCCTGTACGACGACCCGGCGCATTCGGTCGTCCTGCTGAGAACGGGTAAGGAACCCCAAACCTTTGATGTGGACGAAATTCAAACCAACGATCATCAGACCAAATCCGGCGTAATCGACCTTTTTGTGCAAGGCGTACTGGACCCGGACAAGCGCGCCATGACAGGCGACAGCGTCTTGACAGCCATGCGCGCGGTATTTGCCAGCATTCAATCCTATGAGACAGGCAAATCCGTCGCAATCGTCAATGGACGGGAAGGGAGCGTCATATGAAGCGAATCATCGCGGCAAATTCCAATTGCTATCATGGCTACAGCCTGGAGGATGCCGTGTCCGGCATCAAAGCCGCGGGCTTCCGTTACATTGAGCTGACCGCGACCAAGGGCTGGACGGAGCATGTATTTCCCTCGCAGAGCTTCGAGCGGCTGCTCCGCGTAAAGGAACTGCTGGCGGATAACGGGCTGATCCCCTTTTCCATGAGCGGGCATTGCAACCTGATGGATGCCGCCCGCATTCGGGATTTTACCGACAATATCAACCTGGCGGCCTTTTTCGGCTGCCGGTATATCGTATCCTCCATTGGGGAAGCGCATTTGAAGGATGCCGCCAAAGCGGATAACGCGGAGGTCGCCCGCCATATTGCCGGGCTGGTTCCTGAACTCAGCAGCCACAACTTAGTTTTAGTTTTGGAAAATCATGGAGAACACGGTACCGGCACAGCCTTGCAAGACATTGTTCGGCGCGTGAACAGCGAGCGTGTGCGCATCAATTATGATACCGCGAACGCCATCTTTTATGGAAGAACCGATATCCGGGAGGATATCGCGGCATGTATGCCGGAAATCGCATATATGCATCTGAAGGATAAGACGGGCCGTCCGGATGAATGGGATTTTCCGGCGCTTGGTAAGGGAAACGTCGATTTTCCTGCGGTATTTGATATGCTTCAGAAGGCTGGGAACGAGTGCCCCTTCAGCGTGGAAATTGAGTTTACCCAAGCCGGCCCGAAGGATCTGGCGGAAATCAATCTGGCAGTAAAAGACAGCGCGGCATATCTTCGCGCTCATGGTTTTGAGCTGTAAGGAAGGCGGGCGCATATGGATATCGCGTTGGTTGGCTTGGGCGGCATGGGCGCCGTACATTATCACAACTATTTGCATATGGATGAGGCGCGCGTCGTCGCGCTGGTCGGAATGGGGGAGGCGGACGAGCGCCGCGCGGCGGAATGGGGCCTTCCACTTTATCCGACCGTCACGGAGCTGCTGACGCGCCACGAGGTTCAGCTTGTGGATATTTGCGCGCCAACCTTCCTCCACAAGGCTCTGGCGCTGGAAAGCCTGGGGCACGGCAAGCATACCCTGACGGAAAAGCCCTTGGCGCTCAGCCTGTCGGACGCGCGGGAGATGTATGAGGCCGCGGAGAAGAACGGCGCGCAACTGTATGTAGCACATGTTTTGCAGTTTTCACGCGAGGTTGAGGTTTTGCGCGAGGTAACGGAGAAAAGGCTCTACGGCGAGCCGCTGGACGCGAGCTTTATCCGTCTGAGCGCCTGTCCGCGCTGGTCCCATGGAAGCTGGCTGATGAAGAAGGAAAAGAGCGGGCTGTTGCCGTATGATCTCCATATCCATGACCTGGATGTAATCATCAGCCTATTTGGAGAGCCTAAGGATATCCGGTATACCACCTGCGGCGGCTCAGACAAGACGTATCATGAACAATATCGCTTCACGTATGGCTTTGATAAGCTCCATGTAAGCGCGGAAGCCGCCTGGCTAAACGCGGATATTCCCTTTACCGCCAGATGGCGCGTTTACTACGAAAACGGCGCGCTCTGGTATGACGGGGAACGCGTAACCGGGTACCAGCGGGGAAAAGAGCCTGTGGTTTTTGATACGGAAGAGGCTATTAAAATTTCAACCGGCATCAACCTGCCGCCTACGGGCTGGTTTCTGAACGAGCTGACGCACTTTGTTCGCTGCGCGGAGAAGAACCGCCCTTCGGAGCGCGTGCCAAAGGAACGGGTGCTGAGCGTGATGAAGGTGCTGGAAACCATTGTGCAAGAGGAGCCATAGGGGAAGGGCTTCATCCGATCGTTAGGCGCTTCCGCAGCGCCGGCGGAATCCAGGCCAGAGATATGGATGATCTCTGGCCTGGATTTTTGCATGGATTTTTCGGCATCAGCATGCCGACGGGCGGTTCTGAATACGGCGACAGTTCACCGGCTTTTTCGCTGTGGAAAGTTGAGAGCGGTTCTGACGATTTTTTTGCTTTCAGAATGAAAAATCGCTCTGAGTGCCTATTGGCGAATCAAAATCAAATAAAAGCTTAGGCGGGCTTTCCCGGCGCTCTTGACAAAAGGGGAAAGAGATGGTATTCTGGCATCATACTATTCGCTAAAGAATACTTTTACGAATAGTATGATGAGAAAGCGGCCCGCTCCATGCTTCCATGCATCCTTTCTTTTCAAACCCATTTCAAAAGGAGGCTTATGCCTTGCCGGAAATCAGTTATCAAGAACGGCTGAACGCCGAGCGTACCGAAAAGGTTCGTCAGCTTTTGCGCGACCTGCCTGTATCGTGTACGGATTTTATGAATAGCATTACGATGACGACCAGCCCGCTTACCCGCATGGCATACGCAATCGACCTGACTACCTTTTGCGGCTATGCCGCTCAGGAGCTTCCCGCCTTTTCACAAAAGCCCCCGCGTGAATGGACGGACGAGGATCTAAACCGTTTTACTGCCCGGGACCTTACCGGTTATGCCGATTACCTTACCCTGTACCTTCAGCGCTCGGAAGAAGGCGAGCCGGAAAAGCAGCGGGTTTTGCGCAACCATGAGTGCGGCGTGATGCGCAAGCTTTCTTCTCTGCGCTCCTATTTTGATTTTTTGTTTAAAGCCGAGCGCATCGATGGCAATATCGCGGCGCTGGTATCGCTGCCAAAGCTGCATGAGAAGCCGATTTTGCACCTGATTAACGAGGAGGTCGACCGCCTGCTGGAGGTCGCGGAGGACGGCTCGGAGCTGACGGATATTCAAAAGCGCTATCATCGCCTCACCCGTTCGCGCGATTACGCAATCCTGATGCTGTTTTTGGGCACCGGCATCCGTGTGAGCGAATGCGTAGGCATCGATATCGGAGATCTGGACTTTCAGCTTAACGCGGTGCTGGTCACGCGCAAGGGCGGCAATCAGGTCATCCTGTATTACCCGCAGGAGGTCGCGGACGCGCTACAGGCTTATCTGGCCGAGCGCAGGCAGATCCATACGGATTCAGCCAATCAAAACGCGCTTTTCCTCTCCTTGCAGAAAAAGCGCATTTCCCAGCGCGCCGTTCAGCTCATGGTGAAAAAATACTGCGCCATTGCCGTGCCGCTGAAAAAGCGAATGAGTCCCCATAAGCTGCGGAGCACCTACGCGACAAGGCTTTACCATGAAACGGAGGACATCTATCTTGTGGCCGACGCGCTTGGGCATTCAGACGTTAACACGACAAGGAAGCATTATGCCGCCATGAGCGACCAGCGCCGCAGGGAGGCGGCCCGCAACGTCCACCTGCCAGGCCAGCCGAGTCCGGAGTCTGCCGAGGCGGCCGGCGGGAAAAAAACAAAGATATAGAAACGTTCGTTCGCAAATCTCTTGCCAATTTGCGCCGATTGTGATATCCTATACGAAGTAAGGCGTAAGGAGTGAACCGTATGAGCAACCCCCGCGGCGAAACACAGGCAAAGATCCTTGCGTATATCGAAAAAGCGACTTTGCAAAAGGGCTATCCCCCCTCTGTCCGGGAAATCTGCGATGCGACGGGGCTGAAAAGCACCTCCACGGTACATGGGCATTTGATCCGGCTGGAGAAGAAAGGGCTGTTATACCGCGACTCCATGAAGCCCCGGGCTATCTCCGTGCCGGTTGATCATCAGATGTATCGAAGCGAGATGGTGAACGTCCCGATTGTCGGCCGTGTGACGGCGGGCACGCCGATTCTGGCGACGGAGAATATCGAGGACTATATCGCGCTGCCTCAAACCATGCTTGGCGAAGGCGAGCACTACGTTCTTTCCGTATGCGGCGAAAGCATGATTGGCGCCGGAATCATGGATGGAGATTATGTCGTGGTTCGCAAGCAGCCCACTGCCTACAACGGGGATATTGTGGTTGCGATGATTGAGGACGAGGCGACGGTCAAACGGTTTTACCGTGAAAACGGCGGTTTCCGATTGCAGCCTGAAAACCCGTCCATGCAGCCGATTATCGTGCCGGAGGTAACGATTTTAGGCAAGGTGGTATCGCTTTACCGAATCTTTTAAACCGTATACAACCTGATTCTTGCTTGGGAGTGAAAGCCGAATGACTTGGTGGGAATCCGGCCTCCGCTTGTTTTTGGCCGTCGTAATCGGCTGCATCGTCGGGATTGAGCGCGAGCGAAAAAACCGTCCCGCAGGGATGCGCACGCATGTGCTGGTGTGCGTCGGGGCCGCCACTATCGCCATTATGGAAACCCTGATGATTGCCGATACCATCAACCTGAATATGAGCAACGGCAGCGGCAACACCGGTATCGCCATCAGCTACGGCCGTATCAGCGCGCAGGTCATCAGCGGCATCGGCTTTCTTGGCGCCGGCACCATTTTTATCAGCCAAAAGAAGATTGCCGGGCTGACCACCGCCGCTTCCCTCTGGAATGTCGCGTGCCTCGGCCTTGCCGTCGGGATGGGTTACTATGCCATCGCGCTGGCCGGCTGCGTCATTGTCATCGTGACGCTCTCGCTTCTTCAGCGGGTGGTGCATGTCAACGCTGTAAAGCATGTGGAGGTCAAATTTATCCATCGGGTAGAGACCATCGCGTTCATCAACGATTATTTTCAAAGCACCGGCGTGCGCGTGCTGGATATCGACTTTCATGTGGAGAACAAGGGTAAGTATAACCTGTATACCAATATTTATACGCTTGATATGCAAGGGAAAACCACCTATAAGGATATTGTAAACAAGCTGTCTGAGTATGCAAACATACAAGGAATCCGCACCCGCAATACCTGACGCCTGCGGAACCGAACAGCGCGAGGGAGCAAACCGCTCCGCGCGCTGGTTTTTTTGAGCTTTTCCTGCCGCCCGCGCTTGGCGCAGCGACGGGTCTCTTTCCCCCATTCTTCCCTGCCGCACCGATGAAAGGCTTTCGCATACCATAAAGCGTAGCAATTCTCTAAAGGAGGGAAATCAAATGAGCGGTCGAGTATCGCCCTTTGCGAAATTAACGGATGCTGAGAAGCAAATCAAATGGCTCGAGTACCAAAGCATCCGCCTGCCCTATGTGCAAGGCAGCGTTGACGCCGACGCACCCGAACAGGAAGCCCTGGAGGAAAGGGCCGCGGCTGCACCCAGGCCCCAAAGGGCTGAACCCGTGCAGCCGGCCCCCGCTGTACAACGGAAAACAGAAACGCCGCCGCCCGCCAATCCGGCCCAGGCGCATGGAATGTCGCCCGCTGATTTTCAAAAGGTCCGGCATCGCCAATACGACGCCGTCATTGCCCGGATGAAGCAAGCGGAAAGAAACGCCAGCAATTATAATTCGTTTTCATAACTCCCGCAAAAATCGAATCACCCGCCCGCATTGAACCTTCGGATTTTTTTGTTCCAGTACATAGCGCCGGGCGGCCTGCCCGCGCTCCGCCAATACGCTTGATGAAAGCGACAGCGTTTCGCGCGCCGCCTCGCAAATGCCTTCCGAGCCCTCCCGTTTGATATAATACAGGAATGGATCATATTCCTGAGGAATGCCTTCCAGGCGGTAGCACAGCACGGGCTTGCCGGAACGCATGTATTCAAGCGTTTTACTGGGGAAGGAATAGCGGGTATAGACGCCCATTGGAGAACGCGGATTGATTAGAAGCGAAGCGCGCGCTTGCAGACGCAGCGCCTCCGCCTGAGGGACAAAGCCGAAATAATGAATATGAGCATAACGGCGGGAGGCGAGCTGCGCCTCCAGTTCCATATCCCCCCGCCCGCAAAGCCATAGCTCATATTCAGGCATGCGCCCAAACGCCTCCAGCAGCTCTCCAATGCCCAGCTCCCTGTTGAGCGTGCCCGTATAAAGCACGGCGGGCTTACGCCCGTCGGCGGATTCGGCGGGAGGCTCCGGCGCGTCTTCGATCAGGCCCTCCAGAACCATTTGCCGCTTTCCTTCTATGGGAAGCGCTTCCGCCATGGCCTGCGTCAACAGCACAAAGCCGTCAAAGGCCTTGCACAGCTCGATTCGCTGATCCCCCATGGCGTATTCCGCGCGCTTGAGCAACCCTCGCCTTCCCGACGATATCCCCAGCTCGTTGGGCAGGTCGGTAACGATGACGCACGCGCGTAAATCGGGGTATTTTCGCTTGGCCGCCGCGACCGCTTGCATGTAGGGAAGATAAAGCGTGTACAGCAGCAGGGTGCGGTTTTCGCCGTCCCGCCCGGCCCACTCCGTCAACGCCCGCGCGGCGCGCCTGCGCCGGCCGCGCTGCTTCACCCACGGCAGGTTCAGGCCGCCAAGCTCTTGCATCCTCGGTTCATGCATGCCGCTTGGCAATATCAGCCTGCGATAGTGGGTTGGAAAGACGCCGACCGGAAGGCAGTTGACGATATCCAAGCCTTCGCCAGGCTCCAGGCCTTCGGTTAAGCCCTTCACCAAAGCGCGCTGATAGCTGTTGATTTGGTTTTGCAGGCCATCCCTGGCGTTTCGGGCCACGTCCTCAATCGTATCATCCGGGTACATCAGGGACATCAGCAGCACATTCATTGGCAAAGCTCCTTGTACAGGTCGAGATAGTCGCGGAAAAGCCTTTCGCTGTCAAACCGCTCGGCCCGGGCCAGGCAGGCCGTCCGCATGTCCGGCTTGCGCTCGCAAAGAAAGGAAATCGCGTCGCACAGGCCGGAGACGCTTCCCTTCTCCACGACCATTCCGCAGCTTTCGTCAACCGCCTCCGGGCAGCCGCCTGTGCGGAAAACAGCAACCGGCGTTCCGCAGGCCAAAGCCTCCAGATTCACCATCGGCATGTTATCCTCCATGGTTGGGTTAGCAAAGCAGTCCGCGGCGCTGTACCAGGCGGCCAGCTCGCGCGCGTTTTCCGTATGCGTCAATCCCAGCATAGCTTCCGGCAGCGCGTTCGCCTGCTCTTTGCTCAGGCCGATAATGACGAAGCGGTAGCGTTCCCCCAGCCTCGCGGCGGCTTCAATCAGGTAGCGAAGCCCCTTGCGCTCATCCCATTCCGAGGCGACGGCGAGCACCACCCTTCGGCCTTCCAAGAAATATCGCTGCCGAAGTCCGCTTTCAACCGGGAAAAACACCTGCCGGTTTACGCCGTTAGGAATAACCCGAACGGGATAGCCGCCCAGGAAGGATTGGCGCAGCGGCTGCTTCATCCATTCGCAGGGGGCGACAAAGGTAACGTCGGGAAGGGAAGTAAAAAGCGCCTTTTTATGGCGGTAGTTACGCCTGGAACCGTCCAGGCCTATACAGACGGGATAGCCGCGTTGCTGGGGACAGGCGTGGCAGTCTCCGCGCCATTTTGAGCATCCGACAAAATCAAAATAGGCGCAATGCCCGGTAAACGGCCAGCAATCGTGCAGTGTCCACACGACCGGCGCGCTTTGCGCGGCCAGATATCGCATCAACAAACGCAGATTCAGGTAACAGCCGTGAAGGTTATGAAGATGAATCACGTCCGGCTGAAAGGCGCGCATTTCGGCGATAAGCCGGCGTGTCGCGGCCGCGCTGCCATATCCCTCCCCGTCCATGAGCTTCCGAAGCGCGCCATGGAGCTTTCGGCCGGCGGGCGTGCCGACGCGAAAAGCAAACCGCTTCAGCTCCTCTGGAACGCTTCCCGCCCCATAGCCAATTTTGCACGCCCCTCCGTCCGCCTCCACCAGCTTGGCGATTTCCGTTGTAATTCGTCCGGTGCTTTTAATTCCGCAGAAGGTGTTGAGCTGAAATACGCGCATGTCCCTACTCCCCCTCCGCCAGCCGCGAGAGCATGGCTTCCAGCCGGTCCATGTGCTCCCGTTTGGTAAAATGCGCCTGGTAATACGCCCGGGCGCGCCTCCCCATTTCCGCGTGGCTGCCCGGAACCGACATAAACCGTTTTACCACCTCGGCAAACGCTTCCGGAGCCCCGGGAGGCGCGCAGAAGCCGCATTGGGCCTGTTCAATCACATAAGGCGTCTCGCCCGCGATTGACCCAAGCACCGGCTTGCCTGCCGCCATATAGCTTTGCACCTTGCCCGGCAGCGTATCATTGACGCTTACATCGTCCCGCATGCTCACCAGCATCGCGTCCGCCATCGCAAAAAAGCCCGGCATCTCCGCTAGCGGCCTGCGTCCATAAAAGACGACGCGCTCCGAGAGGTCCAGCGCTTCCGCCAGCCTTACGCAAGCCTGGTAGCTGGAGCCGTCCCCGACAATATGCCACTGGATCGGTTGGTCCCGGAGAAGGGCTGCCGCGCGGATCAGTACCTCCACCGCTTGAACCTTGCCGATGTTCCCCGCAAATACGAGGTGAGTCGTTTCCCCCGGCTCCTTGGCGGGAAGCTCGGCCTGGAAGATATCGTCGGCAAACTGCGGAAGGTATTGCTCATCCCCCACGACGATTCCATGCACCTCCCGCAAGTATTGCTGAAAACGCTTAGAGGTGTACGCGAGCAAATCCGCCCTGCGGTATATCCAGCGGCTGACCCGGCGCATCAGGCGGTACAGAGCGGAATCCTCCCGGACGTTCATCGCGGCTAAGCATGCCGGCCAAATGTCCAGCACATAAATCATCAGCTTTTTTTTCGTAAGGCATCGAAGCATGGCCGCCGGCAGGCTCATGAGCACCGGCGACGTGGAATAGGCATAGATCACGTCATACTCGCGCTTGAGAAAGAGCACCTTCAGGCAGGCGGATATCATATAGCTGACGTAGTTAACCGCAAGGCCAAGCTTGGTAGGCCGCCGGCCGATCTCGAAGCAGCGGCGGATTTGCACCCCCGATCGTTCCTGCCGTCGGTTTTGAAAACGCCTGTATTCCTTCGGAACGACCCCCGAGGGATAATTGGGCAGCCCTACCACCGCTGTTACCTGATGCCCGCGCGCCGCCAATTCCTCGCAAATTTCCGTTACGCGAAAATTTTCCGGCCAGTAATGCTGGCAAACCACCAGTATCTTCATCGGCTTTTCTTGTCAGCGGGCCGTCCGGGCGCGCTCGAACAACGCTTCCGCCTCTTTACGGGCCCGGCTCAGCACAAGCTCAGGGTTCAGCGTGGCATATTCTCCGTCGTGATAAAGCACCTTGCCGTCCACCATCGTCAGCCTTACGTCGCCGCCCTGTACCGAGTAGATCAAATCGCTTTCCAGATCGTTTCCCGGACAGGCGTTGGGCGTTCCAAGGTCCAGCAAAATCAGGTCGGCCAGGTATCCGGGCTTGAGCAGTCCCAGATCGTCATACCCCATGGCCTTGGCTCCCACGCTGGTCGCCGCCGCGATGGTCTGCGCCGGCGATATCACGGTTGGGTCAAGCGTTGTTCCCTTTTGGAGCATGGGCATCAGCTTGATCTCCTCCCATAGGTTCAGGTTGTTATTGCTGGCGACGCCGTCCGTCCCAAGGGCTACCTTGCATCCCGCGGCAAGCATTTTGCTGATGGGCGCGACGCCGCTGGCCAGCTTCAGGTTGCTGATGGGGTTATGCACGACGGTTACGCCGCGCTGCGCAAACAGCGCAATTTCCTCGTCGTCAAGCCATACGCAGTGCGCCGCGATTACGGGACGATCCAATATCCCCAGGGCTTCCAGGTATCGCGGAGGCGTCAGTCCGCGTCGCTGAAGGCTTTCATCCCGGTCAAGCCTGGTTTCGCTCACATGAACATGGACGGCAAGCCCCATTTCCGCAGCCGCCTGGTTGGCGCGGCGCAGCAGCACTGCTGTGGTCGCGCCTTCGCTGTGCGGCGCGATGCTCACCCGGATGCGGCCTTCCGCCGCGCCATGCCATTTTTCCGCCAGGGCGACGCCGGGCAGCAGGTCGGCGCAGCTCTCGTCAAAATCAACAACGCCATGCCCCAGCATCGCGCGCATCCCGCTGTCCCGGACGCCTTCGGCTACCATTTGCATGTGCATATACATATCGTTAAAGGACGTTGTGCCAAAGCGCAGCATCTCCAGAATGCCTAGCTCCGTCCCCGCTTTGACGGCGTCGTCCGTCAGGTGCTTTTCCACGGGAAAAATGGCTTCATTCAGCCAACGCTCCAGCGTCAGGTCGCTGCCGATGCTTCTGAGAAGCGTCATAGGCGTATGCGTGTGAAGGTTGCATAATCCGGGCATAGCAAGCGCGCCATGCCCGTCGACGGTCTGGTCGGCCTCAAAAGCGGGCGCGTCGCCGCGGCGGCCCGCAAAGACGATTCGCTGCCCGTCAATCAGAATTTCCGCGTCTGCAATAAAAGGAATGTGCTTTTCATCGGTAACGCCCGGGGTCATGAGAATATTGGTAATCCGCGTGCGCATGGCGGCATGCCTCCTTATTTTTTGTCCGGATCAGCCTTTATGACGGACTCGTCCTTTGCGGGCTTTGCCTCTTCCGCGCTTTCCCCGGCCGCTTCCCCGTTCATCCTGCGGTATTCCGCAATCGCGGAAGTCGCCAGCTCGTCGCAGCGGTTGTTCCATGGATTATCCGCATGGCCCTTCACCTTATGAAACGTGACCTCATGCTTCTTCAGCCTAATGATTTGCAGCAGCAGCTTCCATAAATCAGCGTTTTCAACCGGCTGCTTTTTGCTGTTCATCCAGCCGTTTTTTTGCCAATTGTCAATCCAGCGCTCTCGAAAGGCGTTGACCGTGTACGCCGAATCGGAATAAACGTCAACGACGCAAGGCTCCTTTAACGCGCCCAAGCCGCTGATAACCGCGAAAATCTCCATGCGGTTATTGGTCGTATTGGGCATATGGCCTGACATTTCCTTGGTTTTGCCGTTAAAGCTCAGGATGCAGCCCCACCCTCCGGGGCCCGGATTCCCGGAGCACGCTCCGTCGGTATAGAGCTGGACAAGCCTTTTGGATTTCTGCTCACTCATCGTCTTTACAGCCTTCTTCTGTTCTGCGCGCAGGACATCTTTCGATTCTTCTCCGCGCACGCGTTCATTGCCTCCATGATAACGCCCCGGAAGCCGCCCTTTTCCAACGCTTCCACGGCCTCGATGGTCGTTCCTCCTGGCGAGCAGACGTTATCCTTCAGCTTTGCCGGATGCTCGTTCGTTTCCAGCACCATTTTTGCCGACCCAAGCACCGCCTGAGCGGCGGCCTGAAGGGCCAACGGCCTGGGCATGCCCAGCTTGACCGCCCCATCCGCCATCGCTTCAATAAACATAAATACATAGGCGGGGCTGCTGCCGCTGACCGCGACGACCGCGTCAAAAAGCCGCTCCGGCAGCATTTGCACCATGCCCAAGGCGGAAAACAGATCCTTGGCCCAACCGACCGATTGCTTGTTGAAGGTGGTTTCCTCACAGATAGCGGTATAGCCGGCGCCGATCAAAGCCGGCGTGTTGGGCATGACGCGCATCACCTGAGAGCCGTTGTCGCGTCCCAGCATTTCGCTGAGCATTTCCATGCTCCAGCCGGCCGCGACCGATATCACCCGCTTGTTGCGCACGTATTTTTGGATATCCTCCAGCACGCCGCGCATATAAACGGGCTTCACGGCGATGATAATGCAGTCGCATTCCTTGGCCAGGTGCATGTTGCTGTCTGCCGCGGCAATGGGATATTGCTCCTTCACGGCGGTTAGCTGCTGCTCGCTGACATCGTAGACCATCGACTCATACGGCCTTAAAAAGCCGCTTTGGAACGCTCCCTTCATAATAGCGCCGCCCATGTTGCCCGCGCCGATGAAACCAACCTTCATAGCGGATGCTTCTTCCTTTCCTATCCAGTCCGGACTAATAGAAAACGGCGGCGGACGCTCAGCCGTCCGCCGCCAAGAGCGTTACTCCCTGGGTACGGCGGCCTCCACCAGGGTGGTGCCCACCTTTGCGTTCGCGTCCCGCACATGTTTGCGCACGTTCAGGGTAATCGCCTTTTTGGGGCATTTCTTTACGCATTCGCCGCATCCGGTGCAAGCCTCGTTCACCTCATGCACCTGCTTGAGCTCGCCGGAAATCGCCTCAAATTTGCATGTTTTCTTACAGATGGTGCAGCCAATGCACAGGTCGCGGTCGATTTCCGCAATCTTGCGGTTGTCAAAGTCGCCCCAAATCGCGCCTGTCGGGCAAACCTCCGCGCACATCATGCATCCGACGCACTTGTTCATATCAAAGACGGGCAAATGGTTTTCAATCGTAAGCGCGCCAAACTTACAAGCGTCCTTGCAGATTTCGCAGCCGACACAGCCGATTTTGCAATTATCGCTCACCAAAAACCCTTCCTCAGCCGCGCGGCACAGCAGCCGCACCGGAACGGTTTCCGGCTGGAGGCTCAGCACGTGCTTGGGGCAGGCCCGCACGCACGCTCCGCAGCTCTGGCACTTTTCAGGGTCCACTTTAGCGATTTTGGTGTACTCGTCAATATGGATCGCGTCAAATTGGCAGGCTTTCACACAAGTGCCAAGGCCAAGACAAGCATACCTACACGCGCGGTTGCCGTCGTTCACGAGCGTAGCGGCCACGCAATCCTTAATGCCATGATAGGGAAACTTTGTCTTGCAACGGTCCAGCCCGCCCTGGCAGACGACCGTGGCGACATTGCGAACCTGATCGGGCGTTTTTTCAATGCCCATGATCTCTGCAATGGCGTCCGCCACCGGCGTCCCCCCGACCGGGCAGGCGCTGATGGGCGCCGTACCCGCCACAATGGCGTCCGCCAGCGCGTCGCATCCCGCAAAGCCGCACCCGCCGCAATTGGCGCCCGGCAGACAATTCCGAACCTTATCCCGCTTGGGGTCTGAGGGCACCTCAAATATCTTGTTGGCCAAGGTCAGCAGCAGTCCAAACACAAGGCCGACTGCCCCCAGAACCCCAGCGCCTATCAAAATCGGAGTCATTGATGAGAAGCTCCTTTCTTAATGGATCAGGCCCGAAAAGCCCTGGAACGCCAGCGACATCAGGCCGGCGGTAATCAGCGCGCCGGGAAAGCCGTCCATCCACTTAGGCATGTTGCTGACCGCCAGGCGCTCGCGGATGCTTGCGAAGATGACGATGGCCAGCGTGAAGCCGATAGCCGCGCTCGCGCCGTTAACGACGGATTCAATCAGGTTGTACCCTTCGCGGGTGTTCAGCACGGCGACGCCGAGCACCGCGCAGTTGGTGGTAATCAGCGGCAGGTACACGCCCAGCGCCTGATACAACGAGCGGCTGATCTTTTTAAGTGCGATTTCCACAATTTGCACAAGCACCGCAATAACCAGGATAAACGCGATGGTTTGCATATATTGCAGATGAATGGGAACCAGCAGATAGGTTTGAATGAGATACGTAAACAGCGACGCGATCGTCATGACGAAGGTGACAGCCATGCCCATGCCCATAGCGGTTTCCGTTTTTCTGGAAACGCCGAGGAACGGGCAGATGCCCAGGAACTGAGACATGACGAAGTTGTTTACCAAAACGCTTCCGACGACGATCAAAAGCAGGTCGTTCATGCGATCTCCTCCTTTGCCTTCATCTGCTTATGCCTTTCAAAGGATTTGACCAGGGCGTTGACAATCAGCAGCAAAATGCCCAGCGTCAGGAAGCCGCCGGAAGGGCTTACGATAACGGCCATCGGCTGGTAGCCGACGGGCATCACTTGCATGTCGAAGAGCTTGCCGCTGCCGATGATCTCACGCACGGCGGACAGAAGCGTAATGGCCGCCGTAAAGCCGGCCCCCATGCCCAATCCGTCCACGAAGGAGGGAAATACGGGGTTTTTGAAGGCGAACGCCTCCGCGCGCGCAAAGATGATGCAGTTGACCACGATCAGGGGAATATAAATCCCCAGCGAATCCGACATCGAGGGCAAAAACGCCTTGATGACCAGGTCGATGATGGTTACGAACGTGGCGATCACCACAATAAAGCAGGGGATGCGCACCTTTTCCGGAATGATGTTCCGAAGCAGGGAGATAACCATGTTGGAAAACACAAGCACAAACGTGGTGGCCAGCCCCATGCCGAGTCCCCGTGCCGCGGCGGTGGATATGGCGAGCGTCGGGCACATCCCCAGCAGCAGGCGGAAGGTTGGATTCTCATTGAAAATGCCGTTGATAAACACGTGTCCGATGGATTGCTTCTTCATGCGCGAACGCCCCCTTCCGTAGTTTCCCGGTTTTCGTCGGCGGCCTTCGGGCGCTTGACGGCGCCAAAGGTTTTCGGGGCCGTCCATTTGTCGATCAGGGGCGTCAGGAGGTTCATGAACAGAATGCCGAACGAGCACCCTTCGGGATAGCCGCCGTTATAAAAGCGGATGACAAAAAGGATGACCGCGCAGCCGACCCCCATGATCACCCGCCCCCACTTCGTTACAGGGCAGGTCACATAGTCTGTCGCCATAAAAAACGCGCCCAGCAAAAGTCCGCCGCTCAACAACTGGTACAGCGCGTTTTGCGACCCGCTTTCCGGCGAATAGAGCACGCCCGTCTGAATCCAGAACAGCACAAACGCCGCTCCCAGGAAGGAGACAGGCACCCGCCAGTCAATCACGCGGCGTGCAATCAGGTAGAGCCCGCCAAGCAACAGCGTAAGCTTGCACGTTTCGCCAAGCATGCCCGGGATATTCCCGCTGAACAACTGCCAGAGCGTATAGCCGGACCCGCCCGAAAGCGGCGTCGCCGACGCCACGGCGTCCGCCGCCGGGGCGCCCAGGCCGAAGAGCTGCCCGGCATTGGGCGCGGCGGTCGCGGCCATCAGCCCAGTCCACGAAAGCATGAGAATGGTGCGGGCGGCCAGCGCCGGATTGATGAAATTTTGCCCCAAGCCGCCAAAAATTTGCTTCACCAGCACAATCGCAATGACGGAGCCGACGGCCGCGATCCACCATGGCGCGCTGGACGGAAGGTTAAACGCGAGCAATAGCCCCGTCACCACGGCGCTCAGGTCGCCGATGGTAGACCGCTGATGCGTCATTTTCTCGTAAGCCCATTCCGCGAGCACCGAGAAGAACACCGAAACCAGAATCAGCGACAGCGCCGGAGCGCCGAAGAACCATACCGCGGCCAACGCCGTCGGCAGCAGCGCGACGACCACGTCCAGCATGATGCGCCGCGTGGAAACCGTCGTGTCGCGCAGAAAGGGAGACGAGGAAACAACCAGCTTCCTTTGCATCTTACTTGGCTCCTTTCTTAGCGGCCTCTTCATTGCGCCGCTCCGTAATGATGCGCTTGCCCACGCGGCAGCTTTGCGTCAGGTTGCGCTTGGCGGGGCACGTCCACGAACAGGAGCCGCATTCAATGCAATTCATCACGCTGGCCTTTTCCGCCGCCTCAAACATGCTTTTGCGGACGTAGCGATCGATCGTCGCGGGCGCAAGCTTCATGGGACAGACGGACAAGCAGCGTCCACAGCGGATGCACGGCCCTTCGTCGGCCAGCGCGCTCAGCTTGTCCAGCGCCAGAATACCGCTGCAGCCCTTTGTAATGGGAATATCCTCGCGGCTGATGGCCATGCCCATCATCGGCCCGCCGTAAATCAGCATTTTAGTCTGGGGCAGCGCTCCCCCGGAGGTATCCAGCAGCCACTCCACCGGCGTGCCGATACGGGCAAGATAGTTCGCCGGCTTTTCAACGCATCCGCCTACCGTCACCACGCGGTCTACCAAAGGGCGTCCCTCATATACCGCGCGGCACAGCGCGTGGCATGTGCCCACATTGGTCACAATCACGCCGATATCCAACGGCAGGCCGCCCATCCTAACCTTGCGGCCGGTGAGCGCGTAGACGAGCTGCTTCTCCCCTCCCTGGGGGTATTTGACCTTGAGGCCGATGACCTTGAAATCCTCGTATTGCGCGCATTCCTTGGTCATGGCCTCGATCGCGTCCGGCTTGTTCAGCTCGATACCGATCAGCACGCGGCTGATGCCAAGCGCCCTTTGCATCACGCGCGCGCCGGCAACGATCTTTTGGGCATGCTCTACCATCAGGCGGTGGTCGGCGGAAAGATACGGCTCGCATTCCGCGCCGTTCAGCACCAGCGTATCCACCTTTTTATCGGCTGGAACGGCGATTTTAACAGCCGTCGGGAAGGTAGCGCCGCCCAAGCCCACAATTCCCATCCTGCGGGCAAGGCTGGAAAGCTCCTCCGCGCCCAGGCTTTCGGGATTTTCCACGCGCGTCAAAGGCGTCCAGGCGTCCTGAAAATCGTTGTCAATAATCACGCAGCTCTGCTGCGTGCCGTTGGCCAGGATGCAGGGCTGGCAATCCACTACTCGGCCGGAAACCGACGCATGGACCGCGGCGCTCATAGCGCCGACAGGCTCTCCAATCATCTGCCCCACCTTGACGGCATCGCCTCTTTGCACCAAAGGCTTGCAGGGCGTTCCGATATGCTGCTGCAACGGGATAACCACGCGAGAAGGCTGGGGCGCTTCCACGATGGGCAGGCCTGCTGTAACCGCTTTTCCGCCCATTCCCTCCTGCGGATGAATCCCGCCGGGAAAATTGTGTACGGTGCTCATGCTGTTTCGTCCTTCCTCAACAATGATATGACGCCGATAATCAGACCACGGATAGTATAACACAATTGTCGATACACGAAAAGATGTTGTTTGTTTTTTCAGAAAAAAGCTTATTCGGCTTTCTTTTTCCATTCGTCGGCGGCGTCCAGAATGGCCCGCGCGTGCGCGATGCCGCTTTCCTGCCGGCTGTCCGCGACGCCGATCAAGCGGGCGATCTCGCTTACCCGCTGCTCGCGCGTCAGCTCGCGGACGCTGGTATAGGTCCTGTCCCCCACCACGCTTTTCGTAACCAGGTATTCCGTATCCGCCATGGCCGCGATCTGCGCCAGATGCGTCACGCACAGCACCTGGTGATACCGCGCGATCGAGGCCATCTTTTCCGCCACAACTCCGGCGATATGGCCGCTGATTCCCGTATCGATCTCGTCAAAAATCATGCATGGAATTTTGTCGTGCTCCGCTCCGGCGGCCTTCATGGCAAGCATCAGGCGTGAAAGCTCGCCGCCGGAGGCAGTCCTGTCCAGCGGCTTGAGCGGCTCGCCGGGGTTGGGGGCGATGAAGAAGGAAAGGTGATCGTCCCCGGATTGAGCCGGCACGCGCTTTTGGTCCGGCGAGGGCTGTTCAAACACGCACGCAAAGCGCGTGTTTTCCATGCCCAAATCCTTCAATTGCGCCTCCATCATCGCTTCAAAGCGGGCGGCCAGATCCCTTCGGGCGGCTGTCAGCTTGGCCGCCTCCGAGCGGTATGCGGCGAGCTTCTGCTTGTAATCCGCTTCGGCCCGCTTCAGGCGATCCTCCATGCCGCCCAGGCGGCTGAGTTCCTCCCGTATTTCCTCATGGTGGCTGACGAGCTCGTCCGCCGGCATGCCGTAGCGCCGCTCGAGCCGCCGTATCAGGTCCAGCCGTTCCAGCACGGCTTCGTTCCGGTCCGGATCAAAGCTTTCCGTCTCGATAAGGTCGCGCAGCTCGATCCCGATTTCCTCCGCCTCATAATAGGAGGAGGACAGGCGCGCTGTAAGGGCTTGAAAGCGCTCGTCCAATTCCTCGATGCCGCGCATAGCCTCCAGGGCGTCCTTTAGCTTATCCATCGCGCTCTGCTCCCGTCCTCCGGCAAACACCTTTTCATACGCCAGGCGGACGGCGTTGTCAATCCGCTCCGCGCCGGCAAAACGGGCGCGCTCCGCCGCAAGCTTTTCCGCCTCTCCGGCGGCAATCTGGGCGGCGTCCAGTTCCTTCACGCGCTGTAAGAGAAATGCCTGCCGCTGCTCCCGCTGCGCGTTCTCCTTTCGCAAGGCGGCAAACTTCCCGCTGCTTTCCTTCCAGATCCGGTAACTTCGCGCCACCGCCTCCTTTTGAAGCAAAAACGCCTCGTCCCCGAAGGAATCCAGAAAGCTCATATGGTTTTTGGCGTCCAACAGGCTTTGGTGCTCATGCTGGCCATGGATATCTACCAGCAGCGCGGAAAGGCGGCGCAGGTATGCCAGCGGTACAATGACGCCGCATACCCGGCACAGGTTTCGCTCCGAAACGGTTATTTCCCGCTGGATGGTCAGAAGGTTCCCCTCCGCGTCCAGCTCCTGCTCCCGCAGAAGCCCGAGCGCCTGGGGGCAGTCCGTCACGTCGATGATCGCCTCCACGGAGGCCTTGTCGCATCCCGAGCGGATCAGCCCCCGGTCGGCGCGCTCGCCCAGTACCAGGTTGATGCTGTCCACCAGGATGGACTTTCCCGCTCCCGTTTCCCCACTCAGCACGTGCATGCCCCTGTGGAAATCAATCTGAAGGTGTTCAATCAGCGCGATGTTGCGCACGGTCATTGACACGAGCATGAATCGCACATTCCTTTCTTTGGTCGATCAACGCATCAGCGCGGTTAAACGCTCGAGCACGGGCTTGACGTCCTCTACGCTTCTGACGATCATCAAAATGGTGTTGTCGCCCGCAATCGTGCCAAGAATTTCCGGCCACTGAAGGCTGTCAATGGTTTCGGCGGCGATATTGGCGCTCGCGGAGATCGTCTTGATAATGATTTGATTATACGCGCTGGACATGCTCAGCACCGTCTCGCTGAACATGCGGATCAGCCGCTCGTTCAGGCCGCTCTCCGTTTTATCGGCCGTGGCGTAGCGGTACGTTCCATCCGGCGAGAGGGCCTTCACCAGCCGAAGCTCCTTGATATCCCGCGATACGGTGGCCTGCGTGACCTGGAAGCCGCGGCCTCGCAGCTCGGCTGCCAAATCCTCCTGGGTTTCCACGCCTTTTCCCGCGATGATGTCCAAAATAGCGATCTGCCGGGAAGATTTCATATACGCTCCTCCTTTGTCTTTGGTTGTCAGCAGCTCCATTCGGACAGCTTAACGCGAATCATCGAAAAAAAGCTCCTCGGCTCCAGGCGGATAAAGCGTGCGCATCGCTCAGCGCGGACGACGGTCAACGTTTGGTCGCTTGAAAGCTCGAAGCTTTGCCGTCCGTCGATGGAAACCTGGGCCATCCGGGTACGTCCCCCGTCCAGGCGCACGCTGATCCGCCGCGTTGCGGAGGTGATTACCGGCCGGTGCTGAAGCGAATGGGCGCAAATCGGCGTCAGCAGCATGCATTCCACCTCCGGGCAGACAATCGGCCCTCCTGCGGAGAGCGAGTAGCCGGTGGAACCCGTCGGCGTAGACACAATCAGCCCGTCCGCTATATAGCGCCCGATCGGCTCGTCTCCAACCCAAGCGTTAACGCCTATCAGCCTGGAATAACCGCCCCGGCTGACCACCACATCGTTGAGGGCCAGCATCTTGCGCCCTTCCAGCTCCGCCTCGAGCATCATCCGTTCGTCAATGTCAAAATCCCCCGAGCTCAGTCGGGTGCAGGCGGCGTCCAATTGATCCAGCTCCACCTCCGCCAAAAAGCCGACCGTACCCACATTGATGCCGAGCAGCGGCAGGTCGCGCTCCACGGACAGCATATTCGCCCGCAGGAGCGTACCGTCCCCGCCGACGGAAACAATCGCGCCGCAGTCCTTCACGCCCTCCCGGCTAAAAAGCGCCCCGGCCTCCGCGCCCATGCGCTCCCAAAGCCATTTTTCAGCGGTCACCGTGATTCCGGCGCGCCTGAAGGCCGATACAACCTGCCTGGTCAGCTCCGCCACGTTCGGCTTACGCTGGTGCATGACCATATACACCGACTTCATCTTCAGGCCCCCCGACTTTCTATGCGGATAGTATATCACAAATTGCATAACTATGCAATCATGTATATTTATTCATGGCGAAGGCCGCTTTTTGGCAAGGGTCTGATGCGCCTGCGCCACTACGTCCTCAATCCGGTTCTCATCCACGCCGGCTCTCTCCGGCCCGGGCGTCAGCTCCGCCAGGTATTCGATGTTGCCCTCCGGTCCGGTCACGGGTGAAAAATCAAGCTGCGTCATGCGATAACCGACCCCCGGCGCAAAATCCGCGATTTCGGAAATCACCCGTCTGTGAACGATGGGATCGCGCACCACGCCCTTTTTGCCCACGCATTCCTTTCCCGCTTCAAACTGCGGCTTAATCAGCAGAAAAAATCCGCCCCGGCCCTCCATCAGCCTGGCCGCGACCGGAATCAGCAGCTTAACGGAAATAAAGGACACATCCATAACGGTAAGGCCGGGCGTCTCGGGGATTTCCGCGCTGGTCAGGTAGCGGGCATTGGTACGCTCCAGCACCGTTACGCGCACGTCGTTGCGGATTTTCCAATCAAGCTGCCCATAACCGACGTCCACGGCATATACATGCTTCGCCCCGTTTTGCAATAGCACGTCCGTAAACCCGCCGGTAGCCGCGCCGATATCCATAGCCACCACGCCGTGTACGTCGGCCCCAAATACCTTGAGGGCCTTGTCCAGCTTCAACGCGCCGCGTCCCACGAAGGGATGCGCACGCCCCCTAAGAGTCAGCTCCTCCTCTGGGTCCAGCCTTTCCGACGGCTTTTGAACCCGCGCTTCCTTGGCATATACCTGTCCGGCCATAATCAGCGCCTGCGCCTGCTCGCGGCTGGGGGCCATCCCCTGCCTCACAAGCAGAAGGTCGGCGCGAAGCTTTTCAACCATCCGCCGACGCCGCCTTTCCGGTAAGCACGCTCAGCACACGGCGCACGATGCTGTCGTCGTCCAGCCCAACGTCTTGCAAAAGATGCTTGTGATCCCCATGCTGAACGAACATATCCCCAACCGCCAGCGGCCTGACCCGGGGCCGAAGGCCCAAAACCGCGGCGTATTCCAGCACGGCGCTTCCAAAGCCGCCGGAGAGCACGTGCTCCTCTACGGTAAAGACCGGCTTCCCGGACTCGAAAAGCCGGTCCAGGCATTCCGCGTCCAACGGCTTTACGGTGGACGCGTTGACGACCGATAGCTGAAAGCCCTGCTCCGCCAACCGGTCCGCGGCCCGCAGCGCCGCCGACGTCATGGAGCCCACCGCAAGCACGGCGCCGTCCGCACCCTCGCGCAGCGTCTCCCATCTGCCAACCTCAAAGCGGCCTATCCGGTATCCGTCAGGCAAGCGCTCGGCATTTTTGGGGTAACGGATGGCGCACGGAGCGTTCAGCGACAGCGACGCTTCCACCATTTGCTCCAGCTCCTCCGCGTCGGCGGGCGCGAGCACGGTCATATTGGGAATGTGCCGAAGGTATGCAAAGTCGTACAGCCCCTGATGGGACTGGCCGTCTTCATTGGAGATGCCCGCGCGGTCCAGCATCAGCACAACCGGCAGGTTTTGGATGCATACGTCGTGTAAAACCTGGTCGTATCCCCGCTGAAGAAATGTGGAATAGACAAAGAAATAAGGCCTCAATCCTCCCGCCGCAAGGCCGGCGCACATGGTAACGGCGTGTTCCTCGGCAATGCCCACGTCAAAAAATCGCTCGGGATACGCTTCGGCAAACAGGTTGGTGCCCGTACCCATTGGCATTGCCGCGGTAACCGCCTGTATGCGGGGATCGTTCCCGGCCAGGGCGACAAGCTTTCGGTTAGCCGCCTCGCCGTTTGCCCTCCGGGTATTGAGGAGCGTTTTGCCGCTTTCCATAAAAAAGGGCGGCGTTCCGTGAAATTCTTCCGGTCGGCGCTCCGCGCGGTTATATCCATAGCCCTTTTTGGTGGCGCAGTGAATGACCACGGGGCCGTCCAGCTTTTTCGCATGCTCCAGAATGCTTTCAACGGCGGTAAGGTCGTTGCCGTTGATCGGCCCCAGATATCGGAAGCCGAGCGCGGAAAAGAAACCCTCGTCCACAAACACGCTCTTGACCATCCGCTTGACCGTATGAATGACCTGATAGATCGGTTCCCCCACCACGGGAATCTTGCTTAAATTGGATTTAATGCGTTTTTTGGTGCTGTTCCAGCCCGCGCTCGCCCGGAGGGTTGATAAATGCTTGCTCAGCGCCCCCACGTTTTGAGCGATGGACATCTCGTTGTCGTTCAGGATCAAAATAAGGCGGGTCTTGCTGTTGCCGCAGTCGTTCAGCGCCTCGTAGCACATTCCCCCGGTCAGCGCGCCGTCGCCTACGACCGCCACGACATGATGCTTTTGCCCCAGCGCGTCCCGCGCGCGCGCAAAACCCAGCGCGGCGGAAATGGCCGTGGAGGCGTGACCGGCCTCGAAACAGTCGTATTCGCTCTCGCTCCGCCTGGGGAATCCGGAAATTCCGCCATATGTCCGCAGGGTGTCAAACGCCTCGTAGCGTCCGGTCAGCAGCTTATGCGCGTAAGCCTGGTGCCCCACGTCAAAAACAAGCTTATCCTCCGGAGTGTTGAACACGCGGTGGAGCGCGAGCGTAATCTCCACCACCCCCAGGTTGGACGAGAGATGTCCGCCGTTTTGCGCGACAGTCTGGATGATCTTCGTTCGGATATCATCCGCGAGAACCTCGCATTCCTCCCTGTTTAGCCCTCGAATATCGGAGGGGTCTCTGATCTGTGATAACTCGACCATAGCGCTCCTTTGTGCTTACGCGTTTTTCAGCCCGGCTTTGGAACCGGCCTTGCCGCCCATGGAGATATTCTTTAAAATATCGGACGTATAGGCGTAATTGCTGTTATCCTTATCCTCCTGCGCGGCCATGGCGTATTTCACCATATGGTCGATCAGCACGCTGTACGGCATCGCGCAGGGCTCCCATAGGTAGAACGCGAGCGATCCCGGGATGGTGTTGATTTCCGTAATGTACAAACCGTCCGACCCCGTATCGTACATATAGTCGATTCTCACGACGCCCTTACAGTCCATCGCGTTAAAAATATCGATGGACAGCCGCTGAATCTTCTCCCGGAGCTCGGGCTCGACAGGCGCCGGAAGCACGCGCTTGAGCGACGCCATCCCTTTGGCCGAGTTGCTTCCGTACTTATCCATAAACGTGAGCAAATCGCCGCCGGAAACGGGCATTTCAATTTCGCTGGCGCGCGCGTCGCCGTCGTAGCCAAGCACGGAGCAGTTCAGCTCGAGCGGATCGTTCAGGCCCTGCTCTACCAGCACCTTGCGGTCAAACTCAAAGGCGAGCTCGAGCGCCTCCTCCAGCGCGCCGCGGTCAGAGGCCTTGGTCACGCCGATGGAGGAGCCCAGCGAGGCGGGCTTCACAAACACAGGGTAGGGAAGCTCCTTTTCCACCCGCGTCATCACGTCCGCGCGGTCCTTTTCCCAGGCGGTCCGCAAAAACCAGCAGCTTGGCAGCACCGGAAACCCGCCTCCCCGGAAAAACTGCTTCATGTACACCTTATCCATGCCCATTGCGGACGCGCCCACGCCGGAGCTGGCATACGGCAGGTTGCACAGCTCCAAAAGCCCCTGGACGGTGCCGTCCTCTCCATGCATGCCATGCAAGACGGGGATCACGCAATCCAGCCGCGCGACCACGACCTGCTGGTCCCGGCCGAAAAGCCCTTTGCCGCGCTCCGTCGCCGTGAGCGCTCCGGAGCCCGCCGTTACATCCAAATTGACGCGCACAACGCCCTTCCGATTTTCATCAAAGGGCGTATAGGTTGCGATATCAAACAGGGGGTCCCCGGTATACCATTCTCCCTTTTTGCTGATGTAGACGGGTATGACGTCATAGGTTTGGCGGTCCGCCGCGCGCATAAGCTGCACCGCGCTGATGATGGAAACCTCATGCTCGCAGCTTCGGCTGCCAAAGATGACGCCAAGTTGGATCTTGTTCATCTCAAACCCCTCCAAACGCTTTATGCTTCCTGATAGTGATCGGGCAGATCGTTTTCATAGAGCACCGTATCCGTCGGCAAAACGAGCGAGCGCAGCAGCTCTGTGGATTGGTTCAGGCTGTCTACCCGGTGGATGTCCGCCTCGGGGAAGCCCGCCTCCTTCAGCCCCTCTATGATGGGCGCGGCGCGGTTCTTCCCCACGATAATGGCGATATCCACACAGCCCGCCATCTCGCGGCCGAAGGCGCGGTTGTATTCCGCCTCCTCATGGCCCAGCTCCACCATGCCGGGCGTGATGATGATACGGCGCCGCGGAAAGCCCTTCAGCACTTGAAGCGCGGCCTTGGCCCCCACGGGGTTGCTGTTGAACGCGTCGTTGATAATCGTAAAGCTGCCGGGGCTGCTCACCAGTTCCAATCTATGCTTGACAGGCTGAAGCTTTTCAATCCCGTAAGCGATCTGCTTGAGGGTCAGGCGGAGATCGCTTGCCACGGCGGCGGCCAGCACGATGTTTTGTATATTATGCTCGCCCAGCAGCCGCGTATGGCATTCGACGCTTCCCTTTCCGCCAATATGGAGCATAAAGGCGCTGCCTTCGCCCGATACGCGCACGTCCCCATACCAGCAGCCGGCGGTTTCGGGATTTTTTCCGCAAAGCGTTTTGGGCTTGGCGGTCTTTTGGTACATCTCGGTCACAAACGCCCCGTCGTCATAGAAATATGCGTGCGAGTCCTTTTCCGGCAGCGCCTCGATCAGCTCATATTTGGTTTTTGCGACCCTTTCGACGGTTTTAAAGGTTTCCAGATGCTGCGGCCCGACGGAGGTTATCAAGCCGATCGTCGGCCTGACCAGGCGGCACATTTCCTTGATGTCTCCCACATGGCGCGCGCCCATCTCCCCGATAAAAATCTGGTAGGAGGGCGTAAGCCCTTGCCGGATAGCGCGGCTCACGCCCATGGGCGTGTTATAGCTGGCCGGGGTGATGAGCGTCGGGTACTTCTCGCTCAGCAGGGTTCCGAGGATATGCTTGACGGATGTTTTTCCATAGCTGCCCGTGATGCCGATGCGCACCAGGTTGGGATTTTTGAGGAGCCGCCTTTGGGCGTCCCGGAAGTAGCACTCGCTGATAGCCTTCTCCACCGGCCACGCCAGCAGGCCCGCAAGCGCGACGACCAACGGCAGGCAAAGCGGCCAAAGGGCGGAAAGGATCACCCAGGGGGTCTGTGAAGCAAGCCAGGAAATCAGCGTCATCACCAGGAAAAGCATTGCGTAAAGGCGCTTCACGCGGCCTGTAAAGCGAAATTCTTTTTTAGCGTTTTTCTCTGAAAACAGCCTTCCGACACCATAACCCGCAAGGGAAGCGACTGGCAGAAGCAGGCACAGCGCGGCCACGGCGGCCCAGGCCGGCGCGCCGCGCAAGGCCAGCAGATCGAACAGGTAATACAGAACAAGGCACGCGAGCGTAACGCATAAGCCGGGCAGCAGGCTATGCACGCGGTTGCGCCCCAGCGCGCGAAAATATCCCGGGAATTGATAGCTTTCAAGCTGAAAATAGTGCAAAAGCCCGCGCGACGCGAAGAAAGAGCAGCAAACAGGGGCCAGCAGCAGCAGCCATTTCACCCCCAGGGACCAGGAGGATATGCTCATGCGTTTTGCCCTCCCCAAAAAAACTCCTTAACGATCAGCAAAAAGCGCTGCCACTCTTCGATAAAGGCAAAATGGGTACGCCCCTCGAAGATGACGAGCCCCGCGTCCGGAATCGCCTGTTCCATCTGCTGGCCCATCCACAGCGGCGTTTCCGTGTCCTCGCTCCCCCAAACCAGCAGCGTCGGCGAGGAGATGCCGCCAAGCATAGGCAGCAAATCCAGCGAGATAACCTTTACAAAGGTTTTACGCATGTTTTCGTTGAGCCTGTTATAATCGGGAGATCCAAACCGCCCCCGCAACGCCGCCTGCCACTTATCCACGACCGGCGCGAGGGGCTCCACCCGTTTCAAGGCGTTTAAGGCGGCGTTATACCGCTTAAAGCGGCTTTGGCGCTTTTGCTGGCTTTGCGTTACGGGCTTGCGGATTCCGGCGCCGCCCGTTATCACCAGCTTGTCGACCATCTCCGGGTGCCGGGACGCCAGAAAGATCGCCACCCGGCCTCCAAAGGAATGCGCGATGATCCGCACCGGTCCAAGCCCCAACTGCTTCAGCAGCGCCAGAACCTGCTCCGCGTACTCCGGAACGCCCCACGGCGCAGGCGGCTCGCCGCTTTGCCCATGGCCCGGAAAGTCGAGGGACAATACCGCGGCCTTTTCGGAAAGCCCGCTTTCAATAAAGGAAAAGATGGAGCTGTCGCATCCCCAGCCGTGCAATAACAAAATGGCAGGACCTTCCGCCCCTTCCTTTTTTTCAAACCGGTAAAAGACGCGGCAGTCCTGTATCGTCGCTTCCAAGGAAGCACCACCTTTCCGAAGCATCCCAACATATTTTACCCTATCTTATGCAAAAAGAAAAGCCATAACCGCATTTTGCGCGGCTTGTTCTCATGTTTCGGAGATTTCCAGGACATACCTGCGCTTTCTGGCGCTGATGGAAAATTCCGCCTGGTATCGCCTTGGGACGTCCACCGTGCTTTCCAGCGCGCAGCCGAGCCGCTCGCAGGTACGGATGCTGGGAAAATTATCCTCGTCGGTCGTAATAACGACCGAGCGCATCCCTAGCCTCAGCAAAAAGGGCAGGCTGAGCCGGCAGGCATGCAGCGCCTCATGCCTGCCGCGAAAGGGCGGATCAATATGGTACCCGATGTGGCCGAGATAAAACAGGCTTTCGCTTTCTCCAATCCTAAGCGACAGCTCTCCCGACACCTTTCGCGTTTCCACGTCGATCACATCAAAAATCAGCGAACGTACGTCGCCGAGCCTGACGTCCCGGACATGATCGCGCGGCCTCAGGGCGACCAGCTCGTCGGCGGCCATCCATTTTCTCCATCTTGCCAAACGGATAAACTCCCGCTCAAGCTCTGTTTTCATACTTCCTGAAGCGTTACCTTGGGCAAAAGCAATTCAAAATCACTTTTGCGAAGCAACTGAGTCCCGTCTGTCATGACGCTTGCCGCGCCCGCCGCCACGCCGTAGCGGAACGAATCGGCCAGCGCCTCGCCGCGCTCCAGCCCCATGAGAATGCCGCCGATCATCGCGTCCCCCGCCCCGACGGTCGAGCGCGCTTCCACCGGCAGAGCGGGCGCAAAGAGCGTTGTGAGGCCGTTGGTGAACATCGCGCCATATTTACCCATGGAAACAACGACGTTCTGCGCGCCATATTCCATTAGGAACAGGGCCGCGTCGCGGATGCCGCGGAGCGTTCGGAGCTCTTTTCGCATAATCGCTTCCATTTCCGGCAGGTTCGGCTTGACAAGGAAAGGCTTTTCCTTAATGCCATGAAGCAGGGCGTCCCCAGCCGCGTCAAGCACGCACCGAATGCCTGCCAGCGCTTGCATGCAGCGCTGGTAGGTGGCGTCCGGGCAGCCGGGAGGCAGCCTTCCGCTCAGCACCGCATAGGCGCTATGGTCCGCCTTCTGCCGCAGCAGGCGCAAAAAAGCCTCCAGCCGGGGTTCGTCCAGCGAGACGCCCGGCTCGTTAAATTCCGTAATCGCCTTGCTTTGTTCATCCACAAGCTTCAAATTGGTCCGCACCTCTCCGGGAACGGCCAGGTATTCAAACGGAACGCCCTCCTTAGCGATCAGCTTGGCAAAGGCGGATTCGTCTGTTTCACCCAGGCAGCCGACGCAGCGAACCTCCACGCCGAGCCGCCTGAGAACAATCGCCACATTGACGCCTTTTCCGCCGATATCGATGCGGACGTTTTTCAGGCGGTTTACCTCCCCGGCCTTCAGCCGCTCGACAGAGGCGGTTTTATCAAAGGAAGGATTCATGCAAACGGTCGTGATCATACCGGTCACCTCGCTTAGTCGTTCGGGCCGAAGCCGTATGCCCATACATTGCAACGGGACCGACGCGGACAACGCATCGGCCCCGTTTAAATTTGGGAAAAGGCTTATTCTTCTT
>DBGEOK010000010.1:0-24955 GCA_048370855.1 Candidatus Limiplasma sp. | reverse complement strand
CGGGGCACTGTTTACGGGATGCGACGACGATGACTTTGGTAAAGGCGTCCCCCGGCATGGCCGTTTCTGGGCTCGTCGCGGGCGTTGCCAGCGGATGGGCCGTAGGCGAAGCCTCCGCGTTGCCGGCCCCAGCGTTCCCGGCCCCCGGCTCCGTTACCGCCGTCGGGCTCGGGCTCTCTCCCGCGTCCCCCGGCATGGCCGTTCCTGGGCTCGGCGCGGGCGTTGCCAGCGGCTGGGCAGACGGCGAAGCCTCCGCGCTGCCGGCCTCCGCATTCCCGGCCTCCGGCTCCGTTACCGCCGTTGGGCTCGGGCTCTCTCCCGCGTCCCCCGGCATGGCCGTTTCTGGGCTCGTCGCGGGCGTTGCCAGCGGCTCCCACAGTCCGTCGGGCAGCACGACGATGCCCAGCTCGGCCTGCTCCTCCTCCGTCAGGGCCAGGCATTCCTCCGGCGTCAGGGATTCCAGGCGACCGTCCCAGTCTACCGGCAGTTCCGACAGCGCCGGTCCCGGAAGCAGCATGGAAAGCGCAATCGCGGCGCACAGCAGGCCGCGGTTCCTTTTTTGATTTGTCATGCGCATTCTCCTCTCACGGGGATTCCGTCTGCGGCAGGTCCGCCCCCGTCATCAGCGGCACGTCCAGCCGGATTTCCCCCATGCTCTGGAAGTTGTCCAGCGCGAAGGAATAAACCACCAAAGACACCGTCGTCTGCGCTCCCTCGCCCATGAGGATCTCCACCGCCTCCCGGGACAGCGGCAGGGAGGTCAGCGCCATGCCCGGCGCCACGCGGCCCGTCCGGTACAGCAGCAGCCCCGTGCTCCACTGGCGGATATCCAGCAGCAGCCACGCCTTGTTTTGCGAAGGGTTGGCAAAATTCAGCGCCAAAGTGTTCGACCCCAGCAGCGCGAGCGGCGGCTCCAGCACCACGCTGTAATTCTGCGTGGACAGCGCCGGCTCCATGCCGTTGAGCGGCGTCTGCGCAATGGCCACGGCCAGCTCCTCCACGGGCGGGGGCGTATAGCTTACCCGCGTGGACCCAAGGTACAAAACGCCGCAGACCGCCGCCGTAACCAGCGCGGCGGCCGCCAGCGCGATGACGAGCGCCTTTCTCCCGAATCGTTTTTTCTGCACAGGGGACGACCTCCTTATGATCCGGCGGGATCGGCGGCTCCGTGGGCCGTTCCGTCCACGCTCACCGTCAGGACCGCGTTGAACGTCTTGCCGACGATCGCGTCCATCTGCTCGTCGCTGAGCCTTGTATCCGGCGGAACAAACCGATAACGCACCGTTTCTTCCACGTTCCCGCCATACGCGCAGTCCGCGCCCAGGCAGCCCAGCCGCCCGGTGCTCACGCTTTCATAGGCGGCTCCCGAATCCCAAAAATCCTTCTGGCACGCGAGGGTCACAACCACGTCCACGCCCGCGCTCTGGTTGATTACGGTCACGGACGCCTCGCAAGGCATCGGCTGCCAAGCCCCGTCCCTCCACTCGTACTCGAGGGCCGGCTGCTCCCACGTAACCCGAACGCTGACGCTTTGCGCGGGCTCTTCGGCGGACGCCTTTTCCACAACCACCGGCGCGCCCACGTCAAAGCTGAGCGGGGCGGACAGGGCGGCGTCCGGAAGCCGGCACAGCAGCGCCGCCAGCAGCAAGCACGTCAGCTTTTTCACAGGCTCGCACCCTCCCTCCGTCGTCGGCTTGCCTCGATGCGCTATTATTTTACCACGCCAAGGCGGCCTTTCGCAACGGGAAAGCGGATGGTGGACGAGAGGGCAGGCACTTTGCCCGCCCTCAGCATGTCGGAAAAATCCCCTTTTGGGATGGGCCGGAGGGGCCGCTGCCCCTCCGAATGGGATCGTATCGCCATGGCCGGCCCTCGCCCGGCCATGGCTCCGCCGCTTTCGCCGTGCGTCGCGCCCGCGCGGCGGACGGCTTCAGCCAGGGTGACGCATTTCCGCAAGTCACCGGCGGAAAACGCCGCCGTCAAGCGGGCTTTTTCGACGGCCTGAGGGCAGGCACGCAGGTGCCTGCCCTCAGAATCATCAGGTCGTCTTTGATTACGGGGCGGGGGTGGCGGCGCCGATCGCAAACGTCACCGTGCCGACCGTCGGCGTCGCGCCGGTGGCCATGGCGTCAATCGTGGCCGCGTCCGGGTCGCCGGAGGTTGAAAACGTCAGCTTGGTGGCGTCCGCCGTGGAGGTCGCTCCGCGGGCAATGTCCTCGCCGGCAAACATCCCCGTCGCAGGGGCGGTGGCGGACAGGCCATACTTGCCCAAATCAGCGTTCGCCGCCCACGTCGCGGTCACCTTGCGAGCGCCGCTGGAGTTGTTGGTGGCAGTAAAGTTTACATCCGCGTTGGTGATCGCGGCAGACCATTTGCCTGAAGCCCACGTATACGCAACCGCAAGATCCTGGTTCCACGTAACGGTTATCGAGGTGGTCTCGGTCTTGGTCGCGGCGGCGGTCAAAGTGGCGGTACCGCCATCCTCGTTATAGTCGGCGGCGAACGCCAGCCCGTTCACGCATAAAATCATCGCCAGTCCCAGTACCAGTGCCAAAAGCTTTTTCATGTTGAGCATCCCTTTCTGTTCCCTGTTATTTTCAGTCCACAGCATGCTGTGGCTATGCCAATCCCACAGGGGGAATTGCATCGTTTTCAGTCGCCCACCGTCAGCAGCACCTTCGTGTCCGCGCCGCGGACCGTCCAAGCGCCGTCCGCGTCCTGCCCGGCCCGCGCCAGCCAGGCGGTGTACTCGCCCTTGGGCAGGCTGGAGCCGTCCGGCAGGGGCCCCAAAGTCAGCTCCGTCTCCAAAAATTCCCCGGGCTGGGCAATGCCGGCGTCTACCAGCGTTACCCAGGCGTCCTCCTGGTAGTCCCCCGGCGCGCCGTAGCCGCCGGTTTTGTCAAGCAACTCTTTTTGGGTTATGATGAGCGTATACCGCACCGCCGCCGATTCGTCCGCCGGGGTAAATACCCTCAGCTCCGCCTTTCCGCCCGTGAAGGCGAGGGCCAGCTCGTCGCCCGCGATTTCCACAGTGACGGACGCCTCGGCCCCCACCATGGCCCGTTGGTTGGTTTGGGGGTCAAACGCCGCCATCACGACCGTCGCGGGATAGACGCCGCGCCCCAGGGCCGAGCCATCCGGCAGCGCCCCCAGCGTAATCGTATGCACGCGCTTGCCGGGCGGAATCCCCTTCGTCTGCCCAACGACCACCCGCTCGCTCTCCGGCGAAAAGCCCTCGCGCCGGGAAAGCGCCGCGTATTCCTCCTCCGTGTAACCGGTGCGTCCGGTCTGGCGGAGGATGTCCGCCACCGACATCGTCAACAGATACTGTACGTTGACCGTGCTTCCCTCCGGGTTGGTAAAATCCACCACGCCTTCTGAATAGGGCGTTTCAAAGCGGATGTTGGAAACGGTGGAGATGGTCATGCTGTTTTGCCCGCTCAGGCCGCCGATCTGCGGCTTCATCACGCGCGTGGCGGCCTCCGGGTCCTTGGCCGCCTCATCCTGGCCAATGGCGTTTTCATCCATCTCCAGCGGCGCGGCAGCCTGCCGTTCGGACGCCGCCTCCGTGGGCTGGGGCGTGGACGTAACCGCCGGCAGCAGGTCTTCCTCCATCGCCAGCTCCGGATACACTATCGGCTCATCCACCGGCAAGGCCAGCGCCGAAGGGCCCGTCATGAAAGCCAAACCCGCCAAAATGCCCGCTGTCAGGCTTCGTACCCTCAAATTCATCACCCGGGGAATATTATACACCCCTCCCCATTATAATGCAATTACATTTTGTTGTGATTTTTCGTACATTCATGTAACGTTTTGCCCTTAAATAGAAATGATTCCCATTTCTCGCCGTCCGTCCGGCGCATCCGCCTCCCCCCTTTCAAAGGCGGCGTCGGCGCGGGGCTTGCGGCGCGAGCCGCCAAAAAGCCTCGCAGTATGGAATATAGTACCGCCGCAACGGCTTCCCCCAGCCGCGCCGGAGGCACGGGGAAAAAACCGTGAAAAAGCCTTGCGCGCAAGGCTCAAATTGTCGACAAACCTATTTTGGGGCGGTTGGGAGGGGCGACAGCCCCTCCCAATATAATCGGTTCGCCTGGCTGACCCGCGGTCGGCCATTGATCCGGTGCTTTTGATGTGCGCAGCACCCAGGCGGACGGGAAGTTTGCGGCTGTGCCGCAAACGCAGATTGACGACAAACCTATTTTGGGGCGGTTGGGAGGGGCGACAGCCCCTCCCAATGAAATCGTATCGCCTGGCTTTGCCAGGCGGGCGGGGAGTTTGCGGCTTTGCCGCAAACACTTCCGACAGTCCCCGGCGGAAAAGCGCGCCGAAAGGCGGGCTTTTTCGACGGCCTGAGTTTGCGGCTTTGCCGCAAACGCTTCCGGCGGCCTTGGGACGCGGAGCCTCTCGACGTCCCCTCCCCGCTATTCCCCATTTCCCTCCTTTTCCTTCCGCCCGTGCATGAGCTCCGATATCAACAGCCGGATGGAACGGTTGATTCGCAGCTCCTCCGGCTTGATGCCATGGTTCAGGAGAAACCGTTCCGCTTTGGGAAACTCCCTGCGCAAAAACCGCAGGATCACCGCCGCGCCCCGCGCCGTGTCGCCTGCCCTCAGCGCCTCGAGCATGGATTCCGTCAGCCGCTCCTCCTCCCTGTCCAGGTCGGACGTGTCGGCCTGGGACAGCTTCAGCGGATACCCCAGCAGGAACAGCCCGTAAATCCTTTCATAAATCCTCCGCACCCCGCGAAGCGGGCTGTGCCGGGCGGCAAAGAGCAACAGGCGGCACAGCGTCAGCTCGCAGCGCCCCGCGCGCCGGTACGCCTCCAGGCGCTCCGTCAGGCCCGCCGTTTCTTCCGGGGTCAGCGCGTCCAAGGCGGCCCGAAAGACCTCCTCGCAGGAATAGAGCATCATATCAAAGGCCTGATAATAAAAAGCCAGGTTTCTGCGCACCGCCGGGCATGCGAGGTCCGGGTGCGCGGCCTCCTCCTTCGTCCTGATGATCCGCGTCCCCCTGCCGTTTTCAGGGCGCGCCGCTCCCAGGCTGTTTAAAAGGCTCACCGCCCGCCGCACGGTGCTGACGGACGCGCCGTAGCGAAGCGCCATTTTTTCGTAGGAGGGCAGGAACGCGGCCTCCTGATAAGCGCCCAGGTTCATGTCGTGCAGCAGCAGAAGCGCCAGGCTGTAACAGACCTGGGGCTGCTCGCGGTAAATCCTCCAGGTAAACGAAACCCGCTCCGCCTCCGCCGTCGGCTGCACAAGCCTCTTTATCCAGTCAAACGCCTGGCGGGTGGACTCCTGATAATACTCCCGAAGCGCGCCGTCCAGGCCGTCCGCGTTCCCTTCCCTCCGGCAGGCGGCGGCGCGGTTGAGAAACGCCCGGAGAAGCTGCTTTTGGCAAGCCTCCTTTCCGCTTTCCTCCATCAAAAGCGGCAGGCCCGTGTAAAAGGCGACCTCCCAAAACAGGTTCATCGCCAGTTGGTTTTCCAGCTTCCGCATAGCATAGCAGGAAACATACAGCAGGTCGTCCATACTCGCTCCCCGCGAAAAGCGAAGCAGGGCTGAAAGCTCCTCCCCGCTCATGCGGCGGAAGCCCTCGGCCAGCAGCGGCGTCAGCGTCATTTCGATGGAACGTACCAGGTCGGGAAGCTCCTCCCATCGCTCCGATAAAAAACGGCGCGCCTGCCGCCGGGCCTCCTCCGGGGGCTGCCGGAAAACAACCCGCGTGCTCCTGCCGTTGCGCATGGAAATATACCCCTCCGCCTGTAGGCGCTTCAGCGCGGACTTGACCGTGTGCTCCGCCACGCAAAACTCCCGGCTCAGCGCGTCTATCGGCGGCAGGAGGTCGCCATACCGATCGTGCTGAAACTGAAACCGTTTCAAAAAATATTCGTAGATCAGGCTTGAAAATTTTTCTTCGGTTCGCACGCTTTCCTCGCCTCCAAAGCATCCGTAGGCGGGCCATGGCGCGGCGCGCCCGGCGCCCTCCCCCCCGTTGACGCGCCGGGGTTATGGGCGTGAACGTCGCCTCATAAAATCATGGAAGAACCCCGCCGTTCGCTTCGCCGCCAAAGCCTTTCGCCTTCTTATTTTACCATCGCCAAGCCGCGAGCGCCAGAAGTATTGTATTTTATCAATCTTTGAATTATAATGGAAAACAGGCAATGGTGAACAAGGCTCGGAAAAGCCGGGCACGCCCGCCAGCGCATGGGTTGCCGGAAGGGAGCGCAACAATGACTGAACCGGAAAAGGATGCCGTGCCCTGCGACGGGCTTATGGCCGCGCCGGCCGAATATGAATACCAAACGCTGATGCGGCTGCTGGGCGTCAGCGTTTCCAAGCATTTGCTGGACGAGCATTTTACGTTGGTCTGGGCCAACGAGTTTTATTATCAGCTCATCGGCTGGCCGAAGGACGAGTACGAGGCGGCGTTCCACAACCGGCCGGATCTTTATTACCAAGGCGACCCGGAGGAATGGAACCGCCTGACCGAAACGGTGGTCAAGGCCGTGAGCAACCGCCAAAGCGGCTATCAACTGCTTTCGCGGATGCGCCGGAAAGACGGCGGGTACGTGTGGGTGCAGTTTTCCACCCAATTTGCGCAGGAATATGTGAACGGCTATCAAGTCGCCTATACGGTCATCACCAACATTGACGACCTGGTGCGCATCCAGCGGGAGCAGTCCATCACGTATGAAAGCCTGCCCGGCTTTGTGGCAAAGGTTCGCGTCGGCCGCGATTTGCGCATAACCGTGCTGGACGGCAACGCCCGCTTTATGGAGTATTACCGGGACGGCGGCGACGAAAGCCCTTTGCACCGGCAAAACATCCAAAGCAACATGGAAGCGCTCTACGGCCAACAAGACAAAATATGGGCCGGGGAATCGCTTCATTTTGTTATGCATGTCAAAAACCGGCTTGACCAGAGCCTTTGGCTTCAGGTCAACGCCACCTGCCTGGATTGGCAGGACGGGCTCCCGGTTTACCTGGCTATTTTGATCGACATCACCGACGTGACCGAGCTCAGGCAGATGCAAAAAAAGCTAACGGAGCAGGCGGCCGCGCTGAAGGACGCACTCTCCGTGGCGGAGCATGCCAACCAGGCGAAATCCAACTTCCTGTCCCGGATGAGCCATGAAATCCGCACGCCCATGAACGCGATCATCGGGATGAGCGCCATCGCGGCCGCCAACCTCGACAACCGGGAGCGCGTGGCCGACTGCCTGCATAAGATCGACTTTTCCTCCAAGCACCTCATGACCCTGATTAACGATGTGCTGGACATGTCCAAAATCGAAGGCGGCAAGATGTCCATCGCTCATGAGCCGTTCGATTTGGTTACGGTGACGGAGTCGATCACCTCCATCATCTATCCGCAGGCCGCCGCCAAGGGGCTGACGTTCTCCGTGCCGCTGGTGGACCTGATCGATACGGTTCTGGTCGGGGATTCGCTGCGGCTGAACCAGGTGCTGCTCAACCTTCTGTCCAACGCGCTGAAATTTACGGCGGAGGGCGGCGCCATCCGCATGGAAATCCGCGAGCTTACGCGCGGCGACGACCGGGTCAGGCTGCGTTTTACCGTGAGCGACACCGGCATCGGCATGCAGGCGGATTTTATGGACCGCCTGTTCACGCCCTTTGAGCAGGAGAGCGTATCCATCGGCCGCCAGTTTGGCGGAACCGGCCTGGGCATGTCCATCGCCAAAAACCTGGTGACGCTGATGGGCGGAACCATATCGGTCAAGAGCGAGGCCGGGAAGGGGAGCGCCTTTTCCGTCGAGCTGGACTTTGACCTGCCGCCGGAGGAAAAGCGGATACGGCCCTGCAAATGGAGCACGCTGCAATCCCTGAAGGTGCTGATTACCGACGACGACGCGGATAGCTGCATGCACGCCTCTTTGGTGCTGAAAAACCTCGGCGTTCAGTCCGATTGGGTGCAAAGCGGAGAGGCGTGCCTCAAAAAGGTGCGGGACGCCAAGCGACGGGGAGAGTCCTACGCCGTCTGCCTGGTGGACTGGAAAATGCCGGATATGGACGGCATCGAGCTGACCCGGCGCATCCGGGAGCTGGTGGGGCCGGATACGACGGTCATCCTCATGACGGCCTACGATGTCAGCGCCATCGAGGCCAGCGCCCGCACGGCGGGGGCGAACACCTTCCTCACCAAGCCCATCTTCGCTTCCACGCTGTATAACGCGCTGCTTTCGGTCACCGGGGCCGAAACGCCGGCCGCCGCCACGGACGCGGGCGCGAACCTCCGCAAGCTGTCGGGGCGGCGTGTCCTGCTGGCGGAGGATAACGACCTGAACCGGGAAATCGCGGTGGAGCTTCTGCAAATGGCCGGCGTTGCCACGGACTGCGCAAGGGATGGGAAAGAGGCGGTGGAACGCTTTTTATCCTCGGCGGACGAGTACGACGCCATCCTGATGGACGTCCAAATGCCGGTGATGGACGGCCATCAGGCCACAAGGGCGATCCGGCGTTCCGGCCACCCGAGGGCGCGGTCCATCCCCATCATTGCCATGACCGCCGACGCGTTTCACGAGGATGTCGTCAAAGCCTCCGAGGCTGGCATGGACGGCCATCTGGCAAAGCCGATCGACCCGTCTTTGCTCTATCAGGTGCTGGCGGAAAAGCTGAACGAGCCGCGCTAGCCCCGGCTTGTCGGGCCTTCCCGCCCCCGCGCGCTCAGGCCGTCTATTAGGCCGCGGCGACAAGGGACGCTGGGAGGCTCCCGCCCGCAAGGCATGGGGCAAGAGCCGGGGCGAAGCCCGCCTTTGGGCGAGCTTCACGCTGTAGCGGCGGCCAAGCGGCGGGCCGCCGCCTTTTTTG
Source organism: Candidatus Limiplasma sp. (assembly GCA_048370855.1). Taxonomy (GTDB): domain Bacteria; phylum Bacillota; class Clostridia; order Christensenellales; family Aristaeellaceae; genus Limiplasma. The sequence continues at coordinate 16,127 of DBGEOK010000010.1, read as the reverse complement.
AGCCTATTCTTTGCCCGGGCGGGCGCGCCTCCCCGTCCTCCCGTCCGCACGCTCAGGGCGTCATTCCACGGTCACGCTTTTGGCCAGGTTGCGCGGCTTATCCACATCGCAGCCGCGCGCCACCGCCATGCAGTAGGCAAAAAGCTGAAGCGGGATCACCGCCAGCAGGGGCGCCAGCAGATCGTCCGCGTCGGGGATGGCGACGACCTCGTCAACCTGCCCCTCCACCTTGGCGCGAAGGCTTTCCCGGCATATGGCCAGCACGCGCGCGCCGCGCGCCGCCACCTCGCGCAGGTTGCTCATGGTCTTATCCAGCAGGGCGGGCTGGGTGATGGTCGCAACCACCAGCCGCCCTTCCTGAAGCAGCGCGATGGGGCCGTGCTTCAGCTCGCCGGCGGCATACGCCTCGCTGAAGATATAGCTGACCTCCTTGAGCTTCAGCGCGGCCTCCATGGAAAGCGCGTAATCCAGCCCGCGCCCTACAAAAAACACATGCTTTTTCTGGCTGGCCGTGCTGGAAAACCATTGCAAAAACGGCTCGGTTTGCAACGCCGCCTCCGCCTTCGCGGGCAGCCGGCCCAGCTCCTCGATAAGCGCCCGCGCCCGCTGCGGCGGCAGCGCGCCGCGCATATCCCCCAGGGCGATCGCCAGCAGGAGCAGGACCTCGGCCTGCGTTATATAAGCCTTGGTGCTCGCCACGGCAATCTCAGGGCCGGCATAGGTGTACAGCGTGTTTTCCTCCCCCGCCTCGCGCGTGATGGTGGAACCCACCACGTTGCATATGGCGAGGACGCGCGCGCCCCGGCGCCTGGCCTCCCGCAGCGCGGCCAGGGTATCGGCGGTTTCGCCGCTTTGCGACACCGCGATCAACAGCTCGTTTTCACCGATAATCGGGTCGCGGTAGCGGTATTCGCTGGCGATTTCCGCTTCCACAGGCAGGCGCGCCAGCTTTTCAATCGCGTACTTTCCAAGCACGCCCGCGTGGTAGGCCGTGCCGCAGGCCACAATGCTGATTTTCCGCAGGCTTTGCGCCTCCGCCTTGGATATTGGCAGCCAGCCGTAATCTCCCGCGACGCCCGAAAAGCGGGGCGTAAACGTATTTTGCAGCGCGGCGGGCTGCTCGTGAATTTCCTTGAGCATATAGTGCGCGTAGCCGCCCTTTTCCGCGCTGGACAGGTCCCAATCCACATGAAACACGGCATGCTCGCGGGTTTTTCCATAGGCGTCGAAAACGCTGACGCCCCGCCCGTCGAGCACCCCGATCTCCTTATCCTGCAAAAAGATGACGTCGCGCGTATGCCCCAGCAGCGCGGGGATATCCGAGGCGATGAACCCCTCCCCATCCTTCGCGCCGATGACGAGCGGGCTGTCGTTGCGCGCGCAGTACAGCACGCCCGGCTCCTGGTCGCAGATCACGCCCAGGGCGTAGCTGCCCTCCAGCATGCCCATGGCGCGGATCATCGCGCGCTTCATGTCGCCGTCGTACAGGGAATGGAGCAGGTGCGCCACGACCTCCGTATCGGTCTGGCTGACAAAGCGCGCGCCAAGGCTTTCCAAATAGCGGCGCAGCGCCTCATGGTTTTCAATGATGCCGTTATGAACGACGGCGATGCCGCCCTTGACGTCCGTATGGGGATGGGCGTTTAAATCGCTTGGCTCGCCGTGCGTCGCCCAGCGCGTATGGCCGATTCCCATGCAGCCGGACAGCGGCTCCCGCTTCAGCAGAGCCTCCAGGTTTTCCAGCCTGCCCTTCGCTTTTTGAACGTTGATCCTCCCCTGTTCGTCCACGATGGCAACGCCCGCGCTGTCATAACCCCGGTAGGATAGCCTCGCCAGACCCTCCATCAGGATCGGGGATGCCTGCTTGTGCCCAATATATCCCACAATTCCGCACATGCTGCCGCCTCCAATAATATGTCGTTCTATATCGTTATATTATGTATCATATTGTATTTTATTTGTCAACACCCAAAAACACGCTCAGCGGATCGATGGGCTTTCCGTTTTTCAGCATTTCAAAATGGAGATGCGGCAAGGCGTCGCTTTCCGCCAGTACGCCGTTGCCCACATGCCCGACCGTCTGCCCCTGCGCCACAGGGTCGCCGGCCTTGACGTAAGCGGCGTTGCTCAGGCCGGCGTAAACGCTTTCGTACCCATTGTCGTGCACGATTTGAACGCACAGGCCCATCTCGTTGTCCTGCCAGACGCTTTGAACCGTCCCGGCGGCGCACGCGGATACCGCCGCGCCGTAATCGGCCTGCAGGTCGATGCCCGTATGCACCTGCCAGGCGTTGCTCTGGGAAAAAAACTGCGGCTCGGCGTCGCTGAACCCGCGGTCCGTAAAGCCGCTGACGGGCTGGGTAAACGAGAACGGGGCGGCGGTCGGCACGTTGAGGGGCTCCTCCGCGCCCTGGCTTTTCACAAGCGCGCGCGCCTCGCTGAGCGTCTGGGCGTTCTGCATGCCAACCACGCTCTGCGCCTCCTCGTCGGTTACGGGCGGCTCCTCCAGCTCGTCGCGCAGGCGGAAGGTGTACACCGCGCTTAGCACAATCACCAGCACGCAAACGCCTAGCACGACATAGAATCCCTGTTTTTGCATCAAACGGTCATAACGGTCGTAAACGCGCTTGACCCCCTGCCAAAAGCGGCTGTTCTGCATGGGCATCCCTCCGCCTCTAGGGTTGCCGCAATGCCGCTTGCGTATACGCAAGCGCGGGGTCAGCGCTTTTCCAATTGCGTGTTGGGATAGTAATGGCCCAGGATATCCCGGTAGGAGGAGCCGTCGGCGGCCATGCGGTTCGCGCCCGCCTGGCTCATGCCCACGCCGTGTCCGTATCCGCGCTGGTGAAAGGTCACGCTGTCGGCGTCGGTGGAAAAGGTAAACCAGGTGCTTCGCAGCCCCAGCGCTTTGCGAAACGCCGTCGCCTCCACCTCGCGCCCGTTCAGCAGCAGGCTCTTGACGCGTCCGGTGGGCGTATACCCGCCGATCAAAAGCGATTGGCGCACATCCTCAGCCGTTACGCTCATCTCCGGCAGCCCGGCGGACAAAAGCCGCGCCGCCTCCTCAAAGGTAAAGCGCGTATCGGTGTAAAAGCCGCGGACATCCTCTTCCCCGGAGCTGTCCACGCTGACCAGATAGGGAAGACTTTGCGCAAAAACAGTCTGCGCCGCTTCCGTCGTGCCCCCGCTGATCGCGTGGTACATCACGGTAATCGGCTCTCCCTCGTAGGTCAGCAGCTCGTCCTTCGTTTCTTCCGCCGCTTTCAGGATGCGCTCCCGGTATACCTCATATTCCGTCCCCCATCTTTCCCGGCATTCCGAAAGGGTCGCGTAGCCCTGGCAATGGGCGCTGTCCGTGCAGATATCCGCGCCCTCGTGCCGCGCGCACCCGCCGTTTTGCGCTTGGTAAACGGCGCGCGTCCGCGCCGCCACAGCCTGCGCCTTGAGCGCCTCCAGGTGATAGGTGGCGGGCATTTCCGCCGCCACCACCCCGCAGACATAGCCCTCCAGCGTCATTTCCGCCAGCCGGTTTTCGGCGGTTACGTAGACCATCAGCTTTTCTTCCCCGCCGACCTGGTCCAAAAAGCGGGCCAGCTCCCGGCCGTCGGCGTCCATGCCGTCCTCCGGGAGCGTTTCCGACCGCGGGGTCGCCGCCTGCGCCGGCATCCACAAAAGCAGCACCCGCCCCATCCGGGATGGAAGCAGCACTCTCGCCTGCCAAAACGGGGTTTCCAATTCCTGAAACTGTTGCGCCGTCAGGGGCGCGCCAAGCATTTTCCAAAAAAGCAAAACCGCCAGGATCAGCGCCGAAAGCCATATGGGCGGATAGCGTCGCTTCATGTGCATCCCTCCAAAGGCAGGGTATGCGGCTTCTCGGCAGCGCAGAACTTGGCGAAAAAAATGCAATTTTTTTGCCTTTCCGCACGTTTCTTATGTTAGGAACGTCTATGCCTACCGAAAGGGGGAACGCCACAAATGAAACGGGCAACCGCTCTTGTGATGACATGTCTGCTGGCCCTGCTTGCCTTGCCGCCCGGCCCGGCCTGGGCGGCGGCGCCGGCGGAATACGCTTCGCTCGCTCCCGGCGCGCAGGGCCAGGAGGTAACCGCGCTTCAGCAGCGCCTGGCGGAGCTGGGGCTGACCGCCTCCAAGGCGGACGGCATCTATGGCAAGCAAACCACGGCCGCCGTGGCGGAGGCGCAGCGCCTGCTGCTGGCGGCCGGATATCAGGTTCCCAGCGACGGCCTGGCCGACGCCGCCACCCAAGCCCTGCTTTTTGACCCAAGCGCGGAGGACGCGCTCACCACCCTTCGCTCGGGAAGCAAGGGCGACCGCGTGAAGCAATTGCAGGCCCGCCTGATCGACCTCAAGCTGCTCAACGACAAGGCGGACGGGGCCTACGGCTCCGCCACCCGCGCCGCGGTGCTCGCCTTTCAGCAGCAGATGATTGCCCTGGGCGCTCAGGGCATCGCGGCGGACGGCGTCGCAAACGGAGCGACCCAGGCGCTTCTCAACGAGGATTTATCCGCCTATGGCTTTGTCGCGCCCATCTATTTCGACGCTTCCAAGCCCCGCTCCCTCACCCCGGAGTACCTGTACGCAAAGGGGGCCGTGCTGATCGACGCCCCCACCGGACAAATCCTTTTTGAGGTTAACGCCGACGCCCGGCTCTATCCCGCCAGCACCACCAAGCTGATGACGCTGCTGCTGGCGGTGGAGCAGGCCGACCTGGACGCGGTTGTGACCATTCCCGCTTCCGCGGCGGATGTGCCGGAGGACAGCTCGCTGGTGCCCGTGTATGAGGGCGAGCAGATGCGCATGCTCGATCTGCTGTACGGCCTGATGATCCGTTCCGGCAACGACGCGGCCAACGCCGTGGCGGAGCTTCTGGCCGGCAGCGTGGACCGCTTTGTTCAGCGGATGAACGAGCGGGCCGCGCAACTGGGCATGTCGGGCACCCGCTTCGTCAATCCGCACGGCTACCACGACCCAAACCATTATTCCACGGCCCGCGACCTTGCGACGCTTGCCAGGCAGGGCCTTACCAATCAGACCTTCCGCGAGGTGGTCACCTGCCTGAGCTATACCCTGCCGCCCACCTCCAGGCGCGACAGCCTGTCGCTTTCCAACAGCTATGAGATTTTTGACGCCGCCTCGCCCTATTACATCGCCGGCGCGGCGGGCGTCAAAAGCGGCTATACCTCCGCGGCCGGGTTCTGCTACGTGGGCGCGGCGCAGCGGGACGGCCGCACGCTCATCGCCGTCGTGCTCGGCTGCCCCAGCCGCAACCGCGCCTGGCTGGACCTTTCCAAGCTTTTTGAATTTGGCTTCGCGCAATAACGCTTATTCCTCCACCGCCACCGGCTCCAGCCTTGCGCTGGGGCCGAAGCTTTTGCCAAGCCGTCTCATCGCCCACGCGTAGGCCGGGAACAGGAACGCGTCCGCCGCGATCCACGCCGCCGGGTTCGCCACGCACACGGCGTCATACCCCATCAGCGGCACCAGCGCAAAGCCGACCACGGCGCGCGCGACCATTTCGCACACGCCCGCGAACATCGCCTGCTTGGAAAAGCCGAGCCCCTGGATTAAAAATCGGACGATGTTGACAAACGCGAGCGGAATATAAAACGCGGAGTTAAAGATCAGGAAGCGGCGCGCGTTGGCAATGACCACGGTTTCCGACGCGTCCACAAAAAGCTGCGACAGCGCGCCGCCGAAAAAATACAAGACGAGAAACGCCAGCCCCGAATAGACCGCCCCCATCGCGCAGCAGCTTGCCAGGCCCCTGCCGATGCGATCCAGCTTCCTGGCGCCCATGTTCTGCCCGCCATAGGTCGCCATGGTGCTGCCCAGGGCGTCAAACGGGGAGCAGAAAAGCTGGCTGACCTTGCTGCCGGCCGCCACCGACGCGACCGCCACCGAGCCCAGCGTATTGACCGCGGTTTGCAGCACGATGCTTCCCAGCGCCGTAATCGAGCATTGCAGGCCCGTGGGCACGCCCATGCCGACCAGCCTTTTCACGCACTCCCGGTCCAAGCGCCAGTCCTTGCGCGTGATAATCAGCAGGTCGCAGTGCCGGATATAGCGGACGCACAGCAGGGAGGAAATCCCTTGCGATATCACCGTCGCCCAGGCCGCGCCCGCCACGCCCATGCCGAAGGCCACAATGAACAAAAGATCCAGCGCGACGTTGAGCGCCGAGCAAAAGACCAGGTACATCACCGGCGTGCGCGAGTCCCCCAGGGAGCGGATGACGCCAAAGAGCACATTGTACAGGTAGATGACGGGTATGCCAAGGAAGATCACAAAAATATAGCTGTACGCGTCGTCCAGGATATCCGCCGGCGTGTTCATCCAAAGCAGGAACTGCCTGCAAAACAGGCAGACCACCAGCGTCATCACCGCCGCGAAGGCCGCCGCCAGCATGACGGCGTTGACGACGTAGCGCTTCAGGCCCCGGTAATCCCCCTGGCCGAACTTCTGCGCCACAGGAATCACAAAGCCGTTGCATACGCCCACGCAAAAGCCCAGCACCAGGTAATTCAGCGAGCCCGTGGAGCCGACGCCCGCCAGCGCCGTTACCCCAAGAAACTTTCCCACCACGATGGTGTCCACCATGTTATAAAGCTGCTGAAACAGCAGGCCGAACAGCAGCGGAAAAAAGAACCCGCTGATGAGCTTTACCGGGGAGCCGCTGGTCATATCCCGCGTGAAATTCCTGGACATCATGGAAGCCTCCCTTGCCAAACCGTCGCTACCGGCGTACAGTGTACGACAGCTTCAGCCGTTTGGCAATAGGAAGAAATGTTGATTTACAAACATTTTTTGCGTTTCCATGCTTTCCCTTTTTTTCAGCCCCTCCGTCAAATATGCAGATGCCTGTTTTGGCAAATTCCTCTCCCAAATTGGATTCCGGGTGCTTTTCCCGCGTAAAAACCAGCTTTTCATAAACGCGGCGCTTCCCCTCCTCGTCCTCGATGGGAAAAGGTCGGTAGTCGCCGTCGTCGTGCGCCTTCATGGGGATTGCCTCCAGCTTTTCCAGCGCGGGCGCGCCGTCCGCCCCCACGCGGTAGCTGACGCTCAGCACGGCGGTATCGTCGTCCGCCGGGCGCGGGTTCGCCCCAAAGGTAAAGTTGCCCAGTCCATATAAAATCAGCCCGTCCTTGTAGCGCTGAACTGGCTGGAGCCTGTGCGCCCCATGCCCGTACACCAAATCCGCGCCCATGTCAATCAGCTCCGGAAAGCGCTTGAGCTGCTCCGCGTTGGGCGTCGGGCAGTCCTCCCGCCCGGAATGCGCGCTGGCGATAATTAAATCGCAGCCTGCCGCGCGCAGCGCCTCGATCGCCTCGCGGTAAAATTTCATCTTGGCGTCCGTCAGGGGGTAGCAATAGCCGCACAGGCCGACGAGGAGGCCCTTGACCTCCATGATCGCGGGCCGGCCCACGCCGAAATGCCTCACCCCCGCGGCGTCCAGCGCGGCCATGGTATCCTCCAGCCCGGCGTCGCCAAAGTCCCGGCTGTGGTTGTTGGCCAGGTTGACCACGTCCACGCCGCCCGCGCGGAACACCTCCGCAAACCTTGGCGGCGCGCTCAGGGCCATCTCCTTTCCGCCCTTGCCCAGAGGGCGTTCCGTCAACACGCCCTCGCAGTTGGCAATGGTCAGGTCGTCCGCCGCAAAGCGTTCCTGAACCAGCGAAAAGGGGTACTCCATCCCAAGCGCGGACACGCGCGCCGTAAACGAGGTTTCGCGCCCCCGGTATCGGTACTGGTCCGCCACCGCGCAATCCCCCACCAGGTTCAGGGTGATAACCGTCTCTTGCGCAAGCGCGAAGCGCGGCGCGCCTGCCGTCAGCGCCGCGAGCGCGCAGGCCAGGACGGCCCGCGTCAGGCGTTTAAAAGCCGGGCTTTTCTTTCCCATCATCCTCTTTCCTCCAAGCGTTTGATCTTCACCCTATAGGACAGGAAGCTTCGGGAAAGGTTCAAAGCCGCGTCAAATTTTGCAGCCGGAAACAAGCGCGGCGTCCGCCGCCCGCCGCCGGCCCTCCAAACAGCGGCGGCGCTTTTCCGTAAAGCGCCGCCGTTATCACGGGAGCCAAGCCAAAATGTCATTTCTCGGGTTATTCCCCGGGTATGGCGATCATGCCGCCGGCATGGTCCGGGTCCTTGAAGCTGTAAGCTGTCCCATCCGGCGAGCGATGGAAGCCGGTTTTCCCGCCGGGGTCGTCCTCCCCGTCGGGAACGCCGCTTTCCACGGCGTTTTGCGAAGCCCGCGTCCTGCCTGGCGGCCCGCGCGCTTCAGATATTCACAGACCGCGCCGTTGGTCCCGCGGCCATCCCCAACAATCGGCAATGCCGCCATATGCACGCCTCCTTCACCATACGGGGCAGTATCCCATTGCGGAGCGCGTATGAAATTCTTTTGAAATGACATGAACGAAAACGCCTTCCGCCCTGTCTAGTACAACAGAAAAAAACATCAACAGGAGGGATAGGATGCGACGCGGGTTGACGGCGCTTATCCTGGGGGCTTGGATACTGGGCGGGGCGGGCGCGGCGGGCGCGGATGAAATCGTCCTCACGCTCGGCGGCGATTGCGTGCTGGGAACGCGCGAAAAATGGAAGGGCAATCCCGGCACCTTCGACACGGTGATCGCGGAAAAGGGGTATGGCTGGTGCTTTGAAAAAATCGCCGGGCCCTTTCAAACCGACGATATCAGCCTTGTCAACCTGGAAGGCGCGCTTCAAGACGACAGCGAGGGGCACCAGCGCGGCAAGCAGTACACCTTCCGCGGCGATCCGGGCTATACCGAAATCCTGAAGGCCGCCTCCATCGAGCAGGTCAACATCGCCAACAACCATTACATCGACTTTGGCCGGCCCGGACGGGAAAGCACGCGCGCCGCCCTGGAGGCGGCGGGGATCGCTTACAGCGGCTACACCTACCGCTATATTTTTGAAAAAGACGGCTATAAGATCGGCTTTGCCGGCTGCCGCGAAACCACCTGGCTCCAGCGCAAAACGCCCATGTATAACGATTTGAAGGCGCTCAAAAAGGCCGGCTGCGACGTGATCGTCTACTCCTGCCATTGGGGAAAGGAATATAGCAAAACCCACAACCGCACGCAGGAGCGCATGGCGGATTACGCGATCCGGCATGGCGCGGACATCGTCGTGGGCACACATCCCCACTGCGTGCAGGGCGTGGAGCGGCGCGGCGGCGGCGTGGTGCTTTACAGCCTGGGCAACCTGGTTTTTGGGGGCACGCACGAAATGACCACCTTTGACGCGCTGGTCGTGCAGGCGACGCTCTCCTTTGGGGCAGACGGCTACGAGGGCGTTACGCTCCGGCTCCTGCCCGTGCTCACCTCCGGAAGCCGGCCCGAGAACGATTTTCAGCCCGTATGGGCCGAGGGCGAGGATGCCGAGCGCATCCTCCAACTCATCCAGGACGACAGCGAGCTGGAAATTGCCGAAGAGATGTGGTTTGACGCCGGCTGAAAACGCGCGGGAAAAAGGATGAAGACACGCGGGAAATCCTCCGCATGGCCGGCAGGGCGCCGGTCAGCCGGCCGGCGCGGTTACGCCGTTGCTTTCCAAGCGCTTCCCGCCCCTTCGTCCTCCTGCGGCAGCAGCACTGAAAACGTCGTGCCCACGCCCACCTTGCTGCGCACCTTCAGCTTTCCTCCATGGGCCACGACGATGATGCGCGCGATGGACAGCCCAAGCCCATGCCCGCTGGTCGGCGATTTTCGCGCGTCGTCGCAGCGGTAAAAGCGGTCGAACACCCTGGGCAGCTCCTCCGCCGAAATACCCGCGCCGGTGTCCGTCACGCTTAGCACGCAGTTTTTCCCCTCGCGCCGCACGCCCAGGGTAATGCGGCCCCCCGCCAAAGTGTATTTCATGGCGTTGTCCACCAGGATGCGCATGAGCTGCTTAATCATTCCCTTATCGCCGTTGATTTTGCAGTTCTGCGCGGGCGAAAGCTCAAAGTGATGCGCGGACGACAGCAGCCTGGCCTCCCGGTGAACCTCGCTCATCACCTCCAGGGGGTCGAAGACCTCCATTTCCAGCATCAGCGTTTTTTTGTCGTGCCTGGCCAGGAAGAGCAGGCGCTCCACCAGCTCCTTCATGCCGGCGGCCTCCTGGGAGATCGCGGCGATGCCCTCGTCCAGCACCTCCTTATCGGTCTTCCCCCAGCGCTCCAGCATTCCCGCGTAGCCCTGAATAACCGCGATGGGCGTGCGCAGCTCATGCGAGGCGTCGCTCACAAACTGCTTCTGGCTGTTATAGCTCAGCTCGATGCGGTCCAGCATGCCGTTAATCACCAGCGCCAGGTCCTTCAGCTCGTTTTTGGCGCCCTCCACGCTGATGCGGTCGCTCAGGTTGTTGGCGCTGAGGGTCGCGGCCGTTTCCGCCATATCGGTCACAGGCTTGAGCACCTTCCGGTTCAGGCGGTTGCGGTGCTTGAGAAAATAACCCACGCGATACAGGTCGCAGCATAGCAGCGTCCAGAACAGAATGGTTCCGACGTAGATCAGCCGCGTAAGCGGGAAGGCCGCCACCAGGCCGCCCTGTACGGTGTTAGCGTACAGCAGCAGGCGGTATTCCCCATCGCTGTGGAAATCGGAGAACATGATGGACAGCCTTCTGGGAATATCGCTCAGCCCGCTGCCAAGCAGCTCCTCCGTCAGGTACGCGCCGCTGACGGGCAGGCCCTTGAGCTGAGCCTCGGTATAAGCCGCCCCGTCCTCCGGCTTCATCAGGCTCAGATCGTCCATGGCGGCGTTTACGGCGGGGATCTGCGCCGCCAGCAGCGCGGCAAGCGCCACGGCCTGAACCAGCAGCGTGCCGCGCAGGAGCTGCCCCGCGTAATGCAAGGCAATCCGCAGCGTCAGCGACAGCCGCAGGTTGCTCAGCAGCCTTACCAAATAGCCGTGAAGGGAAAACGAAAACCGATTGATGGGCGAATCCTTCTTGCGCCCCTTCGGCGGCGCGGGCTCGGCCACAGGCCATTCCTCCTGAATGCCCACAACGGGCGGCTTTCTTCGTTTGGGCCCCCGCTCCCTGTCGCGCAAGGCCGTTTCGGAAGCCCGCCTCTCCTTACTCATAACGGAACATGTATCCCACCGCGCGGATGGTGTGGATGGTCTTGACGCCAAACTTGTCGTCGATCTTCTGGCGCAGGTACCGAATGTACACGTCCACGATGTTCGTGTCGCCCGTAAACTCATACCCCCAAACGTTGGTCAGCAGGTCGTCACGCGTCACGGCGCTGCCCTCATGCTGCCAAAGGTAGTTGAGCAGGTCAAATTCTTTTTTGGTCAGCGTGATCGGCTCGCCGTCGTAGGAGGCGCCGTAGCTGGCCGGCTCGATGCGCAGCTTTCCCGCCGTGCGCGCGCCCGTATTGGGCGCGCGGTCCGGCCGGTGCTTCTTCAGGCTGACGCGGATGCGCGCCAGCAGCTCCTCGATGGCGAAGGGCTTGGTCATATAATCGTCCGCGCCCATATCCAGGCCCATGACCTTATCGCTCACGTCGTCCTTGGCGGTCAGCATAATAATGGGGATGTCGCTGGTTTGGCGCAGGCGGCGGCAGACCTCGATGCCGCTGAGCTCCGGCAGCATCAGGTCCAGGATCAGCAGGTCCGGCTGCCAGTCCTCGCAAAGCTGAAGCCCCGTGCGGCCGTCGTGGGCCGACTGAACCTCGTAGCCCTCGTGCTGAAGCTCGAGGGTGACAAACCTGGCGATCTTCACCTCGTCCTCCACAATGAGAATCTTGCTCATAACGCGCTCCTTTGCCCAAATGGAATGACCAAAGTATAGCAGAAAGGCCCATCCCCTGGCAAGGCCGCCGGGATGGGCGCGGACGGTTTACTGAATATCCGCCTCATGGTATCCGTCGCCTGCGTCATGAACGTTTACGCTGCCGCCCCCCGGGAACTGGACGTTCACAGGGCGCGTGCCGCTGGCCGCGCCCTCGGCGCGGGGCTGCGCGGCGGGCTGCTCGGGCTCGTTCTTTTCCTCCTCCTTGCCCTGGGAAAACTGCTGGGCAAAGCTGTTGACCGTATGCTGTACGTTATTTTTCGCGTTCTTGAGCATGCTGTCAAACGAATCCTCCGCAAAATCCCGGCTGTCGCGGTCTATCGAAATCCTGTACCCCAGTACCAGCGACACGATCAGCCCGATTACGCAGATATGGGGCGCGGTGGCGAGCACCAGCAGCAAAAACAGCGAGCTGAGGTTGACGACGGTCACGTCGTCCTTCCTCACCTTCAGCCGCAGGCGGTAGAGAAAGTTGAAAACGCCCTTGACGCCCTTATGCGGGGACGACGTCTGCTTCTTGTTATGCAGCCTTCCGTTTTTCTCCAAATCAACCAACGCGCGGGCCAGGCTGCCGTTGTGATAATCCAGCAGGTTGACGGCCTCCTCATAGGAAATGCCGCTTTTTTGCCTCAAAATTTCGATATCCTCGATGGTGTACTGTGCCATACTCCCATTCCTCCTTGACCGCGCATCCGGCGGTTTGCCTTTCAACGCTGTTATCTTACCACAGCCGCCGCCGCGATGCTTGAAAATTCCCTGACAGCTTCATGAGAATTTGATGAGAGTTTTCAAACGCCGTCCTGAGGCTTATAACCCGCTTAGATTGACGTTTGATGCCTGATTTGGTAAGATATGCGTTACGGATGTCCCGCGGCCGGGCCGCGCGCCATACGATGAAGGAGGGAACCCAGATGGCACTATGGATTGTAACGGACGCGTGCAGCGACCTGCCCGCGTCCTACACCAAGGCGCAGAAGGATTTTCTGGTTTCGCCCATGAATTATCAGCTTGACGGGCAAAGCAAGCGGATCGATCCCATGGACGAGCATCCGGACGAAACTGCGCATGTATTTTATGACAAGCTGCGGGAGGGCGGCACGGCCACCACCGCGCAGATCAACCAGGTGGATTGGATGACTTTGGTAAAGCCCCTGATGGACCAAGGCCACAACGTACTCATGCTTGTTTTTTCCAGCGGCCTCAGCGGCACGTATATGGCCGCGAAGCTCGCGGTTGACGAGCTGGCGCCGAAATATCCCGGCCAGAAGCTCTACGCCGTGGATTCGCTGTCCGCCAGCATGGGCGAGGGGCTGTTTGTTCATCATGTGCTCAAATACCGGGACAGCGGCAAAAGCGCCGAAGAATGCTATGCGTTTGCCAAAGACCTTGCCCCGCGCATCATCCACTGGTTTACCGTGGACGATCTCCAATTTCTCCGCCGGGGCGGCCGCGTATCCGCCGCCAGCGCTTACCTGGGCGGCATCCTCAAGATCAAGCCCGTCCTGAACGTGGACCCGAAGGGCAAGCTGATCGCGCGGGAAAAGGTGCAAGGCCGGAAAAAGAGCCTTCGCGCCCTCTGCGATATGGTGGAGCGCTATGCCCGCACGCCCTCGGAGCAGACCATGTTCATCAGCCACGGGGACTGCCCGGACGATGCCGCGTGGCTGGCCGCCAGGCTGCGCAAAACGCTTGGCGTCAAGGAAATCCTGATTTCCGTCATCGGGCCCATCATCGGCGCGCACTCGGGGCCCGGCACCGTCGCCGTGTTCTTTGAGGGAAAGGACGCCGAAGGGCGGCTGAACGCGCCCGATGAGGACTGACGGCCATCCGGCTCCCGTTTGGATGAAAGCCGAGGCGGGGCCGCCGGCCCCTCCGGCCCGCCTGAAAAGAGGTTCGTTGACGGCCTGAGAGGGGCTTGCGCCCCTCCGCCGCCGCCCCGAAGGGGCTTTTGGATACCACGGCTCCCGTTTGACCCGGAGCCGTTTTTTTTGCGTTCCCGGAACCGGGTCGCCCATTGGGTAACATCCTTTGCCCCATCCCGCGGCGGCATGCCCGCCGGATGGGCATGTTCGCGTCATTTCATGCGACCGGCCATCAGCTCCATCATCGCCACCAGCATGTCCGCCTCCTCCGGCGAGCGCTTCAGCACCATCCGCATCAGCCGGTCGTAAGGGTCCGGAAGCTCGTCGGTCAAAAAAGTCAGCTCCTCCTGAAACAGATAGCTTGGGCTGACCTTGAGCTGGTTGCACAGGATGATGAGGACGGGTACGCTGGGCAGCCGGTCTCCCGTTTCAATTTGCCTCATATGGCTTAACGATATATGGCACAGGTCCGCCAAGTCTTCCCGGCTCAGCTTCCGATTTTCCCGGAGGCTCCGGATTCTTTTCCCAAATATCGCTCTATCGATGTCGTTGGCAAACTCTTTTTCGGCCAATCAAAGGAACTCCTTTAATCTCATCATTTCCATTCCGATTATATAGGATTCCCCAAAGAGCGCGAAGCACATTCAGAGTCTTATTCATACTCTTGTTGTGCCATTTCCATTTTTGTGATATACTTCTTTTGGAACATAAATCGACACAAAAATGCTGATTCGGACTGAAAGGGGCGTATTTCATGGTTCACTACCACTATATGGGCAGTCAGGTGAAGCGGTACCGGAAAAAGCGGGGCCTGACGATTGCGCGCTTAGCGGAGGCGGTCGGCATGTCGCCCAACTTTATCGGCGCGATCGAGCGCGGCCTGAAGAAGCCTAGCCTGGAAACCATGGCCAGGATCGCGGTTGTGCTGGATGTGGAGATGGATACCTTGGTGATCCATCCGCTTGACCGTATAACGCCGCTGCCATTCCTTCCGCAGCAGCTCGTCAAGGCAAGGTATCTGCTGGAACAGGCGGCCATGCTTGCCGATATTACGTACCCCGGGGAAGACCCGGCGCCGTCCTTGCCCAATTAAAACGGCGGCTTGCTTTGCGAAAGCCGCCGCCTGTTTATCCATCGGAAGGCCGGCCCGACGAGCGCCTCCCGATCCTTTGGCCCCAGCGGGGGCGTTCATCGCTCAGGACGGCGGCGGATGCGGGAAGGGCTTGGCCGGCGGGCCGCTTGGGGGAGCGTATGGCAGAAAGATTGACTGATAGAATTTGAGATATGAGAAAAAAGAACGGAAGGGGCATAGAAAAGACGTCCGAAACGCGGAAAGGCGCAAAGCCGGATCGAGGCGGGGGATCACGGCTCGAAAGGCCCGCGCCGCAAGCGTCGGGAGCGCGTCGTCTGTGATGCCGCAGGCCCGGAACGGCATGCGCGCCCCCTTTTCCCGTCCTTGACACACCCTGCGCCGGGATGTGTACTGCTACCATCGCAAGGGGTTTGTTTGCATCGCCCGATACCAAAGCCGACCGCCATCGGAGGATAAGAATCCATAAATGCTTCCAGTTATTGCATCATGCGGAAAATTCTGTGAACTCCGCCGCGCGCCGCTGACGCTGCTGTTCCTGGCCGCGCTGCTTGCGTGCCTGCCGGCCCCCGCCGCCTCGCGGGGCGCGGATATTTCCAACGCGGATTTTATCTGGGTGGAAAGCGCCGGCGCGCTTACCGTACATACCAACGCCGGGACTACCGCCTGGCGGAGCGCGCTGAGCCACGGCACGGGGTTCTTCAGTTCGCCCACGGGGCTATATTTTCAGTATGATTCCTATTCCCAGGTGCGCTCCGTGTCCATCGGGCCCGCCATCACCGAAATCGGCGACTTCGCGTTTTTTGGCTGCGATAAGCTCGCGCGGGCGGACGTGCCGGAGGGCGTTACGAGCGTCGGCTATGGGGCTTTTGAGTTCTGTTTGGAGCTTACGTCCGTCTCCCTGCCCGACAGCGTAACCCACATCGGCTCAGAAGCCTTCGAATACTGCCCCAAGCTGGCGTCCGTCTCCTTACCCGCCGGCCTGCGGCGGATTGGGTTCAGCACGTTTTGGGGCTGCACCTCCCTCTCCTCCGTGGCGCTTCCGGCGGGGCTGGAGGAGATTGGTGACAGTGCATTTTCCGATTACGCCTCGCTGACCTCCCTCACCCTCCCCGAGACGCTCAGACGGATCGAAAGCAGCGCTTTCTTTCTCTCCGAGCTTGCGACTCTCGCGTTTGAGGGCATGGTCGGCCAACGCTCGGCACTGGCGCGCTTTCTGGCCTCCCCTCCCTGACCACGATCTACGTGCCGGAGGGCGCGTCGGGCTATGGCGGCGGAAACTGGCCGGGCGCGCCGATTGCCTATGTTCAGGTTCCCCTGCCCCGGTTTACCCTGCAGCCCCGGGACGCGACCGC
>DBGEOK010000009.1:0-30937 GCA_048370855.1 Candidatus Limiplasma sp. | reverse complement strand
GCGTTGACTTCCCGACCCATTGAAACCCGCCTTGATTTGATTCCTGGTTTTTCCGCATTTCGGGCACTTTTTCCATGCCACTTCTGTTATCTTCTTCATACTTCCTATTATATCACAAAATCCTTACTTTGGACACTCCCTTCGTTTCGCCACGTTGATTGACGCGGGAAGCCGCCCCGGGCGGCGGAAAGGATTTGACAAAAGCTGTTTTGGCGTGATACAGTTAAGCAACGCTATGAAAGCTGAATTTCAGCGCTTTCTAAGGCGACGGTATTGGGGGCCGTTCCATGCCTGCTTACCTTCCTTATATCCTTTTCTCCGCGCTGGTTCTTATCCTGCTGGCGCTGCTGGCCGTCTGCCTGCGCCGCAGCGGGCGCATCGCCGCCGCCAACCGGCGCTTTTGCCTGACCATGAGCAACGCCTACGAGCAGGTTTGCGAGCTGGACTTGACCCATAACGAGTTTTATCAGTATTTCATCCTGAACGGATTGTTTGAAAAAGCAAAGAGGCACGAACCCCTGGACGTGTATTTGCCGCGCCTGATCCGGGAGCGCGTATACCCAAAGGATACGGAGCCGTTTCACCGGCTTTTGAGCATGGAAAACCTCGTCCGCCTCAGCGAACAGAACCGTTCGTTTTATATTGAATACCGCCGGCTGTCGCCCAAGGGCACGCCCTATTGGTGCTCCATGCTCGCCCAGGGCCTGGCGCGCGGACCCCGGCAGCCATCCGTGGTGATGCTTTATATCACGGATATTGACGAAACCAAGAGCAAGGAGCACAAGGCCCATGTCCGGCTGACACAGGCGCTGAAAAACGCGGAGCACCTCAGCGAGGTCAAGAGCAACTTTACCAGCCGCGTCAGCCATGAAATCCGCACGCCGCTAAACGCGATTATGGGCTATATCGCCATCGCGCGCGAGCATACCGCGGAGCCGGAACGGGTGGCGGATTGCCTTGGCAAGGCGGACCTCGCCTCCCGGCACCTGCTTTCCATCGTCAACGACATTCTGGATATCTCCGCGCTGGAAAGCGGCAAGGTACGGCTGGACGAGCGCCCCTTTAAGCTGCGCGATTTCATCGCAAACCTCACCTCTATTTACGACGGCCAGGCGCGCGAGGCCGGGCTGTCGTTTGCCGTCAAGCTCGAGGGAATCACGGAGGAAAACCTGCTGGGCGACGATATCCGCCTGCGGCAAATCCTCATGAACCTCGTCAGCAACGCGCTCAAGTTCACCCCGCGGGGAGGACATGTCGAGGTCCGAATCTCCCAGCAGGCCGTCGTAAACGACGTGGTCCACCTTGCCTTTACCGTGGCGGACGACGGCATCGGCATGCGCGAGTCGTTTTTGGACCATCTCTTTGACGCCTACGAGCAGGAGGAGGAGGCGACGGCGCGCACCTACGGCGGCAGCGGGCTGGGCCTCAGCATCGTCAAGAACCTGGTGGAGATGATGGGCGGCCGCATCACGGTGAAAAGCGTTTATGGCGAGGGCTCCACCTTTGAGGTTAGCCTGCCGGTGCGGTGCGTGCGCTACAAGCTTCCCCAGGGCGCCCAGCGGCACGCCGTCGCCAGGCTGCGCGTGCTCGCCGTGTCGGACGAGCGTTCCACGCTGGAGCTCGTCGCGGAGCTGCTCAACAGCCTCGGCATATCCTTTGACACGGCCATCAGCGGATATGTCGCGGTTGAAAAGGCCAAGCGCGCGGCACAGCAGGGCCGCGGCTACGATCTGATGCTTCTGGATTGGGACGCCGACGGCCCGGACGGCGCCGAAACGTGCGGGCAGGTACGGGCCGCCCTGGGGGACGGGTTATCCATCGCCGCCATTGCGGACCGAAACGTTACGGCCCTGCGCGCCGGGGCGGAATCCCTCCAGGTTGCGCGCATCGTTCAAAAGCCGCTCAACGCCAGCATTCTTCTGGACATCCTTTGCGAGCTTGCCAGGCCGGACACGGAAGAACCCGAACCGCCTCCCCGCCCGCCGGACCTGAGCGGCAACCGCGTGCTGCTTGTGGAGGATAACCGCCTGAACCGTGAAATTGGCCGGGAGCTGCTTCAAAGCCTCCGCCTGGAGGTGGACGCCGCGGAAAATGGAGAGGAGTGCCTCTCCCGTTTCTTCGGCCAGCCGGAGGGAACCTATCAACTGATTCTGATGGACCTTCAGATGCCCGTTATGGACGGCTTCACCGCGACCAGGCGCATCCGTTCCTCCGGGCGCGGCGACGCGCAAAGCATCCCCATCGTGGCGCTGACCGCGAACGCGCATCCCAGCGACGTCAACCAGTCCCTGGCGGCGGGTATGAACGCGCACGCGTCCAAGCCCATCGACCCCGAGGCGCTGTGCGCGCTGCTGGCCCAATACATTTCCCATGAAAACCAGGAAGGAGATTAGGTTGATATGTTGGAGCAAACAAAGGAGATGCTGCTGGCCTACGGCATGGACCTTCAAGGCACGCTCGCCCGGTTTGTCGGCAATGAGGCGCTGATGCTTTCCTTTCTTGACGAGCTGTCGGAAGATGAAAACATCGCGGCAATGAAGGCCGCCCGGGAACGGGGCGACGCCGACGCCTTCTCGGCGGCCGTCCACGCCCTGAAGGGGCTGAGCGGCAACCTTGGCCTGACGCCGCTGTACGAAAAATGCACGGAGCTCATGACTGCGCTCCGTGCCGGCGATACGGCTTCCGCCGACCGCCTATACCCGCTCGTATGCGGGGAATTGGACCGGGCAGTCCGCGTGATCTCCGGGCTGCCGAAGGAGTAGGGCTCCCGCGGCGGGCCCGGGGATCAGGGCGGATCAGCCGTTGCTGGACGCGAGCGAGTCAACGATCAGCCGAAGCACCTCGCCTGTTCCGGCGTCGAGCACTACGCTCCAGCTTTGCTGCGCCTCCGCGTTCTGAATCCAGAAATACCACTCCCTGTGATCCCCTTCCTGCGTGAGGTCCGCGTAAGCGATACCGCTTGCGTCCACCTGCTCGCGCGTGACGCCGTATTCCTGATTCAGCGCCTTTGCGAAGATGTCCCACGCCTGCTCCTGGGTCAGGTCGTTTTCTCCCGGCAGCACATGGTTGTAGCGCGCGGCGTCAAAGCCCGCGTCCCGAAGCAACTGGTCCACGGCGGCGTTATCCTCCACGGAGATCCGCCCATATCCCAAGTTGGCTTCGTCCCAATACTGACGCGCGATTTCGCTTCGGGCCTTGGCAAATTCCATAAACCATGGCAGCACGTCCGCGCCGTAGGCCTTTGCCTGGCCCCAGGTTTCTCGCGTCCAACCGCCGGCGTCCACGCCCTCCAGCGACCACGCGGTCTCCAGGACGTCGCCGCTTTGTTCGTCGACGCGCGCGGTATACACGCCCACCAGCGTGTCGTCCGGTACAGAGCAATACGCGCCCCAATGATACGGATCTGCCTTATGATCCTCCCAACAGCCCATATTCGACGAGTAAGCGACCTCCCACACGGCGGTCCCGGCCTCGGCCTTTCGCTCGGCGGAGGGATGGAACAGCGTCAGCATTTCGTCGGTCAGGCCGTAGGCCCGCTTCAGCGCGTCCGCCGCGGCCGTGACGGCCGCGGACTGCTCCGGAGAATCCGCCGTTGCGCCGCCCTGAAGCATATCGCCCAGGCCCGCCTCCCGGATGCGTCCCTCAGCCTCGGCTTGCTCCTCGGGTGAGAGCGCGTTCAGCGCGCCGGATTCCACATAGGCCGCGACCGCCCTCCAGTCGCTTTCTTCCAGCGGCCTGTCCGGCAGCTTTCCGCCCGGGAAGCTGCTCGCGCGGCACTTCACGCCCTCGCCGGAGGCGCTCACCTCCACGATTACGTAGTCAGCCTCGCGCGTCCGCCACGAAAACTCGTATTTCGCCTCGTCCTCCTCCTGAACCTTCACGAAGGCGACGCTTGGCGCATAGCCCAGGGCCTCGAGCTCCTCCGCCGTGATGGCAAGCGTATCCGCCGCCTTTTCCTCCGCAATGCGCTCGGCCTCCTCCGGGCTCAGGTCCTCCGGGCCGGGCAGGACGTTCTTGCGGTACAAGGTTTGTCCTTCGGGCATGGCCTTCTCCAGCGCCTCGTCATCCGCGGCGCGCTGCGCAAGCGTCCGGGTATCGGCATTGACCGCGAAGTCCAGCTCCCATTGGTCCTTCCACTCGCCGCCCTCGCCCACGCCCGCCCGCGCGTCCATGTACGCCTCAATCTGCCGCTGGCCCCAGACCTCGGCGGTCAGGTCGCCGCTTTCCCATTCGGCCCTGTCCGCGTCGTCGTGCGTCCATACGGCCTCGGCCTGGCCGCTCTTGGGGACGGTTACGGTATAGGCGCCGGCCTTTCTTATGATGGACGGCGTAAAGCTGACGGTCCAACCGTCGTCCGTCTCCTTCATGTAAGGAATAAACATGGCCATGGTCCTGTCGGTCAGGCCATATTTCTCCATTACGGCCTGCCTGGCCGCGCGCTCCACGGTATAGCCGCGCGAGAACGTCAGCTCTACCACCGCAAAGGCCGTCGCGGCCAGCAGCACCACGGCAAAGCCAAGCGCGAGCACCGTGCTTCGGCGAAGGCGCTTCCGGGGCGCGGGGTCCTTCTTTTCCAGCCGCTCGTGAATGCGCGCCAGCGCGCCTTCGGTTTTACCATCCCAGCTCAGGCTGCCGAGCCGCCTGTCCACAGCCTGTTTAAAGCTCTTCCTCATCAAAATACCATCCTTTCAGCCGACGATGCAGCTTCCCCCTCGCGCGGTTCAGGCGCGAGGTCACCGTACCCTTCGGGATGCCCAGCGTTTCTCCAATCTCCGCTATTTTCATGTTTTGATAATACTTCAGCAAAATAACTTCCTTATCCTTGGCGTCCAGGCGCATGACCTCGCGGATCACGGTATCGTCATCCGGCTCCCCGGCCTCCGCCGCGGGCCGTATGCCGTCCAAAGCCACGCGGCGGTCTACAAGCCTCGCCCACGCGGACCTGTGAAAGTCCTTGCACGTGTTGATCGCAATGCGCATCAGCCATGTTTTTTCGCCGCTTTCCCCGCGAAAATCGCCAAGATGCCGGTACGCCTTCCAAAAGCTTTCCTGCACCGCGTCCTCCGCGAGGCTCGCGTCCTTTAGATAAAGAAAACACATGCGCAGCATGGAACTGCCGTATGCCTCCATCATCCTCCGGATTTCCGCGTCGGCATTTTCCGTCTGGCGCGCCTTTGCCAGCTCCATTTTCTCACTTCCTTCTTGATTGGCCGGGCCCGACCGCCTTACATTTGTTAGACGTGGGTTTTTGAAAAAAGCATCCATCGATGTTTTTTCGTGTAAAGGTAATATTTGTGAAAGGAAGCGCGGGAAAGCGCCGGCGCTTGCCACACTTGGCGGTTACGCCGCATGCGGCCCAGACAAATCCAGTGAAAAACGGTGAGATTTGAAGATATGCTTCCCCGGAAAGGCCCGTCTGTGCAATAAAATGCTGCTTTTGAAGCCGCATCCGCCATCCTCTGGGTTGTCCCGGACAAATTGTCCCGGCTCACGATTTGGCCCGGGATTTTCCGCCGCTCGCCTCGCCAGCGTCATGACGCAGACGTTTTTTCCGGATCTCCGTCCGGGGCTGTATGCCGCAAACCAGTACGCCTCATCCTACCGCCAATCCTCTGGTTTCTTCCGGGTTTGCATGCCGTTTCAGGTCTATCATACCATAGGCCGCCGCTCCCTTCTCCGTCTTTGTTTTTTACTGGGAGGTTGTCCGCCTCCCATCCATGCAATATCTTGCATATCTTGGCGAATTGGGGTACAATAAAATGTACGATGTCACTGAACCGCCCATAGCGGCCGTTTGGAAAGGATGAGCAATCGCATGCACGTCTTTCACCCCCCGCAGAGCGTGAACGGGCTGCCGCCGGAGAATACCTTTTACGTCGCAGACAGCGCCAACATGACCATCGCGGAAGGGTTTTTAATCCATACCTATCATCCCTACCTGTTTCCCGAACGGCCGATTAACCTGTTTATCAGCATCCGTTCCAGGGGGCCGGGCCGCGATATGCTGATGGGAGCCCTCCTGGCCCGCGCGCAGCAGCTCCGCGAGCAGACGCCGCTGCTGAAAACGCGCGTGTTCTCTCAGGTCAGCCCGCAGGATACAGCCATGATGGCTTTTTATCTGGAGAGCGGCTTTGACGCCAACGACGCGTTAGACGTAGTTCAGCTTTCCATGCCCAATGCGCGGCCCGCCGCGCCCATGGGCTACGATATGGGCTTTGTTCCTCTGAGCGACCCTGCCGACGCCCAGGCGTTCCTGCTGCGCATGAACGCTTACCGGCTGGACGCCTGGCAACCCGCGCTGCTTCAGCGATACATGAGCCTTCCGCATTTCCTGGCCCTGTACATGAGCCGGGGCCGGGATGTGGTGGGGGAAATCGCGTTTACTGGCGAGGGGCAGGCAGCCAAGCTGATCGGCCTGTATGTGTCCCCAAATTACCGAAGGCTGGGCATGGCGAAATCGCTGATCGCCGCCGGCATGAAGCTGCTGGGCGAGCAGGGCGTCACGCATGTGGAGGGAGACGTGATCCGCCGCAGCGAAAACCAGCGCCTGCTGGCCCGCGACTGCGGAGCGACCTTTATCCGCACGGCATGCTACTACCCGGGCATCAACTACGATTAACGACGCTTTTGCCGCCTTGCCGGCTTCAAGGATTGTTTCAAAAGCATACGCGTATGAGGAACCTCTTGGGGAGGCGGCCATGCATATTCCGTATCAGCTCATCCGCTCAGACAGGCGCACCCTCTCGCTGACCGTAGACGGTTGGGGCCATTTGATCGCGCGCGCCCCGCGCCGCATGCCCCTGAACGAAATCGAGGCTTTCATCGCGCTCAAGGAAGGCTGGATCATCCGGAAGCAGGCGCTCGCAAGCGCGGCGCGCGCGCAATATCAGCCGTTTTCCTTTGCCAGGGGCGCGTTGCTTCCATGGCTTGACGATGCGCTGTCCGTTCAGTTCGGGGCCTTTCCCTTTGGCATAGACTTTCACGGGGCGCTGCTGCTGCCTGCCTCGGGCGATCCCGCCGCCCATGCGCGCGCCTGGCGAAAGCAGCGCGCGTCCGATATCCTGGGGCCGCGCGTGCAGGGCTGGTCGGAGCGGACGGGCCTTCGCCCTTCGACCGTCTCCTATGGCGAGGCGAGGACGCGATGGGGCAGCATGAGCGCGCGGGGAGCGCTTCGCCTGAACGTCGCGCTGCTGCATTGTCCCGTGGCTTGCGTGGATTATGTGATTGTGCATGAGCTGTCGCATATCCTACATCCGAACCATTCCGCCGCCTTTTATGCCCAGGTCGCGCGCACGCTGCCCGACGCGGAGGCCCGGCGCGCGCTTCTTCGCCAGATGACCCCGCGCATATCGCTCCTGTGCTCCGCCGACCCTGAGGAGGGCCTATGAACTCATCGTCCAAGCTGGAAAAGCCTCGTATTCCCAAGCGGTTTTACCTGCTGACGCTGCTGATTTACCTGCCCGTTTTTTACTGCCTGACCGTAATCCAGGCGCGCTGGTACGGCTTCGCGCTCGCGGCCGCCACGTTCGCGGCCCTGCTCTGGATACGCCGCAGCGCCGCCTGGCATGGCTGGCATATTCCGCTCTGCTTTGCGCTGGCGTTTGTTACCGCGTTTCTGGGCCTGTATTTCAGCCGACCCCGCTGGGACGTGTCCCTGCCCGGGCAAATCGGCAGCGGCACCCTCCGGGTGTTTGTTCGCCTGCCCGTGGATCAGAGTGTGAAGTCTGGCGAAACCTTCGGCGAAATCAGCGCTTGGAAAGCGGCTGATGGGTATTCATTCTCCCGCGTGCAATTGACCAATTGCTCCATGGAGGTTCTGAAAAAAGACGATAGCGACAGCGATTACGCCGTCCTGCAGCTCCACGGCGGCGCCTTCGTCTCCGGCCTGAACGACCTGTACCGGATGATGGCGGAGCGATACTGCGACATGGCGAACGGGGCCTCTGTTTTTACGCTGGATTACCGCCTCGCCCCAGCCCATCCCTATCCCGCGCAGCAGGAGGACGCCATGGACGCCTGGGTTTACCTGACCCAAACGCTCGGCTATGATCCGAGCCGCATAATCCTGACGGGAGACAGCGCCGGGGGAAATCTCGTGCTCAGCCTCTGCCTGCGCCTGCGGGACCAGGGACGCCCGTTGCCGGCCGCTCTCATCGCGCTCTCCCCATGGGCGGATCTGGGCAACACCGGCCCGTCCCACATTGAAAACGCCACCGTAGACCCCACCTTCGGCCTGGACAGGAAAGACTTTGACGGCGTAACCCCCGTCGGCGTCGATACCGCGTATCCCGACAAGCTTGACGTGCGGGACCCGTACCTCTCCCCCTCCTTTGGGGATTACCATGGCTTCCCGCCCATGCTGCTCCAGGCAGGCGAGCTGGAGGTGCTGCTGAGCGACAGCGAAATGATCGAGCAAAACGCGCGGAAAAACGGCGTGTTATGCACGCTGACCGTTTATCCCGGCATGTTCCACGTTTTTCAGGGGTCGCTCGACCTGCTGCCGGAAAGCCGCGACGCCTGGACGGAAATTGCCGCGTTTATCTCCGATGTACAGGGCCGGCAGTAAAACCCAGACGATAGGAATACAAAAAACGACGGCGCGGTCGCCTTCCGACCGCGCCGTCGTCAGGCCGTCGAAAATTCCCATCAGGAGGTTTGGGGGACCGCAGCCCGCCAAGCAGAATCAGACTCCTGCGGCCCCTTTGGAGCATAAAACGGGATAAAACCCCTGCGCGTCTGGGTCGGAAGCCTTACGCAGCAAGGTTTCATTGATTCTGGCCCTAACCGTAACCATCGGAAGCAAGGGCTTGGTATCAACTCAAAAAAGTGGCGGGGCTACTCTTTTTGACGGTCTGCGCGCTTCAAGATGCCGCGCAGTTTTTCATTCCATCAAGCGTCCTTTTACGCTGATTTTTGTTTTTTCAATACAAGACCGCAGCAAGCCGCCGCCGCTATGAATACAAGGATGAAGTACCATAGGTTTTGAAATGATAAGCCGTTATCCAGCATGAGCTGAAATCCCCAGGATGCGGGGAATATTTTTCCGATGCCCTGAAGGATCGGGGGAAGCAGGTCAATGGGAAACATAATGCCCGACAGCATAATGGATGGCAGGAAGATGATCTGCGCTGCCATGGTGAGCTTTGCCTGATTTGGAATCAGCAGGCCCAAAACGCATCCAACGCCCAAGGATACCGCAATGAAAATAGCGAGGGATATGAAATAGGCGGGCGCGCTGGCAGGAATCGCCGCGCCAAACGCCAAAGGGGCGGCCAGAAAAACAATGGCGCACATAATCAGCAAATGCGTGAAGGCGGAAGCGGCCATGGAAATCAACCCTTGAGACAATGGGATTCCGTTTGCTTTATAAACTTTCTTAATATCGCTTCCATATGTTTCCGCGATAGAGGGCGGTATGCCGATGACCGCGCCCATGGTCACTCCCATTACGGTCATGGATTGTATGAGCGTATGCTTCATATCCGGGGATATGGATGAAAAAATGCCGCCCATAAGCGCAAAAAACAGGAGCGGAACGATATAGCAGGTAATCAGTAAGGTTTTGCTTCGGATATCCAATTTCCATTGCAGGCCAAAGCCGTATAAAGCAGCCCTCATTCCTCCGCCCTCCTTGCAAACTCAATAAAATGCTGTTCCAGCGTACCCCGGTCGATATGAATATCCAATATCTCGTCGCCATTTTTATTTAACTCCGAGAGCAGGGACGTGAGCGTATCGCTCACGCTGTCCGTTTCAAAGCTTTCATCCCTTTTGTCCGTTTTGAGATGAATCATATACCGTTTGCCCATTTGTTCGGTTAGCTCCGCCACCGTCCCGCAAAATACGACGCTTCCGCCGCTGAGGATGGCAATCCGGTCGCAAAGAGCTTCCACCTCCGCCATGTCATGGCTTGCCAACATAATGGTTTTCCCTTGGGCCTTCAGCCTGCGGATATGCGCATGAAGGGCGATCCTGCCCTCCACATCAAGGCCCGCCGTCGGTTCGTCAAGAAAAACGATATCCGGGTCGTTAACCAAAGCCAAAGCAAGATGCAGCCGCCTTTTTTGCCCGGTGGACAATTCCGCGTATTGTTTTTTTCCTAACGCATGAATGCCAAGGGTCTTCAGCATTTCAGTATCTATTTGCGACTTCGACCACATGGCGAACAGCCGAACCGCCTCCATTGGCCTGATATGGGCGGGGAGGGACGCGGATTGCAACTGAATCCCCGCCCTGCCGCGCACCTGCACCGTACCGCCGTCATATGCCCGCAAGCCCTCGATACATTCCAAGGCCGTTGTTTTTCCCGCGCCGTTCACCCCCAGCAACGCAAACGTTTCGCCGGTTTTTACATGTAGCCTCAGCCCCTTTAGCACAATGCGGCCGCCGTAGCTTTTCGTAAGTCCTTCGACCTGGATCGCGTCATTCATTCCGTTTCCTCCTCAAATGGGTGAACGCCCGCCCTGGCAAAGTATATTTCCAGCGCCGGTTCAAGAAAAGCGTTCGCAATCGCTTGCGTATGCTCCCACTCGCCCTCCGCGCCCTGCGCGCCCTCGAGGTTTCCCAGCTTTTTTAGCTTGAGCAGCAGGCGCATATCCCCGCAGGTAAACTCCATAACCATTTTCCAAAACGATTCCGCCGCATGCTGGCTTTTTTCGCTGTCAGGCGGTTCGTTGCTTTTTTGCAGCAGCAGGACTTCATCCTTTAAGCGCTGAAACCTTTTTATAAAATCCAGGCCGCTCTTTTGATCGAAGCGGCAGCGAATATGGTCCAGGACGTCGTCGTCAAAATGCTTGATGAGATAATAATACTCGTTTTTTAATTGCAGGTTCACGATAATATCAGCGTATTTTTTAAAATCAACGGCTTGCATCTGAAGAACCTCGATTCGCAGCTTTTCCAAGCTGCTCAGCGATTCGGACAAAGCCTCTATCTTTTTGCGGATATCCCCTGCCTGCTGAAATAGTACCTGGGCGACATCGGCAGGATTATCAAGAGGAATCAGCCTTTTTTTGATGTCCTCCAGAGAAAAGCCTAAAAATTTCAGCGACAGGATTTGATGGAGCTTAATTAAATCCTTATCCGTATAAAGCCTGCGCCCCCCTTCGCTTTGCGCCGACGGGCAAAGCAGGCCCGCCTTGTTATAATATTGCAGCGTGCGAACAGTAACGCCCATCTTGCCGGCGATCTCCCCGACCGTCATATAGCCCGGGGGGATCGCTTTGTATTTTGCCATATCCATTCCTCCCGCTTTCATTGTAACTCGTTACGCTACGTCACATACAAGCCCCTTTTGTATTTTTCCATATCCTAGGTCGCATCGAAGAGCCGTGGCCCTTCGATTGAACATCCGGCTCCGGCGACATGCGCGGCGAGGCCGGAAGGCTTGCGTAGCAAGGTTTCCTTGCGCCAGGCCCTGGCCGCAGTCATCGGGAGCACGGGCTTGGCGCAAACTTAAAAAAGCGGCCCTGCCACTTTTAGATAGGCTGAAACGACGGCGCGGTCGCCTTCCGACCGCGCCGTCGTCATTTGATTCTTTTCGTTACGCACGGGTACGCCGCGAAACCCTTCGCGCCCCGTCCGTCCTTGCGGCGGCGGAAGCCGGCGCGTCTAGTCCTGATAGTACGACTCCCCGTAAATGAACTCGTGAATAGCCTCGATGCTCAGCTTCAGGTTTTTCTCGCTCAGGTAAATCAAGCTTGCGCCGTTGAAATCCTTATAACCAAACTTTTTATCCATGGGGATGCGTAGCTGCTCCACCACTTCCCCGCCGGCGCTCAGGTTTTGCATCGCCTCGCCGGAAAGCACCGTGATGCCCAGCCCCAGCAGCTCCTCCGTCGTCAGGTTGGTATCCCCGTAGGGAAGCGCCGTTTCAATCAAGCCCATGAACTTGGCGATATCCATATCCGCCATCACCTTTTCCAGAAGCGTCTCCAAAAGCTGCCGCTGCCGGCGTGTACGCTCCAGATCGCTGTCGATCCCCCGGATACGGGCGAAGGTCACCGCTTGCATGCCGTCCAGATGATGGACGCCGTCGGTCGCCTCCACCTTTTCGCGCTTTACCTTATCCATGGGCTCCTTGCGAAGCTCATAATTGATGCGGCCCGCTTCCTTGGAGGTCATTTCAATATCGACGCCGCCCAGCGCGTCAATAATATCCGCCAATCCATGAATATTGACCACGACATACCGCTGAACGTTCATTTGAAAATTCCGGTTAACGGTTTTCATGGCCAGCTCCGGGCCGCCGTATTTATACGCGGAATTGATGCGCCGCTTGCTCTTATACCCCGGCACGATCACCGCGGTATCGCGCGCGATGGAGGTCAGCTTCACGCTGCCCGTATCCCGGTTGACAGAGCAGATGATTACCGCGTCGGAAAGCCCGCGCTGAAGCTCGCTGGAGCGGTTATCCACGCCCAGCAGCAAAATATTAAACACGTTTTGGGGCAGCGCCTCGTTTGGCTCCAGGTTGCCCAGGTCCACCTCGTCCATGGGCGCATTATCGTTCATGGCCTTTTCGAGCTCCGCCATGGCGGCCTCTTCCTCAGGCGTCAACTCGGCGGCCTGATCCTCCCGCGAGCCGGCGCCCGTCTCCGCCTCCGCCCATTCCTGCCACTGCTCGAGCTCCTCCGGCGTCAGGTCGGAGGGAACATAGCCGTCCAGCAGTTCGTCCTCGTTGGTCGTCAGGGAGCTTTCCGCCGCGGCCCCCGCCACCCCGAACGCGACCGTTACGCACATCAGGATGGAGAGCAGCCTTTTGGTCCATAGAGCCATAAAAGAAGTACCTCCTTTTCAGTAACGCCAGATCAGCGCGGCTGCGCCGTGAGGCCGTATAGTCCGCTGCGGTCAAACGCCGCGACCAAATAGGGCTTTGTCCGCATCAGCGCCCTGAACATCGCCGCGTTCGACTCCGATGAAGTATAGGGCACGACCGGCGTGCTGTCAAGTATCGAAGCCCTCTCTCCATAGCGCGCCAGCGTATAGCCAAAGCGGTCGATCTGCTTGATCAGCAGGCTTTGGGCCACCTCGAGCAGCTCCTCGGTGGTTTCGGCCTCTCCCTTCGCGCCGGCAATGGCGGCGGCCTCCTGATCGGAGCGGGGCGGCTGAGTAGGCTCGGCGCGCTTGCCCATAACCGTTTCGGTAATGTCTGCGCCGTCCGGCTCAGGCGCGTCGCTTCCGCCGTCCTCTAAAAGGCCGCTTGCGTCAAACAGCATCCTTGCGCCCGTCAGAGCGGACGAAATATCCACGCGCCGCCCGTTGTTTTCCAGATACGCTCCCACGCGCATCAGCGGTTCCGAAAGGCGCGCCGCGTCGGCCGCGGAGGCCTCCCCTTCCGCCAGGTCTTCTTCCGAAGCGACGGGCTCCAGAATGAGGAGGAACTTGGTACCGATCCGGGAAATATCGTTATCCTCCATCAGCTTATCCAGCTTCGCGCAGCCCCGCAAATCCTCCAGGTTCACCAGGACGGAGGCGCCGTTGAGTGAAAAGGCGAGGTAGTTGATGTTTTGCGTTTTCAGCCGGTTGAGCGTCGCGTAGGACAACGTCAACTGCCGCCCGCGCACCATCCGCTTGCCGTCCGCGTCGGTCTGATAGCCCCCGTCCTTGTTAAGCTCCGCCTCCGCCGTCAGGATCAGCAGCGCGTCGTCATAACCGCCGCGCAGCCTGAGCGTCGGGGTAATGGGGCGATCCTTATGATCCTGCGTATCGGTAACGAGCTCCCCATAATAAACATCCCCAATTTTGAGCTGCTCGTTGGTCCGAATCTGCGTTTTCAGCTTGGAGCCGTCGCTGAACCGAAGCTCGTCGTAAACGGGATCGATCCTGGCGAAGGGGTCGTAGGGCATATAGTGGTGCGGCCCCCAGTCGATGAAAAACGCCGGGGTATCCGGGTCGATGCGGATGTCGTAGTTATCCCCGGTAGCGGAGAGCCGGTCCGGCAGGTAGGCATAGTTGCCGTACCATTCCCCCTTGACCCGTATCAGCCATCCGGTTACCTCGTCGTCCCCGATCATCTCGCTATAGGTGTAAAAGAAGGGGGGGTCCTCCTCGCCCTTCAGTTTGCTGGCGGGCTCGGGGTAGATATAGACCGGGCGGCGCGTAATGTCGATATCCACGCTGTATACGCCCGGCAGATAATTCGGATGGCCCTCCGGAACCGTCACCTTGGCGATGTATTGGCCGGCGTTGACCGGCGCGCCGGAGAGCAGCTCGTTGCCCGAATAATACTTGACGTCCTTTTGGCTTACGCCGCTTGGCAGCAGCTTTTTATTCAGCGGGAAGGCCTTTCCGTCATACTCCTTCGTCTGCTTGGAGATTTGCAGAAAGCGAACGGTAAACCGATGCTGCTCGCCAAAGGTAAACGCGTCGGCGGTATCCGCGGAAAGCGCCGCGTTCTCCGACGCCGAGGCAAAGGCCCGGTAGGTAACCACGCTCCCGTCCTTCAGCCCGCTGATGACGCACCTGCCATCCTTCATGTAGGCTATGCCCGCGTCCGGCGCAAAGGTATCCGGCATATCGACGGCCTGATCGCGGACGTAATACTGGATGCCCATGGTTTTTCCGCCCGCCGCGGTAAAGGTGACGTAATGGCTCCCGTTTTCGTCCTTTCTTTGCTCGTCGCTGATTTTACCCGGCAGCGCGTCGGGCGCTCCCATCCCGCCACTTAAAATCGTCGCGTACGTTTCCGACTCCGAAAGCACGACGGCGTCCACCTTGGTCAGAGCCTTCGAGCGCCACAGCGTAATATGCCCGTTGGCGCCCGTGTTGGTGGTAAAGGGCTTTTCCCGGCCCAGCTTCAGCGTGACCTCCCGGTTCAGCATCGGATTGTTCGCGCTGTCGGCAACGAAAATAACGGTCGGCTTTAATTTGCTGCCGGGCAGGGCCGCTCCCGCCCCAAGCGTCAGGCTGGTCTGATTGCCAACCGTTGTGGAGCAGCCCGCGCCTCCGCTGACCGATCCGGCATAAAGCGATCCGGTACCGCTCACGCTCAGGGACGCTTTCTTTCCCAGCGTCACCGTCCCGCCAAAGCGGCTCGCGCCCAAAACCGCAATCGACACGCTCGCGCCCTCGCCAAGCCTGAGGCTGCCCGTCGTTCGGACGTTTTCAAGGGTCAGCTTCACCTTGGCCGAGGCGGGAATCACCACGTCTCCCGTAACCCCGTCCCCGCCTCTGAGCAGATAGTTGCCGGAGCCAAGGTTGGGCAGACCCGCGTTTGTCAGCTCCAGCAACTGCGCCGCGCCTTCCACGGCGGCTATGTTCAGCTTGCCGCCCTGCAGCGTCGCCTGATAGCGATAGCCCGGCGCGGGAGCCGGCAGCGGTAAAAAGCCGGTCCTCGGACTGGATGGCATATAGCACAGCGGCATTTGCTTACCCTGATAAATCGCCGCGGTATCCAGCGAAAGGTCGCCGTCGACCGCTACGCTCTGCCAGCCGCTCAGCGCGCCAGCCGTATCCGCCCCGAAGGATAGGGTCAGCGGACCCAGAACCGTCAGGCTTGGCACAGCAATTTCCTGAACCGAGACGCTGCCGCCGCCCGATAGGGTCAACGCAGCCGAGCCCGACAGGCGGTTCAGCGCGTTTTGGCCGCTTAGAAAAAGCGTCGCCGGCTGGTCGGCCTCAACGGACGGCGCAGAGCTGCCGTTGCCGATGTTGGACAGGCTGAGGGAAACCCCCGTTTGACTCACCCGGAGCGTTTTGGATTGGGGATTCGCTCCGGCGATGATCTGATAAGCCTGATCCTGTTGCGCCTGAAACTCCGCCGCCGAGCTCAGGTCGTAGTCGTTTTGATTTGTCGGCCGCTCCGGCATCGAGGCCACAATGAGCCTGGTCCCCTCCAGCCGGGCGGTATAGGGAAGCCCCTGCCCCGGCTCCGGCAGCCAAAGATACGCCTTGCCGTCCGCGCTTGGGCCTGTGTAGGGAATCGCGTCGCCATCCACGGTAGCGGAGGTCGTTCCCGCGGCGTCAAAGGCCCATTGCCGGTATTGGTTTCGGCTCGCGGCATAACCGGGCAGCCGCACGCTTCCCGCGCTCGCCACCGTCAGCGCGTCGCAGTTCAGGTTCGTCACGCTCAGGCTGCCTCTTCCGCGCAGGGAGACCGCGGCGTTCTGCGCGGCGACGGTCGCAATGGCGTTGTCGCCGTCAAACCCGACCACGGCGGCGACGCCCGCGTTCAAATGAAGGGTTTTCAATTGAACGCCCCTGAGCGCGAAAGATACGGCCACGCCGGCGCGCACATACAGCTCCGCCTGGTCGCCCCCGCCCGTCAGCTCGTACGTGCCACTACGGTACAGCATGTTCACTCCATTTTTCAACGCAAAGCCCATCGGGGCGCTCGCGGACCTGGCCGCCGCCTTTTGCCCGGAGGCTGCCGCCTGTTCCGCGTCCGCGGCGGCAAAGAGCCACTCCCCCAGGGGACACAAAGCGATTACGTTGCCGTTTTCATCCAATCCGATATGCGCGCATCCCGCGATCCCGCATTTGGGGGCGCGCTCGCAATGCTCGTTGACGTGATCGCACCGGCTCTCATCCCATGCGGGCGCGGGCGTGTCGCTGACCGTCGGCGCGGGGCTGACGGTCGGAGACGGGCTGACCGGCGACGCGGCGCTGTCGGTCGGGGACAGGCTCTCCGTCGGCGCGGCGCTGTCGGTCGGGGACAGGCTCTCCGTCGGCGCGGCGCTGTCGGTCGGAGATTGGCTTTCCGCCGGGGCGGCGCTGTCGGTCGGGGACAGGCTCTCCGTCGGCGCGGCGCTATCGGTCGGAGATTGGCTTTCCGCCGGGGCGGCGCTCTCCGGCGGATCGATACGATCCGTCGGGTCGGGGCTCTGCGCGTCGGAGGGTTCCTCCGTCGTTTCGTTTCGGGGGGGCTCCCGCGTTTCCGCGGGCGGCGGCGCGACCGTCCCGGCCTGCGAGGGGGCGGGCGTCGGCACAGGCGTCGGCGTCGGCAAAGCGGTCATCATATCCGTGTCGTTTCCATCCGCCGGTTCCGCCATCACCGGGCCCAGCATCGCTGCGCACAGGCAAAGGCACAGGCACCAGGACAGGCATTTTCTAACTGTTTGACGCGACATCTCTACATCCTCCCTATGGGCTCAGGCGGCGCGGGCCCAGCCAAGCAAACTCACGCCTCAACGATGATAACGTTCTCGTTTACGTTTCCCCTGCCATGCCCGGAAAATTTACAATTCTTTCAATTTTGCAAACGGCCCGCGTCCAGGCGCTTCAGCAGCTTGACGAGCGGAACGCCCAGCGCATAGCACACGCCGGCTTCTCCCAAGCCGACGGTGAGCATGTTCAGCCAAAGCGCGTTGACGCCGTAAGCATAGGTAATCACCAACCCGATTACCACGGCGTTTAACAGGACGGGCGCCGCCGCGGCCAGCCATACGTTGCGGCGCAGGCGGCGGGTAAGCTGGGCCGCCAGCAGCGTCGACAGCGTTCCGAACGCCACGTCATACGCGTTCGCCCCGCCCAGCAGGTTGCTGAGAAGGCAGCCCGCCGCCAAGCCGGGCACGGCCTGCGGATACAGCGCCGGCAGCAACGTCAGCGCCTCGGACACGCGAAACTGCAACGCGCCGAAGCTGACGGCCTGGAAGGCAAGCGTCATCGCCGCGTACAGCGCCGCCACAAGCGCCGCCAGGCAAAGGCTCCGCACGCTCGAGGCTCCGCGCATTCCTTTCACACCCCCGCTGTTTTCATGGCTGAAAGCGTACACAGTATAGCACAAACCGGCGCGCGCGTCGAGCGATGCATGAGCGGCGGCGGGGCTGCGCATACTGTTCCCATCACAGGAAAGGGAGGTGAACGAAATGTCGTTCCCCAACAAGAACCAGTGTATCCATTGTGACGTGGAAAGCTGCCAGCACCATGACTCCGACGGGATGTGCGCTCTGGACAGCATCAAAGTGGCCCCCCGTTGCGGCTGCCATACCGGCGACTGCGACGAGAGCCTGTGCGCGAGCTATCACGCCAAATAACCCGGCATGCCGGAGGGTTCCAGCCTGGAGCCCTCCGGTTTGCGTGTCGAAAAAGCTCGCCAGCGGCGATCTTTTCCGACAAAACACGTTTCCCCTGCGCCGGCGGCGCGGTTGGGGAAACGTGCAAGGAAACCTTGCTGCGCAAGGCTTCCGAATCCACCGCACATGTCGCTGGATTCGGAATGCAGCCCGGAGGGCTGCGGCCCTCCGAACCTCCCAAATGAGTTTTTTGACGGCCTGCCCGGAGGGTTCCAGCCTGGAGCCCTACGGTTTGCGGCCGGGTTTTCACGCGCGCCTTTTCAGCGCAATCAGCGGGAGCCTGGCCAGTCCGTCGTTTTAGATGCTTCCGCGCGCCGCGGCGATGGGGCGTGCGGCATATGTTGTCAGCGAGGGCCCAAGCGGGTTCTCTTTTTTATTCCACCGTAATCCCGGTCATTTCCTTCCATTTTTTGCGGATTGCGTTTTGATGCTGAACGCCATAGTTAGGATCGTTTTGCTTGCACTCGTCCATGTCGCGCAGAAAATGCACGCACAGGTGCCCGTCGAAGCCGTTATCCTTGATACCGCCCGTCAGGTGCGGCACGTTGTGCATGGTTGCAAGCGTCCAGGTCCCGCTGGGCAGCTTGACGTATACGGGCTTGGGCGTCCAGGTATTGGTGTTGCCAAACGCCTTGAACATAATTTGCGTGTCGGTCAGCGTTTTGGGCTCGCTGTCCGCGTGCCGTCCGAGGCTGTAAAAGCGCAGCGTCCATTGCAGGCTGGTCGCCGGATCGAAAACGGTTACGGACTGACCAGTCTTGATAGAAGGCTTAACCTCGTTAAACCAATGGAGGAGCTTGACGCTGCTCTTGCTGGGGCCTTCCGCCGTGCCGACGCCGTCGGGAATCGTCATATCGCTGTCGGCGTCGGGGTCCGCCTCCTTGGCGTTGCCGCTGAACAGCAGCGTCTGCGTGCCGGCGCCCGCCACGCCGTCGACCTCCAGGCCGTTGCGCTTCTGGAAGGCGGACACCGCGGCCTGGGTTAGCGCGCCGTAGTCGCCGTCCGTCGTCACGTTATACTTTAGCGCCTTCAGCGCCTTTTGCAGCTCCTTGACCTCCGTCCCCTTTGAGCCGTAGCGCAGCGTAATATACGCGCCGGAGCTTCCGGAGTCGCTGCCGGAGCCGCCCGAATCGCCGGAGGAGCCGGAGCTGCCCGTAGAGCCGGAGCTGCCCGTAGAGCCGCCCGCCGATACCGCCGAGGACGAAAACAGCTTTTCAAACGTCCTGACGCCGGCCAATCCGTCCGCCGTCAGGCCGTTTTTTTGTTGAAACGTTTTGACCGCCGCCACCGAACCCGTTCCATAAATTCCATCCAGCGCGCCCGCATAATAGCCGAGCTTCTGAAGCTGGGTTTGCACGGCCGTCACATCCGAGCCTGTATAGCCCTTTCTCAGCGTGCGCGTATAGCTTCCGTCGGAAGCTCCGCCGGAGGACGACCCTCCGCCGGAGGAACCGCCCGTGGAGCCGCCGGCCTGATCGGCGAGCTGGTAGAGCAGCGTCAGCGTTTTGGTTCCGGCAAGGCCGTCCGCCTTCAGGCCCCGCGCCTTCTGGAAGGAGAGAACCGCCAGCTTGGTGCCCGCGCCGAAGCGTCCGTCGATGCCGTTCGTATCATATCCCAGCTTGGACAGCGCGGTTTGCATTTCCGTCACGCGCGTGCCGCTGTCCCCGTATTTCAGGGTGTTGGGGTTGGTGGTCGTCGTGCCGGAGGAATTGGAGGAAGAACCCGAAGAACCGCTCCCCTGCGTTGCCGACAGGTCGGCATAAAGCTGCGTCAGCGTCAGGTTGCCGGCCTTTCCATCCGCCGTCAGCCCTCTGGAGGTTTGGTAGAGGACCACGGCGTTTTCCGTGCCCCTTCCGAATTTTCCGTCCGTGCCGTTGGGATCAAAGCCCAGCGTGACCAGCGCCTTTTGAAGCTTGAGCACGTCCGACCCGCGGGAACCAAATTCCAGCGTGCTGTACCGCGCTGCCGCCGATGCCGCGGACGAGCACAGCGTCAGCAAAATAAGCGCCAGCGCGATCGCCCTCCGGCTGGTGGAATGCAAGGTCGGTTTCATCGTCGGTTCCTCCTTGGTTCTGCTAATCGGTATCAGGACGCCTGTTTCGGCATCGTGTTCCAAGTATATCAAATAATTTCGTAAAAGTAAATGGAGTATTACGATTTTGTTACGCTTTTTTCGATCAGTGTGTCGTTCATTTGATAAATTCGCAGTAAAACTGATGCATGGAAATGGTAAACTAAATCGTTGTCATTTGTGGATGGGTGCCGACTGGCAAGCCGTCCGTCAAAGGAGTATCAAATGAAAATGAAAAAGCACCGGTTTTTGGCGATGATCGCTCTGGTTCTCTGCCTCGCCCTTTGGGGAAACCCCGTTTCCTCCTCGCGTGCAGAGGATTGCTTTACCCTCGATGTAGACCTGCTGGATATGGACAGCCTGAACAGCGACGAATATGTGGCCCGGCATCTTTCCGCCCAAACGCAGGGAATCCGCGTGCAGAAGTATATCAGCGACACCAGCGAGCTTACCGCGCGCGTTCGGCTGACGCTGCTGCAGGTGGACACCAACACGCTTCTTTTTGACAAGGATTACGGCTACCAAAGCGGTACCTTTGACAGCGGCGTGATTTACCTGCCGTTTGTGGATAACCGCACCATCCCGTACCTGGTGACGCTGTATGTGGAAAACTACGTCTTTGCCATGCCCTTCATGCACTTGCAGCCGCGCCTTTCCTATAACGGGGCCTGTACATACGGCGTCCGCCTGCGCGACCTGGATGCCGGGCTTTCCTCGGATTGGCTGATGGGCACAATGGTGGATCTGGACGCGCTTCGCTCCCAGGGCAGCCAGACCGTATCCGTCTGCGCCAGCAACGCCTACGTCATTGGCCAGGCGACGCTTACCCTGCAAGGGGATTTCCTCAGCGTTCAGCTTTCATTTTTAAGCGCCGCCAACGTTGAGGTTCATCGCGTTTCCCTCTTTGTAATCACCGACTGCGCAAGCCTGACGACGGCGGATATCGCGGGCATAGGTCAGCCGTCCTATGGCCTGGGCGAGAGCGTCAGCGTGGCGGGAGCTTCCAGCGCGCTTCTTTATATGCCCATGCAAGTCAGCTTTGACCCAGTCGGGCTGAATGGCTTCGGGTATGACCTTTCCTCCGGCGAGCTTCAGTATCAGCTTGGACTGTGGAACCAAAACCGAAATCAGGCCTATCTGACGCCCGCGGAGGAGCCGACGGCGGCAGACGACGGCCCGGCGGACCCTGGCGGGGAAGACGGAGGCTCCGGATGGACCGAGAACAGCGGAGCATGGGACGAAGGTTCCGGCTGGGTGGAAGGCAGCCCCTCCTTAGACGAAAGCTCCGGCTGGGTGGACGGCGATTCCTCCTGGATCAACAATTCCGGCTGGGTTGACGACGGCTCCCTGGACGAAAACTCCGGTTGGGTCGAGGACGATTCCTCCTGGGACAATCATTCCGGCTGGGTTAACGACGGCTCCTTAGACGAAAACTCCGGCTGGGTTGACAGCGGCGCTTCTTGGGAAAACGGCTCCGGCTCAGACAGCCCCTCCGGGTTCTAGTTACTTGTTTTCAGCCCAAAACGGCTCCCCTTCCCGCGCGTCGCCTGCCGGGAAGGGGAGCCGTTTTGGGTTTGATTTCGTCAGCCGGCTTTTTCATCCATGCTTTTTAGCTTGGTAAAAATCATCCTGCCGGCGCTGGTTTGCAAAACCGTCGTCACCACGACGCTTACATTCTCTCCCACATAGCGGCGGCCGTTTTCCACCACGATCATCGTGCCGTCGTCCAGGTAGGCGACCCCTTGCCCCGGCTCCTTGCCCTCCCGCACGATCTGAACCGTAAGCTCCTCGCCCGCCATCAGCATCGGCTTAACGGCATTGGCAAGGTCATTGATGTTCAGCACGCGGATGCCCGTCACGCCCGCCACCTTGTTCAGGTTATAATCGTTGGTTACGACGATGCCGTTCTGGTCGCGGCAGAGCCGGAGCAGCTTTACATCCACCTCGTCCAGGTCCGGATAGTCCGTTTCCTCCACCACAATAGGGTTTTTAAGCTCTTTTTGCAGCTTGTTGAGCACGTCCAGCCCCCGACGTCCGCGGGCGCGGCGCAGCCCGTCCCCGCTGTCGGCGATATGGCGCAGCTCCGCCAGAACAAACTGCGGGATCACAATATCTCCTTCCAAAAAGCCCGTCTTGACAATATCCAGAATCCGGCCGTCGATAATCACGGACGTATCCAAATATTTACGGGGCGTCACGCTGGGCGGAGGCCCGTCCGCCTCCTCGTCCTCCTCGGCCAGCAGCGCGTCGCTGAGAAAGCTTTCCGTCCCCTCGGTCTTGCGAAGCCTGCGGCGGAGGCGGTGGGCGGACTGCCTGCCCTCATGGTAGCGGCGATAGCCGATATGCATGCCGATATAGCCCAGCACCACATAGGTCAGCGCGCTGAAGCTGATCGTAATCAGGCTCGCGCCAGCCGAGAGGATAAGCTGCGTCAGGAGAGCCGCTACCGCAAGGCCCATAATCAGCCCTATGGAGGTTAACACAATCTGCTGGGTGGGCATCGATTCCCACCGGCGTTCAGTCGCGTTTATCAGCCGCATGGTTCTGCCGATGATTGCGGAGGACAGCCCAAAGCACGCCGCCGCGCCCGCCAGGCACAGCGCCACGTATACCAGCACCGGCGCGTACGCGTGCGTCATAAACTCCGGCTGCCGCCGATAAAGCAGCGGCAACGTCAGCGCCGCCGCCGCCGCGCCCACCCCGGCGCCCAAAACCGTAATGAAAAAGCGCATCAGCCTTTCAAGGGTTTTATTTTTCATCATATCAAAATAACCTGCCTTTACTCATATCAGAAAATAAAGCCGCCCGTTTGCCAAGCGTAGACCCTGCGCGCCGCGCAGGGCGCTTCGTCCGTCCCGCCGGAAGCCTCCGCGTCTTGTGAAAACCGGCGTCAGTCGGCGACGACGGCAAGGGCCTGCATCAACGTGTCCACGCCCGTCATCCGCACGCCGTTAATGGGACGGATACCCTTCAGGTTCTGCTTAGGCAGCAGGATTTCCGTGAAGCCAAGCCGCACGCATTCCGCTACGCGGCGCTCGGCCTGGTTAACCGGGCGTACCTCGCCGCAAAGGCCTACCTCGCCCATCACGCTCAGGCTGCCGGAGAGCGTAAAGCCCATCAGGCTGGACGCCACGGCGACGCAGACCGCCAGATCCGCCGCGGGGTCGGACAGCGCAAGGCCGCCCGCGACATTGATGTATACGTCCTGATCGAATAGCTTTTTCCCCGCGCGCTTTTCCATCACGGCCAGCAGCAGGGCGACGCGGCTGGAATCCATACCGCCCACGGTTCGCTTGGGAACGGCGTAAAACGACCGCGCGGCCAGCGCCTGCAGGTCGCAAAGAATGGGACGGCTGCCCTGAAGCGTGCAGAATACCACGCTGCCGCTTGCGCCCCTGGCGCGTTGCGATAGCAGGCTTTCGCTCGGGTTGGGAACGGGCGTCATACCCTCCGAGCGCATTTCAAACACGCCCAGCTCGTTAACGGAGCCAAACCGGTTTTTCACAGCCCGCAGTAAGCGGTACTCATGCTGACGGTCGCCCTCAAAATACAGCACCGCGTCCACCATGTGCTCCAGAATCCTGGGCCCTGCAAGGCTGCCCTCCTTGGTCACATGCCCGACGATGAAGACCGAGGTGCCGGTTTCCTTGGCGTAGCGCACGATTGCGCCCGCGCTCTGCCGTACCTGCGACACGCTGCCGGGCGCGCTGGCGCTGTCCTCGGACACCATGGTTTGGATGCTGTCGATGATCAGCACGTCGGGCTGCATGCGGTCGCATTTTTCCAGAATGCTTTCCACATCGTTTTCCGCAAGCACATAGAGCTTATCCTGCGGTACGCCGATGCGCGCGGCGCGCATTTTGATTTGCCGCGCGCTCTCCTCGCCGCTTACATAGAGCACGCGCCGCCGTTGGCTCAGGCTGCCGGCCACTTGCAGCAGCAAAGTGCTCTTGCCAATGCCGGGGTCGCCGCCCAGCAGGATGGCGCTGCCCGTCACCAGCCCGCCGCCCAGAACGCGGTCGAGCTCCTCGTTGCCGGTGGTGGAACGCGGCTCCTGCCGCTCCTCTACCTGAGACAATGTGAGAATTTCGCTTTTGCGAGCGGTTTGGTACTTCGCGGCTTTTTCGGCTGTTTTGCTGGGCGCGGCCTGGGCCGTCCTGCGTTCCTCAAAGGTATTCCACTCCCCGCAGTCGGGGCAGCAGCCCAGCCAGCGCGACGTTTCATAGCCGCATGACGCGCATACGAAGCTTGTTTTTTCCTTGGCCAAGGGGGTACTCCTGTTCCGCCGCCCGCAGCGGCTTCCGGCTGCCACAGCGGGCTTGTCCCCATCATAACGCATGGGAGACAGCCTTTGCCATGACAAGCTTGGTGGATTTTTGTCGACCGGGGCAAAAATCGTTCGCCCGCGGTCGACAAATCATGCCAAAATGATAAACAAAATCAGTATAGCACAAATTGTTTTTTTACACACCCACCCGCTCGTGGGAATTTACAAAGCAT
This sequence comes from Candidatus Limiplasma sp., assembly GCA_048370855.1. Taxonomy (GTDB): domain Bacteria; phylum Bacillota; class Clostridia; order Christensenellales; family Aristaeellaceae; genus Limiplasma. Next base: position 6,352 of record DBGEOK010000009.1, on the reverse strand, counting down.
TCATTTTCCAGGTATCAATCATCTATGACCAACTATATCGTTTCAATGCCGATTTGATGTGAATTTTGTCGAAAAGCGTAATGATTTGCTTAGAAAAAACCCGTTGACTTACGGCCCGCCCTCTCCTATCATGGAGGTAGATACTACATCTGGGGGGGATGGCCTTGGGAAAACGCAAAAACGCCTATATTTTCGCCCCTGAAAAGCCAAAAAGCAATCGTCTGGGCTGCCTGCTGACGGTAGCGGTTCTGCTGGCCGCGCTGATAATGACCGCGCTGCTGCTGAACTTTGCCTCCAACGGGAAGGTGGAATTGCTGAACGAAAAAGTTTCGGTCATGTCGCTGGACAAGGCCTTCGAGGGCTTTACGGTGCTCCATATCAGCGATCTTCATGCCTCCGCGCTTGGCGGCGACCTGAACATTTGGCGAAGCCTCCTTCACGGCAAAACCTACCACGCCGTTGTGCTCAGCGGCGACATGGTGGGTCAGACCGGGGAATACGAGCCCTTCGTTACGCTGATCCATACCCTGATGCAGATCAATACGACCGCGCCGATATATTTTATCGCCGGCGACGACGATCCCCCGCCCGTCGTTTCCACGGCGCGCGGCACGCCCGAGGTGCTGGCGGACTGGGTGCTGGCGGCTCAAAAGGAGGGCGCCATTTACCTGGACGCCCCTGTGAGCCAGCAGGTCGGTAAAAAGCTGGTATGGTTTGTACCGGAATACCTGTATGATGTGGACGCCGCCGGAATGCTGGGCAGCCTTCAAAACCAGAAGGCAAGCATGGAAGCCCTCGGCCAGCAATATGAGGCGGAGGGCGGCGCAAGCTACCGCGCCCTGTGCTACCGCCTGGAGGCCATGGAACGCACGGTCGAGGCCATCAAGGGCATGACCAGCGCGGATTTGCAGATTGCCGTGACGCATGCCCCGCTAACCGCCGATTACATCCGTACCAGCATCGAATGGGCCGATCAGGGCGCCGTGTTCAACTTCCGCAACATGAGCCTGCTGCTCGCGGGGCATTACTGCGGCGGTCAGTGGCGGCTGCCGGGGGCGGGCGCAATCTATGTGCCGGACTTGGGCTGGTTCCCCTCGGACGAGGGCATTCAAGGCATGCACCGCGTGAACAGCGTGAACCAATACATATCCGGCGGAATAGGCGCCAGCGATTTTTACCCCATGAGCGGCCGCCTGTTTAACGCCCCCAGCGCGACCCTCCTCAGCTTTACCGCGCGCCTTCAATAGCGGGCTTTCGCCCCCCGAAAGGAAACTAAGGATGAAAAAGCTTTCGCCGTTGTGGTCCGTGCTGTGCATGCTCGCCCTCATGGCGGCCGCCGCGGCCTTTTTGAACGCCGCCGTCATACGCCGCCCCGACGCCGATCCCTCGGTGCTGAGGACGGGCGCCGTATTCTCTTACCTCCGAGACGGCGGGCGCTTCCGCCTTTCCGACGCGTACCCGCAGGAATGGGACACCGCGCAGTTTGTTCCCAGCAGCGAAGGGCTGTCGCGCCTGGAGCAGCGCGAGCTTTTTTCCTATGACGCGCGCTTCGCCGACCTGGAAGCGGACGGGCCCCTGCTTTTGCTATGGCTGGGGGACTCCCTTGCGTCCGTGGTCGCTTTTCCCGCTGATCGAAACGGCTATCCACGCTTTTTGGACGCGCTCGGCGGCGAAAGCTTTGAGCTTTCCCGCGCGGACGCGGATTTCCTCTGTACCTTTGTGCCCGACAAAAGCGGACGCGGCGGGTATTATGAGTGCCGCGTCGCTGGGGAACGCGCGGGGGTTCGGCGAGCCATTCCGCGATAGCCCTCCGGAGGGAGGCGGCAAGCTCCCACGGGGGGTGTTTTTCGGGCGAAGCAAAACGCGGCCGGGCTTTAAAGGGCGTTTGCCGGTGAAGGCGGATCTTGAGGCGCGGCTGCATGACGAATCGGCAAAAAACCGGGATGGCGCTTGCCTATCCCGGCGCGTATGACGCCGCCTAAGAGCAGGGAACGAACAAGATCCGGCGCGGCTGTTTGCCGGAGCTCAAGCCCCTGGAAAAGGGGCCGGAGCCTTACGGCACGTTTTTTTCAGGGAACGCCGACGCGGAGGTATGCGTTTGCCCCGGCGGTCAAAATCTTTCTATCGCGGCATTCCCTTACGGGAAAAACCGTCTGCCCGTTCATTGCCGCGGAGGCTGGAGCGGAATCTCGTCCATCAAGGGACGCCCAAGGCTCATCCCAGAGCCTTGGGCGTCCTCAGGCCGTCGAAAAAGCCCGCCCTTCGGCGAGCTTTTCCGTCGAAGACTGTCGGAAGTGTTTGCGGCAAAGCCGCAAACTCCCCGCCCGCCTGGCAAAGCCAGGCGATACGATTTCATTTGGAGGGGCGACAGCCCCTCCAAACCACCCCCAAATAGGTTTGTCGACAATCTGAGGACGCCCAAGGCTCATCCCAGAGCCTTGGGCGTCCCTTGATGAACCGCTTATATTGAAGCCTGCCGTCGCCGGAGCCGACTGCCGGCGCTGTTCCGCCCCGTGCGGGGCTACTTTCTCCAAAGGATGACCCTCTCGGGCGAGTCCGATTCTCCGTCTCCCAGGGAGGGATTCATTCGTTTCAGGCTGTCGCAGCTTATCCGGTAGCGCTTGGCGATATCCCAAAGCGTTTCGCCGGGCTGGCTGAAGCACAGCAGGATTCCCGGCTCCGCCGGTTCGGCGGGCTGTTCGTCCACACCGGTCACGAGCGGCTCGTCTCCAAGCTGCACATCGTAGCAGCTTACGTGCAGAATGTATTTGACCTCGACGCGGTCGCTGGTTATGCCGCTGACCTCGATGTTGCTAGGGTACAGCACGATACTTTCAGGTCGGCTCAGGTCGCAGGCAAAGCTCATGCGGAAGGGTTCTTCAGTCTGATAGCTTCGCGGAACGTCGCTGTCGTCAGTCATGTAAAGGAGCGTCGTCTCCATCATGCCCTCCACGTTGAGCTTTCCGCCCGACTTTGAAAGGTCGGTAATAATGGGGCGCAGGGAAGCCCTGAGGGGCGTGCGCGCCGGGGACTGGCCGTCCAGCAGAAGCGTGAGCTTGCCGCTCTCGGCGGTCTGAACCTGCTTATGGGCAAGGGCGCGCAGCACCTGCTGCCGCTGCGGAACCAGCAGATTGCCTTGCGTGGTATAAGCGTCCAGCAGCAGGCAGACATCCCGCTTGCGCGTGGCGTGCGCGCTCAGGCCGAGAAGCACCTCCGCCCTCAGCGTGCGGCCGCCCTCCTCCTGTCCCTCCTGGGAAAGCACCGCCACGTCCTTGACCACGGCGTCGCAGCACAGCGCGTCGCCGTTTTCTCCCATGAGCGAAAGCGTTTCCTCAAAGGGGATGGTGTGCCGCGTGACCACCAGCGGGCGCGAGGGCATGGAGCTGCGGTGCGTTACCTCCAGCAGCACGTTGCCGGAGATGGTGGCCCGCTCTTCCCCGCCCATGACGTCCGAAACGGTGGCGATGGCGGTGGCATAAAGCGTATCGGTAATCTGAAGCACCGCGTTAAGCTCGCATTCGTCCCGAATAAGCGCGTCCTGCGCTCCGGAGGCCACGGTCTGGCAGCCGGAAAGGGTATCCGTCTTAATCATCAGGCCATCCACGTTGCGAATCCCGGTTACAACGGCCAGGGGCTCGTCCGAAAGCACGCGCGCCTGTACGCGGAGAATGGCCATCAGGTGAAGCCTCCCGCCCTGAGCGTTTGCCTCCACATGCTCTACCATCAGGCTGATCGGGGCCGTCATCCCGCTTGCCGCGCCCGGAAAATCCACCGTATGGCTAAATTCCGCCGAAGCCTCCAGGGAACTCACATGGGTCGGGTCTCCCTGGGTATACAGCACGTGGAACGTTACCTTGCCGTCGGCGTCCACGCGGTCGGTCTGCACCTCGCTGCGGTCCAGCACGGCCATCGCTTCGGCGCACAGCACGGTCGTTTCTTCCCGCAGCCCTCCGGGAAGCGCAATTTCCCCCTCGACCACGGCCTGGCTCAGGTTTTCGCCCACAAAGCGCTGCAGCGGGAGCTCCTCGCGGAGAATTTCCGGCGCTTTGGCGGCGTCGCTGCCTTGCTTCTCAAAAACATCCATACTCATATCCATCATCTTTATTCCCTCCTGGCGGCTTTGTAGGTAGGGTATGCGCGGCGCGGGGCAGATATGTCAACACGCCCTTGAAACGGCGGTTTTCACACATACTCGCTTGCTCCTTCTCCGCCCGGTGTGTTACAATTATGATGAACGAGTTGAAACGATACGAAGGAGCGTCTGCCGTGCTAAGCCCCCGCGATACCCAGGAGATTTCCGCCGCCTCTTCCCGCCGCGTCATGCTGGTGCTGATGTCGTTAAGCACGCTGTACGAGTATATGTACTGCACGATGCTCAGCAGCGCGCTTGGCATGCTGCCGGTCTTTGGCGGGGCGATGTTCATGACCGCCCGCGTCGCCATGACAATGACCCACTTTCTTTTTGGGGACGGCCGCAAGTACCTGACGCGGGGCATGGCTGCCGCCATTGCGGTGATGACGGCGCTCATGCTCCTGTGCGCGCTGCTGCTGGTGCTGCTGTACCCGGTGCTGCTCAGCACCGCTCCCGTGTGGATCGTGTTTGCGGTGGTGTTGGCCGTCAGCCTCAGGGCGGTTGCCGGCCGCCGCCTGACCGGGCGCAGGATGCGCCGGACGGTCGGCCGTCAGGCGTATTGGGTGATGATGGCGCTTCTATACGTTTTGCCCATGGGCGCGGTGGCCTGGCTGCTGTTTTCCTCGATGGACCCGGCCAGCGCATGGCAGATGCTGGGAGGTTTCGCGGCGGGCGCGCTGCTGGAAGGATACGGCCTGTGGCGGGAGCGCGATCTGGTGGCGCTGGAGAGCGTGCCGGACGATATCGATAAGGATACGGTCGTTAAAATGACGCGGGAGCTGCGCGAGGTGCATGCTTACAGCGCGTACCAGAGCATGCATACGCTGGTGCTTCTCGCCCTTCAGCTTACGCTGGTCATGGTCTACACCTTCATCGGCCTGACCACGCAGGAGCTGTTTACCTGCATGCTGCTTTCGGTAGGGTGCACGGTTGTGATGCGGGAGGTATCCATGCTCTTCCTCAAGCATGTGCGCCGGCCTTTTGCAACGCAGCTTTTGCTGATCGGCCTGTTTTTGTGGATGTACGGGCTGTTTCTGTTTTACCGGCAGATGGGGCGGGCGCCAAACCTGCTGTGGAGCTATTTGGCGCTGGCGCTGAGCGTAAGCGGCCTTACGGTGAGCGTCACCTCCCTCGCGGAGCTGGGCGGGCGCATGACCGATGTGGCGGAATTTCAGCTAAAGGAACGCATGCACGGCTATGCGCAGATTTGCGCGTCCAGTACGGAGCTGTCCATCCTGCTGGGGCAAATGGTCGCCCTGGTGCTGCTGACGCTGCTGTGCATGCCGGCGGGCCGGCTGGAAACGCTGGACCTTACGGTTCTCGCGTCCGCGTTCCGTCCGCTGATGATTGTGCCGCCGCTGCTGCTGCTGGCGGGCGCGGTCGTCAGCGTGCTGCATTTTCCGATGAACAACCGCCACTTTCAGAAGCTTGCCCGCTGGCTGACGCTGGAAAGCGAAGGGAAGGACAATCCGGCCCTGAGGCGGCAGTTGGATAGCGTGGTCGTCAGGCGGCATAAAAACCGCTTTGGCGTGAAGGTCATCATTACGCTTTTGCGCCCGCTGTATTACCATCGGGTAATCGGGCGGGAAAACCTCGCCGGGTACGAGGACGGAACCATGATATTGATTTGCAACCACGGGGAAATTTATGGCCCGGTGGTTGCGAACCTCTATGTGCCCATCGCCTTCCGGCCTTGGGTCATCAGCAACATGATGGACGAGGAGGCCATTGTGGAGCATGTGTATCAGGGAACGATGGTTCGGCAGAAATGGATTCCCGAAAGCTGGAAGCGCCCCATTATCAAGCTGATTACGCCGCTCATCATGTGGGTGTTCGGCAGCCTGGAAGCCATTCCCGTTTACCGCGGGCAGCCGCGCGAGCTGCTGAAAACCTTCCGCCTGACGCTGGACGCCATGCAAGCGGGCGACAATATCCTGCTTTTCCCCGAAAACGGCGAGGAGCATGAGCCCGGGCAAACGGGTTACGCCCGCGAGGGCGTCGGCCAGCTTTATACGGGATTTGCGATGCTCGCGCCCATGTATTACGCGAAAACAAAAAAACGGGCGGTGTTCGTCCCGATCTACGCAAGCCGCAAGCATCGCACGCTGACCATCGGGCAGGGCATCACGTATCGCCCGGAGCGCAACGCCACGGAGGAGAAGCTGCGCATCGTGGACGAGCTGCTGGGCAGCATGCAAGCCATGTATGAGAAGGAACAAA
>DBGEOK010000008.1:0-70402 GCA_048370855.1 Candidatus Limiplasma sp. | reverse complement strand
TGGGGCCGCGAACGCGGCCCCAAAAAGGGATTCCTAAGGGCAAAGCCCTTAGGCGGAGGGCTTGGGAGGCAGAGCCTCCCAACGTCCCCCTCCCGCTGAAGCCCCTTTCCGAATGATTTTTCTTGCTTGCCCCACGCCCCGGCGTTCATCCAAAAACGCCGCGAGCGCCAGACGCGCCGCCTCCCATGCCGGCCTAGCCTTCCTTGTGCTGCGCCTCGCAATATAGGCAGCGATAAATTCTGCGCTCCCGGTCCGCCAGCACAAAAACCTGATCGAGCTCCCGCTCCGTCCGCGTAATGCACCGCGGGTTTTTGCACCGCATCACGTTCACCACCCGGCCGGGCATCTCCAGGTGTTTTTTTTCCACGCGCTGGCCGTTGCGAATCACGTTTACCGTAATGCCCGGCCCGATATACCCCAGCACGTCCAAATCCAGCGGGATCTCCCGGTCGATTTTCAAAATATCTTTTTTTCCCATGCGCCCCGACTTCGCGTTTTTGATGATCGCAACGGAGCAGTCCAGCGCGCCCAAGCCGAGGTAGCGGTATATCTCCATGCTCTTCCCTGCCGGAATATGGTCGATCACATAACCGTTCTGGATGCTGTCAATATTCACGCCCCCACCTCCAATAGCTTCATCAAAAGCGCCTCGCGCATAAACTTCCCGTACAGCATCTGCTTAAAATAGCAGGCGCGCGGGTCGTTGTCCACGGCGCGGCTGATCTCGTTCACGCGCGGCAGCGGGTGCATGACCACAAGGTCGCGCCGGGCAAGCCGCATTTTCTCCATGTCCAGGATATAGCTGTCCTTCAGGCGGACATAATCCGCCTCGTTGAAAAAGCGTTCCCGCTGTACGCGGGTCATGTACAGGATATCCAGCGTGCCGATGACGTCCTCCAGCTTTTCCACCTCCGTAAAGGATACGCCGCCGCGCTGCATCCCCTCGCGCAGATAATCGGGAACGCGCAGTTCCTTGGGAGAAATGAGCACAAACCGAATGCTTTTATAGCGGGACATGGCGCCCAGCAGGCTGTGTACCGTGCGGCCAAACTGCAGGTCGCCGCACATGCCCACCACAAGCTGGTTCAGCCGTCCTTTTTCCCGCCGGATCGTCAGCAGATCCGCCAGCGTCTGGGTAGGATGATTATGGCCGCCGTCCCCGGCGTTGACGATGGGGATAGGGCAGACCTGAGCCGCCGCCGTCGGCGCGCCCTCCTGGGGGTGGCGCATCGCGATGATGTCCGCATAGCACGCCACGGTACGGACGGTATCGGCCACGCTCTCCCCCTTGGCCGCGGAGGAGCTGTCCGCCGTGGAAAAGCCCAGCACGTTCCCCCCCAGTTCCATCATAGCCGCCTCAAAGCTCAGGCGCGTGCGGGTGCTGGGCTCATAAAACAGCGTAGCCAGCTTCTTCCCCCGCATACAGGCGGCATAACGTCCGGGGTTTTGAATCAGATCGTCCGCCTGATCCATCAGCGCGTCGATCTCCTCCGTGCTCAGGTCGGTAATATCCAGCAAATGACGCGGCATGTTCCCTCTCTCCTTCTCCGGCTGCGCCGGGTCTGTCCGCCGGCACAGGCTTCGCATCTTTGTCGCGGGCAGGCGCTCCCCTAGCGCATCCAGCTTTCATCGCCGGGGTTGTCGCGGAAACGGATCAGCTTTTCCACCTGTCCGGGCTTTACATAGCCCGTCTCGGCCGCGACCCCGGCCAGCACGTCAAAGTTGGACAGGCTCGCGTTTTTCACGCCCGCCGCCGCTAGGCGATCCAGCCCCTTTTGCATACCGTAGGTAAAGATGCTCGCGATGCCCAGCACCTCCGCGCCGGCTCCGCGCAGAACCTCCACCACCTCGAGCACGCTGCCCCCTGTGGAGATCAAATCCTCCACCACGACAACCTTCTGCCCCTTTTCCAGCCGGCCCTCGATCTGGTTGCCCCGCCCATGGTCCTTCGCCCCGCCGCGCACATAGCCCATCGGCAGCCCCATTAAATGCGCCACGATCGCCGCATGGGCGATCCCCGCCGTGGACGTGCCCATCAGCGCCTCAACCCCTGGATATTCCCGCTGAATCAGTTCCATCAGCCCGGTTTCCACCTGGGTACGCACCTCCGGTGCGGTCAACGTCAGGCGGTTATCACAGTAAATGGGGCTCTTGATGCCGCTGGCCCAGGTAAACGGCTCCTCCGGGCGCAGGAACACCGCGCCGATGGAGAGCAGCGCCTTGGCAATCTCCCGTTCCTTATTCATACCTAGCTCCTCCTTCTGTTCATCAGCCGAAACGCGGCGCTTATTCCCCCATAAAGTCCTTAACGCAGCGCCGGTAAGCGGCGACGGGGTCCGCCGCCTGGGTGATGGGACGCCCCACGACAATATAATCGCTTCCGCCCAGCCTGGCTTTTTCCGGCGTCATGACGCGCGCCTGGTCGTCCGCCACGGCGTCCGCAAAGCGTATGCCGGGCGTAACGGTACAAAAATCGTTCCCGCACGCCTGCTTGACCAGCGCGGCCTCCAACGGCGAGCATACCACGCCGTCCAGGCCGGCCTCCTTCGCGTTTTGAGCGTATGTGCGAACGGCTTCCGGCATGGAGGCGTTGATTAACAGTTCCTTGCGCATGCATTCCTCGCTGGTGGAGGTGAGCTGCGTCACCGCCAGGAGCATGGGCCGCGTGCCATCCGGCCGCGTCAGCCCTTCCACCGCGGCCCTCATCATGTCGATGGCGCCGGCTGCGTGGAGGTTGGTCATATCCACGTCCAGCCGCTTGAGGGACGCCATGGTCTTCCTGACGGTATTGGGAATATCATGCAGCTTCAGATCCAGAAAAATCTTGTGTCCCCGCGCCTTGATCTCCCTGACGATCCGCGGGCCTTCGGCATAAAACAGCTCCATGCCCACCTTGACAAAGGGCTTTTCCTCCCTGAAGCCGTCCAGAAAGCCGTACACGCTGTCCGCGTCCGGAAAATCCAGCGCAATGATGACGTCGCCTTGGGGTCTGCTCATTTCCACGCACCTCCGATGATTTCCTGTAAATCGCTGATGCCCATGCGCTCCATCGCGCGCGGCAGCTCGTCGATGATGGCGGGGCACGCGTAGGGGTCCACAAGGTTCTGGGCGCCAACCTGCACGGCGCTCGCGCCGGCCAGCATCATCTCGATCACGTCCTCGGCGCTGGCCACGCCGCCCATGCCGATCACCGGAATGTGAACCGCCCGCGCCACCTGGTACACCATGCGCACCGCCACGGGGAAGATCGCCGGCCCCGAAAGGCCGCCCGTCCCGTTGGCCAGCACCGGCCTGCGCGTTTTCAGGCTGATTCGCATGCCGAGCAGCGTATTGATGAGGCTGAGGCCGTCCGCGCCCGCATCCTCACAGGCCCTGGCAATGCTTACGATATCCGTCACATTGGGGCTGAGCTTGATGTACACCGGCTTGGTCGTTACCGCCTTCACCGCCCTGGTAACCTCCGCCGCGCTTTCCGCCCGCACGCCGAAGGACATGCCCCCGCCATGCACGTTGGGGCAGCTCACGTTCACCTCGATCAGCCCGACCTGCTCCTGCCCGTCGATCAGGCGGCAGCACTCCACGTACTCCTCCAGCGAAAACCCGCTGATATTAGCAATCACCTTTTTGTGAAAAAAGGTTTTCAGCCGGGGAAGCTCCTGCTCCACGACGTGGCGGATGCCGGGGTTCTGCAGGCCGACGGCGTTGAGCATTCCGGCGGGGCATTCGGCTATACGCGGCGTAGGGTTGCCGAAGCGCGGCTCCAGCGTAACGCCCTTGAGGCAGAACGTGCCCAGGAGATTCAGGTCATAAAACTGCCTGAATTCCTGCCCATAGCCAAACGTCCCGCTCGCGGGGATCACCGGGTTCTCCAGCGTCCAGCCGGACAGCGTGACCTTCGTGCTTACCATATGATCTCCTCCTTGAACAGCACGGGCCCGTCCTTGCAAATGCGCTTTTCGCCGTACTTCGTCTTGCAGCTACACCCCATGCACGCGCCAAAGCCGCAGGCCATCCGCTCCTCAAAGCTAAACTGCCCCGATATGGCGCTCTCCTCGCACACCCGGTACACGGCCTCGAGCATTTTTTCAGGGCCGCAGGCGTACACATAGTCATACTTGCCATGCAGCGCGCGCATGGCGTCCGTCGCCAGCCCCCGCTGTCCGGCGCTTCCGTCCACGGTGGTCAGGCGCACGGGAACGCTCAGCTCCTCAAACTCCCGCTTCCAAAAAACCTCGTCCGCGGTGTTAAAGCCAAGGATAACCGACGGCTTCTTGCACGCGGCCAGCAGCTTTTTGCAAAGCGCGTACAGCGGGGGCGTTCCCACGCCGCCGCCTACCAGCAGCGGAAACTGCGACGCGGTTACCTCGTCGCGCTCGTTGACGTCGAACCCATTCCCAAGCCCGGGCAATAGGTCGAGCTCCGTGCCGGAAGCCATCCGGGTAATAGCCTCGGTTCCGTGCCCAACCGCCTTCACGATCAGGTCCAGCGTGCCGTAAGCGCCGGGCCGCCAGTCGCATACCGAAATCGGCCGGCGCAGATAAAACCCGGGAACCGCGATTTGCACAAACTGTCCGGGACGGGTGATGGCGCGGGTATCCCCGCCCAGCCGCATGTGCCAAACGCCGGGCGCGATGGGTTGATTGGTGATAATGGTGAACTGCATCTCTCTGGTTCCTTTCGGCCAATTTGTCTTGGGTATGCCGCATGGCGGTTAAGCCGGCCGCTCAGCTGTCGATCGTGGAAACGCCCAAAGTCATTTCTTCCAACACCTCGAGCAGCACGCGCACCGTATCCAGCGCGGTGAACATGGTCACGTTATTTTCGACCGCGCAGCGGCGAATCTGCGCGCCGTCGCTGTTTTGGCCGAAGGAGCCCGCGTCGCGGGTATTGATGACATAGTTCACATGCCCCTGCCGCAGCGAATCAAGGATTTCCTCGCTGCCCTCGCTCAGCTTCTTGCGCATGCGGGTACGGATTCCGTGTTCCTTCAGGTACTCCGCGGTGCCGCGCGTCGCCTCGATGTTGAAGCCCATATCGTAAAAGCGGCGGATCAGGGGAAGGGCCTCCTCCTTGTCGCTGTCCGCGATGGTAACAAAAATGGCGCCGTAGTTAGCCACGTTCATGCCGGAGGCCTGCATCGCCTTATACAGCGCGCGGGTCAGCCGCTTGTCATAGCCGATAGCCTCGCCCGTGGATTTCATCTCCGGGCTCAGGTAAGCGTCCATCCCGCGCAGCTTGCTAAAGCTGAAGGCGGGCGCCTTGACGTACCATTTCTCCTTTTCCGGCGCCATGACCTCCACGATGCCCTGCTCCCGCAGGCTCTGGCCCAGCATCACGCGGGTGGCGATGTCCGCCAGGGGCACGCCGGTGGCTTTGCTTAGGAACGGCACGGTGCGCGAGGAGCGGGGGTTGACCTCGATCACGTACACCTGGTCGTTCCGGTCCACAATAAACTGGATGTTGTAAAGCCCCACAATCCCGATGCCCAGGCCCAGCCGGACGGTATAGTCGATGATGGTCAGCCTCGCTTTTTCGCTGACGCTGAAGGTGGGGTACACGCTGATGGAGTCGCCGCTGTGTACGCCGGTGCGCTCCACGTGCTCCATGATGCCGGGCACATAGACGTTCTCGCCGTCGCATACGGCGTCGGTCTCCAGCTCCTTGCCGGTGATGTAATGGTCCACCAGCACGGGCTGGTCCGCGTTTACAGCCACAGCGGTGCGCAGATAATGCCGCAGCGCCTGCTCGTTCGGCACAATTTGCATGGCTCGTCCGCCCAGCACATAGCTGGGCCGCACCAGCACCGGATAGCCGATGCGCTCCGCCACCTTCACGCCCGCCTCGATATCGGTGACGGCTTCCCCGTTTGGCTGCGGAATGCCCAGCCGCTCCATCACCTTCTCAAAAGCGTCCCGGTTCTCCGCGCGGCGGATCGCCTCCACCCCGGCGCCGATAATCCTGACCCCCAGCTCATGAAGCCGCTCGGCCAGGTTGATGGCGGTCTGGCCGCCCAGGCTCACAATCACACCCTCGGGCTTTTCCAGGGCGACGACGTTCATGACGTCCTCGACGGTCAGGGGCTCAAAATAGAGCTTATCGCTGGTTGTATAGTCCGTGGAAACCGTCTCGGGGTTGTTGTTGATAATAATGGCCTCATAGCCCGCCCGGCGGATGGTCCAGATCGCGTGTACGGTGGAGTAATCAAATTCCACGCCCTGACCGATGCGGATAGGGCCCGAGCCAAGCACGATGATCTTTTTGCGGTTGGATACGACGGACTCGTTTTCCTCCTCATAGGTGGAGTAGAAATACGGCACATAGCTGTCAAATTCGCTTGCGCAGGTGTCGATCATCTTGTACACGGGCATCACGCCAAGCTTTTCGCGCTCGCGGAACACCTCCTGTTCCGTCATGCCCCATGCCTGGCCGATGTACTTGTCGCTGAAGCCCATGCGCTTCAGGCGGCGCAGCGTCTCCGCGTCCCGCTTCCCGTGCGCGAGCTCGGGCTCCGCTTCCACAATGTTTTTGATCTTCTCCAAAAACAGCATATCAATGCGCGTCTGGTCGTAAATCAGCCCTAAATCAACCCCGTTGCGCACGAGCTGGGCAATGGCGAACAGCCGGTCGTCCGTGCCCTCGCGGATATAGCTCAGCAGCTCCTCGTCGGACATAGGGTCAAAGCGGGCGCTGTACAGATGGCAAGCCCCCACCTCAAGGGAACGAACCGCCTTGAGCAAGCTTTCCTCGATCGTGCGGCCGACGCTCATCACCTCTCCGGTCGCCTTCATCTGCGTGCTCAGCCGGTTGCTCGCGCCCTCCAGCTTATCAAACGGAAAGCGCGCGATTTTGCTGACCACATAGTCCAGCGCGGGCTCAAAGCACGCGGGCGTGTTGGCCAGCCGGATTTCCTCCAGCCCAAGCCCCACCGCCACCTTGGCGGACACGCGCGCGATGGGATACCCGCTGGCCTTGCTCGCCAGCGCGGAGGAACGGGATACGCGCGGGTTGACCTCGATCAGATAATATTGAAAGCTGTATGGGTCCAGCGCGAACTGGACGTTACAGCCGCCCTCGATCTTCAGCGCGCGGATCATTTTCAGCGCGCTGTCGCGCAGCATATGGTATTCCTTGTTGGTCAGCGTCTGGCTGGGGCACAGCACGATGGAATCCCCCGTATGCACGCCCACGGGGTCGAGGTTTTCCATATTGCAAATGGTGATGGCGGTATCGTTATGGTCGCGCATCACCTCGTACTCGATTTCCTTATAGCCCTTGATGCTCTTTTCCACCAGCACCTGATGCACGGGGGACAGCTTGAGCGCGTGCCCGCACAGCTCGGCAAGCTCCTCCTCGTTATCCGCAAAGCCGCCTCCGGTTCCGCCCAGGGTAAACGCGGGCCTAAGCACCACGGGATACCCGATGTCGGCGGCGGCCCGCAGCCCCTCCTCCAGCGTGGTGGCGATGGTGGAGGGCAGCACGGGCTCGTGGAGGCGCATGCACAGCTCTTTGAACTTTTCCCTGTCCTCGGCCATCTCGATGCTTTCAAAGCTGGTGCCCAGGATTTCCACCTGGCACTCCGCCAGCACGCCCTTGCGCTCAAGCTGCATGGCGAGGTTCAGGCCCGTTTGTCCGCCCAGGCCGGGCAAAATCGCGTCCGGGCGTTCGTAGCGAAGGATCTTGGCGACGTATTCCAGCGTCAGGGGCTCCATGTATACCTTATCCGCGATGTCCGTATCCGTCATGATGGTGGCGGGGTTGGAGTTGACGAGGATCACCTCGTAGCCCTCCTCGCGCAGCGCAAGGCATGCCTGCGTGCCCGCGTAATCAAATTCCGCCGCCTGGCCGATTACAATCGGGCCGGAGCCAATCACCAGGATGCGGTGAATATCGGCGCGCTTAGGCATGCTTTCTCTCCTCCTCCATCATGTGAATGAAGCGGTCGAACAGGTAGGCGCTGTCCTGGGGACCGGGGGCGCTCTCCGGGTGGTATTGGACGCTCAGCAGCTTGTCCCTCCTGTTTTCCATGCCCTCCGGCGTGCCGTCCAACAGGTTTTGGTGCGTCATGCGAAGGCCCGTACCGTCCAGCGAGGCCGCGTCCACGGCAAAGGAGTGGTTTTGGCTTGTCATTTCAATCCTTCCAGTATCCAGCTCCCGAACGGGATGGTTGCCGCCCCGATGGCCGAACTTCATCTTGAAGGTCTTGGCTCCGCACGCAAGGCTGATGATCTGGTGCCCCAGGCAGATGCCGAAAATGGGGAGCCGCCCTCGCAGGGCCTGTACGGTCCGGATCGCCGGCTTCACGTCCTCCGGGTTTCCGGGTCCGTTGGAAAGAAACAGCCCGTCCGGATGAAAGCTCAGGATGGTATCGGCGGGCGTGTCGTAGGGCACGATGGTCACGTTACACCCGTACAGGTTCAGCTTGCGAATGATGTTGAGCTTGATGCCGCAGTCGATTGCGACGATGCTGAAGCGTGGGTTGGGCGTGCGCGCGTACCATTTTTTCTTGCAGCTCACGCGGCTGACGCAGTCCGTCGGGAGGCTGTACGCGCGAACGCGCTCCAGGGCCTCCCGCACGGGCGTGTCCGCGTCGCAAAGAAGGGCGCGCTGGCTTCCCTCGCTGCGGATCATGCGGCAAATCCTCCTTGTATCCACGCCTTGAAGCCCCGGAATCCCGTTTTCCTCTAAAATTTCAGACAGGGTCTTGGTATACCGGAAATTGCTCGGCATATCGCAGTATTCGCGCACCACCAGCCCGCCCATCGTGGGCACGCGGGTTTCGTTATCCTCGTCCGTCATGCCGTAATTGCCGATGAGCGGATAGGTCATCACGACCGTTTGCTCGGTATAGCTGGGATCGGTTACAATCTCCTGATAGCCTACCATGGAGGTGTTGAACACCAGCTCGCAAACCGCGTCGCAAGCTGCGCCAAAGGCGGTACCCCTGTGCGCGCTGCCGTTCTCCATCACCAGCATGCGCGGCTTGCCTAGCATTGCCATACCGTTTTCCCTCCCACTGAAGTATGGATACACCGTCCCTGAACGCGCATGCCCGCAAAGGGGGTAGCCCGCCCCTGTGACGCAAATTCCTTGGGATTCAGCGTATACTCGTCGTCTAAATCAAACACGGCAAAGTCCTCCGCGCCGCCCGAATCCAGGTCAACCGGAGTCAGGCCGAAGCGCGCGCGCGGCGCGTCCGTCATCGCCTGAACGACGCGTTCCAGCGGGACCTTGCCCGGCTTGACAAGCCCGGCGTAGAGCGCGGGAAACGCGCATTCCAGCCCTGTTACGCCCATCAGGCTCTTTTCCAGCCCGCGGCTCTTTTCCTCGGCGCTGTGCGGCGCGTGATCGGTTGCGATGATGTCCACCGTACCGTCCAGCAGCCCCTCCAGCAGCGCGTCTCGATCCGCCGCGCCGCGAAGGGGCGGGTTCATTTTAAAACGACCGTCTTCCCTGAGGTCCTCGTCGCAAAGCAAGATGTAATGCGGCGCGGTTTCGCACGTTACGTCCACGCCCTCCCGCTTCGCCCTGCGGATCAGGGATACGCTTTCCTTGGTGGAAACATGGCATACATGGTAGCGGCAGCCCGTCTCTTTGGCCAGCCGCAGATCGCGCTCTACCTGCCGCCATTCGCTCTCGCTGGAAATGCCGCGATGGCCGTGCGCCCTGGCATAGGCTCCGTCATGAATATAGCCGCCGTCAAGCAGGCTTTCGTCCTCGCAGTGCGCGGCCAGAAGGCCGCCCGCCGCCTTGACGCGCTCCATGGCCTCGCGCATGGTGCTTTCCTCCTGGATTCCGCGCCCGTCGTCCGAATAGGCGACGACATACGGCCTGAGCGCGGCGTAATCGCATAGCTCGCCGCCGCCCTTTTGCCCCATGCTGATGCAGCCGTAGGGATAAACGCGCACGCGCGCCTTTTTTTGGATGATCTCCCACTGCGCCCGTACATGCTCCGGCGTATCGGGGGCGGGGTTCAGGTTGGGCATGGCGCACACGGCGGTATAGCCTCCCCGCGCGGCCGCCCGCGTGCCGGTTTCAATCGTTTCTTTATAAAAAAAACCCGGCTCCCGAAGATGCACATGAACATCAACAAGACCCGGAATCAACAGCAGATTGGCCCGCGCCGGCACGTCGGCGGGCTCTGGATTGGGAATGGAGGAAATATCAACGAGCCGGCCCTGCGCGCAGGCTACATCGAGCTTGCATAGCCGACCTTTAACGTACGCCGTCGCTTGGTTTAACCGCAGTTGCAAGCTCAGCTCCCCTTCCGCGCGCATGTTGAGCACCGTATATTCAATTGTTAATTATGCATAAGCGCGCGCGCTTTGTCAAGGGAAATTTCTGCAAGGGCGGGAAAATCAACTTTCTGCATGCAGCGATATGGGCGTTGGGCGGCGCCGCATCCCAAACCCGCCGCCTGAGGGCTTCGCCCTTTGGAATCCCTTTTCTTGGGCCGCGTTCGCGGCCCAGGGACGGGTAAAGGGGCGACGGATAAGCTTGAGGAGCGCCCTTGCCGGGGTCGCATGCGGGATAGCTTTTCGTTTTAACCGCCGAAGCCCTACCGGCTTGCCCTCCATTCATGCGGCTCCTCATTCGCCTGTTGAACCGCCTGATTATGGAGAATAATGATCGTCTGCGGATGCTATGAATATTGATGATCTCCGTTACTTTCCGCGCCGCAAAGGCCCTGCGGAAGGTCTGGCCTGACCGACGCCGGCCGTCCGCTACGCCTGCGCTTGGCCCCCGTCGGGCCCGCGATCCTTCAGCATTTGGTAATAAGGCAGCTCCTCATAGCCCAGCCGCTCATAAAGCTGAATCGCCCGCTCGTTGTCGCGCTCCACCTCCAGACGGATGCGTTTCCATCCGGGATAATAGTCCTCCAGCCATTTCAGAACCTCCGTGCCCACGCCGCGTCCGCGAAACTTCGGCAGCACGCTTAGCTCCTCCACCCAGACGGCCAGCCCTCCCGGCTCCTGCGAGAACGTTTTGGCAATCAGCGCATAGCCCATCGCCTCTCCCTCGCCGCTTTCCAGCAAAAAACCGTCCACATACGCGTCCGAGCGCATCATCTCGTCAAAGGTCCGCTCCATATATTCGCGGGGAATTGCGTGGAGCACGGCCGGCGAGTGGTAAAACGCGTCCGCCAGCTCTACATACAGCTCCCTGTCCGCTTCCACAAACCGTCGAATTTTCACCGCTTTACGCCCCTTTACCGATTGCCGTACATCTTTTCATAATATCCCTGGTACTCCCCCGCAAGGATGCGCTCCCACCAGCCGCGGTGCTCCAGATACCACTTCACCGTCTCCCGAATCCCGTCCTCAAAGCGCGTCCGGGGCAGCCAGCCCAGCTCCGCGTGAATCTTGGAGGGATCGATCGCGTAGCGCATGTCATGACCGGGACGGTCGGTTACAAAGGTAATCAGGCTTTCCGGCTTATGAAGCTCCCGAAGCACGGTCTTGACCACCTCCAGGTTGGTGCGCTCGTTATGGCCGCCAACGTTGTACACCTCGCCCTCGCGCCCCAGGCGCATCACCAGGTCAATCGCAGAGCAATGATCCTCCACATACAGCCAGTCGCGGACGTTCTCGCCCTTGCCGTATACCGGCAGGGGCTGATCGTTCAGCGCGCGGGAAATCATCAGCGGAATCAGCTTCTCCGGGAAATGGTAGGGCCCATAGTTGTTTGAGCAGCGCGTGATGCTGACCGGCAGCCCGAAGGTGCGCGCATAGGCCAGAACCAGCAGGTCGGCCGCGGCCTTGCTCGCCGAATATGGGGACGACGCATGGATGGGCGTTTCCTCCGTAAAGAATAGGTCCGGGCGGTCGAGAGGCAGATCGCCGTAAACCTCGTCCGTGCTTACCTGATGATATCGGGTCGCTCCATGCTTGCGGCAGGCGTCCAACAAGACCTGCGTGCCCATGACGTTGGTGCGCAGGAAGACCTCCGGGTCTGTTATGGAACGGTCGACGTGGCTCTCCGCCGCGAAGTTGACGACGATGTCCGGCGCTTCCTCCGCAAACAGGCGCTCCACCGCCTCCCAGTCCGCGATATCGCCCTTGACAAAGCGGAAGCGCTCGTTTTCCATCGCCGCCTCAAGCGTTTCCAGGTTTCCGGCGTACGTCAGCGCGTCAAGGCAGACAACGCGATCCTCGGGATGCTGCTTGAGCAGGTAGTAGATAAAGTTGCCGCCGATAAACCCGGCCCCGCCCGTTACCAGAATGGTCATTGCTGTGCCTCCTTATTCGCCCGCCCCGCCCTTAGTAGGGCGTCGCGGGTACGGCGTTCGTTTTTTATCAAAACTTCGGCGCCTAGTCGGGGCCTTGCCCCTCCCTCATCTTTCGCCCGCCCCGCCCTTAGTAGGGCGTCGCGGGTACGGCGTTCGTTTTTATCAAAACTTCGGCGTCTCGTCGGGGCTTTGCCCCTCCCTCATCTTTCGCCCGCCCCGCCCTTAGTAGGGCGTCGCGGGTACGGCGTTCGTTTTTTTATCAAAACTTCGGCGCCTCGTCGGGGCCTTGCCCCTCCCTCATCTTTCGCCTGTTAGCCGATCATAAAGGATCCGGCCTTCCGCCACGCGCTTTAAATGCTCTCCGTAGGGGGATTTCCCGTATCGCTCCGCCGCGGCCAGCAACGTTTCCCGGCTGATCCAGCGCTTTGTATACGCAATTTCCTCCAGCGCGGCAATCTTGACGCTCTGCCGCTTCTCGATGAGCTGAACAAAATTTGCCGCGTCGATCAGGCTGTCCATGGTTCCGGTATCCAGCCATGCAAAGCCCCGCCCCATTACCTTTGCGTGGAGCGATCCATCCCGCAGGTACAGGTCGTTCAGGGCCGTAATCTCCAGCTCTCCCCTCGCGCTCGGCCGTACCCTTTTGGCAAAATCCGTCACGCGTCGGTCATAAAAATAAAGGCCGGTGATACAATAGTTGCTCTTGGGGTTCTTCGGCTTTTCCTCCACCGAAAGAACCGTGCCGGCCTCGTCGAGTTCCACAATGCCGAAGCGCTCCGGGTCGTTGACATAATACCCAAAAATCGTCGCCTTGCCGCGTTCGGCGTTGCGTACCGCGTCGTGAAGCATGGCTGAAAAGCCGTTGCCATAAAAGATGTTGTCTCCCAGCACCATGGCGCACGGCTCGCCGCCAATAAACTCCTCGCCAATCAGGAACGCCTGCGCCAGCCCGTCTGGGGAAGGCTGGACGGCATAGCTCAGCGCAATGCCAAACTGGCTGCCATCCCCAAGCAGGTTGCGGAAGCGGGGCGTGTCCTCAGGGGTGGAAATAATCAGGATGTCGCGGATGCCCGCCAGCATCAGCGTGGAAAGCGGGTAGTAAATCATGGGCTTGTCGTAAACGGGCAGCAGCTGCTTGCTGGTAACCATCGTCAGCGGATACAGGCGCGTCCCCGCCCCTCCCGCGAGAAGAATGCCCTTCATGACCGTGCTCCTTTCGAATGGCGCTTTTGCATATGACATACCGTCCTGTGTCTTATGACATTATACACTGGATAAACCCGCAATGCAAACCGCCGTGATGGCAGCCCCCTTCCCACTTATGGCAAAGCAAGGGGCTCGAGCGGAAAGGGACGCTGGAGGCTCCGCCTCCCAAACCCGCCGCCTAAGGGCTTTGCCCTTGGGAATCCCTTTGCTTGGGCCGCGTTCGCGGCCCAAGGATGATTCAGTGTGACGGAGGGGAGCGATCCGTCCGCCGAAGATGAAAGCCATCCGGAGGATACGCTTGGGCGTGCCAGCCCATCGGGCTGCCGCGCGGAGCGTAAAGTTTCCCAAAGCGCAAAATGAGAACGCCGCCCGGCAGGGCAACGGGCGGCGATTCGGATTGCGGAGAAGCCCCGCCGGTGTCACAGGCGGGAACCCCCTATCATCTTTCGTTCTGAACGCTTTCACCTGATACCGGCGAGCGCTCCTCGTTCTTCACGCCCTGGCGGCAGCGCCGCTGTCTAAGGCAGGCCCCCGCCGGTCAGTTTTTGGGGTTCCAGGCAAACGCATGAAGGCGCCTTCGCGCGGGAAGCTCCGCCTTCTGACGCGGTCTGCACGGCGCTCAAGCGCCCTGGCATTGCGCCGCGGGGCTTCCGCTCACGACTTCAGATTCTCCGGGTTCAGCGCCTTCAGCTCCTCCGTCACAAACAGCCCGTCCTTGCGCACCAGCTCGCCGTCAAAATACATTTCCCCGCCGCCGTATTCGGGCGTCTGAATGCAGACCAGATCCCAGTGTATGGCGCTATGGTTGCCGTTGGGGCATTCGTCGTAGCAGCTACCGGGCGTAAAATGGAAGCTGCCGGCAATTTTTTCGTCAAACAGCGTATCCTTCATCGCCTTGGTAATATAAGGATTGACCCCGATGGCGAACTCGCCCACATAGCGCGCGCCCTCGTCCGTGTCAAAAATTTGATTGCTCCGCTTTGTATCGCTGCTTTCCGCCTTTACGATTTTTCCGTTTTCAAAGGTCAGGCAAGTATGCTCAAAGACGTTTCCCTGGTACAGGCTCGGGGTGTTGTATTGAAGCACGCCGTTGACGCTGTCCCGCACGGGCGCGGAAAACACCTCGCCGTCCGGTATGTTCAGCCTGCCGTCGCACTTGACGGCGGGCATCCCCTTGATGGAAAAGGAGAGGTCCGTCCCCGGCCCGACGATATGCACCCGGTCGGTCGCCTCCATGCGCGCGACCAGCGCGTCCATCGCCGCGCTCATTTTGGCATAGTCGAGGCAGCAGACGTTAAAGTAATGGTCCTCGAAGGCTTCCAGGCTCGTCTCCGCAAGCTGCGCCATGGCGGGAGTCGGATAGCGGAGCACGACCCAGCGGGTTTTGGGCACCCGGATCTGCCCGTGAACGGGCGCGTTGTAGTGCTTCATGTACAAGCTCGTCTGCGCCGCGGGAACGTCGGATGACTCGTAGCTGTTGCTTCCTCCGCGAATGCCGATATACGCGTCCATGCCGCTCATGCGCCGCGCGTCAACGCCGGCTTCCTCGTCCCACTTTTCAGCGGTAGCGCCCATCATCAACGCCCGCTGTACAGCGTTGTCGCGCAAAACGACCGACGGCACGGCTCCGACGGCGTACGCCTCCCGGACAAGCGCGGTCACAAACGCCGTATCAACCTCAAAGGCCTCAATCAGCACCCTTTCGCCCTTCTTCAACGCGCACGAGTAGCGTATCAGTTGGCGGCTCAGCTTTTCCAAGCGCGGATCTCTCATGCTTTTTCTTCCTCTCCAGTTTTTCAATTCCTTTATTTGCAAGCCGCGTCACCGGCTGTTCCAGGCCGAAGGTGACGAGCATCGCAGCGACGATGGACGCGCAAAAGCACAGTGCCGTATAAGCGCGCTGGAGCCCGGGGTCCGAATGCAGCGTATCCGGAAACCAGGCCCCGCGCATCTGCACGGCCAAAATCTGATGCCAGATATACAGGTTGAAGGAAATGGCGGATAAAAAGCGCGTCAGGCGGTTATTCAGGAGCCGCTGCGCCAATTCCGGCAGGTATGCGGCCCCCAGCATGCAGCCAAGAAGCGCCGCGGCCAGCGGCAGCCGAACCCTCATCTGCGAGAGCCTGAGCGCCTCAAAGCCGGAAAGGCTTGCCTGCGATTGGAGGCGGAGAAGCAGAAGCACCGCGCAAACGCCTCCGACAAAGGCGAGCGCCGCCGATATCCGCACAAGCGTCCTTTGCCGCGCATCCGCCTCGGCAAAAAGCCGCCTGATATGGCAGAACGCGATCGCCCCCATCATCCCCAGGGCGTAAACGTCCAAAAAAGCTGGGAGCTGGTTAATCAGCATGGCGGTATCGGGAGCATAGCGGGCCACGTACGCGCGGTAAGCAAGCCCCGCCGCAGCCATCAGCGAAAACGTCGGCAAGGGCCTTTTCTGAGCCGCCTTCGCCAGCAGCGGAAAGATGAGGTAAAACTGCATTTCGATGGCGACGGTCCACAGCACGCCGTTGAGGGGCGTAAACAGGTAGGTCTCCCGCCAAAAGGGAAAGGTAAACGTCAAGTGCGCCAACACATCGCGGCGCATGGCGTCGGGCGTTGCAAACGCTTGCTGCGGCAGCGCGAAGCACAGCAGCGCGATTGCCACCGAAAACAGGTACGACGGAACAATCCGGATCAGCCGGTTTAAATAAAACCGACCGATTCCCGCTACGGGCGTTCCCTCGAGGCGCTGCCGCGCGTACGGCAGGTATAACAAAAAGCCGCTCAGCAAAATCATCCCGTCCACGAACAGATAGCCTGAGCGCGTGAAAAAATCAAAATCCACCTGTCGGCCGAACAAAGTGAAATACTGAGGCAGCCAGCCCTGCTGCCAAATATGATAGTTCGCCACAAAGAGCACCATCAAAGCCCTAAACCCATACAGGACCCCGATTTCCAGCCGTTCGCCCGGTTTGGGCTCATGGATTGGGCGCATCCTCGTCCTCCGTTACCAGCATGTCCTCCGCGCCAATGGCGGGAGCGGGCGTTTCAGAGGCCGCCGGCGCGGGCGTGGGGGCAGGCGCTTCAGCCTCCGCTATACGCTCCAGCTTGTAGACCACATCCCGGCCGTCCCGCACATCCCTCAGGCTCATCGAGGTTTGGTCGATGCTGCTCAGCTTGTGCGTCACCGTCATGTTCGACGCCTCCGTGCCTGTATAGAGGCTGAAGTTGCTGACGCGGAAAAAGAGGGTTTCGCCCATCAGGTCGCAGGTGCCGTCTGAACGGAAGGCCGCGGTCTTGCCCGTGGAGGACTGCCACGCGCCCAGGATTAAATAGGCGCGGCGCGTCAGCTTTTTTTCCGCCACGTCGCGGTAGCCGCTCACGCGTTGGTAAAACGGCAACGCCTCATAGGGCCGACCGTCGCGGTAAAGCTGCTCGGCGTACTGATAGCATGCCTCGTTGTAAAGCTCCGGCAAATCCCGATAGCTTTCGGGCAGGTCGGTCATGTCAAAGCCGTCCAGCGCGGTAATCACGCTTAAATAGTCCTTGGCCTCCATGGACGCGCGCGCCGGCTCCGCCGCCTTGCCAAAATAGTCGGCATAGCATTGCTCCCCCTGGGCCGCCGCGTCCTCATAATCTCCCAGCGCAAGGAAGGCCGCCCCTGCGGCGGGCAGGTCGCCGGACTGCTTCAGCTTCAGCGCCAGGGCGTATTGGCAGGCGCGATACCGCGTCTGCGCTTCCGGCAGGGCGCCGAGCGAGAGATAAAGCTCGCCCGCGCCTTCATAATCGCCGGCCGCCTCCAGCTTTTCCGCCTCGGCCATGGTCATGGCGGCTAGCTGCTCCGAGGCTTTCCCGCCTTCCGGTAAGCTCTGAAGAAGCTCCCTCGCGCTTTGCGTATCCCCCGACGCCTGATAGGTCTCCGCAAGCCGGGTTGCCGCCTCCTCCATCAGCGCCTCGCTGTCCCGGTAGTTTCCAAGCGCCTCGAAGCTCTTCATCGCCTCGTCGTACAGTCCCGCCGCAAGCTGCTCCCTGGCAAGCTCATATTTGCACTGCCTGGCCTTGCTTGCACTGTCGCGGTAGCTGCCCAGCGCCTCATAGCGGGTAAGCGCCGCGGCGTAATCGCCCCGCTCCACCGACGCTTCCGCCAGGCGGTACCGAACCTGCCGGAGCTGCTTTTCGCTGTCCTCATAACGGTCCACATTTTCCAGCAGCGTCTCCGCAAGCGCGTCGTCTCCGGCCTCGACCGCCGCCATGGCCAAATGATAGTTGCATTCATAAAGCTGCTCGCGGGCGTCGTCATAGCTGGACACGGTTTCCAGCAGAGCGGCCGCGTTGGCGTAATCTCCCGTTCCTTTCAGCGCCATCGCCTGCTGGTATACGCAGGTCTGCACCTGGCCGTCGCTGTCCAGGTAGCCGGGAATGCGCGCGAAGAGCTCCGCCGCCCCCGCATAATCTCCCGCCCGCTTTTGATCCTGGGCAAGCTGATAAATACAATCGTTCGCCTTTGCCTCCGCGTCCAGGTAATCGCCCGCCTTCAGGTACAGGCTCCCGGCTTCCTCGGTGGCCCCCTCTGAAAGCTTCTGTTCCGCAAGCTGATAATTCGCCTGCTTCACCAGCTCCGCCGCATCCTCATACGCCCCGACCTGGGCAAGCTGGGCGGCCGCTTCTTCGTATTCCCCCGCGTCAAAGGCCGCCTTGCCCTCCCCATAGACCGTCGCTTGTACCTTCAGCGCCGAATCCTTATATCCGCCCAGGCCGGCATACAGCACGCGCGCGGCGGCATAGTTTCCGCCGGCAAGCATCACCTCCGCCTGGCGATAGGCGCACTCATGCAGCTTGTCCTCGCTGTCCTCATAGTCTCCCAGGGACTGGAAGTTCTCCGCGGCGCTTTCATAGCCGCCCTCCTGAAGGTAGAGGTCCCCCAGCTCGTAAATCGCCTGCTGATACAGCGATTGGCTCTCGCCATACTCTCCCAGCGCCTTGAACGCGTCCGCGGCCTTTACAAGCCCGTCCTTCCCGCCCGCGTTGAGGTTGGCCTTCGCCTCCTGATAATCGCATTCCAAAAGCTGCGTTTCAGCGTTGCGGTATTCGCCCATTTCGGAAAAGGCGGCGCGGGCGTCGTCAAAGCTGCCGTCTTTCAGCAGCCTGACCGCGGCGTTGTACCTCATGGTCGGCACGCCCCAAATAACGATCACGCCCACCACCGCGAGCAGGCAGGCCGCCGAAAGCGAGAGCTTGACCATCTGCCTGAGCCTGCGGCGCTTGGAGATGCGCTGCTTCTGCTCCTTTTCCACAAGCAAGCTGCTTTCCTCCCGCGCGCGCCGGGCGGTTTCCGCCAGCTTCCGCTCATGCACGGCGATAACCTGCTGCACGTTTTGCCGGGTAAAGCTGGCAAAAACCGAATCCTTCTTTCGCTCGCAGCGGCAGCAGCGCTCGCTCTCCAGCGGGTTGGCCCGCCCGCATATACACAGCCATACCTGATCCTGAACCTGGGGGTAGCCTACCGCGTCCTTGCCGGCCACAAACCGGAGCTGGTCCAGGGAGCGGCCGTTGGGCAGGTTATTGGGCGCATAGCTGGTCAGAGGCGCGTTTCCGCGCCGCCAGATGGTGGCGTCGTCAAACCATACCTTTTCGATGGTCAGATCGACGCCTTCCACATCCCGCCATTGCGAGGGCAGCAGCATGATGCTGAAGCGCTCGCCCACGCCCGCCTTCAGCCCCTGAATACGCTCCGTCTGCCGAAAGAGCAGCATATCCTCCTGGTCAAAGCAAGACATGGTCACCTGAACGGAGGTTACGACCTTATCGCTCAGGTTGTTCATTACAAAGGTGCATTCGGAGCCGTCCTCCGTGGGCATGGCATACTGCCAGAGCTCGACAGGGCAGGTCAAATCAATCTTCATGCGCAGTCCCCCCAGAAACCCTCGCGGTTTCTACCAAGAGTAAATCATCAGCTCGGTGAGCTTATCGTCCAAAAACGTCATGTTCAGCGTAACGTCGCGCTCCACGCCGTACTGGTCGGCGCGGGTCATGTATCGCAATTCCTTGACGCCCCCATCCAGCCGCTCCAGCACGCCGGTGGGCGCGTTCACGCCGTCCCCGTAAAGGATGGCCGCGCCGCCCAAGACCCGCCCCTCGCCGTCGCTTTGAAAGGCGGCCAGCACGTCTTCAAGCGCCGCGCCAACGCGGACGCCGCGCGGCCCCTCGAAGGATTCCCGAGTCGCGCTCATGGATTCCACGCGGCTCTGCGCGCCGTCCGCGCTGACCGTATAGCTGAGGGTCAAGCCCTCCCGGTTTGTCGTCAACAGCCACGCGCCCGTATCGTCCTGAACGCGCTGCTCGCTGAGCGCGCCGCCAAAAACGGCTGCGGCTCCCTCCTCCGTAAGCGCAAGGTAATCGATGCCGCTGAAGCGGAGGTCGTTTACGGAAAAAGCAGCTTGATCGCTTGCGACAAAATATCCTTCCGCCTCCTTAGCGCGTAGGTCTCCCGCTTCCGGTTCGTCTCCGCTGCCGGCCGCCTCCACGCCCATCACCGCGTCCAGGTTCTTTTTCACGTCAAGGGCGGAAATCACATCGCTCAGGCCATAGGCGCGGATCTCCGTCACCCGTCCGTTCTCCAGCGTGTAGATCAGCCCCGCGTCCGTATAGCGGTCCTCACCGGCCTGTACATGGATCGCGCACTGCACGGAGCTGATCTCCGGCCCGTCATGCTGCGCCCAGCACCAATACGCGGCTCTCGGCAGGTCGTTTAAGCGGTAGAAGGCCGCAAACAAGCCGTTTCCCAACAGCCCCGGATTTTGCCAGCCATAGCTGTCAATCAACCATTGCGCGTCGTCCCCCAGCTTGACGCCGCGAGGGGACGCGTAATCCTCTCCCGTGACGGCAATGCCTTTGAGCACGCTTTGCCCGTCCAGCGTCGGCTTGTCGTAATAGAGCGTCGCAAAGCTATACAGGAACGCATATCCGTCCTCCGTCAGCGATTCCTCGCCCACGGGCGCGTTCATGGGCTGTTCCTCCAGGCTGTCCCGCAGCACCTGCTTGACCCAGGCGTTCAACTCCGTTTCGGAAAGCACCCCGGTGTCGTCGCCCCGGCTGATAGCAGGAAAAAAGCATAGCAGCGTCAGCGCCGCGAGCATCAGCAGCATTTTGCGGTGGATGGCAACCCTCTCCTTTCCGGTTTGGAAGGCTAATTGTTACGATTTTACCATCTCCTATTGTACATGAAAACCCAGCATATGTATAGTCTTTTGGAAGATAAAGTTATCCTTCCCGCCGCATATTTTACAAAGATATGACAAGCCCCCGCGTCCGTTTTGGGCAGCCAAAAAGCTATCCGAGGCTTTCCACGGCGCGCTTTCGTTCAGGGCCGCCATGGCCGCTTGACGAAGCGACCTGTGGCTGTAACGCTCAGGACGAAAGACAACGGGGGGTCCCCGCCTGTGACCCCGGCACGGGCTGCCATGCTTGGGCCGCGAATGTAACTTCGGTAAAGGGCTGCCATAATGCCAAAGCCCTACGCGGCGGGCTCGGGAGGCCGCGCCTTCCGGCGTTCCTTCGCCACAAGCCCTCTCCGCCCTTTTCCTCATTCAAAAAGCGCGCCTGGCTCCTTTGCGGCGGCGCTTAGGGTATAAGCTTTTGCCGGCGCGGCGGAATATCGCCGAACGCGCGGATGGGACCTTTCCTGAAAGCGGCCTCATAAGGCTGCGCTTCGTGAGCGAACGCGGCTTTGCTTTTACGCGCGCGAGAAACCGCCCAAACGGCGATTCTACCCCCCTCCGGCGGGGCTTCAAGCGGCGTGGCGGCGTCCTACCGGCAAAATTTTTCAATATATGCGTCCAGCGATTTTTGAATCACCCTTCCGGCGTCCTCCGCCCCGCGCAGCTCGTCCACAACGGTTTCCTTTCCCTCAAGGCTTTTGTAAACGCTGAAGAAATGGCTCATTTCCGTGAAGATATGCGCCGGTAGTTCCTTAATATCACGGTAGGTATTATAGGTCGGGTCCTCAAACGGGATCGCAATAATCTTTTCATCCAGCCGTCCCTGATCCAGCATGGTAATCACCCCAATGGGATAGCATCGAACAAGGCTGAGAGGCTGAATAACTTCGCTGCACACCAGGAGCACGTCCAAAGGATCGTTATCGTCCGCATAGGTCCTTGGGATCAAGCCATAGTTGGCCGGATAGTGCGTGGAGGTATAAAGAATCCGGTCCAGAATCAGGTGCCCGGTCTCCTTATCCAGCTCGTATTTCTTTTTACTTCCCTTCTCAATCTCGATGACGGCGATAAAATCGTCCCGCGTGATCCTCGCGGGAGAAATATCATGCCAAATATTGCTCATTTCATTTTCCGCCCTTTCCATCTCTGTAAACCCGCCGCCATTGTAACAAGCATGACGGGATTTGTAAAGCGCCCGCGCCGTTTTTATGGTATACTAGACGCGTCGCATAACGCAAACAAAGGAGGTATTTCCATGAAAAACGGACGTAAAGCATTGCTTTTGACGCTTTGCCTGTCGGCGGCGCTGCTGTTATCCGCCTGCCACACCGAAACCGATCCCTGGCCCGCGGGCTCTGGGAGCGGTCTAAATCCGGTTCAGACGTCCGACGCCACAAATGCTCCGCAGACGGTCGAAGAAACCCAGGTCCCAGGCGGCAGCGAGGACCCGGGGCTGAACGGCTGACCCGCCGGTCGCCTTTCTCAAACGACCGTTTCAGCTAAAGGCAGCCCGTTGCAAGGATGGAAACGCGGCAACGCCGAATGTTGCAAAATCAAGCCGCAACCATATTCAAACCGTAAAAAAATTGAGCCAACAAGAAACCCGTCTCTGAAGGCGTTGATTGCCACGTAGAGCCGGGTTTCTTTTGAATGGTTTTTGTAAGGCTATTTTGCGACAGCCCCATGTTTTGTCCTTTATGCCGGCAAGCCGGGTTCAAGCGCGTCTCCGCGACGGCGGCTCAGCCTTGCTTCTGCTTATGCTTGGGATTCTCGCAGATCACCATGACGCGCCCTTTGCGCTTGATAATCTTGCACTTTTCACAAATGGGCTTGACCGAGGGACGAACCTTCATGCTTTTTACCTCCTTATTCGGCCTGTGTCCGGCCTGTGGGCCGGCCTCAGGCTTCGGCATTCATTCGCCTTTGGCGAATTTCGGTGCCTCGCAGCGCTTTGCGCCGCCTTCTTATTCGGCCTGTGTCCGGCCTGCGGGCCGGCCTCAGGCTTCGGCATTCATTCGCCTTTGGCGAATTTCGGTACTGTTTCGCCTAATTCTTGCTGCGCCACGTAATGCGGCCGCGCGTCAAGTCATAGGGCGAAAGCTCGACCGTTACCTTGTCGCCAGGATAAATGCGGATGAAGTTCATGCGCATTTTTCCCGAAATCTGTGCCATGATCCGGTGCCCGCCGGGGAGCTCCACTTTGAAGTTCGCGTTGGGAAGCGCCTCGATAACCGTGCCTTCCATTTCAATGACATCACTCTTGGACAAACGCGCATTCCTCCTTCTGATGGCCCGCGCCCGCGCGGGGGCCTTCCGTCTTGGTTTCATAAGCATCCCGCGCCGCTTTGAGCGCCTTTAGAATATCGCCGTCGGTAACGGGGCCTCCGCTCCCTCCGCTGCCTTCTACCGCAACGGTCATGGGCAGCGGCTCGAGATGCTTTATCTGCTTTTTTTTAGGCTTTGCCAGCGTGCGGCTCTTTCCGTCGCACAGCAGAAGGCGGCGGTCGTCCAGTACCGTCATAACGGCGTACCAAACGCCCTTATCCCTGCCCTGCGTGGAAACGGCTACGCGCCCCGGCTCGGTCAGCTTCGCTTTCACTCGGCTTCCTCCGTCAAGGCGTAGCCCGGATAGGTGAGCAGCTCCGGCAGGCCCTGCTCGTTAATGGCAATCGTATGCTCGTAGTGCGAGCAAATGCTCGCGTCCTCAGTCACAATGGTCCAGCCGTCCTCCAGCTCCGCCACATGATAATCTCCCATGGAGATCATCGGCTCGACGGCGAGCGTCATGCCGGCCCGGAGCCGCATGCCATGGCCCTCGCGCCCGAAGTTCGGCACGCTGGGCTCCTCATGCATGTTGCGCCCGATGCCATGGCCCGTCAATTCCCGAATGACGCCATAGCCGTAGCTTTCCGCATATTCCTGAATAGCGTGCCCAATATCGCCCAAATGGTTTCCGGCAATCGCCTTCCGGATGCCCTTGTAAAAGCACTCTTCCGTAACGTCGATCAGCTTGCGGCTATCCGCCGTAATTTCACCCACCCCGACGGTGAAGGCGCTGTCCGCCTGCCAGCCGTCCAGGATCAGCCCGCAATCAACCGAAAGCACGTCGCCTTCCTTGAGAATAGTCTGATCCGACGGAATCCCATGCACGACCTCCTCGTTGACAGAGGCGCAAATGGAGGCGGGATAACCCTGGTAATCCAGGAAGGAAGGAATCGCCTTGTGCTTGCGGATTAGCTGCTCGGCGTAAACGTCCAGCTCGGCTGTGCTCATGCCTGGCTTGATGGCCTCGCGCAACCGGCAAAGCACCTCGTAGAGCAGCGCGCCTGATTTTCGCATGCAGTCAAGCTGCTGCGCATTTTTCAGATAGATCATCGGATCGCCTCGAGTGCGTTGAGAATTTCGGCGCTGATTTCCTCCAGGGATAAGCCGCCGCCGATATTCCTCAGCAGGCCCGCTTCCCTGTAATAGTCAATCAGGGGCGCGGTTTTCTTGTGATAAATTTCCAGACGGTTGCGAACCGTTTCCGCGCGGTCGTCCTCCCGTTGGATCAGCGGCGTATTATCAGCCTTGCAGCGGCTTTCGCCGTTCAATCGATCCACATGGTAGGGCGCTCCGCACAGCGGACACACCCGCCTGCCGCTCAGCCGCTTGACCAGCGCCTCGTCCGGCACGTCTAGGTTGACGGCCACATCAATCCTGGCAAAGCCGGCAAGAGCCTCCGCCTGCTCGACCGTCCTGGGAAAGCCGTCCAAAATGTAACCCTTTTCGCAATCCGGCATTTGAAGCCGCTCGCGCACAATCGCAATGACAACTTCGTCCGGCACCAGGTCGCCCGCATCCATAAACGCTTTGGCGCGCAAGCCCGTTTCGGTTTGGGCCGCGATTGCGGAGCGCAGCATATCCCCCGTCGATACCTGCGGGATGCCGAGCCGCTCGCATATAATTTTAGCCTGCGTGCCTTTCCCGGCTCCCGGGGGGCCCAGAAAAATAATGTTCATGACCGCAATTCTCCTCCTCAGCCGTTCCGCGTCTAACGGAAACGGCGGCTACCCTCCGCGGCGCGCCTTACGGCGTCCGCGGCGCCGGCCGGGGACGATCCCCCGCCCTGCGTATGAAGGCCGCTAACGCACGGCACAAATCATTATACCATAAAGGCGGTACATATGCCAGTGCCGTGCCTTAGCGGCTCGTCATTCGTAGCTTCACGCTTCCGTCAGGAGATGGTGTCGTAATTGCGGCTTACCAACAGGTCGTCCAACTGACGCTTGGTTTCCAGCACCACGCTTACCGCGATCAGCAGGCTGCTTGCCGCAAACGGGATATGCGTCTGCAAGCCGACGGTGAAAAGCGTTGGCACGGTAGCCAGCACGGCCAGGAACAGCGCGGCAAACAGCGTCAGGCGGGTGTTGATGCGCTTGAGGTAATCCGCGGTCGGTTTGCCTGGACGCACGGACGGAATCGCGCCGCCCTGCTGCTGAATGTTCTTGGCCATCTCATCCGGCTGGAAGGAGATGGAGGTATAGAAGTAGGTAAAGGCAATAATCAGCAGCGCCGTTACCAACAGGTACCACGGGCTGGTGGAGCCCATGTAGCGCGCCCACCAGATCGCCGCGCCGCTTTCGGCGCCGCCCACAAGCTGGATAATCGTGCCGGGGAACGCCATAAAGGAGTAGGCGAAGATCAGAGGCAGCACGCCCACGCTTACCACCTTCAGCGGAATGACGCTGTTCTGCCCGCCGTACATCTTGCGGCCGCTGACGCGCTTGGCGAAGTGTACGTTGATGCGGCGAACGCCCATATCCACAAAGGTAATCAACACGGTCATCACCAGCGCGAGCGCCAGAACCGCCAGCAGCGTCAGCCATGGGGTCAGGGAGTTTGCGCTGAGGGCGGTGCTGAACAGGCTTGTGATGCCGGTAAACAGGTTGGAGATAATGCCCGCGAAAATGAGCAGGGAAATGCCGTTTCCAAGCCCCTTTTCGGTGATGCGCTCGCCAATCCACATAGCCAGCGCCGTACCGCCCGCCATGCTCACGCCGACCAGCACAGTGTTAAACCAGCCGCTCTTGATGTAGCCAAGGCTGGCCACCAAGCCAATCGCCTGCACCACAGCCAGGCCGACCGTCACGTAGCGGGTAATCTGCGCGATTTTCTTCTGCCCGTCGGGCCCGCTCTTTTGCAAGCGCTCCAGCGCGGGGATCGCAATGGTCAGCAACTGCATGATAATGGAGGAGTTAATATACGGGGTAATGCCCATGGCCATAATGGTCATGTTTTGGAAGTTACTGCCCGTCATCATGTTGACCAGGTCAAGAAGCGGCAGGTTATTGGCGCCTATCTGCGCTTGCACCCGGGCATAGTCGACGCCCGGGGCCGGGATTACGCCCACCAGCCGGAAGACCAGCAGCATGAAGAAGGTATAGAGGATCTTCTTACGGATATCGTCTACCTTCCAGGCGTTGCGAAGGGATTGCCACACGCCGACCCGATTGTTAGCGTTTTTGGCCATCTTACTTCACCTCGGCTTTCCCGCCGAGGGCCTCGATCTTCTGCTTGGCCGATTCGGTGAATTTCGCGGCTTCCACGGTGAGCTTCTTGGTCAGCTCGCCATTGCCCAAAATTTTCACGCCATCAAGCGTTTTCTTGATGATCTTAGCTTCCTTAAGCAGTTCGGCCGTCACGACGGAGCCGTTTTCAAAGGCTTCCAACTGGCCGACGTTCACTGTCGCATATTCCGTGCGGAAGATGTTGGTAAAGCCCTTTTTAGGCACGCGGCGGTAAAGGGGCATCTGGCCGCCCTCAAAGCCCGGACGCTTGCCGCCGCCGGAGCGGGCTTTCGCGCCCTTGTGACCCTTGCCGGAGGTCTTACCCAGACCGGAGCCCACGCCTCTACCAAGGCGCTTGGGCGCGGTGATGGAACCTGCGGCGGGTTGCAACTCGTGCAGTTTCATTGGGTATCCCTCCTCAGTCCTTGATTTCTTGCACGTCGATCATGTGCTTCACACGGAAAATCTGCCCGCGGATACACGGGTTGTCTTCCTTTACCACGGTCTGCCCGACCTTGCGAAGGCCCAGCGCGGCCACGGTATCCTTGTGAACCTGAAGGCTGGAGATCGGCGACTTTTTAAGCGTAATTTGCAATTTCATGTTGTCGTCCTCCTCAGCCCAGAATCTCTTCCACGGTTTTGCCGCGGAGCTTGGCCACCTGTTCGGCGCTGCGAAGCTGCTTCAAGCCCTCCAGCGTAGCCTTGACCATGTTGATTTTATTGTTGGTGCCGTAGCTCTTGGTGCGGATGTCCTTGATGCCCGCGAGCTCGAGCACCGCGCGGGCCGCGCCGCCCGCGATGACTCCCGTGCCCTCCGGGGCGGGCAGCAGCACGACCTTGCCCGTGCCAAAGCGGCCTGTCGCCTCATGGGGAATCGACGTATCCAGAAGCGGTACGGTAATCAGGTGCTTTTTCGCGTCCTCGGTGCCCTTGCGGATGGCTTCGGAAATCTCAGCGGCTTTGCCCATTCCCGCGCCCACGCGGCCTTTTTCGTCGCCGACCACGACCAGCGCGGAGAAGCGGAAATTGCGGCCGCCCTTAACAACCTTGGTAACGCGGTTAACGGCAACGAGCTTCTCTTTGAATTCGCTGACCTGTTCCATGCGTTGCATGCGTTCGTCCTCCTTACTTAGAATTCAAGTCCGGCTTCGCGGGCGCCGGCGGCCAGCTCGGCCACGCGGCCCGTGTATACATAGCCGCCGCGGTCAAACACGACCTGCTTAATGCCCGCTTCGGACGCACGCTCGGCAATCAGCTTGCCAACGATCTTGGCAGCGCCCTTTTTGTCGGTATCCTTCGTCTGCGCCATGACGTCCTTCTCCTGGGTGGAGGCGGCCGCCAGGGTTACGCCCTTGGTATCGTCGATCACCTGCGCATAGATATTGTTCAGGCTGCGGTACACGCACAGACGCGGCATCTCCGGGGTGCCGCTAATTTTCTTGCGTACACGGGCGTGGCGGATCTTGCGGTCCGCATTGCGGTCACGCGTCTTAAACATATGCGTTCACTCCCCTTTCGCTTACTTGCCGGTCTTGCCTTCCTTGCGGCGGATAACCTCGTCCTCGTACTTGATGCCCTTGCCCAGGTAAGGCTCGGGCTTGCGAATGGCGCGGATATCGGCGGCAAGGTTGCCAACCTGCTGCTTGTTGATGCCCTTGACAATGATTTTGGTTTGCTCGGGCGTTTCAAAGGTGATGTTTTCCGGCGCTTCCAAAATGACGGGATGGGAAAAACCAATGTTAATGGTCAGCTTTTTGCCGCCCTCGGCCTGGGCGCGGTAGCCCGTGCCGACCAGCACCAGGGATTTTTGGAAGCCGTCCGTTACGCCGACCACCATATTGTGCACCAGGCTGCGGTACAGCCCGTGCATCGCCTTATGGGGCTTGGCCTCGCTGGGCCGCTCGAGGGTGAGGATGCCGTTCTCCTGCTTGAGGGTGATATCGCGGTTCACCGCTTGGGTCAGGGTTCCCTTGGGGCCCTTCACCGTTACGATGTTGTCCTCGTCCACCGACACCGTCACGCCCGCGGGGACTGTGATCGGAAGTTTTCCGATTCGAGACATTGTCTTACACCTCCATTGCGTGTCGGTTTACCAGATGTAGGCGAGCACTTCGCCGCCGATCATTTGCTTGCGGGCCTCCTTGTCCGTCATCAAGCCCTTTGAGGTCGAGATGATGGCGATGCCCAGACCGCCCAGCACCTTGGGCAGCTCCTCAGATTTGGCGTACACGCGCAGACCGGGCTTGGAGATGCGCTTCAAGCCGGCAATAACGGGCTGCTGCTTACCGTTGACATATTTCAGAGCGATCTTGATGCTGCCCTGGGGGCCGTCATCAATAAAATCGACCGATTTCACATAACCTTCCGCCAGGAGGATTTTAGCGATCGCCTTCTTGGTGTTGCTGGCGGGCAGAACGACGGCGTCGTGCTTGGCGATCTGCGCATTGCGGATGCGGGTCAGCATATCGGCGATGGGATCATTCACAACCATGATGGAACCTCCTTCCGTTCTTTCCCGCTTACCAACTGGCCTTGCGGACACCGGGGATTTGGCCCTTGTAGGCCAGCTCTCTGAAGCAGATACGGCAAACGCCGTACTTGCGCAGCACCGAGTGCGGGCGGCCGCACAGGCGGCAGCGCGTGTAAGCACGGGTGGAGAACTTGGGCGCTCTTGCCTGCTTGATCTTCATACTGGTTTTAGCCACGTTTTCTTATCTCCCTTCCCTTGCTTACTGCGCATACGGCATGCCGAGCAAACGGAGCAGCTCCTTGCACTCCTCGTCGGTCTTGGCCGTGGTGACAAAAATCATTTCCATGCCGCGAATCTTTTCCACCTTGTCGTACTCGATTTCGGGGAAGAGAAGCTGCTCGCGGATTCCCAGCGCGTAGTTGCCGCGGCCGTCGAAGGCCTTGTCGCTGACGCCCCGGAAGTCGCGCACGCGGGGAAGAGCGATGTTGACGAGCTTATCCATAAATTCTTCCATGCGCTGCCCGCGGAGCGTGACCTTCGCGCCGACGTTCATGCCCTCGCGGAGCTTAAAGTTTGCGATGGACTTGCGCGCCTTGGTCACCATGGGTTTCTGGCCTGTGATGGTCGCAAGCTCCGCAACCGCCACTTCAAGCGCCTTGGGATTGTCCTTGCAATCGCCCAGGCCCATGTTCACGACGATCTTGGACAGCCGGGGAACCTCCATAGAGTTTTTGTAGCCGAATTTCTGCTGAAGGGCAGGCACGGCTTCCTTCTGGTACTTTTCCTTGATTCTTGTAGCCATTTGCCATCCCTCCCTCAGTCGATATCCGCTTTGCAGTTTTTACGCTTGCAAACGCGGACCACTTTCCTCTTTTTGGAGCCGTCCTCGCGCTCTTCCTCGACAATGCGATGACCAACGCGGGTGGCCTGGCCGCACTTGGGGCAAATCAGCATCACGTTGGAGGCGTCGATGGCGCGCTCCTTCTGGAAAATGCCGCCCTGCTGCCCCTGCCGGCGGGGCTTTTGGTGCTTGGTGACGTATGCGACGCCCTCCACAATCACCTTGTTTTCCTTGGGGATTACGGTCAGAATCTTGCCCTGCTTGCCTTTGACGGCCTTATCGCCCGTCGCGGGACCGGAGATGACAACGACCTGATCGTTCTTCTTTACATGAACCTTCGAAATCATTTGTCAACCCTCCATTACAGCACTTCGGGAGCGAGTGAAACGATCTTCATGAAGTCCTTTTCGCGCAGCTCGCGGGCCACAGGTCCAAAAATACGGGTGCCACGGGGCATCTTCTGGTCGTTGATAATAACGGCGGCGTTATCGTCAAAACGGATATAGCTGCCGTCCGGACGGCGCTTCTGCTTGCGCATGCGCACCACGACGGCCTTGACCACATCGCCCTTTTTCACGGCGCCGCCGGGCGTCGCGCTTTTGACGCTGGCCACGATCACGTCGCCGATGGAGCCATCGCGGCGGAAGGAACCGCCGAGCACGCGGATGCACATAATTTCCTTGGCGCCGGAATTATCGGCTACCTTAAGTCGCGTTTGCGGCTGGATCATACGGTTTTTCCTCCTTGTCGGAATTGGGGGAGCCATTGGCCGCCCCATAAATTAGGTAGGAGCGCCCATCATCCTCCGCCCGCGCCTTCTGCGCGGCCGGGGCCGCCTTGCATTTCGCTATGCAAAACGCAAGCCGCATTCCGGGCCTTCGCCCTTCCCCGGGGAGCCTGATGAGGGCCGGGCCATTACTTGGCTTTTTCGACAATCTCAACCAAGCGCCAGCGCTTTTCACGGCTCAGGGGACGGGTTTCCATCACGCGCACGCGGTCGCCCACGCCACACTCGTTCTTCTCGTCATGAGCCTTGAGCTTGCTCGTCTGGTTCATAATTTTGCCATACAGCGGATGACGCACGCGGGTCTTGATTTCCACGACGATGGTTTTATCCATCTTGTCGCTTACCACCACGCCCTCGCGGGTCTTGCGGAGTCCTCTTTGTTCAGACATTGAAGCGGCTGCCTCCTTCTTAAAAGTCTAAGCCCTTACTGGGCGTCTTTTTGTTCGAGCTGACGAAGGATGGTCATGCAGCGGGCGATATCGCGCTTGGTGCTGGCAATGACCATGGTGTTTTGCAGCTGACCGGTGGCGAGCTGGAAACGAAGGTTGAAAAGCTCTGACTTCAGTTCGCCAACCTTGTTTTCAAGCTCGGTCTTGTTCATTGCTTGGAGCTCCTTGGCCTTCATTGTGCCTCACCACCCGCTTCTTTTTTGTCCTCACGCGCGAGGAGCTTGGTTTTGAGGGGCAGCTTATGCGAGGCCAAACGCAGGGCCTCGCGCGCCGTTTCCTCCGGCACGCCCGCGATTTCAAACAATACGCGGCCGGGCTTTACCACCGCCACCCAATACTCGGGAGAGCCCTTGCCGCTGCCCATGCGGGTTTCGGCAGGCTTCTCGGTGACGGGCTTGTCGGGAAAAATCTTAATCCACACCTGACCTCCGCGCTTGGTATAGCGCGTCAGGGCGATACGAGCCGCCTCGATCTGCTGGCTGGTCACCCAGCAGGGCTCGGTGGCGACAAGGCCAAACTCGCCGTAGGCAAGAAAGTTTCCGCGCGTGGCCTTGCCCTTCATGCGGCCGCGGAAAACGCGGCGGCGCTTGACTCTCTTGGGCATCAACATAGCTTATCTGCCTCCTTCGGTTTTGGCGGCGACCGGCGCTTTCTTGGGCTTGGGAAGCTTTTGTCCCTTGTACACCCAGACTTTGACGCCCAAGCGGCCATACGTGGTCTTGGCTTCTGCGAAGCCGTAATCAATATCGGCGCGAAGCGTTTGCAGGGGGATGGACCCCTCGTGGTAATGCTCGGTACGGGCGATGTCCGCGCCGCCCAGGCGACCGCTCACGGTGGTCTTCATCCCCTTTGCGCCGGCGCGCATGGCGCGCTGCATGCTCTGCTTCATCGCGCGGCGGAAGGAGATGCGTTTTTCCAGTTGCTGGGCGATGTTTTCGGCCACAAGCTGGGCGTTGGTGTCCGGCGCCTTGATCTCCATAATATTGATGTTGGCGGAGCGGCCCAGGAACTTTTCAATGTCCTTCTTGAGCGCCTCGATGCCCGCGCCGCCGCGGCCGATAATCATGCCGGGCTTGGCGGTAAAGATGTTGATGGTGACGCGGTTGGCGCTGCGCTCGATATCGATGTGGCTGATACCGGTGGCGTAATACTTCTGCTTGAGCATTTCGCGAAGCTTGTAATCCTCGACGAGGTTATTCGCGAAATCCTTTTTGCCGGCATACCAGCGGGTGCTCCAATTGAAGATACCGCCAACGCGAGCACCGTGGGGATTTACTTTCTGACCCATTGATAAACCTCCCTTGGATTACTTCTGGTCCAGCACCACGCTGATGTGGCTGGTGCGCTTGAGGATGGGGGACGCGCTGCCGCGGGAACGGGCGACGTAGCGCTTCAGCGTGGGGCCTGGGTTGGCGTACACTTCGGCAACGTAGAGGGACTTGCGGTCCATCTCGCTGTTGTTGACGGCGTTGGCCACTGCGCTGGACAGGAGCTTATGCACGACCGGCGCGGCCGCCTTGGGGGTATATTGCAGAATCGCCAGCGCGTCGTCCACGTTCTTCCCGCGAATCAGGTCGATCACGATCTTGACCTTGCGGGAAGAGATGCGCACGTACTTGGCGTGAGCGGACGGGCGAGTATCGCGGGCCGCCATGTGGGCTTGCGCCTTCTTCTGGGTGTTGCTTGCCATGGAAACTCACTCCTTCCGCTTACTTCTTGCCGGTGGACTTTTCACCGGCATGGCCGCGATAGGTCCGGGTGGGGGCGAACTCGCCCAGCTTATGGCCCACCATGTCCTCGGTAATGTAGACGGGCACATGCTTGCGACCGTCATGAACGGCGATGGTGTGACCTACGAAATCCGGGAAGATGGTGGACGCGCGAGACCACGTCTTGGCGACCGCCTTCTTGCCGGAGGCATTCATCTCGGTGATGCGCTTTAAGAGCGCCTGGCTGACAAAAGGTCCCTTCTTAATGGAACGGCTCATTGAGAGGCTTCCTCCTTCCTTGGATGCATGGGCTTACTTGCCCGCGCGCTTCACAATCATCTTGTTGGAATACTTCTTGTGCTTGCGGGTTTTAAGCCCCAGCGCAACCTTGCCCCAAGGGGTGACCGGGGCGGGCATGCCGACCGGGCTCTTGCCCTCGCCGCCGCCGTGCGGGTGGTCGCAGGGGTTCATTACCACGCCGCGGACCGTCGGGCGGACGCCCATATGGCGATGGCGGCCGGCCTTGCCGATGCGCACGTTTTCGTGATCGCTGTTGCCAACGGTGCCGATGGTGGCCATGGCGTTCATGGGCACCTTGCGCACCTCGCCGCTGGGCAGGCGCACCTGGGCGTACTGGCCTTCCTTGGCCATGAGCTGCGCGCTCATGCCGGCGGAGCGTACCATCTGACCGCCGCAGCCTGGCTTGATCTCCACGTTGTGGATCAGCGTGCCGACCGGGATGGCGCTGATGGGCAGCGCGTTGCCGGGCTTGATGTCGGCGGTTTCGCTGCTGATGACGGTATCGCCGACGTTCATGCCCAGAGGGGCCAGGATATAGCGCTTTTCGCCGTCGGCGTAATGGAGCAGGGCGATAAACGCGCTGCGGTTGGGGTCGTACTCGATGGTTGCGACCTTGGCGGGAATCTCCCTCTTGTCGCGCTTAAAATCGATGATGCGATACTTGGCCTTGTTTCCGCCGCCCTGATGACGGACGGTGATCTTGCCATGCTTGTTGCGGCCGGCGTGCTTCTTTTTATACTCGAGAAGGGATTTTTCCGGCTTGCTGGTGGTGATTTCCTCGTACGTCAGCACCGACATAAAACGGCGGGCGGGCGAGGTCGGCTTATAAACTCGAATAGCCATTCTGTCTAGTCCTCCCTGCTTTAGTCGGCCATGCCTTCGAAGAACTCGATGGGCTTGGAGTCCTCCGTGAGGGTTACATAGGCCTTTTTGATTTCCGGGGTGCGTCCGGAGGTTCTGCCCTGGCGCTTGATCTTGCCGATGGTGCGGAGGGTATTGACCTTCTCTACCTTGATGCCCTTGAAGATCGCCTCGAGCGCAAGCTTGATCTCGGTCTTGTTGGCGGTCTTCTGAACCTCGAATACATATCGCTTGTCCGCGAAGCCGTCGTAGGAGGCCTCGGTCAGCACGGGGCGAAGGATCACATCGTGCGGGTTTTTCATGCGTAAACCTCCTCTACGCCCTTCAAGGCATCCTGCGTCAGGATGATCTTGCCGGCTTTCAGGATATCGTACACGTTCAGCGTGTTGACGTAGGAAGTCTGAAGCTTTTCGATGTTGCCGCCCGCGCGCGCGAGCGTCTCGTCGCGGCCGGGGAGCACCAGCATCGTCAGGTTCTTCAGCTCGAAGCCCTCCAGGAACTTCGCCATCAGCTTCGTCTTGGGTTCGTCCAGCTTCAGGCTGTCCACCACGATGATGTCTCCGGCGTTGAGCTTGGAGGTCATCGCGCTCTTGAAGGCAAGGCGGCGCACCTTCTTGGGGACGTTGATGACATAATCGCGGGGCTTGGGCGCAAACACGACGCCGCCGTGCTTAAACTGGGGCGCGCGGTTGCCGTGATGGCGCGCGTTGCCCGTGCCCTTCTGGCGGTAGATCTTCCGGCCGCCGCCGCGGACCTCGCCGCGGGTCAGGGCGCTTTGGGTGCCCTGGCGCTTGTTGGCCAGTATGGAGCGAACGACCAAATGCATGGCGGCGGTATTGATAGGAGCGGCGAAGATTGCCTCGCTCAGCTCAACCTCGCCGATGGCCGCGCCTTCCATGTTATACAGTGCAGTCTTAGGCATGGTGTTGATTTCCTCCTTCATTCAGGGTGCTTTCATAAAGTCGGCTCGCAGCGCCTGAGCGCTGCCTCCTATTGGATGGGGCGCCTCAAGCCTTGCAGGCGTTGCGCACGAGCAGCAAGCCGCCGTTGGGGCCGGGCACCGCGCCCTTGATGAGGAGCAGGTTGCGCTCGGCGTCTACCCGGACGATCTCCAGGTTCTGAACGGTCACGCGCTCCACGCCGTAATGGCCGGGCATATGCTTGTTTTTAAACACGCGGGAAGGATCGGAGTTAGCGCTCATGGAGCCTACGCCGCGGTGATATTTGGAGCCGTGCGCCATGGGTCCCGTGTGCTGGTTCCAGCGCTGGATGGCGCCGGTAAAGCCGTGGCCCTTGCTGACGCCGCTGACGTCAATTTTTTCGCCGGCCTCAAATTGGGAAACGGTCAGGGCGCTGCCAACGTCCAGCGCCGCCACGTCGTCCAGCCGGAACTCCCGCAAATATCGGGCGGGTTCCACGCCCGCTTTTTTGAAATGGCCCGCCATGGGCTTATTGACGAGCTTCTTGGCGCGGTTTTCCGCATAGGTGTCAAAGCCCACCTGAACGGCGTCGTAACCGTCGGATTCCGTGGTCTTCTTCTGCACCACCTTGCAGGGGCCAGCCTCCACCACCGTCACGGGTACGAGGCGGCCGTCATCGGTGAAAACCTGCGTCATGCCGATCTTCTTGCCTACGATCGCTTTTTTCATGATGTCGTACCTCCTGCATTAGTTATTGAGCTTGATTTCGATCTCGACACCGGCAGGAAGATCCAGCTTCATCATGGCGTCGACCGTGCGCGGATTGGGGTTGTGAATGTCGATCAGGCGCTTGTGGGTGCGCATTTCGAACTGCTCGCGGCTATCCTTGTACTTGTGGGGCGCGCGAAGGATGGTGACGATTTCCTTTTCCGTCGGCAGTGGAATGGGGCCCGATACCTTCGCGCCCGTCCGCTTCGCGGTCTCCACGATCCGCTCGGAGGACTGATCGATCAGGTTGTGCTCGTAAGCCTTCAGCTTGATACGGATTTTCTGGTTGGCCATTTTCGTTCCTCCTTGATTTCGTCTCAAGTACACCGCTCCGGGTGTGTCCATCGACCGCTTTTGAACAAGCGAGGCAACCCTCGCCTTCCCGTTCAGCGCGGCGGCGTGAGAAGCGCCCCGCCGCGGCCGCATTGCACGCGTCCCGTGCGGTGTCTCAAGTCCGTCGCCCGATTGCCGGGCTGGTCCGCGATAATTACCCGCCATGGCCATGGCGGCAACTTATCGCTTCATCCCTAAACAGACAGCTTCAGTAGTATAAAACAAATCAGCCGTGAATGCAATAGCTGATACAATATTTTTTGTTTTTTCAACCCGCAAAGAGATAAGAAAGGGGCTTATGCGCGCGTCAGAATGAACACGCGCCCGGGAGTATCCTTCGTGCCTGTCCTTTTCCCTGAACCTCGACGGCCCGCGCGGCGTCGCTTATTTTTCAAGCAGATATACGCGGCCTTGGAAGCTCCTCGGGATGCAATATCCCATCAGCCGGTCTATCTCGTCCCTATTGTTGTCAAGCCCAATCAAGAGCATCGCGCCTTCCTCGTCCTCGTCAAACGCCGCCGCGCCCCCGTCCAGGCACGTCACGTCGCCCGCCAAAACCGCCGCCAGCCGGTCCCCGGGCGTCCACCGGACAATGGGCGAGCCATTTTCCTCTTCATTATATTGGACGTATAGATGCATGCCGCTGTCCGACTCCCTGTCGAGGTATTCCCTGACGACCTCCTGGTAGCTGTTGGGAAGGATTTGACTCGGGGCGGTCAGGATAAGCTGAAGCCCTATCACGCACAGCGCGACCGCCGCCGCGCCGATCGACAGGCGCAGCCACCCCCGCTTGCCGGGCGCGTCCTGCGCCGCCCTCACCATTACGGCGGTCAGCGCGGGCATCGCCATGAAGCCGGAATACACATACCACAGATAGCCGGTGCCCGTCAGCGTATAGAGGATCACCGGCACAAAAAGCCATAAAAGCGTGCCAATCAGCGCGTCCTTGCACGTCCTCGTCAGCCGGACGCGCCCCGCCGCCGCCAGAACCGCGCAGGCAACGCAAAGCGCCAGTCCAACGATCAGCGCCGGCCGCTTAAAGATAGCGTCAAGATAATACCAGAGCTTGGCAAGGGAAATATTGGAAAGGAAGGCAGACCCGCCCACGCGGTCGACGACGTCCGTTTTGACCATGCCGACCAGGAACGCCGTGCCGTCCCGCGAATAGCGGGCGGCGGCCCACGCGGCAATCGGCGCAAGCCCCCACGCCATGAGCAGCAGCACGCGCCTCCAGTTCAGCCGTTTCCATTGGCCCGTGCATAGGACGAACAGCGCGCAAATCACGGGAATCGTCGCCGCGTGCGCCGCCTTGACCATAAACGCCAGCGCAAAGCAAAACGCCGCGCCGTAAAACCATTTGAAATTCTCCCTCCCCATCAGCATACAAAGCATCGAGAGGGTGAAGAAAAGCTGATATTGCGCGTCCGCATCCCCAAAGCGCGCAAAATGATTGCCGTAGAGGCCCTGATTGCAGACGAACACCCCCAGCGCCACCAGCGCGGGCGTCCACCCAAACCGCCTGACGGCCCAGCAGGCAAGCGCCGCCATGCTCAGCAGCGCCGACAGCGCGCTATAAAAGCGCAGCGCAAAGGCATTGTACCCAAAAAGCCGATAGGAGAGCGCGATGCTCCAAAACGACAGCGGCGTTTTTAAATTCCAATAATCCGGCTCGCCGCCATAGGTTTGAACCAAATAATCATCGTTTTGAATCATCTCGTAAGCGTTTACGCCATGACGCGCCTCGTCGTAATCCATGATGCGCGTCGCGCCCAGATTGGCAAACAGCAAATAGCCGCCCACGGCAAAGAGCGCCGCCATCAGCAGCGCCCGCCACGCCGCCGCTTGCCCTCCGCGCGTGGAAAGGAGGCTTTGTTTCATGCGCTTCTTTCTCCTTTGTTCATCCTTCAGGGCCTGCCCCTCCACCGCCCTGATTGCCAGGCCGTCCAAAACCGGTTTCAGTATAAAACCCGTCTCAATCAATGTCAAGGCCGGCGCGAGGGTGAAAGGCGCGCAGGACGGCAGCCTCCCCCCTTTTCTTTTTCCGCGGCTTTTCCCACGCCCTGTTTTGTGGTATGATGCTTTCGGATGCGCAAACCCAAACCAAGCCGCCGGGGAGGAAATTTCGATGCAGCCCACCGTCAGCATTTGCTGTGCCGCCTACAATCAGGCGCCGTATATCGCCCAGGCGCTTGATAGCTTTCTAATGCAAAAAACCGATTTTCCCATCGAAATTCTCATCCATGACGACGCCTCCACGGACGGCACGGCCGAGATCATACGCGGGTACGAGCGGCGCTATCCCGATATCGTCAAACCCCTGTACCAAACGGTAAACCAGTATTCCCAGGGCGTCGCCATCGACCCCGAATTCAATTACCCCCGCGCGCGCGGCAAGTATATCGCGCTGTGCGAGGGCGACGACTACTGGTGCGACGAAACCAAGCTTCAGCGCCAGGTGGACGCCATGGAGTCGCGCCCGG
Organism: Candidatus Limiplasma sp.; assembly: GCA_048370855.1. GTDB lineage: Bacteria > Bacillota > Clostridia > Christensenellales > Aristaeellaceae > Limiplasma. The sequence continues at coordinate 32,307 of DBGEOK010000008.1, read as the reverse complement.
AATGCACCTTTTGCTTTACCAACGGCTATATCCACGATGCCGGCGGGAAACGTCCGGACCGCGAGTTTATCCCCTACCGGGAGGCGGACCGGGCCGCATATTCCGCCCGGGACCGGGTCTATACGCTGGGCGAGCTGTGCGGGCTCAACTTTGTGCCTACCGCCTCCTTCCTGTTCCCCCGCGAAACCCTCTCCCGCCTGCCGCGCGTCTATTGGGACAAGCGTTGCCCCCACGGCGACCTCAAGCTCCGCCTCTTTTGCGCCGCCGCGGGAAGCGCGTATTATCTGCACGCCTTTACCTGCGTGTACCGTGAAAATGTGGCGGGCGGCGCGATGAGCCGCTGGTCCGGCGATGGTTCCGCGCGGGCGTATGAACGGGCTCAAAGCGTCGCGGACATGCTTTGGGACGTGGATCAGTTTTCCCAAAAGCGTTATACGGAGCAGCTCGGACATTTTCGGGACTGGTATCTCTACGTGATGCTTTGCAGCGCGCCGGACCTTACCGTGCTGGAGCTGCCCGACTGCCGGAGGGTGTACCGGGCGCTGCCCCTCGCGCAACGGGTCAAATTCCGCCTGAAGCGTCTTTTGCCCCCGAGCGGGGCGGCGCGGCGCGGCAGATAGCGGCCAAACGCTGAAAAAAGAAGGATGAGGATATGCGTATCAACGTTACCCGTAGCTCCATGCCGGATTTTGAGGAATACTGCGCGGAAATCCGCGAGCTTTGGGATACCCGCTGGCTCACCAACAACGGCGTGAAGGCGTTGGCGCTGGAGGCGGCCCTGTCTGAATATCTGCAAAGCCCCTACGTGTCCCTGTTTACCAACGGGCATTTGGCCCTGGAAGCCGTGCTGGCTTCGCTGAAGCTCGGCGGCGAGGTTGTCACCACCCCGTTTACCTTTGCCTCCACCGTTCACGCGATTGTCCGCAAGGGCCTGACCCCCGTATTCTGCGACGTCCGCCCGGACGACTTTACCCTGGACGCCCGCAAGGCCGAGGCGTTGATTACCGGCAGAACCTGCGCGATCCTGCCGGTGCATGTCTACGGCAACCTTTGCGACGTGGACGCCCTCCAAGCCCTCGCCGACAGGCACGGCCTTCCGCTTGTGTACGACGCGGCCCACGCCTTTGGCGTTACAAAAAACGGGGTTTCCGCCGCCGCGTTTGGAACGGCCTCCATGTTTAGCTTTCACGCCACCAAGGTCTTTCACACCATCGAGGGCGGAGCGGTCGCCACGGCCAGCGCGGGCCTGAACGAAAGGCTGTGCCTGGAGCGCAACTACGGCATCACCGGCCCGGAGGACGTGGTTTGCGTGGGCGGGAACGCCAAAATGAACGAATTTCAGGCGGCGATGGGGCTTTGCAACCTGAGGCGCCTCTCCGAGGATATCCGGGCCCGCAAGCATGTCCACGATCTGTACCAGGAGCTGCTAAGCGGCGCGGACCGCCTGGCGCTGCCGCAAGCGCAGCCGGGCGTAGAGAGCAATTACGCGTACTATCCCGTCGTGTTCCGGGACGGCAGGGCCGCGCGCGACGCCGCCTGCGGGCGGCTTTTGGAAAACGGCGTTTACGCCCGCAAATACTTCTATCCCCTGATTACCGACTTTGCCTGCTACCGCGGTATGCCGGGCTTTGATCCGTCGCTTACGCCCATCGCCGCTCTCGCGGCCGACAGCGTCGCCACGCTGCCGCTCTATCCCGGTCTGGCAGACGAGGACGTCCGCCTGATCTGCCGCGTCATTTTAAGCCGATAAAAGGGCTTTGTTACGAAGGGAGGCGTCATCATGAGCGAAAGGCGCGGGCAGAAGGCCGCATCATCCTTTGTTTTTAAGCTGCTGGAAAGCGTTGGCACGCAGGGCATCGCCTTTGTGGTCAGCGTTTTGCTCGCGCGCCGGCTGGACCCTTCGGACTATGGCGTGCTTACGATGCTCACCGTCTTTATCGCCGTATCGCAAGTGTTTGTGCAAAGCGGCCTCAATACCGCGTTAATACAAAAAAAGGAAGTGGACGAAACCGACCTTTCGTCCGCTTTCTGGGTCAGCCTGGGAATCGCGGCGGCCCTATACCTGCTTTTGTTCCTGCTCGCGCCCGTCATCAGCGCGTTTTATGCTATGCCGGAGCTGTCCACCGTCCTGCGCGTGCTTGCGCTTGTGCTGTTCCCCGGCGCGCTGGTATCCGTGCAAAACGCCGTGATCGCCAGGTTGATGCAGTTTAAAAAGCTGATGCTCGCAAGCTTGCTGGCAACCCTTCTGTCCGGCGTGGTCGGCATCGGCATGGCCTACGGCGGCATGGGATACTGGGCGCTGGTTGGGCAGCAGCTCTGCAATCAAATCGGCATTGCATGCGTTTTGCTGATGCTCGTGCGCTGGCGACCCCGCATGCTGTTTTCAAAAAAGCGCGTCGGCAGGCTGATCTCCTTTGGCTGGAAGCTGCTTGCCTCCAGCCTGCTGGAAACCGGATATAATAACCTGCGCCTGCTCGTGATCGGCAAAAAGTTCGACTCCGCCGCCCTGGGGTTTTATAACCGGGGCAAGCAGTTTCCGGAGCTGATGATGAACGCGGTCAACGGCTCCATTCAAAGCGTGATGCTGCCTGTGCTGTCTGAAAAGCAGGACGACGCCTTGCGCATGAAGCAGATGATGCGGCGGTCCGTCACGGTATCGAGCTTTTTGGTGCTGCCGATGATGGCGGGCCTGGCGGCGGTAGCCTCTCCGCTGGTTTCCTTGCTGTTGACGGAAAAGTGGCTGCCCTGCGTGCCGTTCCTGCAAATTTGCTGCATCGACTTCGCCTTTTACCCAATCCACACGGCGAACCTGCAAGCCGTCAACGCCATGGGCCGAAGCGACGTTTTTCTGAGGCTGGAGGTCGTCAAGAAGCTTTGCGGAGTCGCCATCCTGTGCGTCACGGTTTTCTGCTTTGACAGCGTGCTGGCAATCGCTTGGGGAGCCGTGGCCAGCACGCTGCTGGCGGCGGTCGTCAACGCCGCGCCCAACCGCCGCCTGCTCGGCTATGGCTATCTGGAACAGATGCGCGACATTCTGCCGTCGCTGCTGCTGTCGCTGATTATGTTCGCGGCGGTCAATGCGATGAACTGGCTCCCCCTGCCCGCGTTCCCTCTCGTCCTGGTTCAGGCGGCGGCCGGGGCCGCGTTGTACGGCGGCCTGGCATGGCTGACGCGCATGGAGAGCTTCCGCTACCTGGCGGGGAGGCTCCGCGTCCTTTTCTCACGGTTCAAACGGGAGGCATAGCATCATGAAAACAACCCTCATCACGGCGATCGGCTCGGCGGCGGCGGGCCCTGTCAACGAGCGGCTGCACGCGCTTGGGCACCGCGTTATCGGCTGCGACCTCTATCCCCGGGCCTGGAACGCGGTATCCGGCGAGGTAGACGAGTTCTTCCAAATCGAGCCCGCGTCCAATACGGAGGCCTATCTTTGCCGGCTCTTAGAGGCCGTGGAACGCTACCGGCCCGATTACCTCATTCCCCTTACGGATGTTGAGGTGGACGTTCTCTGCCCTCTTTTCGGCCGCCTTGCCGCGCTAGGCTGCGCCCTCTGCGCGCCGGACGACTCCGCGGCCCGTCTGTGCCGGGATAAGCAGGCCATGGCCCAGCGCCTTTCAGCCAAAGGCATTTGCCGCACAATTCCGACTTTTTCTCCTTATGACCGCCAGCCAAAGCCCTCAGAATACCCGCTGATGCTCAAGCCTCTGCGCGGCCGCAGCAGCCAGGGGCAGGCGGTGGCGCATACGCCGCAGGAGTACGCTATCGCGCTGGCTTCGCGGACAGACCTGATCGCCCAGCCCTATCTAACAGGCGACGTCTATACCGTAGACGTCGCCCGGGACGCGCATGGACAGACGCAAGCCCTGGCCCGGCACGAGCTCCTGCGCACGCTGAACGGGCTTGGCACCACGGTGGAAACCCTGCCGGAGCATCCCCTGAACGCCATATGCGCGCGCATTGCGGAGACCGCCGGGATCGTGGGCGTAGTCAATATGGAGTTCATTTCTCATGGCGATGATTACTATTTCCTGGAAGTCAATCCCCGCTTTTCGGGCGGGATCGGCTTCAGCGTGGCGGCAGGCATCGATTTTCCCGCGCTTGCCCTCCTGTGCCGCGACGGGGCGGCCATCGGTCCGCGCAAACCCGCCCGTGCGCTTATCCTGACAAGAAAAATCTCCTTGTTTGCCACACGACGGCTATAACGCGCCCCCAAAAAACGGCGCGCCGGTTATTGCCGTCTAAAGGTTCGGCGCCGCGATGGCCAAGCCGATCTTCAAGCGCTCGTTTCGCTCCCACGCCCATATCGGCGTTCCGGGTACTGCCGTACCCGGCCCTAGTATCGGCTCACGCCTGCGCGCCGCTTCCATTCGTTTTCGCCTGGGGCGAGCAGTCCCCGGTCGCTCAATCGTCGCCCATAGGGCCGCCGATCTCTTCCGTCGACCCTTAACACTTCTATGGGGGCCGCGAACGCGGCCCCCCCAAAAAGGGATTCCTAAGGGCGAAGCCCTTAGGCGGTGGGCTTGGGAGGCGGAGCCTCCCAACGTCCCCTCCCCCTTCAGCCCCCTTACGGCTTGCAGCTTGATTTCCGCGCCCGAAACCGCGCTCGCTTGCCAAGACGCCAAAAAAACTGTATACTAAACAGCGGTTGCATCATTGCTCAGGAACCCCGATTGAGGAGAACGCAAATGAAGAACGTCCTGATTATCGGCGCCGGCCCCGCGGGCCTGACCGCCGCTTACGAGCTCCTTCAGAATGGCTGTGCCGTTACCATATTGGAAAAATCTTCGCAGGTCGGCGGCATCTCCAAAACCGTTCGTCACGGCGGCAACCGCATGGATATCGGCGGACATCGTTTTTTCAGCAAGGATCAGAAGGTCATGCGCTGGTGGGAGCAAATCATGCCCATGCAAGGCGCGCCGTCCTATGACGACAAAGTTCTTGGACGCGCCGTCCCGCTTCACGAGGGCGGCCCCGACCCGGAAACAGAGGACCGGGTCATGCTCACCCGAAACCGTGTCAGCCGCATCTATTATGACCGCCATTTTTTTGATTACCCCATCAGCCTCAAATGGGAGACGCTGAAAACCATGGGCTTCGGCACCACCCTGGAAGTGGGCATGAGTTACCTCAAAACAGTTTTCCACAAGCTGCCCAACGACCAGCTAGAAAACTTTTACATCAACAGCTTCGGCAAAAAGCTTTACAGCATGTTTTTTGAAGGGTACACCGAAAAGCTCTGGGGGCGTCACCCCAGGGAAATCGACGCAAGCTGGGGCAGGCAGCGCACCAAGGAGCTAAGCATACTGGGCATTTTAAAGGATATGTTCTCCAAGGTGCTGCTGAGCAAGGAGGCACGCGCCAAAAAGGTGCAAACCTCTTTGATCGAGGAGTTCCGCTACCCAAAGTTCGGCCCCGGCCAGCTTTGGGAAACCGTCGCCGCGGAAATCGAAAAGCTGGGCGGCAGGCTGCTTTTTGAAAGCGAAGCCGAGGGGCTGATTACCGAGGGCCGGCGCGTGCGCTTCGTGCGCTACCGCGACCGCGCAGGCATGCACGAGGTTGAGGCCGACGCCTTCTTCTCCTCCATGCCGGTCAAGGATCTGGTCGCGGGCATGAACGACGTGCCGGGCGACGTTGCGCGCATCGCCGCGGGGCTCCCCTACCGCGACTTCGTGACCGTCGGCCTGCTGGTAGACCGGCTCAACCTCCAAAACGAGACCAGGCTCAAGACGCTTGGCAATATTGTGCCCGACTGTTGGATCTATGTCCAGGATACCAACGTGAAGCTCGGCCGGATTCAAATTTTCAACAACTGGTCGCCCTATATGGTGGAGGACCCCGAACATACGGTGTGGATCGGACTGGAATATTTCTGCAACGAGGGCGACGACTTTTGGAATATGAGCGAGGAAGAGTGCGTCCGAACCGCCGTGCGCGAGCTGGTCTCCATGGGCGTGCTCGACAGCCCCGGCCATATCCTGGACAGCCACCGCGAGCGCGTGCAAAAGGCCTATCCCGCCTATTTTGATACCTATGACGAAATGGATAAGGTCGTGGCGTACCTGAGCTCCTTTGAAAACCTGTACTGCGTGGGCCGTAACGGCCAACACCGCTACAACAATATGGACCACTCGATGGCGACGTCCTTTGAGGCCGTGAAAAACCTGCTGGAAGGCGTGTCCGATAAGAAAAATATTTGGAGCGTCAATACCGAGCAGGCATACCACGAGGAAAAATAGCCGCCGGCAGGCTCCGTAGTCGGGTAAAGCCGACGGTCGCGCCTGTCGCGCGCGCTCTATCGACAAATCTCCCTTCCCGGCGCTGGAAGGGGAATGGGAGGCTCTTTCATTGCTCCGTTTCATCCCCCGTTGCACGGCCGCCTTTGACGAGCGCGCCGCCGCCGCGTTACGCCCGTATTCGGGCGTTACGGCCCGTCTCTTATACTCGCGCGGGATAACCGATTTCGCACAGGCGGAGGCCTTTTTACACCCTGCGCTTGACCAACTGCACGACCCGCTGCTCCTTAGCGGCATGCCGGAGGCGCTCAGCCTGCTCTCGCGCGCAAAATCGGAGGGCCTTCCCGTCGTGGTGTACGGCGACTACGACGCGGACGGCGTCTGCGCCTGCGCGCTGCTGACCCAGGCGCTCCTCCGTTACGGCGTCCGCGCCGATCCCTTCATTCCGCTGCGCGAAAAGGGCTATGGCCTCAATGCGGAGGCCGTCGGGACGCTGGCGCAAAAATACGCCATCTTGCTGACCGTCGACCTGGGCATTACCAACCATGAAGAAGTCCGGCTTGCCCAAAGCCTGGGCATGACCGTGATCGTGACCGACCACCACGGCCTGCCGCTGGAGGAAAGCCCAGCGGACGTCGTCATGAACCCTCTTCTGGGCGGCTATCCCTTCCGCCGCCTCTGCGGCACGGGCGTCGCGTTCAAGCTGGCGCAGGCGCTGCTGGGCCTGGAGCGCTGCCTGGACCTGATGGACCTGGCGGCATTGGCCACCGTAGCGGATCTTGTGCCCCTGACGGGAGAAAACCGCGTGCTGGTATCCTTGGGCCTGCCGGTCATCGCCGGTCGAAAACGCCCCGGCATGCGCGCGCTTCTGCGCGTCAGCGGAGACCCGGAAACGGTGGACAGCGAAACCCTGGGCTTCCGGCTGGGGCCGCGCCTCAACGCCGCCGGGCGGCTGGGCGACGCGGGGAAGGGCGTCCGGCTGCTGCTGACCGAAGACCCCGAAGAGGCGGACCGGCTGGCGGAGGAGCTGGACCTTCTCAACACCGAGCGGCGGGCCGCTGAGGCGGAGCTGGTTCAAGCCGCCGAAAAAACGGCGGCAGGCCATGATTTTATCAGCCGGCGCGCGCTCATCCTTCGCGGCAAGGGCTGGCACGCCGGCATCGTGGGTCTGGCGGCGGGGCGTCTATGCCAAAAATACTATTGCCCCGTCTGCGTGCTCAGCGAGCAGGACGGCCTGTTGCACGGCAGTCTGCGCAGCATTCCGGGCGTTCATATTCATCAATGCCTTCAGCGCTGCGACGATCTCCTGCTCCGGTACGGCGGCCATGAGCAGGCCGCGGGCGTCACGCTGGCGACCGAAAACTACGACGCCTTCTGCGAGCGCCTTCAGGCAGCCGTTTCCCGGGCCGATCCCGCTCGATTTACGCCCGCGCAGGAGTATGACGCCGAGCTTGCCTTGGCGGACTGTACCCCCGCGCTTTTAGAGGAGCTGTCCCTGATGGCCCCGTTCGGCTGCGGCAACCCGCCGCCCCTTTTTCTTGCGCGCGGCGTCGCGCCGGAGGAACGGCGGGCGGTCGGCGCTGGCGGCGCTCATTTAAAGCTCGCCCTGCGGCAGGGAGAACGCGTCATGGACGGCATCGCCTTTTCCATGGGCGCGCTGGCGGCTTCGATGCCCGAAAGCGTCGATACGGTTTTTAGCCTCGAGCGCAACGTATTCCGAGGCGTCGCCTCCCTGCAAATGGACGTCAAGGCTATCCGGCCCGTGCGCGAAGCGTGGCTCCGCGCGTTGGAAAGGCCGGACCGCGAGCGCGAGCAAAGCGAGCTGCTGGACGGCCTGCTGGACGCGCTCGCCTATCAGGCAGGAAAAGCCGGAAGCGGCACAGAATGGTTACTGGAATCGCAGTCCGGCTCCTGGGAGGATTGGGAGCGGGCTCTCCATGCCGCCGACCGCGGAATCCTGACGGTCGCGCGGACGCGCGGGTCCGCGGCCCGGGCGCTTTCGCTCGCGGAGATGGATTGGGAAACGCATCATCCCGGCGATCCGCGCGGTTTCCATACGCTGCTGACCGCGCCGTGCATCGGAGCCGTCGCCGGAGGCTGGCGCCAGGTCTGGCTGGTTGACGGAGAGCTGTTCCCCGGAGAGGCCGCGCTGTGGCGGGAACGCCTGCCCAACGCCCGCGTTTATGTGGGCGGCCGGGAAGCCCTTGCGCGCCTCGCCTCGGAGCTCGACGCCGGAGACGCCGCTTACCGTCTGCTGTATAAGGCCCTCAAAGCGCAAGCTTTCCGCTCCTTACGGCAGGCCGCGGAGGCCGCCCGCCTCGGCGTCGCGCAGGCGCGCGCGGGGATGCATGCCTTTCGGGAGCTGGGCCTGGCGGCCTATACGGAGTCTCCTTTTTCTTACGCGCTCTGTCCGGCCGCAAAGTGCCGCCTGGACGACAGCCCGCTGTTATCCGCCGTCCGCGCGCTGGCCCGTTCCGGCAGCGCGCCGCGGGCGGCTCTGGCCCCGGCTTCACATGGAAAGGAAGGATGCGCTTGAATAACCGTTCGGCTCTCCCGCGCGTGGGGTGGCGGAATCTGCTGCTGTTGCACGGCGCGTTGTTCCTATACGCGGTCGTGAGCATCTTCGCCAAGCTTGCCGGGCTTCGCCTGGCCGCCGAGGAGGCGGGCGGAACCTTATTCTTCCTCGGCCTGGAAGCGCTCGCGCTGCTGGCGTATTCCGTGCTGTGGCAGCAGGCCCTCAAGCGCATGCCCCTGAGCTTCGCGTACGGCAACAAGGGCGTCTGCACGTTGTGGACGTATCTGTTCGGGCTCTGCTGCTTCGGCGAGGCCCTGACCTGGGGAAAGGCGGCCGGCCTCGTTGTGGTGCTGGCCGGAGTGCTGCTCGTGGCGACGGATCATGAATAGCGGCGTGTTGATCTACCTGGCGACGCCCCTGGTATCGGCCGTTTCGCAGCTCATTTTAAAAAAGGCCGCCGTCAACCCGCGGTATCAGGGCGGCCTGCGGTTTTACCTGAACGCCCCCGTTATTTTCGCGTATGCCCTGTTTTTCGGGTGCATGCTGCTCAACGTGGTGGCTCTGCGCACGCTGGACCTGACCGTCGCAAGCGTGCTGGAGGCCTCCGGCTATCTGTATGTCATGCTGCTGTCGTATTTCTTCCTGAAGGAACGGATTACGCGCCGCAAGCTGATCGGAAACCTTGTCATCGTGCTGGGAATCGTGCTCACGCTGACCCTTTGACCCCGCCTCGGCATCGTCCACCGCTACGTTCATCAGGAGGAACGCTTTATGGAAAACGCCGCCCAAGCCCCCCGAAAGATCATTTTCTCCGGTATCCAGCCCTCCGGCACGCTCACGCTGGGCAACTATATCGGCGCGCTGCGCAATTTCAAGCTGCTGGAGGACGAATACCAGTGCATTTACTGCGTGGTGGATATGCACGCCATCACCGTCCGCCAGGATCCGGCGGCGCTCCGCCGACGCTGCCTGGAGCTGGCCGCGATCTATATCGCCTCTGGCCTGGACCCCAAGAAAAACATCATTTATTGCCAGAGCCATGTGAGCGGCCACGCGGAGCTGGCCTGGATCCTCAACTGCTATACCTATATGGGCGAATTGAGCCGTATGACCCAGTTTAAGGACAAAAGCGCCAAGCACGCCGACAACATCAACGCGGGCCTGTTTACCTACCCGGTGCTGATGGCGGCGGATATCCTGCTCTATCAGACCGACCTGGTGCCCATCGGCGCGGATCAAAAGCAGCATCTGGAGCTGACGCGCGATATCGCCCAGCGCTTTAACGGCGTATACGGCGACGTGTTTACCATCCCGGAGGGATACTTCGGCAAGGTGGGCAGCCGGGTGATGAGCCTTCAGGAGCCCACCCGTAAAATGAGCAAATCAGACCCCGAGGATACCTTTATTGGCCTGCTGGACCCCCCGGATGTTGTGCGGCGCAAGGTCAAGCGCGCCGTAACCGACAGCGACGCCGAAATCCGCTTTGACCCGGCGGCCAAGCCGGGCGTGAGCAACCTGCTCAGCATCATCGCCGCGCTGACCGGGGAGAGCGTGGAAAGCACGGTCGCAGGCCTGGAGGGCCAGGGCTACGGGACGCTCAAAAACCGCGTGAGCGAATGCGTGATTGAAGCCCTGGAGCCGATGCAAGCGGAGCACAGGCGGCTGATGGCGGATAAGGCCTATCTGCAGGGAGTGCTGGACGAAAACGCCCGGGTCGCCGCCCAAATGGCGCAGCGGACGCTCAACAAGGTCAAGCGCAAGATCGGCCTGGCGGAGCGCGGAAAATGAGCGAGCGAGGAACGAATATGGATAACAACAGCTACGATATCATCATCATCGGCGCGGGTCCGGCGGGTATTTTCGCCGCCCTTCAAATAACGGAAAAGCGACCGGAAAGCCGCGTGCTGATCCTGGACACGGGCCGGGCGATCTCCCACCGAACCTGCCCCGCGCGCATCAACGGCCAGTGCCGGCACTGTGATCCCTGCGCCATTGTGCACGGCTGGGCGGGGGCGGGCGCTTTTAGCGACGGCAAGCTGTCGTTAAGCGACGAGGTCGGCGGGCATGTGAGCGACTACATCGGCCATAAGCGCGCGATGGAGTACATCCGGCACGCGGACGAGCAATACCTGCGCTTTGGCGCGAGCAAGACCGTCCACGGCCTCAACAACAGCCGGGTGGACGAAATCGCCTACGAGGCCAGCCGGCATAACATCCGGCTGGTGCCATGCCCCGTGCGCCATCTGGGCACGGAAAACGCCGGCCCGGTGCTGGGCGCGATGCACGATTACCTCGTCAATCAAACCAACACGGTCTTCCTGGAGCTGACCAGCGCAGAGGATATCCTCTGCGAAGACGGCAAGGCCGTGGGCGTCAAGATTCATCAGCGCGGGCGCGAGCCGGAGGTTGTGTACGCGCCCTACGTCGTGGCCGCCCCCGGCCGCGGCGGCGCGCAATGGCTGAGCGAGGCCGCGGGCAAGCTGGGGCTGCGCACGCAGAACAACGAGGTGGATATCGGCGTGCGCGTGGAGGTGCCCAACTCCATTATGGACCACCTCACCAAGGATTTGTACGAGGCCAAGCTGGTCTATTTCAGCGATACCTATGAAAATAAGGTGCGCACCTTCTGCATGAACCCCGGGGGCGAGGTAAGCCAGGAGTATTACGAGGGCGGCATCGCGGTGGTCAACGGGCATAGCTATGAGGACCCCGCCAAGCGCACGGGAAATACCAATTTCGCCATGCTGGTCTCCACCAAGTTTACCGAGCCGTTTAACCAGCCCATCGAGTACGGGCGTTATATCGCGCAGCTCGGCAATATGCTGACCGGCGGGCCGATCATGGTGCAGCGCCTGGGCGACCTGCTCAAGGGTCGCCGCACGGACGATTCCCGCCTGGCGAAATCCACCACCCTTCCCACGCTGTCCACCGCCGTGCCGGGCGACCTGAGCTTCGTGCTGCCCGCAAGGCATCTGACCAGCATCGTGGAGGCGCTGCGCGCCTTCGATCACCTCGCGCCGGGACTGTACAGCCAGAACACGCTGCTTTACGGCGTGGAGGTCAAGTTCTATTCCAGCAAGGTGCTGGTGAACAACTGCTTTGAAACCGCGATCAACGGTCTTTTCGCTATTGGGGACGGCGCGGGCATTACCCGCGGGTTGATGCAGGCGGGCGTGACCGGCATGGTCGTGGCGGACGAGGTGGCTTCCAGGCTCAGCCAAAAAGCTTAAAGAGGCCGTAGCAAAGGGCTTGTTCATTACCGCCTCTAAGGGGGCTGACATGAACAAGCCCTTTAAGGCGTTCATGAAGCCAGCGCCTAAAAGACGCTGGCCAGATTGTCGACAAACCTATTTAGGGGTGGGTTGGAGGGGCTGTCGCCCCTCCAAATGAAATCGTATCGCCTGACTTTGCCAGGCGGGCGGGGAATTTGCGGCTTTGCCGCAAACACTTCCGACAGTCCTCGACGGAAAAGCTCGCCGAAAGGCGGGCTTTTTCGACGGCCTGAGTCAGCGTCTAAAAGACGCTGGCTTTAGGCCGTCAAAAAGGCGTCCCGGATTGCCCGAGGCCGTCCCCAGGCTATGCCGCGCTCCCCGCTCGAGGGCTTCTCAATTCATTTCCACGCCCTGGGGCGGTTGAAAAAGGGCGCGATGCCTTCTCGCTTACATCACATCCAGACCCAGCAGGTTTTTCGCCAGCAGGCCGATCACGAAGGAGATCGCCGCGACGGAAAGCGAGATAACCGCCATTTCACCGAAGCGGCGCAGGAAGGGCTCCTCCTTGGCGACAGACAGGTAGTAGTTGAAAAACAGGATGATGAGGATGACGACCGCGATCATCACGACAAAGGCCGCCGCGTACATGGCTTCTGGAAAAAGCAGGTACGGAAGCACCAGCAGCGCCACCGTGACCAGGTAGGCCGCCCCCGTGTACACGCTGGACTTGAGCGCGTTCGCGTTGCCGTCCGCGCGCTCCGCCAGGTAGTTACTCGCCGCCATGCTCAACGTAGCGGACACGCCTGTGATGATGCCCGTCAGCGCGACCAGCCGCGTGTTGGCAAGGGCGAACGTCACCCCCGCGATGGCGCCGGTCAGCTCCACCAGCGCGTCGTTCAGGCCCAGCACCATCGCGCCAACGTAATGCAGGCGCTCCTCGTCCAGCATGCCGTACAGCTCTCGCTCATGCCGGCGCTCGTCCTCGAGCATGGCGGCCGCCTGCGGCAGCGTCTCCCGCATGCTTTCGTAGGCCGTGCCGGAAAGCTGCTCGGTCTTCTGCATGCGCTTTACGACAAAGGTAAAGCCCATCAACACCGTGACCGCCTTCTTCCAAAGCGTTCTTCCCGCGGAAACAAGGCGTTGACGCCCCGTGATGCCGCGCCATACGGCCGCGTGCTTTTTCTCGTCGGCGGACATCTGCTCCAGCAGGCGCTTGTTTTCCGCGTTCTTTTCCCTTTTGGCCATAAAGGCGTACAGCTCGGCGCCCAGCTCCTCGTCCGCCTGCGCCTTTTCGACCGCCTTCATCAATTCAGGGGACATCTTTGGCGTTTCCATGTCTGCTCTCTCCTTCTAGCGTTCTGGCGATTCCTCCGGCTCCCGCGATTTTTCGGGCGCGGGAGACGGGGTTGGGCTGACGGACGGATCAAGCGTCGCGTCCGGCGTCGGGGACGGCGTTTCCGTAGGCTCCGGCGTGGGGGTGTTGGCCGTCAGGATCTCCTCGTAAAGCTTTTCCAGCGTATTGACGCCGGCCACGCCGTCGGCCCTAAGGCCATGCTCTTTTTGGTACGCCTTTACCGCGGCGGCGGTGCCGCTATAGTATGCGCCCGTCACCGTGCCGGTATAATAGCCCAGCTCCTGCAGTTTCCGCTGGAGCCAATACACATCCTCCCCCTCGGAACCCTTTTTCAGCCGACGGAACGGCTGCGGCGGCATGCCGTCGCTGGCGTAGCTCGGCTCCGGCGTCGGCTCCGGCGTAGTGACCGGCCTCATGTATGTTTTGTTGAGCGCGGGCGGCTTGAGCGACTTCACCAGCTCCTGGTCCTCGGGCAGGTCCTCCGTTACGGTTACTACCACGCCTTCCTCTATATTGTCGTATATCCACTTGGCGTCGCTCACCAGCAGGCGGATGCACCCGTGCGAGGCCCGCTGCCCAAGCATATTGTACGACTTGACGCTCAGCGCCTGATAGTCCACCTTGCGGTAAATTACGCTGTGGAAGGCAATGTTGGCGTTGATGCGCGTCCAATACTGCGCGTGGCTGCCCCAGGCGGGGAAATACGCCCACCGCGCCTTGCGGCCGTTCAGCTCCCATTCCCCCACGTCGCTCGGCGTCGCCTTCATGCCGGTGGAGCAGATCATCCTGCGCACGGGCACGGTGAACGCTCCGTTCTCATCCCGCCCATAAACGATGGTCACCTGGTTGCGCACGTCCACGGTGATCGCGTACGGCACGGGGGTGGGCACGGGCGTAGGCCGCGGCGTCGCGCTGGTATCCAGCACGTCCGCGCTGTTGAACAGCATGTCCCAGGTATCCTGGCCGGTCACGCCGTCGGCCTTCAGGCCGTTATGCTCCTGAAATTTCTTGACCGCCTCCAGCGTCTGGTTCATGTAATTACCGCTGATGGGGCCGTCGAAGAAGCCCAGCTCGGTCAGGCGGGTTTGCACCTGCTTGACCTCCTCGCCCTTCGCGCCGCGGCTGAGTTTCTTGCTGTACTCGTTTTCCCCCTCGCTGTCGGGGGTGCTCTCGCCGTCCCCGACCATGACGACGTCGTTGATGTCCCCCATATCGGTATTGGGGTCCGGCGTGGGCGTGGGCTCCGCGCCCCTTTTGATCGCCTCCCCGCTAAACAGGAGGCGCTGGGTTTCCACGTCCGCCTCGCCGGTCGCCTTCAGGCCGTTTGCCTCCTGGAATGCCTTCACCGCGCCCTGCGTCGCTTCGCGGTATTTTCCAGTCGCCTTGCCGTCAAAATACCCCAGGTCGGTCAGATGCTCCTGGACGCGGCGGATCTCGTCTCCGTCCTCGCCATAGCCTAAAACACGGTATTCGGCGCTCATCAAAAGAGCTTCGGTCTCCCCGTCCACCTCGCCGGTTTGATCCAGGCCGTAATCCTTTTGAAACCGCCGCACAGCCGCTCGCGTGCCGTCCAGGAAATTGCCGCTGACCTTGCCGGAGTAATACCCCAGCTCGCTCAGCCGTTGCTGGATCAGGCTGACGGTTTCCCCCTGATCCCCGTATCGCAAGGGCTGGTAGCCCCCCTGCCCGTCCGCCTCCGCCAAAGCGCGCGGTCTGGCGGGCATAGGCGCAAGCAGCGTCAGTAGAAGCAAACACGCAATCAGTCGCTTCATCCGTTTCATCCTCTCAAAGATACTCGTTCATTGCGCTCAGGCGTTCAAAGATCAAATCCGGGCGCACCGTACCGGCTTCCGCTTCCCCGCGCGTGGCCTCGCCCGTCAGCACCAGCACGGAAAGAATGCCGAAGTTCCTGCCGGCGGCGATATCCGTGTACAGCCGGTCGCCCACCATCGCCAGCTCCCGCTTGTCCAGGCCGGTCAGGCGAAGCGCCTCCTCCACGATGCCCGCATAGGGCTTGCCGAGGATCTGATCCGGCCGCCGGCCCGTGCTGGCCTCGATAAACGCGATGATCGCGCCGATGTCCGGCGCGTAGCCTGTTTCGGTCGGGCAGTTAAAGTCCGGATGAGTGGCGATATAGGGCAGTCCGGCGCGCACATAGCCGCACACTGCCGTCATTTTATCATAGTCCAGGCTTGTATCATAGCCGATCAGCACATAATCGGGCCGTTCAGGGTCTATCTCCAGGCCCATGCCCTCCAGTTCCGCGCGCAGCAGGCGGTTGCCCAGCAGAAACGCCCGCTTGCCGGGAAAGGTCCTTAGGCAGTACCGCCCCGCCGCCTGGCCGGAGGTCAACACCCTCAAAAACGGCGCCTCCACGCCCATCCGCGCGAGCTTTTGGAGGTATCGGTCCGCCGATTTGCTGGAATTGTTGGTCACAAACAAGGCCTCCCGCCCGGTTTCCTCCAGCCGCTTCAGGAACGCCAGCGAGCCGTCCAGCAACCGGTCCCCCAAGTAAAACGTGCCGTCCATATCCAGCATGAAGCACCGAATCGGGGCCAGCCTTTCGCGTATTCCAATCTCCGCCATGGTTCCCTCCAAAAAAGCAAAATACAGCGTCTTCTTGATTGTAACACATTCTTCTGATTTTAACAATTCGGAAATGAAAAATTAACATATCTGGCGCTATCTCCAGCAGGAAACGGAACGGAGTCTGGAAAGCCTTCCCAGATTTCTGTAGTTTGACATCCGACAATTAAAGGCGCCAATCCGCATAGCAGCGGCTTCATCCCTATTCCCTTCTTCTGGATCGGCTATGACGGCCTTCCGCCGTTATTTGATTCGGCTTGGCGGCGCACGGCGTCCTAGCGCAAGCGCGCAACCCCGGTTTTTTCTATACTCTGCAGGTATGAAACCGGCCAGGGGCCGGCGCGCTGGATTTGCGTGCCGGCCCCTGGCCGTCAGCGTGTCGAAAAAGCTCGCCTGGGGCGATCTTTTCCGCCAAAACACGTTTCCCCTGCGCCAGCGGCGCGGTCGGGGAAACGTGCAAGGAAGCCTTGCTGCGCAAGGCTTCCGAATCCACCGCACATGTCGCTGGATTCGGAATGCAGCTCGGAGGGCTGCGGCCCTCCGAACCTCCCAAATGAGTTTTTTGACACCTGCCGGCCCCTAGCCGCCAAAATAACCTTTTCAGAAGGTGTCGGATAGGCCGAAATTCCTCCGGCGCTTATCCATTCTCACAGCACTTTACGGAGAAAGTCCTGCGTCCGCGCGTGTTGGGGGTTTTCAAAAATTTCAGTCGGCGTGCCTTCCTCCAGAACGACGCCCTCGTCCATAAACAGCACGCGGTCTCCCACCTCGCGGGCAAAGCCCATTTCATGCGTGACCACCACCATGGTCATCCCCTCTTCGGCCAGGCTTTTCATCACGTCCAGCACCTCGCCCACCATCTCGGGGTCCAGCGCGCTGGTGGGCTCGTCAAAGAGCATCACGTCCGGGTTCATGCACAGCGCGCGCACAATGGCAATGCGCTGCTGCTGCCCGCCGGAAAGCTGCTTGGGATAGACGCCCGCCTTTTCCAGCAGGCCCACGCGCGCCAGCAGCTTGGTAGCCTTGTCGGCCGCTTCGCCTTTGCTCATCAGCCCGGTATGGACCGGCGCAAGGGTCAGGTTCTGCATCACCGTCAAATGCGGAAACAAATTGAATTGCTGGAACACCATGCCCATACGGCGGCGGATTTGGTTGATGTCGCATTTCGGGTCGGTGATGTCGATACCCTCAAACAGGATTTGACCGCCCGTGGGTTTCTCCAGCAGGTTCAGGCAGCGTAAAAAAGTGCTTTTGCCGGAACCGCTCGGGCCGATGACAACCACCTTTTCGCCGGGCGAAATGTGCTGGTCGATGCCCTTGAGCACCTCCAGCTTGCCAAAGGATTTATGCAGCTCCTTAACGGTTATCACCCTGACGCAGCCTCCTTTCCAGCTTGCCCACCAGCCAGGTGAGGAACATGACCACCGCCAGATAAATCAGCGCTACCGCGATCAGCGGCATAAACGCTGAAAACGTGACGCCCCGGATGCGGTTGCCGGCAAAGGTCAGGTCCGCTACCGCCACATAGCCCGCGACGGAGGTTTCCTTCAACAGCACGATAAATTCGTTGGCCAGCGTCGGCAGCACGTTCTTGAGCACCTGCGGCGCGATAATCAGCCACATGGTCTTTAAGTAATTGAGCCCAAGGCTGCGGCCCGCTTCCATCTGTCCCTTTTCCACTGACATGATGCCGCTGCGGAAGATTTCCGACACATACGCGCCGGAATTGAGGCCGAAGGCCAGCGTCGCCACCATCAGGCCGTTGCTGGAGGAGGCGAAGATCACGTAATACATAATCAAAAGCTGAATGACAACGGGCGTGCCGCGGATGATTGTGGTATAAATGATGCAAACGCGGTTGAAAAACGCGAGCAGCGTCCTTCCCAGGCCCTTGCGCATGCCGCGGCCGGTGTTGTCCCATGTGGTGCGGACCACCGCGACCACAACGCCGATCACAATGCCCATCAGGCATGCCAGCAACGCGATCAGCAGCGTGTTCTGCAATCCGTCCCACAGCATCTTCCACCGGTTTTTGTCAATAAAGTTCAGGATAAACTCAGCCTTCACGCCGTCAAACCACGCCGCGATGTCCGTCAAAAACGACACGCCGCCAGCCTCCTATCCTTCGTAAGCATGAAAGAGGGGGCGGGCTGCGCCGCTCCCTCCTGCTAAACCGTTTCGTTTCCGCCAAGCGTCACTCGGCCTTGATATACTTATCGATGATGCTTTGGATGGTGCCGTCCTCGGTCAGCTCCTTGAGGGCCGCGTTGAACTTGGCGAGGAACTCGTCGTTATCCTTGGCGATGCAGGCGGCGTAGTCCTCCACGGCATATTCGGTCTCCAGCACCTTGAGCCCTTCGTTGGCGGCCACATAAGCCTTGGCGGGCTCGTTATCAATGACCACGCAGTCGATCTTGCCGCTCACCAGCGCCATCACCGCTTCGTTGCCGTTGGGGAACCGGCTCACGGTGCCCAGGCCCTTCTCCTCGATGTCGCCGGTGGTGTAGATATCGCCCGTGGTGGTGAGCTGAACGCCCACTTTATAGTTGGCGCCTTCCTTGAACAGGTCGTCCACGGTCGTAATGGGCGAATCCTCCTTGACGATGACCGCCTGAATGCCGGTGGCGTAGCTGTCGGAGAAGCTGACCATCTGCTGGCGCTCCTCGGTCACGGTCATGCCGGCCATGGCAAAATCGGCCTTGCCGGACTGCACCGCAGCGATGATGGAGTCAAACTCCATGTCCGCGATTTCCAGCTCGTAGCCCAGCTTTTCGGCGATGGCGGCGGCGATCTCGGCGTCAATGCCCACAACGTTTTCCCCGTCGTAATACTCATAGGGAGGGAAGGATGCGTTGGTCGCCATGGTGAGGGTATCCGCGAACGCGGCGGCCGCGGTCAGGGTCATCGTCAGGGTTAAAGCCAAAGCAAGCAGCTTTTTCATAAGGGGGCGCCTCCTGTCAATATCGCTGTTTTTCTTGGGAACGTGCATAGTATACCTCCGCTTATGCAGAATGTCAAGCTTTATTTGCATAAATATTCAGAAAATTTTTGGATATCCCCTTGAATCATGTATAACCTCCGCATTCCGTCTATTGAGCGTCCTGCGGCCGCCCCTCCGTCTTCAGGCTGTCCAGGTAGGCGCGCGTCCCCATTTCATAAGCGTCGCCGCCGAAGGCATCGACCGCCACGGTCAGCGGCAGGTCCTTTACGAGCAGCCGCTTCACGCTCTCCGTGCCCAGGTCTTCATAGGCCACAACCTCGCAGCTATGGATGCACGCCGACATATACGCGGCGCAGCCCCCGACAGCCGCGAAATAGACCGCGCCCGCCTTCCGGATGGCCTCTTTAACAGCCTCGGAGCGCTCTCCCTTGCCGATCATGGCATTGATTCCGTACCCAAGCAGCGCCGGCGTATAGGCGTCCATGCGGCCGCTCGTCGTAGGCCCTATGGCTCCGCAAGCCCTGCCGGGCGGCGTGGGCGCAGGCCCGGCGTAAAATATCGTTTGTCCTTTGAGCTCCACGGGCAGCCTCTCCCCCGCCTTCAGGGCGGCGCAAAGGCGCGCATGCGCGGCGTCGCGCGCCGTATAGACGACGCCGCTGAGCAGCGCGCGGTCGCCGGCGCGCAGCTTCGCCAAGTCCTTCCCACTCAGGGGAGCGTTCAGCCGAACCAGGCCCATCTGTCTTCCTCCTTACAGCGTAACGCTCGCGTGGCGCGTCACATGGCATCCCACATTCACGGCAACAGGCAAGCCGGCGATATGCGTCGGATAAGCCTTTATGCGCACGGACAGCGCCGTGGTCAGCCCGCCGAAGCCCTGCGGACCAATGCCCAGCGCGTTGATCCGCTGTGTCAGCTCGCGCTCCAGCGCGTCGTAAAAGGGGTCTGGATGCGGCCCCTCCCGAAGCTCGGCCAGCGCCTCCTTCGCAAGCTCCGCCACGCGCTCAAACGTCCCGCCTATGCCGACTCCCAGGATCATGGGCGGGCATGGATTCGCGCCGGCCAGCCTTGCCGTCTCCACGACAAAGTCCTTTACGCCCTCCACGCCCTGGGACGGCGTCAGCATGGCCAGGCGGCTCATATTTTCGCTTCCAAAGCCCTTGGGCGCGACGGTCAGCCTGATATGGTCCCCTTCCACCAGCCGGACATGGAGCACGGCGGGCGTGTTGTCTCCCGTATTGCCGCGGCGAATGGGGTCCCTCACGACGGACTTGCGCAGCCATCCGTCCGTATAGCCTCTGGCCACGCCGCGATTGACCGCCTCCTCCAGCGCGCCGCCTACCAGGTGGACGTCCTGTCCTACCTCCGCATAGACGACCGCCATGCCCGTATCCTGGCAGATGGGCATAGCCCGGTCCCTTGCGATATCCGCGTTCCTGCGGATCAGCTCCAGCGTTTCCCGCGCCGGCTGAAAGGTTTCCCGCTCGCACGCTCCGCACAGCCCGTCGCGCACCGCGTCGGGCAAAAGGGTGTTGGCCTGGATACAAAGCTTTGCGACAGCCTCGGCGACAGCCTCGGCGCTGATGATACGGCGTTCGTTCATTGGTATGCGCTCCTTTGGGCTTTCCTTTGTTAATCCAAGGTGATGAGAAGCATTTCGCAGGGATTTCCCCAGCGCGGTACTCTCGCCGGGTTTCCCACCCCTGCGGAGATAATCATACGGCCGTCCACAACCCCGCGCGTGTATTGGGGAAAGAGGCCCTGTCCGGGCGAGTAAAGCCCGCGGCCCATCACGCGGATTTGCCCCCCGTGCGCGTGCCCGGCCACCACAAGGTCGACATCCCGTCCCCGCACGTGCTTCAGGTAATGATCCGGCTTATGGCACAGCAGCACCTTGCACCCCTCCAGCCGCTCAAATTCCTCCAGCATGTCCGGCTCGCGGACAATTTCCGGGTCGTACCAGCCGCCGATCCAAATTTCGCCAAACCGGACGTAGCGGTTCACGAGCACCGTGACGCCCGTTTCCTCGATAGCGTTCATCAGCAGCCGGTATTCCTTTTGCCTGGTCTCATGGTTTCCGACCGAAAAAAAAGTCGGCAGCCGCCGGGCCGCGTCCGCTAAAAACGCCACGCCCCGGCTGACGCTCTGACGGTAGCGGTTGCTGACGTCCCCCGGAACCAAAAGCGCGTCCGCGCCCTCCATCATGGGAAAAAGGTCTTCAAAGGGCTCGTCGTGCAAATCGCTGACGACCGCCAGCGTCACGGGGCGGGAGAGCTTGCCGGTATGGTGCTGATAGGGGGTGAGCAAGCGCTTCGGCAAAACGGCACCTTCCTTCCTGTCGAGGGGAACGGGAATATTGTAGCACACAACGCGGCGCTTGCCAACCGGCGCGGCGGCGTTCAAGCGGCCGCAACCCAACCGGCGGCGGAAGCCGCGCCTGAAAGCATACGCGGTTCCGCCGCCGGTAAGAACAGATTTTTCCCATTAACCGCAAAGCCGGATACGCCGGACTGACGCGGCTCTTTTGCGCAGCGGGGCGGCGCCGTTCAGACCTTGTGCGGCCCCGCCAACCAAGCCCGCCGGCTTAACGCTTCGCCGTTCAGAATCCCCTTTTCCTGGGCCGGATTTGCAGCCCGGGGGTAATGGAGCGTGGCGGAGGAAAGCGGCGGCCCCGCTTCAAAGCGCGGGAACGGCGACGGGCGGCAAGGTTGCAGCCGGAGCAACGGTGCGCGGAGGCGTCGTCTTGGGCGCTGCGGTAGCAGGCTTGGGCGTTGTGGCAGCCTGGGGCGTTTCAGCGGCCTCGGGCGCGGCAGTCGCCTTCGGCGTAGGCGCGACGGTTACGGGCGGCTCTGTCGCGCTGATCTTTGGCAGCCTGAACTCGCTTAGCGGGTATCGGCTTTCAAACGCCTTCCGGGCCGACGCCACCGCCGCCGTCTCTTCCCCGCCGGCCTGGCCCCACAGGGTCAGCAGCTCCCTGAAGGCTTTCCCCTCGGCCTTCAAGCGCTCCATTGCCTCCGCGTCTTCCTCCGCGCTCTGCTGGGCTTTCAACGCGGCGCTTTCGGCTTCTTCCTGAAGCGCGCTCAGCTCGGTTTCCAGGGCGTCCGCGCGCGCAATCGCGTCATCCCGCGCCTTCTCCGTCTCCGTCAGCTTTGCCGCGGTTGTTTCCGCGAGCGTTTGCTGCTCCAAAAGCGCCGCGGACAAATCGTTTTTTTCAAGCGTAAAGGCAGCCTCCGCCTCTTGCTTTTCCGTTTCCTGCTGGGCCACGGCTCCGTTAGCTTCCTCCACGGAAAGCAGCGCGTCCTTCAAATCCGCGCTCAGGGTATCGCGTTCCTCCCGGCACGTTGAAAACGCCGTGGAAAGCGCCTTATACTTTTCGGTAAGCTCGTCGTACAGCGACGTTTGCTCCGTGAGACGGGCCTTGAGCTCGTTCATCTGACTGTTTTTGGATACTAGCTGCTGGGCCTGCTGCATGCTGCCCGCCACAATAAAGCCCGACACCAGCAGCAGCGCCACCATCAGCACCGCCAGAATCGTAATGGTCTGTTTCATCCTTGTCCCCTCCGGTCTCATATGGTATAAAAAAACGCGCCGACTTCTGCTTTAGCATACGTCGAACGCGCTGAAAGTATACTGGGACAACGCTTATGTGGCAAGAGGGCCGCCGGCTCCCTCCGCCGGCTGAGGCTCTGGGAGGGGCGGCAGCTCCCGGATATCGGAGATGCCAAAATGCTCCAAAAAGCGGTCCGTGGTGGCGTAGAGAATCGGCCTTCCAAGCGCTTCCTTGCGCCCGACCTCCATGATAAGCCCCTTGCTCAGCAGCGATTGAATGGAATAATCGCATTTCACGCCGCGCACCAGCTCCACCTCGCCCTTGGTAGCCGGCTGTCGGTACGCGATGACGGCGAGCGTTTCCATGGCGGTTTGCGAAAGGCTTTGCCGCTGAACCGGCTGAAGGAGCCTTTCCACGTAGGGAGCATATTCCGGACGGGTTTCCAGCCGAAGATGGTCGCCGTACCTCCTAAGCGCGATGCCGCGCCGTCCGCCGTCATATTCCCGCTGAAGCTCTTCCACGGCGTGCATGATCTCCATCTCGCTCAGCTCCAGCGCGGCCGCGATATCGCCTATGGAAACCGGCTCCCCCGCCACAAAGAGGATCGCCTCAAGCGTTTGCGGTATCTCCTTCATTTCCATCCTCAGCTCTCCTTCCCGGCAACAGGATGATCTCGTCAAAGGCGTCGCTCTGCATCACATGCGCCTTGCCCAGCTTCAGCAGCTCCAGCAGCGCGATAAACAGCGTTACGACCTGCTCGCGGTCCGGTTCGCCGCTGAACAGCTCCTCAAAGCTGGCGCGGCCTACGCTCAGCCGGCTCTCGATCGCCTCCATGCAGCCCTCCACCGTAAAGCTGTCGCGCCGGATGTCCCTGAATTGAAAATCCACCTCGCGCGGCGCCTTGGGCGCGCGGCTTTGCACGCGCAAAAGGGCCTCCCACAGCGCGCCGAGCGTCAGCCCGTCGATTTCGAGCGTGGGGGGCGGCAGAGGGTATTCCTCCGGAAGCTTATAAAAAATCTGCCGCGCGCTTTGCTCAAAGGCCGCCATGTTTTTGGCGCCTTCTTTATACTGCCGGTAGGCGATCAGCCTTTCGATCAACGCCTGCTCGGGGTCCTCCGCCTCGTCCTTTGGCGGCTTGGGCAACAGGCTCCGGCTTTTAATCTCTACCAGAAGCGCCGCCATTGCGATAAACTCGCTGGCCTCATCCATATCAAAGTCCGGCGCGCTCCGCACGGCCTCGATGTACTGCTCGGTAATTTCGCTGACAAAGATATCCCGAAGATCGATTTTGGCCTTGCCAATCAGATGCAGCAGCAGGTCCAGCGGACCGTCGAACTGCTTCAGGCGGATATGCACCGGCATGCTACGCCTGCCCCACGATCAGCAAAAGCACATGGAGCACGCCGTTTTCCACCGCGTTTACCACGGTGGTCAAAACGCCCGTAAGGGCCCCGGTAAAGCAAAGGATCAGCAGCAGCGCCTGGGTGATCTGGAACATGTTTCGGTTGAGCGAAAGCCTGCCTCTGAGCACGATGTCGTTTAAAACGTGAAAGCCGTCCAGCGGGGGAATCGGCAGAAGGTTGAAGATGCCCACCGACAGGTTCATCGACGCAAACATCAGCAAAAAGCGCTGGATATATTGCACCCAGGGGTAACGCATATAGTCGGTATAGTTACCGCCCTCGCCGCTGAGCAAAATAGCGAAGCCAACGCCGTCGGAGGAAATCAGCTCCTTCGCGCCGTTCGCGGCTATCACCTCCGGCTTCCACAGCAGCCCGTTGAAGCCGACCGCCAGCGAAAGCGACAGTAAAAACAGCGTCAGGTTGACGGTAATGCCCGCGATGCTGACCAAAAAATCGTCGCGGCGGTAGCGCTGGAAGTTGCGCGGATTAACCGGTACGGGCTTGGCCCACCCAAAGCCAAGAAACACCAGGCAGAGCGTTCCGATAGGGTCCAGGTGCTTGCGGGGGTCCAGCGACAGGCGGCCCAGCATTTTCGCGGTCGGGTCCCCGCAGCGGTAAGCGACATACCCATGCGCAATTTCATGCAGCGTAAGCGTCAGAAGAATGGATACGGCAAAATAGAGGAGATACAGGAGAAAGCCGCCCGGATCGGTGGTCAGCCAGCGTCCCCATGACTGCAATCTGTTTAAAATGCCCAATCAGGTTCCCTCATTTCATCACGAAAGCGTCGTCTTTCAGGGATAACTTGTTTATTATACCTTGCGGGAGGGGAAATGGCAAGGCTTTGCCGTCCTCCGCCACGCGGATGCGCGCCCCTTCCGCCGTTTAGGGCGCGGGGCTGTGGCGCTAAGCGCGAAAGACGACGGGGTTTCCCGACCGCGATCCCGGCAGGGGCCTTTCCGCAGGCTCAGCGTTCGCCCGTTGCCGTGCCGGGCCAGGTTCTCGCCTCGCGCTATCGGAAGCTTCGCGCTCCGCGCAGCAGACCGCCGGGATGACGTTTTCAAAAGCGGTTCCTCCGGAACGCTCAGGCTGGCGGGAATCGATTCCAAAAAGCGCTTGCCGCGGAGGTTTCCCTTTCAAAAGACGAGGCCGTCCTCCAACGGCTGTAAAAAGCATTTCTTCTTTGCCGC
Organism: Candidatus Limiplasma sp.; assembly: GCA_048370855.1. Taxonomy (GTDB): domain Bacteria; phylum Bacillota; class Clostridia; order Christensenellales; family Aristaeellaceae; genus Limiplasma. The sequence goes on along the minus strand of DBGEOK010000008.1, from coordinate 7,326 downwards.
CGCCTGGCAATCTCTATTCTTTGCGATGGCGCGGCAAACGCGCTCCCGCTCCCGGTTGCCCTTTGCCGATGCGAGCAAGCTCCGTTTCGTGCCGTTTTAAGCTTTTGGGGGCTCCGCTTTCTTTGACCCGGCGACGTCAGCCGCCCTTTTTCCGGCGCGGATAAAGGCGATCAGCTCCTCCGCGCGGTCAAAATCGTCGTAATCTCCCGTGACGCCCTCACGATGGTATACGACGCCGTCGCGCTCGTTCCGTTCCAGGCAATCCAGCAGCTCGTCCTTCCCATAGCGGCGGACAAACAAAGAAAAGGCATACGGCTTCACCTTACCCAGCAGCCCCTTCCGGCACGCCTCCCCGCAGGCATGACAGCCCTCCACGCCTTTTTCCAAAGAGCATTTTCGGTTTTCGCACCAGTCCTTGTCCGCACAATCGTCCGCGGCGCAGCCCAAGCAGGTTTCGTTTTCAGAGCACAGGCAGCACGCCAGGCCGCACCGGGCAATCCCCAATTCCCTCTTCATCGCTCATCCTCCGTATTTTACGCGCGGATCGATCCGCGCGACAGCGTGTCGAAAAAGCTCGCCAGCGGCGATCTTTTCCGCCAAAACACGTTTCCCCTGCGCCAGCGGCGCGGTCGGGGAAACGTGCAAGGAAACCTTGCCGCGCAAGGCTTCCGAATCCACCGCACATGGCGCTGGATTCGGAATGCAGCTCGGAGAGCCGCGGCCCTCCGAACCTCCCAAATGAGTTTTTCGACGGCCTGACGCGCGGATCGATCCGCGCGATCCTTGCATGCTTCCCGTCCCGTTTCCATCATAGCACATTCGAGGTGTTTTTCAAAGCCCGAGGCGGCGCTTATCCGTCAGACGCCGGAAAGCCCGCCCGGCTTCCGGAATTTTCCGGATAGAAAAGCCCGATTAAAAATTCCAGCACAGGGTCGCCGGTCATGTGCCCGCGGAGCTGCCCGGCAAGCCGGACGTTATCGGTAATCAATCCGTCGGCCCCCAGGCGAAGCGCCTTTTTGATATTTCGGGCCGTATTGGCCGTCCAGGCAAAAACCCGCTTGCCCTTTCCCTGTACCCGAGCCGCCATTTCCGCGGTCAAAAAGCTGGTTTCCACGCTGTACCCATCCACATACTCAACGTCGTACATATCCGAAAACAGCAGCGCCGTAATGTACACCGTGCGGATGCCTGGCGCGGCTTCCTTGCATCTGCGCAGGAGTTCCAGATTCATGGAAGCAAGCATGCATTGCCGTTCCATGCCCGCCGCTTCAATCTGCCTCACCGTTTCCTCCACCAGCCCGCGTTCATGTCCGGTGGCCTTCAGCTCAATTATCAGCCCGATCCGCCCGTTTGCCGCCTCCAGCATTTCGCGCAGCGTCGGAACCCGCTCTCCGGAAAAGGAGCGTGAAAAGAAAGCTCCCGCGTCCAGCTCCTTCACCTCGTCATAATCCGCCTCCCATACCTTTTGATCCAGCCCCGTCGTGCGCCTGAGGCCCGTATCATGCATAGCGATCAATATCCCGTCTCGCGTTTGCTGAACGTCGATCTCGGCGATATCGGCCCGGTCCCTCACGGCCTGTTCAAGCGCCGCAAGCGTGTTTTCCGGAGCCAGGGACGCCCCCGCGCGGTGGGCGATTAACAGGGTATCCGGGCTCGGCGCAAAGGCAAGGTCCCCAGCCAGCTCCGTTTCGCCAAACACGGCGAGGAGCGCCACGGAGGCCGCCGCGCACAATCCGCTTCGCCATATCGCCCCGGGCGGACGTTTAGGCGTCGGGGCCTCAGGAGGCTTATCTCCCCGATAGCGATGATACAATCCGATTACGGCCGAAGCCAGGACAAGGGAGGCCGCAACGCCCGACACGGCGGCCCAAACGGCGCTCCACCCCGCGTAACATGCGCGAAATAGGCTCTTTCCGCCGTCCGCCGTCGGCTGCCATTTGCTGGCGGCCCACAGCGCCAGCGCGAGCAGGGCAAGAAACGCGGCGGCCAGGAGCAGGGAGAGCAGAAGGCAGCAAAGCAGCAGCGCGGCCGTCTTTCGTTTTCTTCCCTTGAGCAGCCGCACGCCGTCACGGAAGGAGCCGATCAAGCGCTTCCCTTGGAGGATGACGGCGGGGAAGCAAAACAGGTAAAAGAACATAAGCCCGTTCAGCGCCGTCAGGAACGCGACAAACAAAACCGAAAGCGACGGGGTATTGCGGATAAAGTCAAGGATATACTCCGGCATTTGAAATTTGCGAAGCACGCTTGCGCTCAAGGGAAGGTCCGACAAGGCGATAACCGGCAGCAGCAGCAGCGCGACCGGCAGGTTCCTGTAATGGAAAATCCGAATCGATTGACCAAACGTCTTTTTCCACAAGGCTCCGGCGGAGATGGTTTCTCCTCTCCAGCCCGCGTCGCAGAAGATCATCAGGGCCACGATCTCAAAATAGACGTAGTAGGTAAACAGGGCGAGCGCCGTCAGCATGCACAGCACGGAAACGGGATTTTGAAAGGCCCGCCACAGGTTTTCCTGACTGATAAAGCCCAGGCCGCTGAAGCGCAGCACCGCCGATTTGGTTCTGTCCAGCATTTTCACCGTCAGCCCAAGCCCAACGGATTGATAAAGAATTTCAAAGCAAAGCAGCGCCGTCCCGTTATGCAAGCCGCTCCTCAGCCAACCCTTCACAGCGTTCATCAAACCATCCTCGCTCATCCATTACCGTAGTTTCCGTATCCTTATTGGGTTTTATGCCCGGTTCCGGCCGCTTCCCCGGCGGTTCCGTCCGCCGGCTGCAGGTTTTGCACACAGACGCTAAACGGCGGCCTCTGCGGCAAACTCCGGTCATGCCTTTTCGTATGAATACGGGAAAAGCGACGGCGTCAGATGAGCGTCCGAAACAGCCTCCTGATGCCGGCAGGCTTCATACCTTCCGAGACCAGATAGCTTGCACATCGTTCTTCACACTGCCCGGAACGACCCGCCGTCCTTTACGCAGCTTATGATGCCGGGAGCACTGCGGACGCTCTGAAGGATGGTCGCATCACAGAAAAACGCGTGCCGTTAAGCAGGTCAGGGCGAAGCTCGCCTTTCGGCGAGCTTTTTCGACGAGAACGGATGCTTCGGCCAAAGCTGAAACTCCTCAGTCAGGCGATACGATTGGAGAGACCTCGGCTCCTCCAAACCACTCCAAAATGAGTTTGTCAACGCTCTGACGCCGTTAAGCAGGTTGATTGCTGGAGGGGGTAACGAATTGAACGCAAACCGAGAATACCCCTTTTTGCAGCGATGCCTCGATCGTTCCCCCCATCGCCTCTGTCAGCCCTCTGGCAATGGACAGCCCCAGCCCTGTGCCGTCCCGACCGTTTTCCACGGTGTAGAACTTGTCGAACAATCGCCCGACGGTCACGTCATCCAAGGCAGCCGCGTGATTGGCAAAGCATATCTCCCCCTCGTCCGTCAGGGTGATGCGCAGGTCGCCGTCGCTGTAGCGAACGGCGTTGCTCATGACGTTTCCCAGGATGCGGGACAACGCGGCGCGGCTCAGCCTTCGCAAGACAGGCGCTTTGGGCAATGTGATCTCCGGCGCGATGCCCCGCCCCTTTAGCGCCGCATAGAAGGCGGCGACGCAGTCCTCCACCTCGCGGTTCAGCGACACCGTTTCCCGGCTTTTATAGGCATCCGACGAGCCTGCCACAGCGTATTGCAGCAGCTCGCCCGTGAGCTGCTTGAGCGTTCCCGCTCGCTCCGCGATGATGGACAGCTCCTCCCTGGCGCGGGGCGGAAGCTCCTCGCGCTCCAGCAGCTCAAGGTATCCGCAGATAGCCGTCAGCGGCGTGCGAAGGTCGTGGGAAATGTTGGTAACTATTTCTTTCAATTCCCGATTCCCCGTCTGATAGCGCTGTCGCTGCTCCCGCAGCAGGCGAAGCTGATCGTTCAGGTCGGCGGCCAGGCGACGTAACGCCGACGAGCCGCCGGCGGTGGTCAGCAGCGTGTTGGTGTCCTGCTCCAGCTTTGCGCCCATGTCCCGGCGCAGGTCGTCCAGCGCGCGCCGATCAAGCAGCAAATTGGCGGATAGCGCCACAGCCGCTATTCCCAGCCCCGCGCACAGCATGCAAAGCCAGAGCATGGAAACGCCCCCTTATTTGATGTCGTGCCTGCGGAACAGCGCAAGCCCCAGGGCCGTCGTGCCCGCAAGCAGGATCAGCGAGAACAGCATCATTCGCATCGGGTGCGCGGCGTTCATTCCGTTGAGCTGGATCACCTGTCCCGTGGGGAGGATGTCCAGAATAACCTCGTAAAGCGTTCGCAATGCCCCCGTCAGATAAGCGGGGTTGGGCGTTAAATCCGGCTTTATGTTGCCGAGCGAATCGGTAAAGATGTAGTGATCCAGATACTCCGGGACGTCCAGCCGGCCGTTGACCATGATCCCCAGACTGAACAGCAGGAGCAGGGCGAGCAGCACCGCCACGGATGCGGTAGACTTGCTGTGGATCAGCTCCGCCATCAGCGTGAACAGTCCAACCATCGCCGCCGTGGTCAGCCAGCCCGTAACGGTCAGCAGGAGCAGACTCATCGGCCCCGCCGTGCCAAGGCCCAGCAGCGGAATGCCCAGCGCCGCGATCACAGCAATGTTGGAAAGACTCAGCACAAGCCCCACGATAAGGCCTGTCAGCAGGTCGGCCAGGTAGATGCTGGGGCGGCTGTGGCCCGCGACGAGCTTGTTGCGCAGCGTGCCGTCGCTGTGATCCGTACCGATGTAATGCGCGCACCATACCGCCATGGCAAAGCTAAGCACGATGAAATGGAAAAAGAACACCTGATCCACCGGCATGTCAGCCGCATTGCGGTAACGCTGAACGATGCAAAGCAGGCCAAAGCCGATCATTGCCGCCGCGCAGCCCCAGAACGTCCCGTCCTGTTTCAGCCGCGCCAGGTTTGTCCGCAGAAGGTTACGCATGGCGCTCGCCTCCCACCAGATTGACGTAAAAGCTTTCCAAGCTTTCGTCCCGCTCCCGCATGGACAGCACCTCGCAATCCTCCTGTGCAAGGGCCAGCGTAAGCTTAGAAACGTTGGGCCTTGCAAAGATGTCCGCCGTGGTGGCCGAGAGGATCATGTAGTCCAGCTTCATCCCGTCCAACACACGGGAAAGCGTTTCTGTGCTGCCGACCTCAACGCGAACGCACTTGCGGCAGGCGCTTTCCATCTCCTCCGCGCTGATCTCCTTGACCATGCGCCCGCTGTCGATAAAGCCGTAATGAGTGGCCAGCCGGGACAGCTCGTCCAGGATGTGGCTGGAAACCAGCACGGTCATTTGCCGCTCCCGGTTGAGCTTCAATATCAGCTCGCGGATCTCGATGATGCCCTGTGGATCGAGGCCGTTGGTCGGCTCGTCCAGAACCAGGAAGTCGGGATCGCCTGCCAGGGCCACGGCGATGCCCAGCCGCTGGCGCATCCCCAGGGAGAAATCCCGCGCCTTCTTGCTGCCCGTGCCCGCCAGCCCCACCAGCGCCAGCAATTCCGGGATGTCGTCAAAGCTGGGAAGGCCCAGCATGCGGTATTGCAGGCGCAGGTTTTCCTCCGCCGTCCGAGCCAAATAGACCGCGGGAGCTTCCACTACCGCGCCCATGCGCCGCCGGGCCGCGGCGAGCTCTTTACTGCCGCCGGTCGCGCCATATAGCGTATAGCTGCCCTCCGTGGGCGCTTGCAGGCCGCAGATCAGGCGTATCAGCGTGGTCTTGCCCGCGCCGTTCTTCCCCACGATGCCGTAAATCGCGCCCTGGGGAATGCGCATGGTGAGCCCGTCAAGGGCCTTGGACTGCTTGTAGCGTTTGCTCAAGCGGTCTACCGTCAGTACGTTTTCCATCAACCAAGCCTCCTTTTGGGGTAATGGGTACAGGATAGCAGGCTATGGTTCAGAAAACGGTAAAGGAAAGGGTAAAGAAATGGTATAGATTCATGGCGCGATCAATCGAAAGCCGATGCCCCATACCGCCTCGATAGTCTCTCGTCCGCTTGCGTCCCGCAGCTTTTTTCGCAGGTTGCTGACGTGTATCTTGAGGGAGCCCTCGGTGCAGTCGGAGGTATCGATGCTGATGCGATCCAACAGAAGGGACTTGGTAAGCACCTGCGTAGGGTTTTGCAGGAGCAGCTTCAGGATGGCGAACTCCGTGCGCGTCAGATGGACGCAAGCGCCCTTCACCGACACCTGCCGCGCGCCGCAGTCCATGGTAATGCTGCCGAAGGAGAGCGTCGCCGCGGCGCCGGATGCTTGGGCCTTTCGTAGCTGTACTGCGATTCGGGCCAGAACCTCCTTCATTTCAAAGGGCTTGGTGATATAATCTGCCGCTCCGTTCATCAGCAGCGACACCTTATCGTCGACGCCCGCCTTGGCGCTTATGATGATGACGGGGACGCCTTGCAGCCCCGGCAGCAGCTCTTCCCCAGAAAGGCCCGGAAGCATCAGGTCAAGGAGGATCAGGTCGGGCCGCTTGGCGGCAAGCAAAAGCTGCGCTTCCGTGCCGGAATAAGCGCGCAGAACAGCATAGCCTTGCTCCCGCAGAACGGTTTCCAGCAGGTTGCCGATATGCGTATCATCATCTATGACTGCGATTGTTTTCATGCGTTTACCTCCGTGCGCATGTATTTGACATAGGAAGCGCCTCCTCCTGCATTCCTTTGGCGCCGGCTATTAACTGTGTGAAGCGGTTCGCAAGGGAGCGGTTATTTGTGAAACACTACAAAACAGGCATGATCAGGAGATGAACAACGGACAAGATTCGAGCCGATCATCAAACAAAGAAGGGAAGAGCAGGAAGGCATATACGCAAATGACAATCGGTATTTGTGAATGCCTGCCTATGGATCATCAGAACGGGAGCGACTTGGCGGGATTTGCCGCCACGGCATGGGAAAAACCGGGCGTTTATCGGTTGAAGGTTGCTTTATCAAATAATTATCAAAAGGCAGAAAAGAATCCCGGACACCCAACAGTGGAGCGAGAGTAGTGTCAAGGAGTACCGGAAAACGGGGCGGGATTTTCGAGCGGACAGCGAGAAAAAGGGAGTGTCCAAAGTAAGGATTTTGTGATATAATAGGAAATATGAAGAAGATAACAGAAGCGGCATGGAAAAAGTGCCCGAAATGCGGAAAAACAGAGAATCAAATCAAGGCGGGGTTTAATGGGTCGGGAAGTCAACGCTGCAAATGTAAGGAGTGCGGCATCTATTACACCATTGAGCCGAAGCATCACGAATACTCAGAGGAAACCCGAAAGCTGGCTATAAAGATGTATTATAGCGGCGTCAGTGGACGTGGCGTAGGGAAAATCCTGAAGATGAACAAATCC
>DBGEOK010000007.1:0-22028 GCA_048370855.1 Candidatus Limiplasma sp. | reverse complement strand
ACAAGTTGCGCATACAACATGAGCGGATGCGACTGCGGGCTGGAACGCATCGAGGTTGAGCCTATGTGCGGCTGCCATACCGGCAACCCCGCTGATCCGCCTGGCGGTCGAGGGAATGCGTATCGTCTTCATCTGTTTCCCGATCATCGGGTTCCAGATGGTGGCTACCAACTTCTTCATGAGCGTAAGCCCTGTGGGCTGTTCGCCGAAGGCGAAAGCGAATGGAAGTGGGGAGCGAAGCGAGAACGCCGCCTGGTAGGGCGGCGGGCGGCGATTAAGCTTGCGGGGGACGGAGGGGAGCGTCAGCTCTGCGGCACTGGAAATAAGCGGCGGCGCGTTTTGCCTGTACGGCTGCCGCGGGCAAAGCTTGCGCCGCTGATTCCAGCGGCGCTTTTCGAAAGCCGTTGGCTTCCCTTACGCGCCTGACGGCCTAGCCCTTCTGGCCGTAATAGGCGTTGGGGCCGTGCTTGCGCAGGTAATGCTTATCCATGACATATCCGGGCACGCATTCCAACGGACGCTCGCGCGGCAGCGCCTCGGTATGCCAGGCCATCATGGCGACCTCCTCCAGCACGACGGCGTTATGCACCGCTTCCATCGCGTCCTTGCCCCAGGCGAAGGGGCCGTGGTTGCGGACCAGCACGCACGGGACGGACACGGGGTCGAGCGACGCTTTCTCAAAATGCTCGACGATGACATTGCCGGTTTCTCTTTCGTATGCGCGGCTGACCTCTTCGGGCGTAAGCGACCGCGTCAGCGGAACGGGACCGTAGATGTAATCGGCGTGAGTGGTGCCGTAGGGCGGTATTTCACGCCCGGCCTGCGCCCAGATGGTCGCCCAGCGGCTATGCGTATGCACCACTCCGCCGATGGACGGAAAACGGTTATAAAGCGCCGTGTGGGTAGGGGTGTCGCTGCTGGGGTTAAGCTTGCCCTCCGCCTTGTTGCCCTCCATGTCGACGACGACCATATCCTCCGGCGACAGCTCGTCGTAAGGCACGCCCGAGGGCTTGATGACAAACATGCCCTTTTCCCGGTCAACGCCGGATACGTTGCCCCAGGTAAAGGTAACCAGCCGGTGCCTTGGCAGCAGCATGTTGGCCTCGTATACCTGTTCCTTTAAATGCTTGAGCAATGCGCAGCAACCTCCTGTTTGATACCATGGCCTATTTGATTGCGGGCGGATCGCGCCTGTCAGCGGAGCCGCCAGACAATATCGTTCCAGGTTAGCTCCTTGGTGAGCTGGGGTATGGTGGTGTCCTCGTTGATGTGGATAAACTCGATGCCCAGGATTTCGCAAAAATCCCTCATGATTTCGGCGTCCAGCGCGTAGCTGAGCACGGTATGATGCGCCCCGCCGGATAGAATCCATGCCTCGGCGGAGGTGGAGAGGTCGGGCTTGGGCTTCCACATGACGCGGGCGGTAGGCAGCCTGGGCATGTCGCGGAACGGCGCGCATGCTTCCACGTCGTTGACGATCATGCGGAAGCGGTCTCCCATATCCACCAGCGTGGCCACGATCGCGCTGCCGTCGCCTGTGTTGAAGCACAGGCGGGCGGGGTCCTCCCGGTCCCCGATGCCAAGCGGGTGAACCTCGATCCACGGCCGGTCCGCGGCAATATCCGGATCGACCTCCAGCATATGCGCGCCAAGGATGCCTTCGTTGCCCGGTTCCATGTGATAGCTGTAATCCTCCATAAACGCGGTGCCGCCGGGCAGGCCCGCGGCCATGACCTTCATGATCCGGTCGAGCGCGGCGATCTTCCAGTCGCCCTCGCCGCCAAAGCCGATGCCCTTGCCCATCAGGTTCTGGGTAGCAAGGCCCATGAGCTGGCGAAGCTGCTGAAGGTCCTGAAAGGTATCGGTAAAGGCCCCGAAGCCGCCCTCCTCCAGGAACCGCTCCAGCGCGACCTCCTCGCGCGCCTGATAGCGCACCGCGTCGAGATTGTCGGTTTGAAAACCGTACTTCGCGCGGTATTCGTCCATTTTGGCGTCTACCTGCGCCTCGGTAACGCTTTCCACCCGCGCGATCAAATCCCCGATGCCCCAGGTGTTGACGCTCCAGCCCAGCTTGATTTCAGCCTCCACCTTGTCGCCTTCGGTTACGGCCACGTCGCGCATGTTGTCGCCGAAGCGGCAAACCTTCAGGCGACGGCTTTCGTGCGCTCCAATAGCGCTGCGCATCCAGCGGCCGATGCGGGCGCGAATCCCCGGGTTCTCCCAATGGCCCGCGATCACTTTGCGGGGAAGCCGGAGGCGCGCGGTGATGAAGCCATGTTCCCTGTCGCCGTGCGCGGACTGGTTGAGGTTCATATAATCCATGTCGATTTCGTTCCAGGGGATATCGCGGCTGAACTGTGTATTCCAGTGCAGATAAGGCTTTTGCAGCTTGGTGAGCCCGCTGATCCACATTTTGGAGGGGCTGAAGGTATGCATCCAGGCGATGACGCCCGCGCAGCGCGGGTCCGCGTTCGCGGCGAGGACGACGTCCGTGATGGACTGGCTGTCCAGCACCGCGCCCTTAAAGACGATATTGCCGACGATGGCCTCATCCTGATTGAGCGCGTCGGTCATGATCCGGCAATGCTCCCTTTCCTGCCGGATGCAGTCGTCGCCGTACAGAGCTTGCGTGCCGCAAATAAACCAAAAATCATACTCAGAAAGCTTCATTTTATTTTCGCTCCTTCTCTCTGTTTTAGAACGATGGCGGGGGAGCCGCCCGAAGGAAGGCCGCGCTATTTCAGCGCCTCTATCGCGGCGCGCTCCGCCGGCAGGCCCTCCAGGTAGCGGCGGCTGAACGCCTCGAAGCCCGCCTCGTCCTCGGGCCGCGGACGCATGGGCTCGCCGGTGCTGCCGTGAAACACGCGAACGGCCAGAAAGTCCGCGAGCGTTTCCGCTTCGGCGCGGCTGCGGCGGTATTCGGCCAGCAGCGCCGCGCCCCAAGCGCCGCCCTCGCCGGCGGTTTCCATGACGTAGACGGGAGCGTGGATGGCCGCCGCGAGGATTCGCTGGCCGACGCCCTTTGTTTTGAAAAGGCCGCCATGGCCAAAGACGCGGTCGATCTTGACCCGCTCGCGCTTGGTAAGGATATCCATGCCTGCCTTCAAAACGCTTAGGGAGGCGTAGAGATGGGAACGCATGAAGTTGGCCAGCGTAAACCGGCTTTCCGGAGAGCGGACGAACAGCGGTCGCCCCTCCTCGAGCCCAAGAATATGTTCGCCCGAATGAAAGTTGTACGCGACCAGCCCGCCCGCGTCGGCATCGCCCTCCAACGCCTTGCGGTACAACGAACCATAGAGCTGGTCCGGGGTGAGGGACAGCCCCGTCATTGCGGCGAATTCCCCGAACAGCGCGACCCAGGCGTTGAGCTCTGTTGTGCAGTTATTGCAATGCACCATAGCGACCGGGGAACCCGAGGGGGTGGTCACCAGGTCGATTTCGGGATAGACCTTGGACAGCGGCCGGTCCAGCACAACCATGGAAAACACGGAGGTTCCCGCCGAAACGTTTCCGGTGCGCGGCAGCACGCTGTTGGTCGCAACCATACCCGTGCCCGCGTCGCCTTCCGGCGGGCAAAAGGGGATGCCGGGCGTCAGATCGCCGCTTGGGTCAAGCAGCCGCGCACCCTCCTCGGTGAGCGTTCCCGCGTTTTCCCCGGCAGGCAGCACGCGCGGGAGAATTTCGCGCGCCTTCCAGGGAAATCCGTAAGCCGCCAGCTTGCTTTCAAGCGCGCCAAGCATGGCCTCGTCGTAGCTTCCCGTGCCGCTGTCGATGGGGAAGATGCCGGACGCTTCCCCCACGCCGACCACCTTCATGCCGGTAAGACGCCAGTGAACGTAGCCCGCCAGCGTAGTCAGAAAGGCAAGCTCCCGCACATGAGGCTCCCCGCGCAACACGGCCTGATACAGATGCGCGACGCTCCAACGCTGCGGGATGTTGAAGCCGAAGAGCTTCGTCAGCTCGGCCGCCGCCTCGGCGGTCATGGTGTTGCGCCAGGTGCGAAAGGGCGTCAGCAGCCTGCCTTCGCGGTCGAAGGGAAGGTAGCCGTGCATCATGGCGCTCAATCCGATAGCGCCGACGCGCGCGAGAGGCAGGCCGTAGCGCGCCTTCACCTCCTGCCGAAGCTTGCAAAAGCAATCCCGCAGCCCGGCCCATACGTCCTCCAGCGAATAGGTCCATATGCCGTCCACCAACCGGTTTTCCCAATCGTGGCTGCCGGATGCGATTGGCTGGAAAGCCTCGTCGATCAGCACGGCCTTGATGCGCGTTGAACCAAGCTCGATGCCCAGTGAAGTCCTGCCCTCCATAATGCCGGCTTTCACGTCCGCCATAGCTTCATTCCTCCTTCAATGCTTGCTCGCTGGCCGGGCGGCCGCCCGCAAGTTGTACGTACATATCTGTGGATAGCATAGCACAGACCGAACGAATATGCAAGGGGAAATGGAGCGCCGGGAGGCGTCGCCTCCCAAGCCCGCCCGGGCGCGGGAGCGGGTCCTTTCCGCCGGGCAGGGCGCGTTTCAGACCGCGCAGCGGCATGCTTTTACCGATACCGCCTGCGAAATTCCGATGGAGAAATGCCGATGAGCTGCTGAAAAACGCACGCAAAGTAGTTGGCGTCTGAAAAGCCGACCCGCATGGCAATGGAAAGCATGGTGTCGTTGGTATCCAGCAAAAACGCCTTCGCGCGCTCCACCCGGAGCTTGTTGACATAGGTGCTCACGCTGACGCCCAGCCGCTTTTTCATCAGATGGTTCAGGTAGCTTTCCGAGCAATGGCATACGTCCGCCAGTACGCTGACTGTGACCCGGTTTGGATACTCCTGATGAAGAAACGCGAGCGCCTGCCGGAATACCTCTTCGCTGCCGCCGGCCTTACGCGCCTTGGTCAGTTCTCCACCGCCCAGGCTTTCCCGCGCCATGCGGTAGGTCATCGCCAGGAAGGAGGCCACCATGCCCAGCGCCGGCAGAATCACCTGCGCCGGAACCGCCGTAGGGGTAATATGCCGCCGGTACAATTCCAGCGCCTGGGCCTTCTCCTGCTCGCCCTCGCCCTCCATGGCCCGGGCGATCCGCGCGAGCGCCTGATCTTCCGGCGCCTCCGCGAAGCCCGCTGTCACGGCGCCCAGCAGCCGGCCCTCCCAAAGCACCGGCGTTACGTATTCGCCCACGCCCGCGTAGCACGTACCGCAAAAGGAGCCTTGGCATTCCGTGCACTTTGCCGCTATTTTTTTCATCATGGACAGGCAATGATGATACCGGGCCGGGGATTGCTTGATGTACATGCAATACGGGTTTCCATGCCCCAGGTAGGGCATCAGCGCCCGGCTCAGTTCCTTGTCGATTGGGATAAAGCCGACGTAATCCTTCACGCAGAGGTGGAGATTGTACGCCGCCTCCAGGTATTGCATATACTCCTCCAAAGCCTGATAGGGCTGCCCGGTCGCCATGCCTTTTCCCTCCTTATTAGCATGATTCTGCACAGTATAGCATATATCAGCCTATTTTCACGGTTATTGCAGATTTATGCTTCTTTTTTGCAGAAACATGAGGCTCCTCCGCTTCAAAATTTGATAAACTATGGCCAATATCTGGTCATCCGTCACATCCCGGCGCGCGCGGCCGCCTTTTATCAGGATAATACTGCATCTGAAGGAGTGTGTCAACGGTTGGAGGAGCAAATGTTTTGCGAGGTTGCCGTCATCGGAGGCGGCCCGGCGGGGGTGTGCGCCGCGCTGGCCGCGGCGCGGGAAGGCGCGGATACCGTGCTGGTTACGGACCGCCCCGTGCTGGGCGGCAACAGCTCCAGCGAGGTGCGGGTCTGGACGCGCGGCGCAACCGGCGGAGGCAATCTTTTCGCGGAAGAAATGGGAATTTGGGGCGAGCTCAAGCTGACCAACCTGTACCGAAACCCCGAGGGCAACGTTTTATATTGGGACGAGGTGCTCTTTGACGCCGTATACGCCCAGCCGCGCCTCCGCCTGCTGCTCAACACCCTGGCGACGGGCGTGCGCACGGGCGCGGAAGGGGAAAACCGCAGGATTGAAAGCGTCTCCCTGCTGGGGATCCGTACCGAGCGGTCGCTGCGCCTGACGGCCGGGCAGTTTGTGGACTGCACCAGCAACGGCTCCATCGCCAGGGCCGCGGGCGTGCCCTGCCGAACCGGGCGCGAGGGCCGCGACGTATTTGGGGAGAGCCTGGCCCTTCGCCAAAGCGATCAAAAAGCGCAAGGCTGTTCCATCCTCATTCAGACCAAGCGCGTGGGAAAGCCCACGCCCTTTATTCCGCCGGATTACGTCTATTCCCTCGGGGAAATCGAGCGGATGATCGGCCGGGGAGGGCGCGTGGTAACCGCCGATATGCAGGGCAGCGACTGCTGGTGGTTTGAATACGGCGGCCAATTGGATACCATCGCGGACGATCAGGCCATCTTTTGGGAGCTCAAGCGCATCGCGCTGGGCATCTGGAACTATATCAAGAACAGCGGCAAATTTGACGCGGAGGACCTGGCTCTGGAGTGGATCGGATCGCTGCCCGGCAGGCGGGATTCGCTCCGCCTGAGCGGCCGGGAAACCCTGCTGCAGCGGGATGTAACAGAAAACCGTCAAATGGAGGCGGCCGTCTGCTACGGCGGGTGGTTTATCGACACCCATCCCTCGGGCGGAATCCAAAGCCAGAAGGAGCAGTGCAAGCAGCTTCCCGTTCATTGCTACGGCATCCCGCTGGGCTGCCTGTATCACGGCTCCTGGTCCAACCTGTTTTTTGCGGGCCGCATGGCCTCGATGTCTCACGTGGCGTTTTCCTCGGCGCGCATTATGAACACCTGCGCCTTGATGGGCCAGGCTGCGGGAACCGCCGCGGCGATGTGCGCGGCCGCCTCGCTCCGGCCCGCCGAGCTGCTCGAAAAACGGCTTGGCGAGCTGCGCCGCCGCCTTGCCATCGCGGACGTCCTGCCATGGTACGCCGTGGAGATTCCCCTGCCGCCAGACGATATCGCCGCCACCTCCGTCCGCCGTCCGGAGGCACGGCCGGAGCGCGCCTCGCTCCCTCTGACAAGGCCGGCTTACGTCGCCTTCCCCAACGCGGAAGGGCAGACTGTGACGATCCGCTTCCAGGCCGAGGCCGAGGCGACGCTTCGCTATCGGGCGAGCGTGACGCCGCTGCCCTCCCGCCGTTGCGAGCCGGAAGGCGCGCCGGAGGAGCTGCGGATTCCCGAGGGCATGCAGGCTTTGCGATTTTCCACCGCGGATACCGGCTTCACGCTGCTTTGGCTGGAGCCGACGCCGGGCGTTGCGCTGCTCGGCGGCTCGGCGCTCCCCGGCGTTCAGGCGGGCTATTGCGAGGAGGGAGAGCTTTTTCATCCGCTCCTTTCGCTCTCCGACGGCTCGCATTACGCGCCGGCAAACGCCGCGGACGGATGGCTTCGTCCGTGGAACGGCGTGCATGCCTGGGTATCCGACGGGATATCGGAAAACGGCGAACGGCTGACGCTACAATGGAAATCCCCCGTCGTTATCAGCCGCGTTACGCTTCTGTTTGATCCTGACCTCTCCATGGAGCTGCCCAGCTCGCGCTGCTCCGCCTGGGACGCGCACCATCATTTCGCCGCCCGTGACGGCATGCCGCCATGCCTGGTCAGGGAATACCGGCTTCTCGCTCGGCGCGGCGAACGGGAGCTTGAGCTGTGCAAGGTTCGGAATAACTTTCAGCGGCGGCGCGCGCATGATTTCGATCCCGTCGAGGCCGACGCGCTGATTCTCGAGGTAAGCGCCACCTATGGCGGCGACGCGGTCGTATACGCCATGCTTCCCAACCTTTGATATGACCGCCGAAGGCGGATCGTATAAAAAACAAGGAGGAAAACACCATGAAAAAACTCATCGCCATGCTTCTGTGCGCCGTGATGCTCATGACCGGGCTGTCCGCCGTGGCGGAGGGCGCAAGCATCGTCTGGGCCGGCTGGTCCGGAGAGGAAGAGGCCAGCAAGGACATCTTCCAAACCATGATGGAAACCTACCGCGCAAACACAGGCAACGACGTCACCTGGGTCGGCTGGACATGGGCCGATACCGCCCAGCAGCTTCTTATCCGCCTGCAGGGCGGGGAGCAGCTCGATATCGCCCAGGCCGATATCGGCATCTTCAACACCTTGGCGCAGGCCGGCGTTCTGGCCGACCTGAACGACGTTTTCGGCAAGGAGTACCTGGCTGAAAACTTCGAGGCCGCCGCCCTGGCGACCGGAGAGGTGGACGGCCAGCAGCTCGGCCTGCCGTGGAGCATGGCTTCCATCTCCATGGTCTATAACCCCGAGCTTCTCAAGAAAGCCGGCTGGGAAACCGTACCCGCCACCATTGAGGAATTTGAAAAGTGCATGGCCGATATCAAGGCCATGGACGCCTCCATCATCCCCTACGGCGTTTCCACCAAGGACGCGACCTGCGCCGGCGACTTCATGCCCTGGCTGTGGGCGTTCGGCGGCTCCGTGTTTTCGGAGGACGGCTCCGTTTCCATCAACAGCGAAGCGACCGTCAATTGCCTGAACTGGTACAAGAGCCTTCTGGACAAGGGCTATATCGCTATGGACACCGGCCGCGGCGACAGCCGCCAGCTCTTCGCCCAGGGCAGGATGGCCTTCTATGACGACGCGGTCGTCGCCAAGGGCCAGGCCGTCAGCAACGGCGTTGCGCCGGAGAACGTGGTCAACGTGTGCTCCGCCATGCTGCGTCCGGTGCTCAGCGAAGGCGATCAGCCGCAGTCCACCATGTGGGGGCATATGCTGGTCATCTTTAAGAGCAGCGAAAACAAGGAAGCCGCCGCCGAGCTGGCGAAAACCCTGGTGAGCGATCAAATCGCCATGGAGTACTTCGAGAAAAACGGCATGCCGCCCGTAACCAAGTCCGCCGCCGCGAGCGACGCGGTCAAGAACGACGCGTACCTGAACGGCTTCCTGCAGTCCACCGCGACCGCGCGCCTGGAGGAGACCGCCCGCATGATTAACGCCAACGAGATCAAAAGCGTAATCGTCGAGGAGGTTCAAGCCGTGCTGCTGGGCCAGAAGGGCTCTGAGCAGGCCGCGGCGGATATGGAATCCCGCCTGAATTCCCTGTAAACAGACAACGGGACGGGGGAAGCGCGGCCCGGCCGCCTTTCCCCGTTCCTTCTTTAACGGAGGGCGAAGCGTAATGAAAGGCGTCCCGGATCAACGCGCGCGGGGCCTTACCGACCGGCAGACGGGGGTTTTGCTGGTTATACCGGGCCTGGCCATGTTTCTAGCCATCATCCTGTATCCTTTTATCAGCGCGATCCTGATGTCGTTTACCGATCGCTCCCTGATGTTCCCGGCGTATCAATCCGTCGGCCTTGCAAACTACGCAAAGGTTTTTGCCGACCCCTACTTTGGCGCGACCTTGCTGACCACGGTGGAATTCGTCGCGCTTTCGACGCTTTTGCCCTTTGCGCTCGGCTTGATATGGGCCGTCGTGCTCAACCAGAAGTTTCGCGGAAGCGAGTTTTTGCGCGGGGTTACGCTGGTCAACTGGATTATCCCCGGAACCGCCATCGGCTTCCTTTGGAGCTGGATTTTCAACGGCCAGTACGGCATTTTGAACGCGCTGCTGACAGGCGCGGGCGTCATCGATCAAAACGTGTCGTGGCTGGGGCAGACGCAAACCGCGCTGCTCTGCGTGGTGGTCGCCCGCACCTGGCAGATGCTTCCCTGGTACATGGCCTTCCTGCTGGGCGGCCTTCAGGGCGTGTCCATGGAGCAGATCGAGGCCGCGCGCATCGACGGCGCCAACAACCTTCAGGTTTTCCGCCACATGGTCGTTCCCGCCATGAAGGGCATTATGACGCTGGTGCTCATCCTGGGCACGATTGGGAACCTCCAGCACTTCGACCTGCCCTGGACCATGACGCAGGGAGGCCCGGCGCGCGCCACCACCACGCTGTCCATCGAGGTTTATAAAACCGCGTTTAAAAACTGGAACCTGGGCAAGGCCGCCACCATCGGCGCCATTTGGGCGCTGCTGCTGGCAGCGTTCAGCTTCTTTTACCTGCGGCAGGTCAACGAAAGCGAATAAGGAGGAAAACCGCAATGTTCCAAAAAACAGTCGGGTTTCGCATTTTCTTCTGGGTTTCGCTGCTGTTGATCGGCGGTTTTGTGTTTCTCCCCCTGCTCTGGCTCGTCAACACCGCGCTCAAGCCCGCCGCGGAAACCTTCAGCCTGAGCTTTTTTACCGGGCCGATGACGCTGAACAACCTGACAGGCATCCTTACCGACCCCAAAATTATGCGCTATCTCCTCAACAGCCTGATCGTGAGCTTCGGCTCCAGCTTTTTGGCCACGCTGGTGTGCGCTTTTTCCGGGTACAGCTTTTCCAAATTCCGTTACCGGGGGCGCAAGTTCGTCATGGGCATGTTCATGATGAGCCAGGCTTTTCCCCAGGCGATCCTGCTGCTTTCCATTTACGTCCTTATGCAAAAGCTCGGGCTGTTGGGAAGCTACTGGGCGCTGCTGATCTCCTATGTGGTGTTCACCCTCCCCGTGGGCACCTGGACGCTGAAAACCTATTTTGACCAGCTCCCCGATTCGCTGATCGAGAGCGCGAAGATTGACGGCGCGGGCAATTTCCGCATCATGTGCAAAATCATCTTCCCCATGGCGGTGCCGGGCATGATTTCCATCGCGATCTACGGCTTTGTGTGGAGCTGGAACGACCTGCTCTATTCCATGACGTTGGTGACGGACACGGCCAAGCGGACGCTCGCCTCGGGCCTGGTGATGACCTTCCTGGGCGAGGCCAGCACCAACTGGGGCGCGATGATGGCCGCCAGCGTGGTCAGCGCGGTTCCGGTCACCATCGTGTTCATCTTTCTGCAAAGGTATTTCATACAAGGGCTGACCTCCGGAGCCGTCAAGGGGTAAGCGTGATAAAGCGCGTCCCGGGCGGGGCTTTGCAAGGCGGCCCGGGAGCGGCCCGGCGGCCCTTTCCGTTTTCGTCCGTTCAAGAGCGCGCTCGCCGCGGGGCGCGCCATACAATCGCCGGGCATACCGCTCCCGGCGATTTGTTTTGCATCGGAACGCTTTAATTTTTCAAAGTCATATTGAAAAAACGGTAAAATATTCATATACTGTATATATAGAAGTTGGGGATGCGGAAGAACCGGACAGCGGCACAACCTATCGCCGCACCCGATGCGGCGCGACAAAGTCTCTTGCAAGGTAATGCTCAAACGAAACCTTCCCCGGCATCGCGGATTGAGGAGGAGCCTATGCGTACAACAAAGCGTTTGGTTACGTCGCTATTGATCTGCCTGCTTTTGTGCCCGCTCGGGCACGCCTCCGGCCAGGAGCCCGCCAGGGTTCCATGGCGGAAATACTCCACCCTTGAAAGCAAGCATGAGCGCGTCGTGCTGTACGTTCAATATGCGAACGAAAAGGCGGAGCGCTGCGTCATTCGCGTCGGCGAGGGAACGGTCGCCCTCGAGCTGGCGGACGGCCTTTCCTTCTCTTGGGACGCGGAAAACCGCGAGGTTGCGATGACATGGACGGATGAGCGCCTTGAATTTTCCGTGGATTACAAGCCCGCCATGGCGGCGGAGGAGCTGGCCGGCAGGGCGGCCTATGAGGACGCGCTGCTTTTCACCTATTACGCCGCCGATGGTACAGCGCTGCATCAGGACCGCGTGACCATCACGGGCGCGCATTTCGGAATGCTGGTCGATATGGAACCGGTAAAGGACCCGCAAACGGCGGAGCGCTGAGGCGGGCCGCCCGCGTAGCGCCCCGGCTCGAATGGCCGCCCGGCAAAACGCCTCCCAGCGGGGCGCTTTGCGCCGGGCGGCTTTTTTCCTTGGTTGGCCAAGCTTGTTTTCCTCCTGGCTCCGCGGTATAATAAGCCGGCCGGACGCCGCGCGCAAGCCGTCGGTCGGGTCTGCCGCACGCGGTCGGGTCTGATGCGCGAGTCCGCCATGCTTTCCGGTTCAGCCGCGACGGACAGAGGGCGGCAGGGGCGCGCCCGTTCGCAGGACCCGCCGCATGGAAAGGACGAAACCCGAAAATGGAGAAAGCCCAATTGCCCGCTTGCCCCGTGGAAACCACCCTTACGCTGATCAGCGACCGCTGGAAGGTGTTGATTTTGCGCGATTTGCTGGAAGGCACCAAGCGCTTTGGAGAGCTGATGAAGTCCATTGGCCAGGTATCCCAAAAGGTGCTGACCGCCAATCTGCGCGATATGGAGCGCAACGGCCTGCTGACCCGCAAGGTGTATGCGGAAGTGCCGCCGCGGGTGGAATACACGCTCACGCCCTTGGGCGAGAGCCTGAAGCCCGTTCTTGACGCCATGAAGCTTTGGGGGGAATCCTACCAAAAGACACGGTAAGCCAGGCTTGGCCGCGCAGAAAGCCGGGGCTTGAGCGGGAAGGGACGTTGGGGGACGCCGCCTCCCAAGCCCGTCGTCCATGCGCTTTGCCCTTAGAAATTCCTTTTTGAAGGCCCGCGTTCGCGGCTCAAGCATGCTTCAAAGCCCTTGCCGGGCCCATAGGTGGGAAATTGCTTTCGTCTTTCGTTCTGAGCGTGGCAGCCCCAGCCTCGCGCGGGCGCGGGATCCAATGCTTTAAAAGAGTTAAGCGCATGAATTTTTGAATTGGCAAAGCGGCAGATCCCTTGACGAGGGTGGCGAAGAGGAAGCAAGAACCCTCCAAATGGAATCGGTTCGCCCGGGCCTTGCCAGACGGGCGGGGGGAGCTTGCGCCTCCGGCGCTGGCATTTCTCGTATTGCAAAAGCGACCGTCCTGTAACGACGGCCGCTTTTCTTTCAATTGCTGGAGGTGCCATCCGGATTTGAACCGGAGAATAAAGGTTTTGCAGACCTTCGCCTTACCGCTTGGCTATGGCACCGCATGTGGAGCGGTAGACGAGATTCGAACTCGCGACATCCACCTTGGCAAGGTGGCACTCTACCACTGAGCTACTACCGCACACATGGTGCCTTGGGGCGGAATCGAACCACCGACACGTAGATTTTCAGTCTACTGCTCTACCGACTGAGCTACCAAGGCAAATGGCGACCCGGAAGGGGCTCGAACCCTCGACCTCCAGCGTGACAGGCTGGCATTCTAACCAACTGAACTACCGGGCCATTGATGATGGTGGGAACAACAGGGCTCGAACCTGTGACCCTCTGCTTGTAAGGCAGATGCTCTCCCAGCTGAGCTATGCTCCCCCGCCCACTCCGCCGTACACTCGCGGCGACGTGTTATATCATAACCGTATTCCGTCCATTTGTCAATAATGAATTTTAAAAAGCACGAATTATTTCCCAATTTTCCGCCCCGGCGCAAGGCGTTTCGCCCGCCCGTCCGCCGCTCGTTTGTTCCCCGGGCCGGCCGTCAAAATGCCGGGCGCGGCGGTAAGCCGTTGGCTTGAACGGCGGCGCGGGGGAGCGGTTTTGAAGGCGGCAAGGATGCGAAAGCGTTGCGCCAAAATCCGCTTAACGCGCCTCGCGGCAAAAAAGCCGGTCAAACGCGCGACGCGCGCCCCTTCCGTCCGCAAAAAGCACTTGCCAAACCCATACGACTATGCTATAATGGCTCCTGCGGTTGAATCAATCCCCACAGCATGCGCAAAAGAGGTGAAAATGCGTGAAAGAGAAGATCCATCCCAAATATGGCAAGTCTACCGTTCGTTGCGTGTGCGGTGAGACGTTTGAGACCGGCTCCGTCAAGCCTGAGCTGAAGGTCGAAATCTGCTCCAAGTGCCACCCTTTCTTTACCGGCAAGCAGAAGCTGGTGGATAGCGGCGGACGCGTCGACCGCTTTAAGAAGCGCTTCAACATGGAATAAGCCATTCAAAAGGGCGTCGTCTGACGGCGCTCTTTTTGATTTCTGCCAGAATCCGGCGACCGTTGTTTTGGCCCGCCCGGCAGGAAACAAACCGTTTTTCGTCGAAATCAAAAAGTTGCTTGCTTGTTGATTTTTTTACGGCGGGCAGAAAGGATTGGAAGGTCATATGAACAAAAAAAATCAATCCGCATGCCAGCGTGTGGATATTGGCGGCCAGGCCGTTATGGAGGGCGTCATGATGAAGGCGCCCGACGCCATCGCGGTTTCCGTCCGCCGCCCGGACAAGTCTATTGTGGTCAAGCGGAAGCCCTACGTCCCCCTGTCCGCAAAGCATAAGTGGATGGGATACCCGTTCCTGCGCGGCATTGTCAACATGGTCACCATGCTTACCATGGGCATGGGCACGCTACAGGAAAGCACGGAAATGCTGGGCATTCTGGACGAGGAACCCACGAAATTTGAAAAATGGCTTTCTAAAAAGCTGGGGAAGGGCATTGATAAAATTGTCATGGGCGTGGCCATCGTGCTTGCGGTTGTGCTGTCCATCGGGCTTTTCTTCGTCATTCCAGAGCTGTTTGCCAAGCTACTCAAGGGCTGGATGCCCGACGCCTCCATGAACTGGCTCATCAACCTTCTCAGCGGCGTTTTGCGCATCCTGATCCTGATCGCCTATATCCTGTTTTGCGCTAAGGTGCCGGACGTCCGCCGCACGTTTGAATATCATGGGGCCGAGCATAAAACCGTCTACTGCCATGAGCACGAGCTGCCTCTCACCCCCGAAAACGCGCAGCAGTTTTCTACCCTGCATCCCCGCTGCGGCACCAGCTTCCTGCTCATCGTTTTCGTGCTGTCCATCGTGCTGTTCACTTTGGTCGGTTACCAGGGCAGCAGCTTTATCTGGCGTCTCCTCAGTCGTCTGGCGCTGCTCCCGGTGGTGGCCGGCGTCAGCTATGAGGTGCTCAAGGGCCTGGCGCACAGCGAAAGCAAGGTTGCTCGTATCCTCCGCTGGCCCGGCATGCAGATGCAGCGCCTTACCACCAAGCCGCCTACGCTGGACATGCTGGAGGTTGCGATTGTTTCCATGAACGTAGCGCTTTATGGCTTGCCCAAAGGCTGTGAAACAACGCCGGAGGGCTATACCGTCATCCGCGATTACCGCGTTGCCGACCCCGGCTATGCTCCCTCCGACGGCGAAGCTCAGGACGGCATGCCGGAACCCGGCTCCGCGGAAGCGTCCGCCGTCCGGTCTGCGGCCGGGGGAACGGAGTCCTCCGAGGCCGTTCGGGCCGACTGAGCGCGCATGACCATTCGACAAGCTATGTTTTCCGCCCGGCACGCGCTGCAGGAGGCCGGCGTTCCCGACCCCGCTCAGGACGCGGAGCTTCTTGTGTCCCATGTGACGGGAATGCCGCGCCTGGAGGCCCGCCTGAACGGAAACCGCCCGCTGACCCCCCAGCAGGAGCAACGCTTTTCGTCGCTCCTGCTTTCGCGTACCCGCCGGGAGCCCTTGCAGTACCTGTTGGGAGAGCAATGCTTCTTCGGCCTCGACTTGGCTGTGGACCCGCGCGTGCTGATTCCGCGCCAGGAGACGGAGACGCTGTGCGAGCTGGGCCTATCGCATCTGCTTGCCCTCCCTCGCCCTTCGGCGCTGGACCTGTGTACAGGCAGCGGGGCAATCGCGGTCACGCTCAAGCATGCCTGCCCAAGCGCTTCCGTCACCGGAACGGACTTGAGCGAGGACGCGCTGCGCGTTGCGGGAAGCAATGCCGAGCGCAACCGCGTATCGGTCCGGTTCCTGCCGGGCGACCTCTTCCTCCCGGTAGAGAACGAGCGCTTTGACCTCATCCTTTCCAACCCGCCCTATATTCCCAGCGGCGAATGCGGCGCGCTCCAGCCAGAGGTGCTTTATGAGCCCCGCATGGCGCTGGACGGCGGCCCGGACGGGCTTTCCTTCTACCGCCGCATCGTGGCGGAGGCGCCCGCGCATTTAACCGCCCCCGGCATGCTGGCCATGGAGACGGGCGACGGCCAGGCCCGGACCGTCGCGGAGCTTCTATGCCAATCCGGGCGTTATCGGGAAATCCGCATCCATCGGGATCTGTACGGTCATGAGCGCGTGATCAGCGCGTTAGCCGCCGCCGGGCCCGCATAGCGGCGTTCAGGCAAGGTTTTTGATTCGATCCCGCATTTGGAAAGAGAGTGAAAACCATGTTTGAAAAATTTGATTGGATGATCGGCCGCTACGAAGAGCTTTCCGAAGCCGTTAGCCAGCCGGAGATTCTGTCTAACCAGCCCCTTTGGCAAAAGCTGCTCAAGGAGCACGCCGCGCTGGAGCCATCCGTCAGCGCGTACCGCGCGTATCAAAAAACCCTGATGGAAATTGGGGAGGCGCGCGAGCTGCTCGCCCAGCCGGAGCTGGAGGCGCTTGCCCAAGCCGAGCTAACGGAGCTTGAGGAAAGGAAAGCCCGGCAGGAGCGCGGGCTGAAGCTGCTGCTGCTGCCCAGGGACCCGTACGCCGACCGAAACGTTGTGGTAGAAATCCGCCAGGGGGCGGGCGGGGACGAGGCCGCGCTTTTCGGCGCGCTGCTCCTGCGCATGTACACGCGCTACGCCGAGCGCCACCGCTTTCGCGTGGAGCCCGTCAGCTATAACATGACCGAGCTTGGCGGCGTGAAGGAAGCCGTGTTCACCATCGTCGGCCAGGGCGCGTTCAGCCGCCTGAAATATGAAAGCGGCGTACACCGCGTCCAGCGGGTGCCAACCACGGAGTCCGGCGGCCGCATTCATACCAGCACCTGTACCGTCGCCGTTTTACCCGAGGCGGAGGATGTGGAGGTAACCATCAGCCCAAACGACCTGCGCGTCGACGTCTACCGCTCCACGGGCCACGGCGGCCAGTGCGTCAACACCACGGACAGCGCCGTGCGCATTACGCACCTGCCGACCGGCCTGGTCGTTACCTGCCAGGATGAGAAAAGCCAGATCAAAAACCGCGACAAGGCCATGCGCGTGCTGAAAAGCCGCTTGTACGACAAGCTGCGCGAGGAAAAGGACAGCGAATACGCCCAAAACCGGCGCGGCCAGATTGGCACCGGCGACCGGAGCGAGCGCATCCGCACGTACAACTTTCCGCAGGGACGCGTGACCGACCACCGGATCGGCCTGACGCTGTACCGCATCGACGACGTGCTGGACGGCGACCTGGATGAGATCATCGACGCCCTTCTCCTGGCCGAGCAGGCTGAAAAACTCAAAGCGTTTGGAGAGCAGCAATAAAATGGAAACCGTTGTCGTAGCCCCCACGGATGAGAACATTGAAAAGGCGGCGGCGATCCTCCGCGCGGGCGGGCTGGTCGCCCTTCCGACGGAAACCGTCTATGGCCTTGGCGCGAACGCGCTGGACGAGGGCGCCGTGCGCGCCATCTTCGCCGCGAAGGGACGCCCGGCTGACAACCCGCTGATCGTTCATGTTCCCGACCCATCAGCCGCCGAATCTCTCTGCTTCATCAGCGAAGCCTCGCGCGCGCTGATGAAGGCGTTTTGTCCCGGCCCGCTGACGCTCCTGATGCCCAAGAAGCCCTGTATTCCGGCCGTGGTTAACGCGGGATTACCCAGCGTGGCCGTGCGCATCCCCTCCCACCCCGTCGCGCTACGCCTCCTGCGCGCGTGCGGGGTGCCTGTGGCGGCCCCCAGCGCGAATACCAGCGGCAAGCCCAGCCCGACATCCGCCCAGCATGTCCGCCACGATCTCAACGGCAAGCTTTCCCTCATCCTGGACGGCGGCCCGTGCCAGGTCGGGCTGGAAAGCACGGTGGTGGATATGACCTCCGACCCGCCCACGGTATTGCGCCCCGGCGGCGTTACGCCCGAAATGCTGAGGACGGTGCTTCCCGTGGTTCGCGTCGCGGAAAGCGTGCTTCGTCCGCTTCGGGACGGCGAGCAAGCGCTTTCCCCCGGCATGCGCTACCGCCACTATGCCCCGGGCGGTCAGCTCACGCTGGTTCGGGGAGACGCGCAATGCGTGGCGTCCGTATGCCGGCGTATGTACCAGGAGGCCGTTCAGGCCGGGAAATCCGCGCGGATTTTGGCTTTTTCGGAGCATTTGCCCTACTACGCGGGGCTGGAGGCGCTTTCCATCGGCAGCCTTGCGCGCCCCGAAACCGTTGCGAGGGAGCTTTTCGCCGTCCTGCGCAGGATGGACGAGGAGGGCGTGGAGGCGCTGACCTGCGAAGTGCTTCCGCCCGAGGGCCTGGGCTTGGCGATTATGAACCGGCTGAGCCGCGCGGCCGCCTTTCGGATTCTCGACGCCGAGGGCGCCGGGGACGCCTCAGCGCCGGGCCGCGGCCAGGGGCCTCAGTAAAAAAGGAGGACGATCTGTGAAAACCGTTCTGTTCGTCTGCACCGGCAACACCTGCCGCAGTCCCATGGCCGAATGCCTGTTCAAGCACGTCTGCCGGCGGCAGGGCTTTGACGGCCTATCCGCGGTATCGGCCGGGGTGAGCGCCACAAAGGGCGCCGCAGCCTCCGCGGAAGCCCGCCGCGCAATGGAGCGAAGAGGGCTCTCCCTGGAGGCGCACCGCTCCCAGCCGCTTAGCGAACGCCTTCTGCGCGACGTATCGCTGGTGGTGGGCATGAGCCACAGCCATATTAGCACGGTCAAGGCGCTGTTCCCCGGCGTGGACGTGCCGATGCTGGCCCTTGATCCCCCGATTTCGGACCCTTACGGCCTGGGATACGACGCATACGAGCGGACCGCCGGGGAGCTTGAGCGGCAGCTCGTCCCCCTGGCGGCGTCCCTTCAGGCCGGGAACGGCTGAGCGGGCGTCGTTCCGCTGCCACCACAAGGAGGAATGGAAATGGAATGGCATGAGCTTTTTCCAAGGTCGCGCCAGCCGGAGCTATCCGATATCGGCGATTATATCGCAAACCCGCTCTGGCCGGAGCTGCTTGACGACCTGACGGGCGCGTATGGGGCTGCGCCCCTGGTACAGTACAGCGTATGCTCGGGCGCGCCCGGCTGGAATGTGAAGTTCCGCAAGGGCGGCCGGCGCTGTGTACCCTCTATCCCCGCGAGGGTTTCTTCACCTGCCTGGTCTGCGTCGGCGCGAGGGAGGCCCCGCAGGCGGAGCTGGCGCTTCATTCCTGCGGCTCCTACGTGCGCGACCTCTATTTTTCCGTCAAGCCCTTCAACGGCGCGCGCTGGCTCATGATCGACGCTACGTCGCCCGGAATTTTAGAGGACGTCAAGCGCCTGATTGCCGCGCGGGCGCTTCCGGCCGGGAAAAAAGCGGCGGCAGATCGCGGTAAAAAAGGAGAAAAGGTATGAAGCTTACATTTTTAGGCGCGGCGCGCGAGGTAACGGGCAGCCGTTTTCTGTTGCAGGCATGCGGCAGGAATATCATGGTGGATTACGGCATGGAACAGGGCGTCGATTTGTATGAAAACGCGCCCCTGCCGGTCCGCGAGGCGGATATCGACTACGTGCTGCTGACGCACGCGCATATCGACCACAGCGGCTATCTGCCCCTCTTGTATAAGAATGGATTTCGCGGCAAAATTTTTGCCACCGACGCGACCGCCGATCTTTGCCGCATTATGCTGCTGGATTCCGCCCATATTCAGGAAAGCGACGCGGAGTGGAAAAACCGCAAGGCGCAGCGCAGCGGAAAGCCGCTGGTGGAGCCGCTTTACACCCAGGAGCATGCCGTTAAAACGCATGAGCTCTTTGTGCCCTGCCATTACAAGCAGACGGTAGAGGTTTGCGAGGGGATCACGATCCGCATGGTGGATGTGGGCCACCTCCTGGGCTCCGCCTCCGTCGAGGTCGTCGTCCAGGAGGGCGACGAGCGCAGGACGCTCGTGTTTTCCGGGGATATCGGCAATTTGCGCCAGCCTCTTCTCAGGGACCCGGAATACATGAGCAAGGCGGACCTCGTGGTGATGGAATCCACCTACGGAGACCGCACGCACGGCCCCGCGCCGGATTATCTGTCCGAGCTTGCGCAAATCCTTCAAGCCACCTTTGACCGTGGCGGAAACGTCGTCATTCCCAGCTTTGCGGTCGGTCGCACGCAGGAGATGCTCTATTTTATCCGACAGCTCAAGCAGGAGGGGCGCGTCCGCGGCCATGACGGCTTCCCCGTGTACGTGGACAGCCCGCTGGGCATCGAGGCGACCCATATCTTTTCCGACAACACGCTGGAATGCGCCGACGAGGAAACCCTCGCGCTCATCCGGCAGGGCGTCAACCCCATCGCTTTCGACGGCCTACGGGTGGCGGTGAGCGCCGATGAAAGCAAGCTCATCAACGACGATCTCGTGCCCAAGGTCATCATCTCCTCCAGCGGCATGTGCGACGCCGGACGCATCCGCCACCACCTGAAGCATAACCTCTGGCGTCCCGAGTGCACGGTGCTGTTCGTGGGTTATCAAAGCGCCGGCACGCTGGGCCGAAGCCTTGTGGACGGCGCAAAGGAGGTTAAGCTCTTTGGCGAAACCATTGGCGTGCGCGCATCCATCGCCAGGCTGTCCGGCATCAGCGGGCACGCGGATGTCAACGGCCTTCTCAAGTGGGCGTCCAGCTTTGACCCCAAGCCCGAGCACGTATTTGTGGTGCATGGGGAGGACGAGGCGGCGGCGGCCTTTGCCACGCGCCTGCGGGAGGAGCTTGGGCTCGACGCCTCCGCCCCCTATAACGGCGAATGCTGGGAGCTTTCCCCGCTTCAAAAGGTATCGGAAGGCAACCACCTCAAGCTTCAAAAGCCGGATAGGGAGGCCGCCGCGCTGGACGCGGCTCCCGCGCGGGTGGCGCCTCAGGCGGAGGCGGCGGGAGCGGCCGCCGATCGGCGCAAAAAGGCCAACGTCAACGAAACCTACGCGCAGCTCCTGCTGGCCGCGCAAAAGCTGCTCAGTCTGGTCGAGCGCATGCAAGGCCGGGGCAGAAAGGAGCAGCATAAGCTAGCCGCGCAAATCAACGTGCTTTTGAAAAAATTTGGGCGGCGCTGAGGCCGCTCAGAGCCGCCCCGTTTGAAGGCCGGGGGAAGCGAAACGAGGCAAAGGATAACGGACCGGGGAGCCAACGCTGCAAGCGTAAGGAGCGCGGCAGCCATTCCGCTGAAACGGCGTGAATAACCGGGGAAACCCGCGAGCCGGCGGTCAAAAGCGCTGCGGGAGAAGCGCGCGGCGGCGTTGGAATTATGATGAATACGGAAAAAACCAACGTGACGGGTCGGATCAAAATACCATTCGGACGAAGAAGAAACCGGCGTCCACAGAGGCCGAGAAAACCGGGGCATTGGTTGGGCCGTGCCGGTTTTGAGAGGAGCAGCCCCGGACGGAGAGCCGGGAAAACGCGCCGTCACAACGGGGGCCGGAAGCCGCGACAGATTCCGGGGTATGTCGGGAGCCGGGACGCGCGGCCGGACGCTCCCGCTTCGCGGGGAGTGTCCAAAGTAAGGATTTTGTGATATAATAGGAAGCATGAAGAAGATAACAGAAGCGGCATGGAAAAAGTGCCCGAAATGCGGAAAAACAGAGAATCAAATCAAGGCGGGTTTCAATGGGTCGGGAAGTCAACGCTGCAAATGTAAGGAGTGCGGCATCTATTACACCATTGAGCTGAAGCATCACGAATACTCAGAGGAAACCCGAAAGCTGGCTATAAAGATGTATTATAGCGGCGTCAGTGGACGTGGCGTAGGGAAAATCCTGAAGATGAACAAATCCAATGTGATGAATTGGATAAAAAAAGAGCGCTCGTAAGAGACATCAGCAGAAAGAATTGTTCACAAAACATCCTAAAATTGTGGAATTAGATGAATTGTATTGGTTTGCAGAGAAAAAGTCACGGACACAAACACGTGAAAACATCTATATCATGACGATGGTGAGCCGCAGTCCGCGACAAATTGTGGGTCATACGGTCAGCTTGGATAAAGCCTCCGGGACGATCCAGCGTATGGTGGATGCGGCTCCCGAAGCGGAGCGCTATTGCACAGACGGATATGTTGGTTATCTGGATGTGGTTTTTCCCGGACTTCATATTTATAATATTCACAACAAGAATGATACGTTCACGGTTGAGGGTGTCAATGCTGATTTACGGCACTATATTCCCACTTTGGCACGAAGAAGCAGATGCTTTCCTAGAAAGTTGGAGAACCTTCGCGCTGTGCTGGCGGTCTTTGTTTG
>DBGEOK010000006.1:0-8855 GCA_048370855.1 Candidatus Limiplasma sp. | reverse complement strand
AATTCATCACATTGGATTTGTTCATCTTCAGGATTTTCCCTACGCCACGTCCACTGACGCCGCTATAATACATCTTTATAGCCAGCTTTCGGGTTTCCTCTGAGTATTCGTGATGCTTCGGCTCAATGGTGTAATAGATTCCGCACTCCTTACACTTGCAGCGTTGACTTCCCGACCCATTAAACCCCGCCTTGATTTGATTCTCTGTTTTTCCGCATTTCGGGCACTTTTTCCATTCCGCTTCTCTTATCTTCTTCATACTTCCCATTATATCACAAAATCCTTACTTTGGACACTCCCGGAAGGGGCGTGGAAATCAATATTGACATCGATCGGCAAGCGAACGGATTTTTTGCGCGCGAAGGCAGGCGCTTATGCCGTGCTGGGCAAAATTTTTTTCACAGGTTGACACTGGCGGCCTTTCCCCATAGACTTGATTGTCCGCGCCGGAGGCGCGTCCATTTTCCTGACGCCTGAATGCCGGGAGGTTTTGCCATGCCGTTCTTGCTGCCCGTCGTGCTCTTCATTGCCGGAATCGTCCTTGTGGTCAAGGGCGGCGACCTGTTTGTGGATGCCGCGGGCATGCTGGCCAAGGCGGCCGGGGTTCCGCCGTTCCTGATCGGCGCTACCATCGTCAGCCTGGCGACGACCCTGCCGGAAATGATTGTTTCCTGTATGGCCGCTTCGTCCGGCAGGATTGACATGGCGATTGGCAACGCGGTTGGCTCCGTTACCGCTAACACGGGCATGATCCTGTCGCTTGCCTTTATTTTTATGACGGTCAACGTATCCCGCAGGGCCTGCGCGAAGCAATGCGTCCTACTGCTCTTGAGCGCGACCGTCCTGTGGGTCGGCGCTCAGGACGGGGTTCTGAGCATCTGGGCGTGCGCGCTTCTTTTGGCGGGCTTTTTCGTTTGCATGGCGTACAACGTGAAGGATGCGAGGGCGGAAGCCGCCGTCCCGGACCGGCCCGCTTTGAAAAAAGGCGGCGCGCTCAGGCAAGCGGTCCTTTTTGCGCTGGGCGCCGTGGGAATTGTAGCGGGCTCGCATTTTCTGGTGGAGGGTGGGAGCGATATTGCCGCCATGCTTGGCGTGCCCGAACGCATCATCGCCCTGACGCTGGTGGCGGTGGGCACCTCCCTGCCCGAGCTGGTGACGACGCTGACCGCCGTGCGGAAAAACGAGGCGGGATTGTCTATCGGCAATATCGTGGGCGCCAATATTATCGACCTGACGCTGATCCTTCCGGCGTGTTCGCTGATTTCTCAAAAGCCGCTTCCGGTTCCCGCCGTCAGCGCGACCTTGGATATTCCCGTCTGCCTGCTTGTGAACGCCCTGGCGCTCCTGCCTGTAATGATTCGTCAAAAATCAAGCAAAATTCAGGGTATGGCGATGCTGTTCAGCTATGTCGTTTATATTGGCATGGCACTGTGAAAGAAATGGGGGCGGAGGGCCCTCCCCTGTTTCCCCGTAGATAGGTTCACTTTCATCGCGCGGCTTTCTTCAAGAACCGAAATTCCGATCAATGACGGTGCCATCGGCAGCATTGATGGTTAAGAAACTATAATTTTGAATTGCGCAGTGAAACCACGGCAATTCACCATTGCCATAGAAGTTCCATACAGGGGTCAAAACGTAATTTAAAGGTTGATCCCGATATAGAACAGGCATGTATTCCAACGCCACGCGATAGATCGTCACATCGCTGTTGCCGTCCTTCTCCAAATGATCCCACGACAGGGGCAGTAGGGCTTTTGCAATGTCTATCACCGCGGAAAATGGCAGCAGCGACCAATCTTCTGCCATCGCGGCCCCCAACATGAACGGATGAAGCCAATCGAAGGCGGCGACGTCTCCAAACTCATCAAGCACAACTGTCATCGTTTCATAGCCGACGGGCACAGCATATGGATTGCCCTGCTTTTCGCTTGGGAGCATCATCTCATGAACGGCCAATAGAGGTATTCCGGCTACAACACGACGATAAGTCATTTCATAGGTGCAGCCTGCATCGGGATTTTCCTTTTCGTCATCATAAAGAAATCCACGTATCCAACCTACGTTGGTCAAGAGGAAGGGTTGATCCGTCGCCTGCGCTACAAGCTGATTGGCCCGGCTGACGGCTTGCATAGCAGACAGAGCATGGCCATCGATTTGGCCGCTCGTCAGCGGATAGCTTTCCGTCGGCAGATAATTGACGCCCCCGCGCCCGTTGCGATTCACATCATGGCGCACTGTGTAGCTCAAGGCCGCGCCGTACTTTTCGCCTTGACTGGTAACCTGGTGCGAGGCATCAATGCTTCTCCAAATGTTCTCATTTGGTGCGTTGCAGGTCAACTGAGCATCCGATACAAAGGAGAGATCCGCCGCGGCCTGCTTAGTTTGCCATGTGGCGTCGGGCAGCACAGCCTTCGCAAGCCGTATCGCGTCCTCCATTGTAAAGCTGCCGCAGGTCACAGGAAAGCGCGGCGCCGTTTCGACGTTGGGAATGTCTACGTCCGCGTCCAGAATGAAAACAGTGTTTCCAGTTTCAGATACAAAGGCGCCCGTGACATGCTCCGGCGCGGACACCTGTTCACGCAGCGTTTCTGCATGGGCAAAGGATACGCTTGCAACACATAGACTAAGCAACAACGGCAGGATAATGATTCGTTTCATGTTTACCACCTCCATGAACCCAGCCTATCATAAGTGTGATGCAAAAGTCCGCATCAAGTTGTAAGCATCTTGTAAGCGACTTGTAAACACCAGCTTGGTCAAATTTCGTCGTCATCATTGGGAACGGGCGTAACCGTCACGGTCACAATGCCTGTGGTGACGGCGCGCTCCATTTGCCGAGTCATGATAGATAAACCCAATACTGCTACAATCATCAAAAGAAAAAGCGCGAGTGCCGCTATCCAGCTTTTATGCTTTCTTTTCATGACAATCCTCCTTATGGCCGAGCGGCAGGTATGCGCGAATCGTTGTACCGATGCCCAGCCTTGCTCTCGATTTCTAGATGGCCGCCATGCGCCTGTACAATCATCTTACACAACGACAAACCCAAGCCTGCGCCGCCCAACTTACGGCTGCGGGCTTTATCCATCCGATAGAACGGCTCTGTAACAAGGGAGATTTTATCGGCGGGGATGCCAGCGCCCTCATCCGCCACCCGCAAGCAAGACCAATTGCCGTATAGATAGGCTGATAGCATGATGCCTTTTCCCTCGTCGCTGGCTTTGATGGCATTATCTATCAGATTGGTCAGCAGCGATGTTAGCAAATCGTTATCTCCCTCAATCGTATCAAGGTATATATTGGCGCTAAGAGTAAGATGCTTATCCGCAAGCATTGGCGCGACGATGCTGCCGACTTGCTCAAACAATGCCTTAACAGACAGGCGCCGCTTTACCAGCATGGGACAATCTGTCATGGAGATGAGCTGCATCATCTTTTGGTTCAGATGCTCGGTTCGTACAGCCGCCTCATGGATTTCATACACAGCCTCCATGCGCTCTTCCTCGCTGAGCGGCATGGAGAGCAGGCTGTCCGAAAAGCCAATGATTGCAGTCATGGGGGTTTTTATCTCATGGGTCAGCGCGCCTAAAAGCAACTCGCGGCGTTGGGCGGCGTCCTCAAGCGTCAAGATCTTTTGCTCTACCGTTTCAGCCATTTGATCAACGAATGGGACAACTCACCCACCTCGTCGCCTGTTTGCAGCCCCGAGCGCAGGGCATATTGACCAGATGCAATCTGCTCAGACACATGCGACAATTTATGCAAAGGCTTTAAGGTGCGCCGCAATACCAACGGCAAGGCGATTCCGCTCAGCGTGAGGCAGCAGACCAGCGCAAGCTGCGCAATGCGGGTCAGCGTGTCAATGGCCCTATATACGGCTGAAATATCCTGCAAGTAATAAATGATAACTTTAATCGACAACACCTCATACCGAGTGGCAAGCAGGAGCCACGGGCGTTCTCTGATCTTCAACATACGGCTGGCAGATGAAGTGTTTTCCGTCATGGAAAGGTGTTTTTGCGGGTCATAGGGCGTGATATTGTACAGATAGTCCCCATCCAGAACCAACGAATAGCAGTTTTCCGCGCTTTGCAAAAGATGGGCATAGGTCGCAAATGTATATTGAACCAAAGAGGTTTTGGTCGTGTTGTCCGCGTCATGGCTAATGGCGCTGGTGCTGTCCAGCGTGGACAGGTGCTCGATAAATGCGTTCAGATTCTTTTCCGCATTTTCGCGGGCAGTATCAAGCAGACTGTTTGTCTGTATGGCGACAAAAAAGTAAAGGCACGCACTGACGGAAAGCAGAATGATAAACAATGCCAGCAACGTTTGCTTCATCCATAGCTTCACTTTTCCACCTCCAGCCGATAGCCCAACCTGTACACCGTTACAATACGCTCGCTCCAGTTCAGCTTCTTTCGCAGAGAGGCCACGTGAACGTCCACCGTGCGCGTTTCACCGATAAACTCATCGCCCCACACCATCCGCAGCAGCGTTTCGCGGCTTAGCACCATGCCAGGGTGACAAATGAAGGCGCAAAGCAGCTCATATTCCATGGGCTTAACGGCTATGGCTTCGTTGCCTTGTGTCACGGTATGGCTGCTCTGCCGCACGAATACATCCGCAAAGGTAAGCTTATCGGCCTGGGGCACTTTTCGCGCCAGTACCTTTTCCATGCGCACCAGCAGCTCCAGAATATCAAAAGGCTTAATAAGATAATCCTCCGCGCCGAGGCGAAGCCCCTGCACGCGGCTTGCCACATCTACCTTGGCGGAAATATAGATGACGGGAATTTGCTTCTGCTGTAAGTAGGGAAGCAACTCAAATCCGTCCATTTCAGGCATCATGATATCGCAAAGCGCCAAGTCAAAACGCTGTGCCTCAATGATATTTTGCGCCTGCTTTCCATCCATGGCACAGGAACCTTCATAACCAGCTATTTCTAGGTTCGTTGCTATAAGCTTAGAAATTGCGGGATCATCCTCGACAATCAGTATTCTTGCGTGCATACAGACCACCTCATAGCCAGTATAGCAACGAGGGTCCGGCGTGATAAGGGGGTGATTGTAAACGAGTTGTAAATGTAAAAAAGCGAGAGCGGCGTGGGATTAACTGATTATACACTTCTAATGAAACCAAACGTTGAGCCATGCGGTTTTTCCATTGCTGGTTCGTTTTCTGTTCCTTACTGCGCAACTGTATTCCCCAAAAACCGCCATGTGACTTAGCAGGTTTTCTTGTGGCTCGGTAGGCGAGGTAAAATGCTCAAGCGCAGACCATCCGTTGGATTGTCCTGGACGATTGATCCCGGCTTACGACATGCTCCGGAATCAGCCCCGGCTTTCGGCTCGCCGGCGGTCATGACGCAGACGCTTTCCCGAGTCCCCGTCCGGGGCCTGTACGCCGAAGGCCGGTACATTTCATCCAATTCCACAATGTTTTCGCCTGTGGAAGATTCTTGTTCACGCTTCGCCCGAATGGCGTTTTTTGTTTCAATTCATCATATTGGCTTTGCTCATCCCAAGAATTTTCCAACCCGCAGGTTGCTGACTCCGCCGCAGTACTTTTTGATCGCCGGTTTTCTGGTTGCTTCCGGGTATGCATGCCGTTTCGGGTCTATGGTATCATAGCTGCCGCGCTCCTTACACTTGCGGCGCTGCCCTCCCGGTCCGTGATACCCTGCCTTGCCCCGATTTAGCGGCTTTTCGCATTTCGGGCGTCTTTTCCATGCCTTTTCCGTCTTTTCTCATCAATCTGATTCTATTATAAAGTCTTTCTTTTGGACATGCCCATCTCCCCTCTTGCGTCTCCCGTCGATTTATGGCACAATGAACCGTAGCGCGCCGCGTATACGGCGACGCTTGGATGGCGTTTATTCCCGATTGCCTGGAAGGAGATTCGTCAATGATGGAAAAACCGCAGTCTGTCCTGATTTTGGATTTTGGCGGACAGTATACGCAGCTAATTGCGCGCCGGGTGCGCGAATGCGGCGTCTATTCGTCGGTGCTGCCATACAGCGCCCCGATGGAAGAGATTTTGGACGCAAGGCCAAACGGCGTCATCCTTTCGGGGGGGCCGGCCAGCGTGCTGGACGCTGGGGCGCCTGTGTCGGACAGGGCGATTTTTGAGCTGGGAGTCCCGGTCCTTGGAATTTGCTACGGGATGCAGATGATGGCGCACCTCCTGGGCGCGCCGATTGTGCGCAGCGGTCAGCGTGAATACGGCCGCACGGCCGTTAGGATGGACGCAACCTCCGGCGGATTGCTGGAGGGCCTTCGGCCGGAAAGCCAATGCTGGATGAGCCATACCTATCAAGTAGCGGAGCCGCCCCGCGGCTTCCGGACAATCGCGCATACGGACAATTGCCCCGTCGCCGCCATGGCGGATGAGAAGCGCGCCTTATATGGCGTGCAATTTCACCCCGAGGTAACGCATACAGACGAGGGCATGAAAATCCTCTCCAACTTTCTGCATGCGATTTGCCATCTCGCGGGGGACTGGAATATGGACGCCTACGCGGATATGGCGGTGCGCCAAATCCGCGGGCAGGTGGGTCAGGGCACGGTCCTGCTGGGCCTGTCCGGCGGCGTGGACAGCGCGGTGGCCGCGGCGCTGCTGTACCGCGCCATCGGCAGCCGGCTGACATGCGTATATGTCGACCACGGCTTTATGCGCGCGGGGGAGAGCGACCAGGTGGTAGAGCTGTTTACAAACACCTTTCCGGTTGAGCTGGTCCATGTGAACGCCGCCGAACGGTTTTTCAGAGACTTATCGGGCGTGACCGATCCCGAACAAAAGAGGAAGATCATCGGCCATGATTTTGTGGAGGTTTTTAAGGAGGAGGCGGCAAAGCTGGGCAAGCGCGATCATTTTGCCCAGGGAACCATTTATCCTGATGTGATTGAAAGCGGCAAGGCCAAGGGAAGCGCGGTCATCAAGAGCCATCACAATGTGGGCGGGCTGCCGGCGGAGCTTGGCTTTGACAGCTTGGTAGAGCCCCTGCGCATGCTGTTTAAGGATGAAGTGCGCAAGCTCGGCGTGGCGCTTGGACTGCCGGAGAGCCTTGTGTACCGCCAGCCGTTTCCCGGGCCGGGACTTGCCATCCGCGTGATTGGGGAGCTCACGCCGGACAAGGTGCGAATTGTGCGTGAAAGCGACCTGATCTTGCGCCAGGAGATTGCCGCGGCAGGGCTGGACGCCTCCATCGCGCAATACTTTACGGTGCTGACAGGAGCGCGAAGCGTGGGCGTGATGGGCGACGAGCGCACCTATGATTATGCAGTCGCCATCCGCGCCGTAACGACCGACGACTTTATGACCGCCGATGTGGCGCAAATCCCGTATGATGTTCTGGGGAAAATTTCAACAAGGATTGTGGGAGAGGTTTCGGGGTGCAACCGCGTGCTGTACGATATAACGACGAAGCCGCCGGCGAGCATTGAGTGGGAATAAGCCTTATCTCCCCGCAAACCCGCATAACAGCGGTGTTTGCGGGGATTTTTCTTTATAGTTGGCTACAGATTGGCTACATTGTGCAAATCCGCGTCCGCTCCCATGAGTAAATCCAGCTTGTTGGCTACCTCAATCTGCTTGCTGGGATAGAGGTGGCTGTAGGTGTCCATCGTGGTCTGCACCTTTTCATGTCCCAGCCGGTCGGCGATCAGCAGCGGCGAAAAGCCCATTTCAATCAGGAGGCTCGCGTGGCTGTGTCGGGTATCATGCACACGGATTTTCTTGACGCCGGACAGCTTACAGCCCCGCTCCATCTCATGCCACATGAAGTGCTTGGTAAACGGAAAGAGGCGGTCGCCCGGCTGTAAGTCGTAGCACTGCGCGATGTATGCTTTCAGGCACTCGCACAGGCCGCCCGGAATGGTGATGACGCGGTTGCTCTTGGGCGTCTTGGGGGTCGTGATGACATCCTTGCCGTCCAGCCGCTGATAGGATTTGTTGATGCTGATGGTCGCCTTTTCAAAGTCAATGTCGGCGGGCGTCAAGGCGGTCAGTTCCCCGATGCGCATCCCGGTATAATAGAGCGTCATGTAGGCCGTGTAGGATTGGGGCTTGTCCTTGACCGCTTCGATGAATTTCTGAAATTCATCCCGCGTCCAGAACAGCATTTCTTCGGCGTCCTTTTTGCCCATGCTCCCCGCCTTGTGACAAGGATTCTCTCTGAGGCTGTAATACTTGACCGCATAGTTGAAAATGGCGGTCAACTGGTTGTTCACCGTTTTGAGGTAGGTTTGGGAATACTTCTCGCCCTTGTCGTCGGTGAAAGAGGTTAAAGCGTTTTGCCATTTACGAACGTCCGTCGGTGAAATCTCGGAGAGCGGGATTTTGCCGAAAAAGGGCGTTATTTTTTTATCTACAATCCAGTGCTTGTTGGCGAGGGTGGACGGTTTCAGCCGGTGGCTCATGTCCTCAAAGTAGAGGGCGATGAAATCCACAAACAGCATCCCCACGTCTGCTTTCGCCTTGGCGAGCAACTGGCGCTCCCATTCCTGCGCCTCTTTTTTGGTGGAAAAGCCGCGCTTTTTCTTGTGGACGGTGTTGCCCTGCCAGTCAGTAACACGGCACTGTGCCATCCATTTTCCGCTTGTGGTGTCTTTTGATACGGACATTATTTTCTCCTTTCTTCGGTATTCCCCTGACCTGGGTTCGTTCTGCCGGTGGTTTTGCGTACTCTCATTTCATGGGGGAGTGTCCAAAGTAAGGATTTTGTGATATAATAGGAAGTATGAAGAAGATAACAGAAGCGGCATGGAAAAAGTGCCCGAAATGCGGAAAAACCAGGAATCAAATCAAGGCGGGGTTTAATGGGTCGGGAAGTCAACGCTGCAAGTGTAAGGAGTGCG
>DBGEOK010000005.1:0-4515 GCA_048370855.1 Candidatus Limiplasma sp. | reverse complement strand
GACGAATACAACGCCGCGCTGACCTTGACCGGCGAGGAATTGGCAAAGGCCCAGGAGGCGTTTGAAAAAAACTGGGGCGTTAACTTCGATCAGCTTCAAGAGTTGGTCGGTCAAGGCGTGCCGCTGAGGGACGCGCTTTTGCAGCTTAGCGCCGGCCCATCCGTCACGGCGCTGGAGGAATACAACGCCGCGCTGGCCCTGACCGGCGAGGAGCTGGAGGCGGCCCAAAAAGCCTTCGAGGAAAAATGGCAGGTCGACTTTGACGCGCTGAAGGAGCTGGTGGACGGCGGCATGGGCATGGACGCCGCGCTGTTGCGGCTTAACTCCGAGCCCGCCGTGGCCGCCGCGCTGGAGGAGTACACCGCCGCGCTGTCCTTGTCCGGCGAGGAATTGGCAAAGGCCCAGGAAGCCTTCAAGGAGAAATGGAACCTCAGCTTCGACGAGATGAAAAGCCTGGTGGACGGCGGCTTAACGCCGGACGTCAGCCTGCAAGACCAGGTCATCTCGGTGGAGCAGCTCGCGGCGGACATCCAGACCGCGCTGGATAGCGGCAAATCGGCGGAGCAGGCCCTTGCCGACGCCAAAACGCAGGTCACGGAGGACGCGGCGGCCATCCTGGACCAGATGAAGCTGTACGTGGAGGACCTGGGAACCTATGTGGACGCCATGACGGGCGCGATGGTCCAAACCGTCGCCGACGCCAAGCTGGACGCCGCCAAGGCGGGCAGCGCCTTCGCCCAGGGGTTGGCGGACGGCTACCGGGGCAATCCCGCGCCGCTCATCGCCGCGGGCGATTCGGCGCGGCGGTCGCTGGACGCCCTGCGCGCGTATTACGGCAACTTCGCCGCCGTGGGCGCGAGCCTGGTGCAGCAGATCGCAAACGGCGTGTCCAGCAACGGCGGGGTGCTGGCGGCCGCGCTCGCCTCCGCCGTCAGCATGGCCCTCACGGCGGCGCGGGCGGCGGCAGGCCCGGCGTC
This sequence comes from Candidatus Limiplasma sp., assembly GCA_048370855.1. Lineage (GTDB taxonomy): Bacteria > Bacillota > Clostridia > Christensenellales > Aristaeellaceae > Limiplasma. The sequence goes on along the minus strand of DBGEOK010000005.1, from coordinate 3,538 downwards.
CCGCGCGGCGGAGCGCTGGTACGGCCACCGCGCCGGCCTGGAATACGTGCCCTACGACGAGTACCCCGCGCTGCTGCACAAGGGGGAAAGCGTGCTGACGGCCAGCGAGGCGGCGCTGTGGCGCGGCGGAATGTACGCCCTCGACCTGACGCCGGAGCCGGTGGATTACCGCGCGCTCGCGGAGGCCATCTGGCAGGCCGCGCCGGAGGATGGGGGCGTCGCCGTGCAGGTCAGCCTGGACGGCGCGGAGGTGGCCCACGTGCTGGAACCCAGAATCTCCCAGCTCCAGGGGCGGCGGCTGGCAAGCGTCCGCCGGTAAGCCGGCGCGGGCCGCCGGAGGCCGCGAGCGAAGGTCGGCGGGGACGCCAGGGGTTGCACCGCTGGAACCCTTAGGTCGGCTAGTCGGAAAATCCTTTTAGGGTGGCTTGGAGGGGCCGCGGCCCCGCCAAATGAAATCATATCGCCCGGCTTTGCCGGGCGGGCGGGGAGTTTCGGCCTTAGCCGAAACATTACCAACAGTTCTCGGCGAAAAAGATCGCCTTCAGGCGAGCTTTTTTGACGGCCTAATTCAAACCAAGGAGATGTTTTCATGAGCGTATGGCTGGACGGCGCGGGGCTGGAGGACCTCTCCCCGCGCATCAAAATCAAGCAGATCGAGCCGGGGGCGTGCGCCCTCAGCCAGACCACGGCGGAGGACGCCAAGTATAGCGGCGCGCGCTTCCTGGCGCAGCGCGAGGGCGCGCGCACGGTCAAGGTCGTCTTTCGCGTGCTGGAGAAGGACGGCGTGCGAAGGCGGCAGATTTTGGACGATATCGTCGCGTGGGCGCGCGGGTCGGCCGGGGCGGGGGACGGGCCCGCGACGCCGGGCGTGAGCGGCGCGCGCTGCTCGCGCCTGGAGATCGCGGACGAGCCGGATAAATACCTGCCGGTGCGCTGCACGGCGCTGCCGTATATGCGCGTGCAGCAAAACTACGCGGAGGACCTGTCCGTCACGTTCACGGCGTTTCGCCCGGGGTGGCGCGCCACCGTGCCGGAGACGGTCACGCTGCAAACGAAGGCGGGCACGCCCGCCGTGGCGTTTGTAAACCCCGCCGGCACGGAGGAGCTGACCTTTTTGGAGTTTGAGCTGGTCAACCGGGGGCCGGGCGCGATGCAAACGGCGACCGTCACGGTCAACGGCCGGTGGTTCGCGTTTACCGGGCTGGGCCTCGCGCCCGGCAAGGCGCTGACCGCCTCCTATGACCTGGACGAAAGGCTTTCGCTGAGCGCCGGGGGCGCAAGCGCGATGGACAGGCGCTCGGCGCAGAGCGCGGACGACCTGCTGCTGTGGCAGCGCCGGCCGAATAAGGTGACCGTCACCACCGCGTCCCCGGCGGATGTCAAGCTCATCGGAAGGGGGCGCTACCGGTGATTCAGCAGATCGATATCCGCCTGCCGCGCCTGATGGGCGCGGACCTGCGGGAAATCACGCGCCTGAGGCCCCGTAAGCTGGGCTACACGCTCAACCGCGCGCCGCTGTCCACCGCCTCCCTCACGCTGGGCGGCGAGGACGCCAGGCCCACGGTCGGGCAGTTTATGGAGCTGTACGACGCGCAGGGCAGCCTTGGGTATTTCCGCGTCGTCCGCGTGAGCACCGCCTGCCGGGGCGACGCCGAAACCACCGTGGAGCTGGAGCACGCGCTATGCACTTTGTCGGACGGCGTGGTGTTCGGCTATCAGGAGTTCGGCGGCACGGGGGTCGGGCTGAAAACGGTGCTGGAAAAGCTGCTGGCCATGCAGCCGCGCCCGCTGTGGCGGCTGGGCACGGTGGACTATGGCACGGAGTTCCAGTACAGCTTTGAAAACGAAAACCTGCTCACGGCCATCCTCTCCCTGGCGGAGCCGCTCAGCGACGAATACCTGTGGACGTTCGACTTCGATACCACGCCCTGGACGCTCAACCTGATTACCGCGCCGGAGGGCGACGCCTCCGAAATGCGCCTGAGCCGCAATATCGACAGCGTGACCGTGGAGACGGACCGCAGCGAGCTGTGCACGCGCATCTACCCGCTGGGCTACGGCGAGGGCGTCAACCAGCTCACCATCGCGGGGGTCAACAACAACAAAAAGTACCTGGACGCCGACACCGTGGGCGCGTGGGGCGTGGTCGGCAGCGTATACGCCGAAACCAGCGTGACCGACGCCAAGACGCTCAAGGCCATGGCGGAGCGGGAACTGGAGCGGCGCAAGAACCCGCGTGTGACGGTTACGGTCAGCGGGCTGGACCTGTCCGCCCTGACGGGGGAGCCGCTGGACCGCTTCTACGTGGGCCGCAAGTGCCGCGTGCCCCTGCCGGAGTACGGCCTGTGGCTGGACGAGCGGGTGGAGAGCATCCAGAAAAACGACGTGTTCGGGGACAACGCGCACGCGAAGGTGACGCTGGCCAACAAGGGCGCGGACACGGTGAGCGAGCTGGCCAACATCAGCCGCAAAACGTCCGTCGGGGAGCTGTACAGCCAGGGGGCGACCAACCAGTACGCCGTGCATTACGCGGATAACGCCGACGCGGGCAGCGCCTTGGACTGCGAGTTCTACATCGACCCAAACGCCGTGTGGATTAACTCGGTGATGTGCAAGTTCAAGCTGGAAAGCTTCCGGGCGTACTCCACGGGAGCCAAGAGCGGCGGAGGGAAAACGGGAACGGGCAGCAGCGGCAACCTGAACATCGACCTCTCGGGCACGTTTTCCAAAACCGCCATTACCAGCACGCCCCTAGAGCCGGGGGAAAGCCTCGGAAAAATCTTCACCGATTCCGCGAACGGCGGTGGCGCGCATCGACACAAATATCTTCACGAGCACTCCGTCTTTGTGGAAATCCCCGCTAAGTCCTATCAAATCACCGGCGGCTCGCACAGCCATTCTCTGCCCGCGCATACCCACGGCATCGAATACGGCGTCTACCGGGGCCCGACCGCGTCCGGCGTGACGGTTGAGGTGGACGGCAACGCCGTGCCCGCGTCCGCCATCCGGGACGGCGAGTTCGACGCCGTGCCCTATTTAAGCAAGGACAGCGCGGGGCGCGTCACGCGCGGAAGCTGGCACCGGGTCACGTTCACCCCCGACGGCCTCACGCGCATCCTGGCGGATTTGCACGTCAAAACCTTTGTCCGCTCCGTATCGGGCGGCAACTATTAAGCGAGGAGGAAGCAAAAGCATGCCATTGACCATTGACATCAACCGCGCCGTAGACCTGGAGGGCGGGGCGCTGGAGCAGGCGCTCGGGCTGAAGTTTGTTTCGGGCGATATGGCGGCGCACCGGCTGAACGTGACGCTCAGGCGCGGCGGCGCGCCGGCGGACCTGACGGGCGCGACGGTGCTGGGCCGCTTTGTGCGCGCGGACGGGGCCACGGTGGACGTGTACGGCGAGGCGAGCGGGAACGTCGCCAGCGTCACGTTTGATTCCGCGTGCTACGCCGTGCCGGGGCGGCTGGACATCAACCTGCAGGTGACACAGGGCGGCGCGACCGTGACGCCGCTCATCCTGCACGCCGTCATCCGG
>DBGEOK010000004.1:0-120839 GCA_048370855.1 Candidatus Limiplasma sp. | reverse complement strand
TATTCACAACAAGAATGATACGTTCACGGTTGAGGGTGTCAATGCTGATTTACGGCACTATATTCCCACTTTGGCACGAAGAAGCAGATGCTTTCCTAGAAAGTTGGAGAACCTTCGCGCTGTGCTGGCGGTCTTTGTTTGCGCCTACAATCGGTTTGGCGCTGCAAAGCTTAGCTATCGTTCCTCTCGTCCTTACGCCCTTGTTCCCTTTGCTCTTGTTGATTTCCTTTAACTCCGCTCTTGGACACCCCCGCTTCGCGTTCGCCCTTGACAGGCCGTCTGGATTTTGCTACCGTTACAGTCAAGGCAGGAAAGCAAAGCCCTGCTTTTCTGCCGATATTCAGTTAATCGCGCCACGCTGTTTTGGCGTTTACACATCATCCGGGATCGACCCTGTCGCGCAATCGGCAGCGCGGCAAAAAGGATAGATGCCGCGTCTGTCGCCATACCATCCCGATAGCGCAAGCCCGGTAACGCATCATAAACCTGGAGGCGGAAGCGTATGAAAAAAATAGCTGGTCTGGTGTTGGTAACCGTTTTATTGCTCATGCCCATGATAGCGTTTTCTGCCAGCTATGTCATCTCGGCTGGCGAGGCGGGCAATCAGGCGACTGTGGTAACGGATAGCTCGGTCATGGGCATTACGGTGGGACCGCCGTCGCATGTAATCAGCAATGTAAGCAGCGTTACAAGCCGTTCTGACGGCTCGTTGCTGTGGGTACTCTCTTCAAACGGAGAAAGCGCTGCGGAAACGGTGTATTATACGTTGGATGGCTCGTCGTGGACCAGCACCGCCTTCACAATAAGCTTTCATGGAAAAAATGAAGGAGATTCCGAACCCGCAGCCGCGGAAAAAGAGACACAATGGCCCAGCGTAAGTTTTGACGCCTACTCTGCCGCGCTGTATGCGGATGGGGAAGAACGTATCCAGTCGCGCCTTGGCCCCTCCAAGGACTATTGCGGCGGCGGCGCGTACAAGCCTTACAAAATAACGTCGCTTTACGCTCTGTTCTCTGAAAATGGCTATGTGTTCGTTGATATGGACTACTCAACGGTAGGTCACCGCAGGCTGTATTTCCCTACAAACAAGGTGCATGATTTGGAGTCCTCGATGCCGTCCAAGCATTGGAAAGGGTATTCGGCTATGACTACGGCGGATATCACTCCCAGCTTTGGACCGGGCTTCGACTATGAGCTTTTTGAATCGGCTCCGCTGAGCGCAGGCAGCCGTATCACTGTTTTCTTTGAAGAAAATGGGTACGTATTTGCAGAGTTCAGCACAACGGTATCCGACACAAAGAGCACGCGCGATGAAACGATTCGCTGTTATCTGCCTGTGGACAAGGTTAAGGCGCGCTGATTCAGGCTTTTTCTTCAGCCGTTTCAGCATATAGCGTGAAAAAAGAATATGCTTATCAGCGGGCGATATCAAAGCGCTCGGAAGGATTAAGAAGAAACAAGGTTAAAAAACACAGCAAAAAACAAGCGCATCAAATTCTGAAGGGGGCTAGGCGCTTGTTTGCCATAGCATTAGGCAATTCAGCTTTGATGCTGGTTTGCGCCCGGACCCGCCATGGGGCCGGTACTCAGTGGGGCGACAAGACGTACATGAACGGGAAGCGCCTGGAAAGCCCAATTTCACAAATCGTTTTTACCGCTTATATCCCTCAAGCCTTTGGCCTCTCCCCTTAATATTTCTTGACGGTACCCGTCCCTCCCTCCGCGCTTACCCTGCCTTTTGCTTCGATAACGCTTTCGCTTGAACCAAAAAATGCTTCCCCCGGAGCGGACGGTTGAAATAATCAAATGTCACGCGCCCGCTCCAAGGGGAAGCATATCATTTCGCTATGGGGCTTTTGTTTATGGTGAAAGCTCAGTATTCGGCGCTGCCGGTGGTGCGCGGGAAGGGCAGCACATCGCGGATATTCTGCATGCCGGTCAGGTACATCACCAGCCGCTCGAAGCCAAGGCCGAAGCCGGCGTGGGGCGTGGCGCCGTAGCGGCGCGTATCCAGGTAGAAGCTGTAATCCTCTTCCTTCATACCGGTTTCATGGATGCGCTTTGCGAGCAGGTCCAGGCGCTCCTCGCGCTGGCTGCCGCCAATCAGCTCTCCTACGCCGGGCACCAGCAGGTCCACCGCGGCGACGGTCCTGCCGTCGTCGTTCAGGCGCATGTAAAAGGCCTTGATCTCCTTGGGATAGTTGTACACAAACACGGGCTTGGCGAAGTGCTTTTCGCTGAGATACCGCTCGTGCTCGGTCTGCAGGTCGATGCCCCAGGATACGGGATATTCAAACTTTTCCCCGCTGCTTTGAAGAATTTCGATCGCTTCGGTATAGGTACAGCGGGCAAACTCGCTGTTTGCGATCGCGGTAAGCTTCTCCAGCAGCCCCTTTTCCACAAAGCTGTTGAGGAAGGCCATTTCCTCAGGAGCCTGCGCAAGGATATGGGTGATGATGTACTTGAGCATATCCTCCGCCAGCGCCATATCGTCAAACAGGTCGGCAAAGGCGATTTCCGGCTCCACCATCCAGAACTCGGCGGCGTGGCGGGGGGTGTAGCTTTTTTCCGCGCGAAAGGTGGGGCCGAAGGTGTATACGTTGCGGAAGGCCATGCAGAAGGCTTCCACGTTAAGCTGTCCGCTCACGGTCAGGCTGGCCTGCTTGCCGAAGAAATCCTGCGCGTAATCAGGCTGTCCCTCGGCGTTTTTGGGCAGGGCATCCAGCGGCAGGGTGGTGACCTGGAACATCTCTCCCGCGCCCTCGCAGTCGCTGGTGGTGATGATGGGCGTATGCACGTACACAAACCCGCGCTCGGCAAAGAAGGCGTGCAGCAACTGCGCGGCAAGCGAGCGGATGCGGAACACGGCGTAAAAGGTATTGGTGCGGGGCCGCAGGTGCGCGATGGTGCGCAAAAATTCAAAGGAATGGCGCTTTTTTTGCAGGGGATAATCCGGCGCGCACATGCCCAGCACCTCAACCCGAACCGCCTTGAGCTCAAAGGGCTGCTTCATGCCGGGAGTCGGCGTCAGCTCGCCTACCGCGCGGACGGCGCTGCCCAGGCTGATTTTAAGCGCGTCGGAAAAGCCTTCGGTAACGCCGTCCTCCAGGACGATCTGAAGATTTTTAAAATAGGTGCCGTCGTTAAGCTCGATAAAGCCGAAGGCCTTGCTGTCGCGCACCGTGCGCACCCAGCCGGAAACGGCGCAGCGTTGAACGCTCTTCCCGGGCTGCGCATGGTAAAGGTCCCGAATGCTGAAATCCTCCATGGGGTCACGCCTCCTTCTCGGGCTGTCTGCCCAGCATTGCCGCGCCGATCATTCCGGCGTCCGCGCCCAGCCGGGCGATCTCGATGCGGGAATATGGCAGCGTTTTAAACAGCAGATAGCGCGGAATGCGGTCCCGCACGGCGTTGAGCAGGAAGCTGCCCGCCTTGCTGATGCCGCCGCCCAGAACGATCATTTCCGGGTCCAGGAAGGCGATGACGGTGTAGATGGCCTTGCAAAGGTAATCCACATAATGGTTGAAAACCTTCATGGCGACGTCGTCGTTTTCCTTGGCGGCGTCAAAAACCATCTTGGCGGTCAGCTTGCTCACGTCGCCTCCGCACAGGTCGTACATCAGGCTGTCGGGATGCTGAAGCACCATCTGCTTGCCCATGCGAATAACGGCCGTCGCGCTGCAGTAGCGCTCCAGGCAGCCATAGTTGCCGCAACTGCACGGCTCGCCGCCGATATCCATGGGGATGTGACCGATTTCGCTGCCTACGCCGTGAAAGCCGCTCCACGGCCGCCCTCCGATGACGATCCCCCCGCCTACGCCCGTGCCGAGCGTCATGAACACGCTGCTGTGGCAGCCCGCGCTGACGCCGCACACGCTTTCGGCAAACCCGGCGACGGTGGCGTCGTTGTCGATATGGACGGGCTTGTTCAGGTATTTTTGAAGCTCCGTGCGCAAGGGTACGTCATGCCAACCCATGTTTGTGCAGAAGATCACGTTGCCGGTCTGCGCGTCCGCAATGCCGGGGATGCCCACGCCGATTGCGGCCACATCCTCTTGGGTAAAGCCGCCCGCCTTCATCACGCTCAGCATGCAGTTGCCCATGTCGCGGATGATGTCCTCGTAGGGGCGTCCCACCAGGGTAGGCGTTTCGCCCTGCCCCAGGATTTTTCCATTTGCGTCTACTACGCCCACCTTAATTCCCGTGCCGCCCACATCAATGCCGATATAGACCATTACGCGTTCCTCCCGCCCGTTTCATTATTGCCGGAATTCTGTGCGATTAATTCGTTGAGCCGCCTGTCCAGCTCATGCGCGGCGCTGTATCCCATGCGCTTCAGACTCAGGTTGCGCGCGGCCACCTCGATAATGATGGCAAGGTTGCGGCCGGGCCTAACCGGCATAATCTGGTAGGGGATTTTGACACCGAGAATGGCGACCGTCTCCTCCGTAAGCCCCAGACGGTCATATTCCTTGGTGGAATCCCATTTTTCCATATGAATGACCATATCAATGGACTTGCTGAGGACGACCGACCCCACGCCGTACATGGCCCGGATGTCGATGATGCCGATGCCGCGGATTTCCATAAAGTGGCGGACCATCTCGGGGGATTCCCCAATCAGGCGGTCGTCCGCCACGCGGCAGATATCCACGACGTCGTCCGCGACAAGCTGATGGCCCCGCTTGACCAGCTCCAGCGCGGCCTCGCTCTTGCCCACGCCGCTTTCGCCCGTCAGCAGTATACCTATGCCGTATACGTCCACCAGCACGCCGTGCCGCGTTACGTGGGGCGCCAGCACGCGGTTGAGGTACATAATGCATTGCAGGGTAAACTTGGTGGTTTTCAGCTTGCTTTGGAACACGGGAATATCGCGCGCCCGGGCGACGCTCAGCAGCTCCCTCGGCGGCGTCATGCCCCAGCAAACGATGATGCACGGGAGGTCATAGCTCATATAGCGCTCCAGCACCTTCTGGCGCGCCGTGGAATCGAGCGTTTCCAGGTAGGTCATTTCCACCTTGCCGATGACCTGGGGCCGCTCATGGGCAAAATACTCGTAAAAGCCGCAGAACTGCATGCCCGGACGGTTGATATCCGTAACGTTTATATCGATTTCCGTCCTGGAGGTTTCGGACAGCAGCTCAAGGTTCAGCTTGGCCTTAAAGTCCTCAATCCCGATCATACCTCCGCCTCCCTTTCACGCGGCATTAAAACATACGCTTCCACGAAGCGCGCCATGCCGTCCTCGGTGTTGGGAGGGCAGCAATACCTCGCGGCCCGGCGGACCTCCTCGCGGGCGTTGCCCATGGCCACGCTGTGCTCCGTAAAGGCCAGCATGCTTACGTCGTTCAGGCTGTCGCCAAATACCATCGTTTTGGCGGGGTTGATTCCAATTAGCTCCGCCAGCCGGGCCAGCGCTTCCCCCTTGGTGGCGCCGGGCGGCTCGGCCTCCAGAAAATAGGGCTTGCTCATGGTGAAGGTGGCGCGGCCCTCAAAATGCCGGTTGGCGATGGGGTATAGGCGCTCGATCTCCTCCGGATGGTTGACGCACAGCACCTTGGGAACCGGGAAGGTCAGAAAGGCGCACAGATCCCCCACCGCGACGCCCCTCATGCCCGAGGATTTTTTGTATCGCTTGGAGGGCTCGCACTCGGCGGCATAATAGAAGCAGTCGTCCCGGTAGACCTGTACATAGCAGCCGTTCCGCTCCAGAAACGCGCAGATATCCCGCGCGGTGGCGGGATCAAAGCAGATCGCGCTTAGCACGGCATGGTCCGCGCCGACCAGCTCCGAGCCGTTGCCGGCGATGTAGGGGAGGCCCGTATCAAGCTGCTTCATAAACGGGAGCATGCTCGCGTGGGTCCGGCCGCTGGCGGGAATGACGCGGATGCCCCTGCGCGTGCATTCATGCATTACCCGCAAGGTATAATCGCTGATCTTTCCCTCGCCGTCAAAAAGGGTGTCGTCCATATCGGTTACAATGGTGTCGATGGTCACGGCATGCCAGCTCCTTTATCGTCGGTTCGTCTGCCCTGGAAAAAGCGGGTGAGCAAAGCCCGCGACTCCTCGGCAAGCAGGCCGCCCACGCATGGGAGGCGGTGATAGAACGCCGGGTCGTTGGTGAGGGCGTAGACGCTTTCCGCGCAGCCCTGCCGCTCGTCCCGCGCGCCGAAATAGCACATTTCCACAAACGCCATGCACAGCGCGCCCGCGCACATGGGGCAGGGCTCCAACGTTACATAGAGGATACAGCCGTTCAAGCGCCGCGTGCCGAGGCGGCGGGCCGCCTCGCGGATGGCGAGCAGCTCGGCGTGGGCGGTCGGGTCGCCGCTTTGCTCGCGCAGGTTATGCGCGGACGCGACCAACCTGCCGCCCTGCGCGATCACCGCGCCCACGGGGACTTCCCGCTCGTCAAGCGCCTTTTCCGCCTCTGCCAGCGCCAGGCGCATCATGCGCTCGTGAGGGTTCATGCGCCCTCCGGAAGCGTGGCGGGGGAAGCGCTTTCCGGCGCGGCGGCGCGGTTGACGGCGTCCGCCTCCCGAAAGGTGGGGACCAGGTCGCGCAGGCAGGCCAGCATATCGCCGTTTTCGTCGATACAGCCCTGAAGCCTTTTAAGCATTTGATGCAGCGTGGCGGCGTCCACGACCTCCGGCCTTGCGATAAAGATTTTTTCGTTTTCCGTTTTGGCGATCCCCTCGCCCGCCAGCAGCAGCTCCTCATACAGCTTTTCGCCCGGACGCAGCCCTACGTAGACGATATCTACCTTGCGGCCGTCGGGCGAGGCATAAAGCTGAATCATCCTTTCGGCCAGCTCCCGGATCTTGACGGGCCGGCCCATATCCAGCACGAAGAGCTCGCCGCCCTTGGCAATGGAAGCGGCTTGCAGAACCAGGCTGGCCGCCTCCGGGATGGTCATAAAGTAGCGGATGATATCGGGATGGGTAAGCGTAACGGGCCCGCCGGCGCGGATTTGCTGTTCAAAAAGGGGCACGACGCTGCCGTGCGAGCCCAGTACGTTGCCGAAGCGCACGGCGGTAAACTCGGTATCGGATTCGGTGTTGAGCGCCTCAATGGTCATTTCCGCCAGGCGCTTGGTCGCGCCCATGACGTTGGTGGGGTTGACCGCCTTATCTGTGGAGATGAGCACAAAACGCTTGACCTGGTGGCTGACGGCGGCCTTGGCCGTCAGGTACGTGCCGAATACGTTGTTCTTGACCGCTTGGGCGGGACAATCCTCCATCAGGGGAACGTGCTTGTGCGCGGCGGCATGAAGCACAATGTCCGGCTGATACCTGCCGAAAATTTCGTCCAGGCGCTGCGGGTCCCGGATGGAGCCCACGCATAGGATGAGCTTGTCCTTCAGGTCGCCGCGGTACAGCAGTTTCAGCTCGGAAAACAGGTCGTACATATAGTTTTCACTGATGTCGTACAGCACGATCCGTTCCGGCCCAAGGGGGAGCAGACGCCGGCACAGCTCGCCGCCGATGCTGCCGCCGCCGCCGGTGATAAGCACCGTGCGGCCCCGGAAGCAAGCCGCCGCCTGTGTCATATCCAGTTGCTCCTCGGGCCTGCCGAGCAGGTCGCCGATATTGAGGTCGCGCACCGCGCCGACGGCGGCATGGTCGCTTCCCACATCCTGGAGGGGGGTTACGCGCTTGACGCGGCAGCCCGTGGACAGGCATTTTTCAATCAGGGGCTTCAGGTCGCCCCTGGGGGTGGCGATGGCGATGATGATGTCGTCGATATGGTAATCGCTGGCAAGCTTGAGGATGTTGCCGGAGCCGCGCACAACGGGTACGCCGCTCAAGCGGGAGCCGGTCCTGATTTTGTCGTCGTCCACCACAAGCACAGGAACGCAGTTGCCGTAGCTGCCGCGTTGCATTTCATGAACGACGCTCGCGCCCGCCCAGCCCGCGCCGATCACCATTACGCGCCGAACGCTGTCATGACGGCCGCGGAGCAGCGAGAAGCGCTCCCGGGTGACGAAAATGCGGTAAAGAAGGCGGGAGCCGCCCACAAAGGCGGTGCTGGTGAGCCAGAAAAGCAGGTAAACCATGCGGTGGAGCCGGAAAAGGTTTTGCGGACGCACAAAGGCGTTGGCAAGCAGGGAAAAAAGATAGGTCAGCACCGTCGCCGTCAGGGTGGCGGCGGCGATGCGGAGAATATCGCTCGCGGAGGCATATTGCCACATGCTGCGGTACATGCCGAAGGCCCAAAACACAAGAAGGCAGAGGATGGTCATCACCGGCGCAAGGCGAAGGTAGATGGCAAAAAAGGAATAGGAGATATTCATGGAATAGCGCAGAACCTGCGCCAGAATAATGGCAGCATTCACAAGCACGGCGTCCAGGAGCACCCAAAGAAAGGTTCGCATCGCCTTGTGAAGCTCGGGTTTTGGTGAAGTCACAGAGCCGCCTCCCCGCTGATCGCTAATCGCATACCTTATCATTATAGCACAGAAATGGGCGGATGCATAGGGTTTGAGCCGAATAACGCGGGGCGGCGCCGTTTGGATATGGCGTACCGGCAGAGGCCGCCGCGCGCGGTTTTGTATGGCTGAAGTATATAGAAGCGTTATGGCTGAAACCGCTTCCGGAGCCATGCGGCAAAAAAGCCGGTGAAACAGCGCCGCCCCAATAAAGAACGCCGCTTGGCAAGCCGCGCGGGGCGGAAGCGACAAAGGACGCCGCGCTGCGGCTTATTGAGGACGGGGGCCGGGCCGCCGCTTGGCAAAGCAAAGCGTTCATGCTATGATGCAAAAAACGGACGGAGAGGGCGCGGCGGCATGGAAAGACGGATGGACGCATACCTGATGCATGGAACAGACGGACGCGCTATGGCCAAGGCCGTCCTGCGCGCGGCGGACGCCGCCTCGCTGGCGCCTGGGCGGAACGCCCTGATCGGCTTGAAGCCCAACCTTGTGCTGCCTTCGCCCGCGCGCCTGGGCGCGACGACGCATTCGGAGCTCGCGGCGGGGGCGATTGAATACTTCCGCGAGGAGGGCTTTGAGCGTATCGTCATTCTGGAGGGCTCCTGGACCGGCGCGCGCACGGCGGAGGCGTTTGAAGCCTGCGGCTACCGCGAGCTGGAAAAAAGGTATGGCGTGCCGCTGTTAGATACGCAGAGGGACGGGGCGCACGAGCGGGACTGCGCTGGCCTGCGGCTGAAGGTCTGCGACTGCGTGAAGCGGGTGGACGTTCTCATCAATATGCCCGTGATGAAGGGCCATTGTCAGACCAAAGTGACCTGCGCGCTGAAAAACCTGAAGGGCCTGATTCCCAACAGCGAAAAAAGACGCTTTCATACCATGGGGCTTATGAAGCCCATCGCGCACCTGGCCGCCGGAATCCGCCAGGATTTTGTGCTGGTGGACGCCCTGTGCGGGGACTTGGATTTTGAGGAGGGGGGAACGCCCGTCACGCGGAACCAGGTGTTGGGATTTTTTGACCCTGTGCTTTGCGACGCTTACGCATGCCGCGCGCTTGGCTACGAGCCGCGGGACGTGCCGTACCTGGAAATTGCCGAAAAGCTTGGCGTCGGCTCCACGAATGTGGACGCGGCGCGCCTGCACGCGCTCAACAGCCCGTCGGCGGCCCCGGTCGCGCCGTCCTCCGCGCGGAGGGTGGAAAGGCTTGCCGCACATGCCGAGGCCCGGCAGGCCTGCAGTAGCTGTTACGCCAATTTGATGTACGCCCTGGCAAGACTAAAGGAGGATGGAAACCTGGAACGGCTGAAGACGAAGATTGCCGTGGGACAGGGATGGCGCGGCATGAGCGGGGACGTCGGCGTGGGAAACTGCACCCGCGGCTTTGCCCGGCGGGTGGAAGGGTGCCCGCCTACGGCGGAGGAGATGGCCCGGTTCCTCAGAGAGATTGCGCGGAAGTAGCGTTCCGGGCGTTGCGGGACGGGAAACGCTTCTCCCTAAACGCCGGAGACGGCCGCCGGGGATGGCGGGCGCTTTGAGAAAGCCGTCGGCTCCGGTGGAAAGCTCCGCCTCAGAAGCGTCTCCGCGCTGCCCGGTCCGGGGGCGCGGAGAATCCTAAAAAATATGCTTGGCTTGGAAACGTTTGGCTTTGCCGATATATCGTACAGAATTACTGGATCGGGGCGGCGCGCTGCGGGCCGTTGGAAGGCGCGGGACGTTGGGAAGCGTCGTTTTCCGTGACCGGCCCCGCCCTTCGGAAGGCGCTGGGGGTCATGCCCGCCGTTTTTTTAAAGACCTTGGTAAAGTAGTTTTCATCCGGGATGCCCACCGTCTGCGCGATAAACCGAACGCTTTGGCCGGTATTGAGAAGCAAGTCCTTGGCCGCCTCCAAACGCCTCGCGGTAACAAGCTGCCCCGGGGTTTGCTGGAAGTGCTGCGCGCATATCGCGTATAGCTTTGTTTTGCCGACGTTCAGGGCATGGCAAAGCGTGTCGGCAGTAATCGGCTGTGAATAATGCGTGTCGATATAATCCTGAAGCAGGAGCGCGTCGTCGCGCTGGCTGACGGCCTGAAGGCCATACATGCGGACTTCGCTGACGCATGCCTGAACGATTTCCATGCACGCCGTCATTTGCTGCGGAGAGGTGCGCTTCAGCTTCAGGAAGGCCTGATAGAGCGCGTCCCTGTCCGGATACCATGCGCACAGCCTGGAAACGCGCTTCCACTGTTCCTCTCTGGGGGAATCGTCCAGCATCTGGCCAAAGAGGATGGTGGCGATGGTCCGGCCGTTTTCCGTGACGGGAAGCGCCATTTCATACAAGCCGGCGTGGCAGAGGTATTTTTTGCGGAGCTGATGGCGGCGCACATCCATAAGCGCGCGGTGGTCGCAATCCACGCACCTTTTGTAGCCGTCCTCCGCCTGGGCGATCAGATGGCAAAACGGCGTCTGGTAGCTGCTGGTATATACCTCGTGCGCGTTTTCATCCATCAGCGCGAACTTGACGCCCGTACACAGGTATAGGTTGTTGAGCAGCCGCCCAAGCCGTTGAAAATCCTCGCCTTGAAGCATCTAAATCCTTCCTTTGAACAGCTTATCATGGATGATTATAGCATAATTCATGGAAACACGAAAGATATTTCTATTTCCTCGAACATTTATCTCTGCCATTATCACCAAAGGCATGCTATTCTTTTTGCACAGAATGACAACGAAGTCGTTCAAAACTTCAGAACTCGAAGGAGGAATTTTCCGTGAAGAAAATGCTTTCATTCCTGCTGGTTCTTACCATGCTCCTCTCCGTGGCCGCGCTGGCGTCCGCCGAGGGGAAGACCGTTGTGTACTGGTCTATGTGGGAAAGCACCGAGCCGCAGGGCCAGGTAATCCAGAAGGCGATCGACGCCTACATGGCGGCCACGGGCAATACCGTCGACGTGCAGTTCAAGGGCCGCACGGGCATCCGCGAGGGCCTGGAGCCCGCGCTGGAAGCCGGCACCGTCATTGACCTGTTCGACGAGGATATCGACCGCGTAAACAAGACGTGGGGCAAGTATACCATGGACCTGGAGGAACTGGCCAAGGCGAGCGATTACGAAGCCACCGCAATCGCCGGGCTGATGAGCGCCTGCCGCGAGGTTGCCGGCGGGACCCTCAAGTCCATCCCCTATCAGCCCAACGTGTTCAACATTTTCTATAACAAGGAAATCTTCGAGGAGGCCGGCGTGACCGCCGAGCCCGCTACCTGGGCGGAATTCCTGGATGCGTGCGAGAAGATCAAGGCCGCCGGATATATCCCGCTCACCTCCGACGACGCGTATATCCAGACCAACATCGGCTATCATCTTGCCCGCTTGCTCGGCGAGGCGGGCGTGCATAAGGTTGTGACCGAGGGCCTGTGGGCGGAGGAGCCCGCTGTGCTCAAAGCCGCGCAGGATTATCAGGAGCTGTTTGACAAGGGATACCTGAGCCCCACGATCGGCTCCTCCGTATGGCCGGCCAACCAGAACGGCGAGCTCGCCCTGGGCGACGCCGCCATGTACCTCAACGGTTCCTGGCTGCCCAACGAGGTCAAGGCCATGACCGGTCCGGATTTCCAATGGGGCTGCTTCGCCTACCCGGCGCTTGAGGGCGGCGTGACCGGCGTGGAAGCCGCGAACTACGGCGCGCAGGTGTTTGCCATCAACGCCAAGAGCGAGGTTCCCGAGGAAGCGTTCGAGCTTATCAAGTACATCACCAAGGGCGAGTATGACCAGCTTTTGAGCCAGGAGTCCGTGGGCATCCCCGCCGATACCACCAACACCGAGTGGCCTCCCATGCTGGCCGGCGTGAAGCCCGTCATGGACAGCCTGACCACCCGCTTTAGCTGGGCCGCCGGCATCGAGGACAATGTGGACGTGACCCCCATCATTAAGGAGAACTTCCAAAAGCTTTGCAGCGGCTCCATTGACGCGCAGGGGTTTGTGGACGCGATGGAGAACGCCACCAAGTAAGCGGCGGCAATAGAACCGACTGAACACCTTGGGGGAGGGACGGCGGCGCAACCAAGCCATCACGCTTGCTGCTTCCGCCGCCCCTCCCCTTCAATATCCATCGAGGAGGGAATGGCATGAAGAGGAACCGGGGCATGATCGTGACCTTCCTGACGCCCGCGCTGATCTTCTTTGTTCTGATCTTCGTATATCCGATCATTCGTACCGTTATCATGAGCTTTTACAAGGTGGAGAGCGTGACCGCCTCCCCCTCGGAGTGGACGTATACGGGTTTTGAAAACTATAGTAAGCTGTATAATACGCAGCTCTTCCGCACGTCGATGTGGAACCTGTTCAGGATCTGGGCGGTCGGCGGCGTGGTGGTTATGGCGCTGGCGCTGCTTTTCGCCGTGATCCTAAACAGCGGCATCCGCTTCAAGCGCTTTTTCCGCGCGGTCATCTATATGCCCAACATTATCAGCGCCGTCGCCCTGGCCACCATGTGGCTCCAATACGTGTTCAACACGCGCTACGGCTTGCTGACCAATTTCTTTAACTTTCTGGGCCTGAAGGAGCTGGCGGCCATCCAGTGGACGGACGCGGACCATATGTTCTGGTCGCTGCTTTTCGCATACTGCTTTGGCATGGTCGGCTACCATATGCTGATTTTTTCAAGTGGCATTGAAAAGATTCCCACAGACCTTTACGAGGCGTCCACCATTGACGGAGCCAGCAAGCCCCGGCAGTTCAGGCATATTACGCTGCCGCTTCTGCGCGGCGTGTTCAAGACGAATATCACCATGTGGTCCATTACGTCGGTCGGCTTCTTTGTGTGGTCGCAGCTTTTTTCCACGGTCACGGCGAGCAACCAGACCATTACGCCGATGGTCTACATGTACGCGCAGATTTTCGGCGCGGGCAATAGCGTCACGGAGCGCAACTCCGGCCTTGGCGCGGCGGTCGGCGTGCTGATGGGCGTGTGCGTGGTGGTGGTATTCCTGATAACCAACGCCCTGATCAAGAAGGATGATCTGGAATTTTAGGGAAGGAGGCGCGTCTTATGGTGGTCAAGGAAAAACAAATCCGTGAAAAATTTCATTGGCGCAAGGAGCTTCGGCTTACGCCCGGGTATATCATCCTTGTGCTGTGGGTGCTTTTTACCTTCGTGCTGATCGGCTGGATCATCGCGGCGAGCCTGGCGACGACCAAGGAGATCTTTAAAGGGACCTCGCTGTCCTTCCCGTCGGGCCTGCATTGGGAAAACTACGCGAAGGCATGGACGAGCCAGAACGTTTCGGTGTTTTTTATGAACTCGCTGGTGTACGCCTCCATCTCCGCCGTCCTGCTGGTGCTGGTGAGCGCCCCGGCGGCCTACGCGCTGTCGCGGTTCAAGTTCTTCCTGAACCGCACGATTCAGAGCGGCTTTGTCGCCGCGATGGGCGTGCCGGTGGTCATGATTATCCTGCCGCTGTTCAGCCTGGTAACCCAGCTCCAGCTCCTGAAGCAGGATATTACGGTGCGGCTGCTGCTCATCTTCCTGTATGTGGGCATCAACGTGCCGTATACGACGATTTTTCTGTTGACGTTTTTCACCAACCTGTCCCGCTCCTATGAGGAGGCGGCGTCCATCGACGGCTGCTCTCCCAAGCGCACCTTCTGGCAGATCATGCTGCCGCTGGCGCAGCCGGGCATTGTGACGGTCAGCATCTTCAACTTCATCAACGTTTGGAACGAATACTTCATTTCCCTGATCTTCGCCAGCAGCGACAGCGTGCGGCCCGTCGCCGTCGGACTGTACTCCATGATTAACTCCATGAAGTACACGGGCGATTGGGCGGGGATGTTCGCGGCGGTCATCATCGTGTTCCTGCCGACGTTCCTGATCTTCATTTTCCTGTCCGAGCGCATTATCCAGGGCGTGACGGGCGGAGGCGTGAAGGGCTGATCCCTTGGCCGCGCATACAATGGAACGGGCGCGGCAGAGCGTTAGCCAGGCTCTGCCGTACCCTCGAGGCACAAATAGGGAGGGGAAATGGGCATGAAAAAGGGACCGATCCTGGTGATTATGGCGGCGGGCCTCGGCAGTCGCTACGGCGGGCTGAAGCAAATCGCGCCGGTGGACGATCATGGGCATATCCTGATCGATTACTCCATTTACGACGCCCTGAAGGCGGGCTTTAAGCGCGTGGTATGCATCATCAAGCCGGAGCTGGAAAAGGATTTCCGGGAGGTTATCAGCGACCGTATCCGCGGCCATGTGGAAATTGAGTTCGCTTATCAGCGGCCGGAGATATTGCCCGAGGGCTTCTCCATCCCGGAAGGACGCACGAAGCCCTGGGGCACGGCCCACGCGGTGCTGTGTGCGAAGGAGCAGATCGACGCGCCGTTTTGCGTCATTAACGCGGATGACTTTTACGGGCGCTCGGCCTTTGAGAGCATCTCGGGCTTTTTGGGACAGTGCGACGATCCGTCCGCCCACGCGATGGTCGGATACAGGATTGAAAACACGCTGACCGAAAACGGCCATGTGGCGCGCGGAATCTGCGATACCGATGAAAACGGCATGCTGCGGGGTATCGTGGAGCGCACGCATATCGAGCCGCGCGAGGGCGGAGCCGCCTTTACGGAGGATGGCGAGCACTTTACCTTTGTGCCGGCGGGCACCTACGTCAGCATGAACCTCTGGGGCTTTCATCCTTCCATCATGGCGGAAATCGAGGGTCGCTTCGCGCCGTGGCTGCGGGAGAACCTGCCGGTCAACCCGCTGAAGTGCGAGTATTTCCTTCCGCTGATACCCAATCTTCTGTTACAGGAGAAGAAAGCCACGGTGCGCGTGCTGCCGACCGGCGAAAGGTGGTACGGCGTAACCTATGCCCAGGATATGCCGGGCGTCCAGGCCGCGCTGCGAGACATGCGCGGGCTTGGCATGTACCCGGACGAGCTTTGGAGGTAAGGGACATGGACGAAATTTACGGACGCTTTGTGCTGGAAGGCAAGCCGCTGAGCTGTACCCGCTATGGCAACGGCCATATCAACGATACCTACCTGCTGGTAACGGACAGGCCGCACTGTTATATTTTGCAGAGGCTGAACGGGCATGTATTCAAGGATATCCCGGCGCTGATGCGCAACCTGATCGCCGTGACGGACCACCTGCGCCAAAAGGACGACGACCCGCGCCACGTGCTGACGCTGGTGCCCTCGCTGGAGGGGGAGCGCTACCTTCATACCGAGGCGGGCGAATACTGGCGGCTGTACGAGTTTGTTACCGACAGCCTGTGCCTGGATAAGCCGGAAACCCTGAACGACCTGATGCAAAGCGGAGTGGCGTTCGGCTCCTTCCAAAACCAACTGTCGGATTTTCCCGCGGATACGCTGACGGAAACGATCCCGCGCTTCCATGACACGCCGGACCGATACAGGCTGCTCCGGGAAGCGATCGGAGCGGACCGCGCCGGACGGGTCAAGGACGTGCAGTTTGAAATTGGGTTTTACCTGTTTCACGAGTCGGAGGCGGGCGCGCTGATGGATATGTGCCGCCGCAGGGAGCTGCCGCTTCGCGTGACGCATAACGATACGAAGCTCAACAACGTGATGCTGGACAAGCGCCTGCGGACGCCGCTGTGCGTGATCGACCTGGATACCGTCATGCCGGGCCTGGTGGCCAACGACTTTGGAGACGGCATTCGCTTTGGCGCGAGCACGGCCGCGGAGGATGAGAAGGACCTGGATAAGGTAACGATATCGCTGGAGCTGTTTGAGGCGTATGCCAACGGCTTCCTTGGCGCGTGCCGCCGCCGGCTGACGGACAATGAAATCGATACGCTGCCCATGGGCGCGAAGCTGATGACGCTGGAATGCGGCGTGCGCTTCCTGACGGATTACCTGAATGGGGACGTGTATTTCCATATCGCGCGTCCCGAGCATAACCTGGATCGCGCGCGCACGCAGATGACGCTTGTAAAGGATATGGAAGCGAAATGGAGCCGGATGCAGCGGATCGTCGCGCACGCGGCGCGCTAGAAAGGGATTATTCCGCCGGGAAAAGGCGCGTGCTCTCGTCGTCCATAAAGGAGGGGGTATAGGCGCTGTCCGCCGCCTCCTTTTTTTGCAAATAGCCGGGCAGGCCCAAGGCGAGCATGTGGTCGCGGACGCGGGCGTATTCCCGCGCCGTCAGGCGCCGATCCAGGCCGGCGACGGCCACGCCGTTCATGGGGGTATATTGCCGCATCAGGCTGACGGGCGTGCCGGCGGGAAATTCGCGGGCGATTGTGTCAAGGATGCGGAGGCTTTCGCCTGTGCGCAGGGGCAAAATCAGGTGCCGCACCAGCGTGCCGCGCAAAAGGAGGCCGTCCGCGCTGTAAACGGGCGGGCCGCTCTGCTCGCGCATGGCGAGGATGGCCGCCCGCGCCACCTCGAAGTAATCGGGCGCGCCCGCGAGCTGCGCCGAGGTTTTCGCGTCGGCGTACTTAAAATCGGGCAGGAAGATATCCACCAGCCCCTCGGCGGCCCGCACCATTTCAACGGTTTCATAGCCGCTGGAATTCCATATCACGGGAACGCGCGGCTTGCGAAGCCGAAGCGCCTCGAAGATGGCGGGCGCGAAATGGGTGGGGCTGACCAAA
The DNA here is from genome assembly GCA_048370855.1 of Candidatus Limiplasma sp. Lineage (GTDB taxonomy): Bacteria > Bacillota > Clostridia > Christensenellales > Aristaeellaceae > Limiplasma. Next base: position 103,823 of record DBGEOK010000004.1, on the reverse strand, counting down.
TTGAGGTTATGCACCCCCAGGGCCTCCACCCGCTCAAAGAGCTCGCAGAGCTGCTTGGGCGGCAGCGCCCGGCCCAGCGCGTGGCGGCTGATCGGTTCGTTTTGGCAAAAGACGCAGCCGAGCGCGCAGCCGCTGAAAAAGACGGTTCCGCTGCCGCGATCGCCGCTCAGACACGGTTCTTCCCACATATGCGCGGCGGCGCGGGCCACAAGGGGGGTCAGGCCCATGCCGCAAAAGCCGTCGCCGCGGGTTTCCCCACGCTCGGCGTTGCAGCGGCGGGGGCAGAGGGCGCAGAGGGACATGGGCAGGGCCTCCTTTCGGATGACGGGCATATTAGCCGCCTGGAAAACAGGATAGCACCAAACGCTCTGAAGGGCAAGTGCGGCGAGGAGCCGCCAGGCAAAGCGCCGTCCGCCGCTTTGGACAAGGCGGCGTTGCGGGCGTCAGGCGAAATGGGAGCGGGCGTTTCGCGCGACGGAAGCTCGGTGAGAAAAGGCGGCCGCTTTGTCGAGTTTTCTTCACCACATTCAGCAAAACGCTTGTATTTCCAAATTTGATGTGGTATACTGCTAAATGCCTGCGGTTCGCAGACGGTACCTGAGCACATTTCGGCCCGACGAACAAGAAAGAAGGGTTTATCGAAAGAGTGGATATCGCTTTCCTTTCTCATGCGCGGCATGCCCGCGAGGGCATGCGACGGTTTTGCGGGGTTGATCCTGTAAGGCCGTGCCTTTGCGATGGGCGAAGGCGTGTTTGGGGAAGCATAGAGCGATAGCATACCGCTCTTTTTGATTGCCTTTTTCATGATAGCCAATATCTGGGCGGGTAAGGAGCAAGCATGGGGAAGAACGGCGGCGCGCGGAGCGCCGGGTCAGCCTCCGTACAGGCGGTGGAGGAGCGGGCGGTCGAGGTGGCGCGCGCGCTTTCCATGGAGCTGGTAGAGGTGGTATGGCAAAGGGAAAGCCGCGGAAAGTGCCTTTGCATTTATATCGACAAGGAAGGCGGCGTTTCGCTGGACGACTGCGAGCGGTTCCACAGACAGGTTCAGCCCTTGCTGGAGGATGTCGAGTACGATTTTCTGGAGGTTTCCAGCCCCGGGATTGACCGTCCCGTAAAGACCATGCGGGACTTTGAGCGAAACCGCGGGGCGCTGGTGGAGGTTAAGCTGTTTGCCGCGCTGGACGGCAGCAAGCTCTATCGCGGCCTTTTGCGCGATATGACGGAGGAGCGGATCGTGCTGACAGGCGAGGACGGGAAAGACATGGCCTTCGCGCGAAAGGGCGTCGCCATCGTCAAGCCCGTGATCGAGCTGGACGACGATGATTTTTCGGACCTGGAAGTAGAATGAGGAAAGCAGGGAAATACGATGAGGACAACCAAGAAGAACCAGCAAAGCGGCGGGCAGGCGGAAATCATCGCGGCGGTGAAGGCGCTTGCTTCCGAGAAGGACATCAGCGAGGAAATGCTTTACGGCGCCATCGAGGAAGCGCTGAAGGCCGCCTATAAAAAGAACGTTTCCCGGGAGGAAAACGCGCCCACCAACCTGAGCGTCACGCTGGACCGGGCAACGGGCGTCGCGCATGTATTTGCCCGCAAGGCCATCACCGAGGAGGTGGAGGACCCCGCGAACCAGATTACGCTGGAGGACGCGCTGAAAATCCGCCCGGATTACCGCATGGGCGATATCGCTGAGATCGACGTGACCCCGAGCGGCTTCCTGCGCACGGCGGCGCAGACGGCCAAGCAGGTCATCATGCAGCGTATCCGCGAGGCGGAACAGGGGAAGATTTATGACGAATACTCCGAAAAGGAGAACGAGATCCTCACCGCGATTGTTCAGCGCGTAGAGCCCAAGGGCGTGTATGTCGAGCTTGGGCGAACCGAGGGCATTTTGGAGCCCAACGAGTGGATGCCGGGCGAGGAGTACCACATCGACGACCATTTAAAGGTGTACGTGCTGGAGGTGAACCGCAGCGGGCGGGAGATGCTTCGCGGGCCGCAGGTGCGCGTAAGCCGCGTGCATGTGGGGCTGGTCAAGCGCCTGTTTGAGATGGAGGTGCCCGAAATTGCCGCGGGCGTGGTGCAAATTAAATCCATCGCGCGCGAGGCGGGCAGCCGCACCAAGATGGCCGTACACTCTACCGAGGCGGCGATCGATCCGGTGGGGGCGTGCGTCGGTCCGCGCGGGAATCGCGTGGAAAAGGTAGTGGCCGAACTAAAAAATGAAAAGATCGACATTATCAAATGGTCGCCGGACCCGGCGGAGTTTATCGCTAACGCGTTGAACCCCGCGCATGTTCTGAGCGTTTTCGTCGCTGAAAACGAAAAGGCATGCCGCGTTGTAGTGCCGGACAACCAGCTCAGCCTCGCCATCGGCAAGGAAGGCCAGAACGCCCGGCTGGCCGCGAAGCTGACGGGCTGGCGCATCGATATCAAGAGCCAAAGCCAGGCCGCGCAGATGTTTGATCTGCCGGAGGAGGAGATGGCGGAGGAGCCGATGGGCTTCCAGGCCTATTACGACGAACAGGCTCCCTTGGCGGATCTGGAGGATTCCGGCTTGCCGGAGCTGCGGGATATCCCCCTGGAAATGCCCTATTCCGGGGACGAGGACGATACGCTGTAACCTCTGTTTCCCCTCCCGCGAGGCGTGGGGCCGTATATCGAGCGAAAGAGGTGTGCGACGGTGCCGATGAAGCCGCGTAAAATTCCGATGCGCATGTGCGTGGGCTGCCGGGAGATGAAACCCAAGAAGGAGCTTTTGCGCGCGGTCCGTTCGCCGGACGGCCAGGTGAGCCTGGATACCACAGGCAAGAAACCGGGCCGCGGCGCATACTGTTGCTATAACGCGGAGTGTTTGCGCCGCGCGCTCAAGCAAGGGCAGCTAGACCGCCAACTGGAGGTGAAGCTCTCCGCCGAGGTAAACGCGGAGCTGACCGAAACGATGCGGCGGCTGCTGGACGCGCAGGAGGGCACATGACGGAAGAGGCGGAAAAGAGGGCGACGGGCTTCCTGGGCATCTGCATGCGGGCCGGGCAGCTTTTAAGCGGCCAGGAGGCGTGTGTAGACGCGGTCAGGCGCGAGGCGGCGCGGATTGTGCTGCTGGACGAGGCGGCTTCCCCCAACACGGTCAAGCGGCTGAGGGACGCCTGCCGGACGCACGGGGTGCCGTTGTACGCGCTGAGCGCGGGTACGCTGGGCCGGCGCATCGGCAGGGAAGGGCGCGTGGTAGTCGCGCTGAACGAGGGCGGAATGGCGGAAAAGCTGCTCGAGCTGGTCAAGGATGAACCACGGCTGTAACGGCCACAAAATACATTGCGAAATTATGCGGGGGTGCAAGCGCTACAATGACCAAAGTGAGACTCAAGGATGCCACGAAGGAGCTGCTCAGGGACGCGGAGACGGTGCTGGGCAGCGTATCGTCCATGCGCAGGAGCGCGGATGAACTGGCGCAGGCGGCAAGAAAGCTGGAAGCGCAGTTTGTCCGCGAGGAGGAGCAGCGCCGCGCCGAGGAAAAGCAGGCCGAGCAGCAGCGCCTGGCGCGCCAGCATACCAAGGCATACACCATGCCGGATACGGACGAGCCCGAGGAGGCGCCAAAGGTGGAAACAATTGTGGAGGCCAAGCCCGCCGTCGCGGAAAAGAAGGCTCCCGCGGAGCAGCCGGTTCCCGCCCCTGTGAAGGCGGAGGCTGAAAAGCCCGTACAGGAGGCGATGAAGGCGGTCGCACCCGTGGAAAGCGCCGAAAAAGCGGTTTCGCCGATTGCGGCCGCAGCCGCCGCGCCCGCGCCAAAGCCGGCTGCCGCGCCCGTCTCCAGGCCGCCGCAGGCTGCCAGACCGGTCGCGACGCCGGCACAGCCCAGGCCCATTCAGGGCGGACCGGCCGGTCGGCCCATTCAGGGCGGGCCGCCGCGCCCGGCCGCGAATCCGCAGGGGCCGTATGGCCGCCCGGCGAATCCGCAGGGGCCGTATGGCCGTCCGGCGAACCCGCAGGGGCCGTATGGCCGTCCCGCAAATCCACAGGGCCCATATGGCCGTCCGGCGAATCCGCAGGGGCCGTATGGCCGTCCGGCGAATCCGCAGGGCCCGTACGGCCGTCCGGCGAACCCGCAGGGGCCGTATGGCCGCCCCGCAAATCCGCAGGGGACATATGGCCGCCCGGCGAACGGGTCCGCCCCTATGGGCGGTCCGCGCCCGGGAGGCAGCTTTGGCCGGCCTGCCGGCGGACCCGGAGGAAGGCCGCCCATGGGCGCGCGCAAGCCTGCGATTGAGATGACGCCGGCTGTGGAGAAGGAACGCGTCAGCAACTACGACCCTAATAAAAAGAATTATGTGCGCCAGCACGACCCGGAGCGGGTTGCGAAAAACCGCAAGCAGCTTGCTCGTGAAAGCTTTAACGGCTACGACGACGACGTAGTGCGCGGCGGACGCCGCGCGCGCGCCAAGAAGCCCAGCGCGCAGCAGATGATGGCGCCCATCAAGATTGAAAAGGCGTTTATGACCGCAGAAACCATTACCGTGAAGGACCTGACCGAGCGCATCGGAAAGCCCGCGGGAGATATCCTCAAAAAGCTGTTGCTGCTGGGCGTGATGGCCAATATCAACAGCGAGCTGGATTTTGATACCGCGAGCCTTGTTTGCAGCGATTTCGGCGTATCGCTGGAAATGAACCTGGCCAAGACCGCCGAGGACGCGCTGACCGATACGGACTTTGAGGACTCCGAGGAGGAGCTGGAACCCCGCCCGCCGGTTGTGACCATTATGGGGCACGTTGACCACGGCAAGACCTCGCTGCTGGACTTCATCCGCCATTCTCAGGTGACGGCGGGCGAAGCGGGCGGCATCACGCAGCATATCGGCGCGTATACGGTGACGGTCAACGGGCGCGTCATCACATTCCTGGATACTCCGGGCCACGAGGCCTTTACCGCGATGCGCGCGCGCGGCGCGCAGTCCACGGATATCGCCGTGCTGGTGGTGGCCGCGGACGACGGCGTTATGCCGCAGACCGTCGAGGCCATCAACCATGCCAAGGCCGCGGGCGTTCCGATCATCGTCGCAATCAACAAAATGGACAAGGATGCCGCGAACCCCGAGCGCGTGAAGCAAGACCTTACGGCCTATGAGCTGGTGCCGGAGGAGTGGGGCGGAGAAACCATTATGGTGCCTGTCAGCGCCGCCACAGGGGCCGGCGTGGAAAACCTTCTGGAGATGATTCTTCTGGAGGCGGATATGCAGCAGCTTCGCGCGAACCCCAACCGCATGGCCAAGGGCGTGATTATCGAGGCCAAGCTGGATAAGGCCCGCGGCCCCGTGGCGACCATCCTGCTGCAAAACGGAACCCTGCATGTGGGCGACAACGTGGTGGCGGGCATGGCCAGCGGCCGCGTGCGCGCCATGGTCAACGACAAGGGAGAGCGCGTAACCGAGGCGGGCCCCTCCATGCCGGTGGAAATCGCCGGCTTTACCGACGTGCCCAGCGCGGGAGACGATATGATGGCCGTCGCGGACGATCATCTGGGCCGGCAGGTGGTGCAGGAGCGGCGCGACAAGGTCAAGGCCGCGCGCGTGGCCGCGTCTGCGAAGGTATCGCTGGATAACCTGTTCAGCCGCATCGATCAGAGCAAGATGACCAATCTCAACGTGGTCGTCAAGGCGGATGTCCAAGGCAGCGTGGAGGCTGTGAAGCAGGCGCTGGAGAAGCTGTCCAACGACGAGGTGCGCGTGCGGATTCTGCACAGCGCAGTCGGCGCGATTACCAAGGACGACGTCAACCTCGCCTCGGCGTTCGACGCGATCATCATTGGGTTCAACATCCGCCCGGACAACAGCGCCCGCGAGGCCGCCGAGCGCGAGGGCGTGGATATCCGGCTTTACCGCGTGATCTACCAGGCCATCGAGGATATCCAGAAGGCGATGAAGGGCTTGCTGGAGCCTGAGTACAAAGAGGTTCTGCTCGGCCATGCCGAGGTTCGCAGCACCTTTAAAATTACAGGGGCGGGCACCGTGGCCGGCTGCTATGTCCAGGACGGCAAGCTGCAGCGCAACGCCGAGGCGCGGCTGCTGCGCGACAACGTGGTCGTTTTCGACGGCAAGCTGAGCTCGCTCAAACGCTTCAAGGACGACGCCAAGGAGGTCGCCTCCGGCTATGAGTGCGGCGTAAGCTTCGACAGCTTCAACGATATCAAGGAAGGCGATATCGTGGAGTGCTATATCATGGAGGAAATTGAGAGGTAACGGGGCGCGGTTCAGGACGGACTGTGAAGGGATGTCCCGGCTTCCCGAAACCGGCGCGCATGGGCATCGGGAGGCCGGAGCGCTTTTTGGGGTTTTCCCCTGCGCCTGTTACGCGCCTGATTTCCCTATGCGCGGCATGGCTCCGCGCCCAAGGCGGAGCTCGCGTGAAGCCCCTCTGTGGAGGTAAGAATGAGTTATCAACGGATAGACAGGATCAGCGAACAGGTGCGCCGCGAGGTGGATCAGATCATCCGGGAGCAGCTTTCCGATCCCCGCGTCCAGGGCACGTTCAGCGTGACCCGCGCGGAGGTCACGCGCGACCTGCGATATGCCAAGATTTATGTAAGCATTCTGGAGGAAGAAAACCGGGCGCCCATGATGGCCGCGCTGAAAAAAGCGGCCGGCTTCGTGAGGCGCGAGCTGGGCCAGCGCATGATTATCCGCTACGCGCCGGAAATCCTCTTTGAGCTTGACAAAAACATCGAATACGGCATCCATATTGCAAGCGTGCTCAAGCAAGTACAGGCGGAGGATAATGCGCATGACGAAGGAAATGAACGATAAATCGACCTGGGACAGGCTGCTGTCCGCCGTGCAAGCGGCGGGCAGCGTCTTGCTGTTATCCCATGTTTCCCCGGATGGGGATACGGTAGGCAGCGCGCTTGCCATGAAGCGGCGGCTGGAGCGGATGGGCCGTCGCGCGACCCTGGCGCTGGATGGCGAGATACCGCGTCACCTCGCGTTTTTGCCGGGGTCGGAGACCGTTTGCCGCCCGGAGGCGCTCAAGCCTCGGGAAGGCTGGGACCTTGCCGTCGCGGTGGATGTGAGCTGCAAGGACCGGCTCGGCTCGGCGGAGGCGCTGTTTGACGCCGCGCCGATGACCGCGCTGATCGACCATCACGCCACCAATCCCGGGTTTGGCGGGATCAACCTGATCGACGGGGAAGCGCCCGCGACGGCGGTGCTGATGTACCGTCTTTTTGCCGCTCTTGGACAACCGACGGACAGAGAAGAGGCTATTTGCCTGTATACGGCGCTTTCGACGGATACGGGCAACTTTGTGTATGAAAGCACAAACGCCGAATGCTTTCGGATGATGGGCGGATTGATGGAGGCGGGTCTGCCGCTGGCGGAGTACAGCCGCCTGCTGTTCCGCCAGAAGGAGCGCCCCTTTGTAAAGCTGCTGGGGAAGGTCCTTCCCTCGCTAAGGATGCTGTGCGGGGGCGCGGCGGCGGCCCTTCAGGTAAGCCTGGCCGATATGGACGAGGCGGAGGCGGGCCCCGCTCACGCGGACGGCGTGGTGGATTACGCCATCGATATCCGCGGCGTAAAAATGGCTTACTTTGCCCGTGAAACCGCCGAGGGGCGCGTAAAGGTAAGCCTGCGCGCGCTGGAGCCGTACCGGGTGGACGGGATTGCGGCGAACTTTGGCGGCGGCGGGCACAGGCTGGCCTCCGGCTGCACGCTGGACCTATCGCTTGCGGACGCGGCGGGGGCGCTGGATAAGGCGCTGGAGGAAGCGATGGCGGAGGGCGGGGCCGCACGATGAATAGCGCCGACAACCCAACGCTTTGCGGCTTTCTGAACGTATTGAAGCCGCCGGGAATGTCCTCGGCCCAAGTGGTCGGTTATGTCCGTAGGCTGCTCAACGGCGCCAAGACCGGGCACGCCGGCACGCTGGACCCGGAAGCGGCCGGCGTGCTGCCCTTGATGGTGGGGAAGGCGACGCGCCTGTTTGACTATATGCAGGAAAAGGAAAAGGCGTATGTAGCCGAGGCTGCCTTCGGAGCCGCGACCGATACCCAGGACGCCCAGGGCGTCGTGACCGAGCGCGGCGATCAGTATCCGGACGAGGCACGGATTCGGGAGGCGCTGGCCGGCTTTACCGGCAAGCAGATGCAGCGGCCCCCGGCGTACAGCGCCATCAAGGTGGATGGCAGACGGCTATATGACCTGGCCAGGAGCGGAGCCGCGGCGGTGGCCGGGGAGCGCGAGGTAACGGTGTATGGGCTGAGCCTTCGGCAAATGATGGAGCGACATGGCGCGCTCCTGTATGTGCGCTGCTCCAAGGGCTTTTATGTGCGGACGCTTTGCCACGATCTGGGGCAAGCGCTCGGCTGCCCGGCGCATCTGCGTTTTCTGCTGCGCACGAAAAGCGGCGTGTTTACGCTGGAAACGGCGCGAACCCTGGAGCGGCTTCAGGCCGCCGCTGAGGCCGGGACGCTGAAGCGGGAGCTGCTGCCGCCGGAGGCGGCGCTCGGGCATTTGCCGGGGGCGCGCGTGCCGGCGGATCTGGAAAGAACGCTGCGCACCGGCGGAAGGCTGCCCTGGCGGCGATTTTCAGACCTCCATGGGACCGGTGCGGAGACGGGAACGCCCGCCTGCCTTTGGATGAACGGCTCGCTGTGCGCCATCGGGGAACGCAGAGGAGACGAAATCAAGGTGCGAACCTGGCTGGGGGAATCAAACGGGACGACTGCGGATGGGGGAGAACGGCATGCAAACGATCCTTGACGGCCGCGCGGCGGCCGAACGCGCCGTGCTGGCGCTTGGTATGTTCGACGGGGTTCATATCGGGCACAGGGTACTGCTGGAAAGGGCGAGGTCGCTAGCGCGAAGGAGGCGCGCCCCGCTGATTGCATGCACCTTTGTCAGCCATCCGATGACGCTGATCGCGCCTGAAAAATGCCCGCCGATGCTCACGACCTTTGACGAGCGCGCGCGGCTTTTGGAAGGGCTGGGGGTGGACATGCTCTTCGCGCTGCCGTTTGACCAGAGGATGATGAACATGCCGCCGGAAAACTATGTCGGAGAGCTGGTCAGGCGGTTCCACCCCACGGACGTGGTCTGCGGCTATAACCACAGCTATGGCCGGGCCGGAAGGGGCACGCCCGCGCTGCTTGCGGCGCTGGGCGGGGCGCTGGGGTTTCAAACCTCCGTGGTTCCCAGGATCACGCTGGATGGCCGCGAGGTAAGCTCTACCGCAATCCGCGCCCTGCTGGGAGAGGGAGAGGCGGCGCGGGCCCGCGAGCTGCTGGGAAGGCCGTATAGCCGCTGCGCGGTTGTGGCGGACCGGCATCATGGACATGGCGAGCTGGTGATGACGCCCAACGGCAAGCAGGACGTTCCGGCGGGATGCTACCGCGCCCTGTGGGACGATGGCGGCAGGGCCTACCCGCTGCTGCTGCGAGTGGAGCGTGAAGGACATGCAGGCTTCTATTTGCCCGCAGAGGTGGAGATGAGGAGCGATGGAACGCTTCGTTTTCTCGCCCGGGTGGCGGAAAAGGCATAAATATGGGCGCGTGTACTGGAAACCGACGTTTTGATGGACGAAAGCCGGAAAAGGCGTTTACAAACCCATAACGCCGTGGTAAAATAAAGGACGTGCCTGCGGGCATGGAGGAGAACCGCCTTCGCAGCTTGCCGAATGCCAACGGCATGCTATGGACGCGGCGATTACCCAAGGGACGGCGCAGCCGTCACCAGAACGAAGGAGGCAAATATCATGGAAAAGTCGGAAATCATCAAGACCTATGCCCGTCACGAGGGCGACACCGGCTCCCCGGAGGTCCAGATCGCGCTGCTCACCGAGCGCATCAACCACCTCAACGAGCACCTCAAGCTCAACAAGAAGGACCACCACAGCCGCCGCGGCCTGCTGCTGATGGTAGGTAAGCGCCGCGGCCTGCTGGACTATCTGAAAAAGACGGATATCGAGAGCTATCGCAGCCTGTTGGGTCAGCTCGGCCTGAGGAAATAAGAGCACCGGAACGCAACCGCGCCTTGGCGGGGCATCCCGCCGAGCGCGGCTGTTTTTGCAAAGAGGCGGGAGGCTGAAGCGCCCGCCATGGACCATGGCCCGGGCCATGGCAGCGGAGTTGCGGCAGGCAACACGGCCTGCGCGCAGGAAGAGGAGAAGGAAATGGATTACAAGGTTTTTTCAACGGAACTGGCGGGACGGCCGCTTTCAATCGAGTTTGGCAAGTACGCGCAGCAGGCGGCCGGTTCCGCTTTTGTGCGCTATGGCGACACCGTTGTAATGGTGAACGCCACGATGAGCGAAAAGCCCCGAGAGGGCGTGGATTTCTTTCCGCTGAGCGTGGATTTTGAAGAAAAGCAATATTCTGTGGGAAAGATTCCCGGCGGCTTTATTAAACGGGAAGGCCGGCCTACCGAAAAGGCGACCCTGACCTGCCGGCTGATAGACCGCCCCTTGCGGCCCCTGTTTCCCAAGGGAATGCGCAACGATGTGCAGGTAGTGGCAACCTGCCTGTCCGTTGATAAGGATATTCCGCCGGAGGTGCCCGCGATGATCGGCTCTTCCGCGGCGCTTTCCGTCAGTGAAATTCCATGGGGCGGCCCCACGGGGACGGTTGTGGTCGGCTGCGTGGACGGCGAGCTGGTGCTTTGCCCCAACGAGGAGCAGCGCCAGAGGAGCACCCTCCATTTAACCGTCAGCGGCACCAAGGACGCGGTATTGATGGTGGAGGCGGGCGCGAAGGAGGTGCCGGAGGAGCTGATGCTCCGGGCCATCCTCTTTGGACACGAGGAAATCAAAAATATCGTCGCGTTTATCGAGAAAATCCAAAGTGAAATCGGCAAGGAAAAAACAGAGGTCGCGCTGGTGACCACCGGCGACGACGTGAAGGCGGCTGTGCGCGAATACGCCTACGAAAAATGCGCGCATGTGTTTGACACGACCGAGCGCCACGAGCGGCAGGAGCGCGAGGCGGCGTTGAAGGCGGACTGCGCCGAGCATTTTGCCGGGCAGTTCGAGGGCCGTTTGGGCGAGGTGGCCGACGCGCTGTATTACCTGAACAAGGAGATCATGCGCAAGAAGATACTGGAAAAAGGCGTCCGCCCCGACGGGCGCGGTCTGACCGACGTGCGGCCGATTTGGTGCGAGGTTGGCGTGCTGCCCCGGACGCACGGCAGCGCGATCTTCACCCGCGGCGAGACGCAGGCGCTGACCGTGACCACCCTGGGTTCCATGAGCGACGTTCAGATTCTGGACGGCCTGGGGACCGAGGACAGCAAGCGTTACATCCACCATTATAACATGCCGCCGTACGCCACGGGCGAGGCGGGCCGGATGAAGAGCCCGGGCCGCCGGGAAATTGGGCACGGCGCGCTGGCCGAGCGCGCGCTCGAGCCTGTGGTGCCCAATGAGGACGAGTTCCCTTACGCGCTGCGCCTGGTCAGCGAAATCCTTTCCAGCAACGGCTCCAGCTCCATGGCGTCGGTCTGCGGCAGCACGCTGTCGCTGATGGATGCCGGCGTGCCGATCAAGCGGCCCGTAGCGGGCGTCGCCATGGGGCTGATTAAGGACGCGGAGAGCGGCAACGTCGCCGTGCTGACGGATATCCAGGGCCTCGAGGACTTCCTTGGCGATATGGATTTCAAGGTTGCCGGTACGGTCAAGGGAATTACGGCCATCCAGATGGATATTAAAATTGCGGGAATTGACAAGCCGATTTTGGAAAAGGCGCTCAACCAGGCGCTGGCGGGCCGGCTGCATATCCTGAAAATCATGCTGGAGACGCTGGGGCAGCCGCGCGAAAGCCTGAGCAAATACGCGCCCAAGATCATTCGCTTTACCATCAATCCCGAAAAGATCCGCGAGGTGATTGGACCGGGTGGGAAGATGATTAACAAGATCATCGCCGAGACGGGCGTAAAGATCGACATCGAGGACGACGGCCGCGTGTATATCGCCACCCCCGACGAGGCCGCCGCGTCCAAGGCGCGCAAGATCATTGAAGGCATCGCCAAGGACGTTGAGGTGGGCGATGTATATTTGGGCAAGGTTGTGCGCATTATGAACTTCGGGGCCTTTATCGAGCTGACCCCCGGGCGGGATGGGATGCTGCACATCTCCAAGATGGCCGACCACCGCGTGGAAAAGGTCGAGGATGTTATGAACATCGGCGACGAGATCGAGGTCAAGGTCAACGAGATCGACACGCAGGGCCGCGTGAACCTGGTTCGCAACGATATCGCCTATCCCAGCCATGAGGGCGGCTTCCGCGCCGGCGGCGGCGAGCGCCGCCGTCCCCCCCGCAGAGACGGGCGCCCCTCCGGCGGCAGCGACCGCAACTGACCTGCCGGAATGAACTGAACGAAAAAGCCGCCGATTGCGAGGCCGACCACGACCTCGCAATGGGCGGCTTTGCGTTTGACCGCAGAAAGGAAAGATGGCATGTTTGACGAAATCACATTGCCCAATGGCCTGCGCGTGGTTGGAGAACGCCTGACGCATGTAAGAAGCTGTACGGCGGGCGTATGGGTGAAGGTGGGCAGCGCCAACGAGAGGGCCGAGGAGAACGGCCTCTCCCATTTCATCGAGCATATGGTTTTTAAAGGGACCAAAACGCGTACCGCGCGCGAAATTGCCGAGGAAATGGATATGGTCGGCGGGCAACTGAACGCTTTTACCAGCAAGGAATGCACCTGCTACTATGCCAAGGTGATCGATGAGGACCTGCCTCTGGCTGTGGATATTCTGGCCGACCTTGCCCTGAGGCCGGTATTTGATGAGAAGGAGCTAAACAAGGAACGCGGCGTTGTGCTGGAAGAAATCGCAATGGTGGAGGATACGCCGGAGGATCTGGTCCATGAGCTCCTGTGCGACGCGCAGTATTCCGGCTCGCTCCGCTTCCCGATTTTAGGTACGAACGAGCGCCTTCGCGGGTATACCCGCGAGGACATGATCGCCTACTGGCGCGTGCATTACGTGCCCCAGAACATGGTGCTCGCCATTGCCGGCAACTATGATTGGGACGATTTTTTGAAGCTGGTGGAGCGGTATTTTGACGACTTTCCCAACAAGCGGGGAAAGGAAGCCCCCACGCAGCCGCAGCGGTTTGAAAGCGGGCGCAAGGCGCGCGCGAAGGATACCGAGCAGCTTCACATCTGCATGGGCTTCCCGGGCGTTCCCGCGGACAGCGAGGATCTGTACGCGCTGTCCGTGTTTAACAACGCGCTCGGCGGCGGCATGAGCAGCCGGCTGTTCCAGCGCATCCGCGAGGAGCTGGGCATGGCGTACAGCGTGTATACCTATTCCAGTTCCTACGCGGATATCGGCGTGTTCAACCTGTATGCCGGAACGACGCCGGAGAACGGTGAAACCGTCATCCGCGAAACGCAGGAGCAGATCAAGCTGCTGCTGGATAAGGGGTTGACGGAAAAGGAGTTTCAAAGCGCGAAGGCACAGCTCAGGGGCGGCTATGTGCTTGGGCTGGAAAGCTCGAGCGGACGGATGCAGTCCATCGGCCGCGGCATGCTGCTGCTCAACAGGATGCGCGACCCGGAAGAAACGCTGAGAAAAATAGACGCGGTAACGATGGAGGATGTCATGCGCATCGCCGATACCGTGCTGAGCGCTTCGCCGAGCGCGGCCATCGTTGGCAAGGACGCGCAGAAATACCTGGAGCTGATCGGAGGAGGTCCCCGTGGATAAGCTGGAAAGGATTTTTGAGCTTCAGCGGGGCTTCCAGGACAAGCTGAAGCGGGAGCGCGGCCTGGAGAACATCCCCATGGAGCAATGGATACAAAAGCAGACGCTGGCGATGCTGTCCGAGCTGGCGGAGCTTTTGGAGGAGGTCAATTTCAAGTGGTGGAAAAATCCTCATGAGCTGAGCAAGGCCAACATCCACGAGGAGCTGAGCGATATTCTGCATTTCTTTGTCAGCATGTGCCTGGAGGCCGGCATGACCGCGGACGATCTGTACCGCGTCTATGCCGGCAAAAACAAGGAAAACCACATGCGGCAGGATGGATTAAGCCAGAAGCATGGCTATGAGACGGGACTGAAAGCTTGACACAAACAGGGAAAAGGTTGGATAGAGGCGGGAACGAATGCGTTCCCGCCTTTTCAGTAAAAAAAGCTCGCTGCGTTCCGCCTGTGACGCGGCCCCAATAGGGATTCCTAAGGGCAAAGCCCTTAGGCGGCGGGTTTGGGATGCGGAGCCTCCCAACGTCCCCTCCCCGTCGCGGCCTTACTGCCGCTTTTCAATTTCTGCCGCTACCTTCTCCCTCAGCGCAAGCAGATAGTCCGCGTTTGCAGGGTAATTATGGAACGTCATGGGGCGCATCGACGTGTCCTCATACACGAGCGCCTCCACGAAGGAACGCCCGGCAAGCCGCTCCAAAAGGCGAAGGGCGCGCAGGTCAAGCAAAGCGTCGTCCTGAACCTCCGCGCGGATAGAGGATAGGGGCGCGCCATCCGGGCCGGGGTAGACCAGGAAAGGGTCGCCGGAAGGAAAGCCATAGTCTCCATGGGTCACGCGATAGGGGTCCAACGGGCAGAGGGAAAATTTCGCGTGATAAAAGTTATAGCCCCAGTGAAGAAAGCCCTCGAGGTTATACAGGTACAGCAGAACGCCCATGATGCGGTTGCGCGCGCTTTCCATGGCAAAGAACCGGTTGGGAACCTGATCGCCCTGGGCGCAGCAATAGTAAGTCCACAGCTCCGGCGGTCGAGCGTCTAAAAACGGCTGAAGCTGATCGCTGGCGCATATGGGCGTAGCGACCAGGCCCTCTTGGTAAAAAGCAAAGTCGCTTATCGCGTCGATCACGCGGCAGCCATCCAGCAGGTCCGCAACCTGCCCCCTCGCGGTTCGGTAGGCGGCCAGGCTGTCCCGGGAGGGTTCGTCGGAAATATGATAGTATACATGGGCGTCGTCATAGCCCAAGCGGGCAAGCGCGGCGCGGAGCGCCGGCAGGAAGCTTTCCAGAAACGCCCGGTACGCGGGACTGTCCGCGGGCACATCCCAGCCGAAGACGCGCGCGCGCATGCCGCCCTGTTCAACGATGATCTTGGGCGTGGCCCGCGCGCCCCATTGGGTAAAGAGGTGCGGCATTTCCAGGTACTCCACGCCGCAGCGTTTGCACATCGCGGCCCAGCGCGCCAGCTTATCAAAGCCAAAGCCATAGCTTGTTCCCTCGCGGCGGATATCAACGAGCTGGATGGTCGTTCGCTCGGCGTTGACGGCGGTATCGAGCGGCGGGGTGAATACGGGCGTCAGCAGCATATTCACGCCGTGCTCCCGGCACGCGGAACGGACAAAGGCATCCGTCGTGCGCCAATACGCCTCGCTGAAGGGCTCCACGCCATAGTATTCTGCCAGACAGTCGGTATGGAGCCATTCCGTATGAATCAGCGTTTGCGCCGGCAGGCGCGCGCGGCCGATCAGCAGCCGGAAGGTGTTGCTGTATACCTGCCCGGGGGCGTCGGGGTTTTCATAATCGCTGCCCGTGGGCAGCGTCTCCCGCGCGCAGGCGCGCGCCGTAACGGTTATGGAATATACGCCGGGCGCGGCGTCGTCCGGGATCTCCCAGCTCAGCCATACGCTTCGGTATTGCCGGGGCAGCGGCGTTACGAACGCCTCCGGAAGCGCGCGAAGCAGGTCCGGGAAAAGGCCGGGTTCCTTTGTGATATAATGCTCGTCCGAGTTTTCATAGCATGGGAAATCTGACGGAATCAGCTCCACGCCGCGCAACGACGCGGCGACGGGCGCTCCGGCGATCTCGATGGAAAAGCGCTGGACGGGCATGCCCGGCGCGTGGGAACGAGCGGTATAGACTAGCTGAACCGCGGCGCGCGCGCCACGCCACGCGGATATGCCCGCGCCCTGCGGGAGGGGCCTGGGTCTGCGGGCTGGGAAAACCTTCTCCAGCGTGGAGGTTAGAAAAAACTCATAGGCGGCCATTGCGTCCTCCTTACTCACTTTCGCGCTCAGGACGGAAACCGTCGCCGCCCGCTTGCAAGCGGCTCCGATTCAGTCCGTCAGGCGGAGCACAAGATGCTCGATGGCGGTATGGCGGTGCATATAGATCACATGCAGGAGGCCGTCCTGATCCTTGCACATGGCGGGCTGGCACTTGTTGCCCGGCGCGGGGGCCAGCTCCGCCAGGTTCGTCCAGGTTTTTCCCTCGTCCATGGAGCAGGCCAGCGTGAGCGGGCTGCGCTCGTGCCAATCCGCCACGGGCGTGTCGTTATACGCCATAAGGATCGTCCGATCGTCCCAGCTCAAAACGTCGATTTTGGATTCGTTGTTAACGATGGAGGTAGGAACGGGCCGCGTCCACGTATGCCCGCCGTCGAGGCTTTCCGCCGTATAGGAAACCAGCGACCGCACGCCGGCGCCCCACCCGGTATCGCCCGGGCAGGTGCGCGTAAACAGGCGGAGCACGCCGCCCGGACGCAGGCAAAGCGCCGGCTCGCGGATCAGGCAGCCGTCGTCCGCCGAAAGGAGCGGGCCTTTTTCCCATGTTTCCCCGTCGTCATGCGACAGGTACATGCGAACCGCTCCAAAATACTTGCCCGGCAGCTCGCTGCTGGTGGAGGCCAGCACGATGCTGCCGTCCGGGAGCAGCACGCTGTCGTTAGAGGCATGCCCGCTTTGAATGCCGGCGGGCCGGGCGGGTTCCCAGGTCCGTCCTCCATCCCTGGTTCTGCGCGTCCACAGCTCGTCGCGGCCGTTGCACCAGGTAGAGTAGTTCACCTCCGTGTCAAGAAACTTGGCGTACAGCAGGAAGATCTCCCCTTTTTTGTTTTGGATGAAAACGGGGTCATGGCAGCAGTACCGTATATCGCAGCCCACGGCCTCGGGGTTGGACCATTTTTTTGCGCCGGGCGTAAGCACCGACACCCAATCCTTCGCGTCCCGTCCCATCGGATCTCCGTTCCATTGCAAAAAGCCGCCGTTCCATACGGCCAGCAGATTGCCGTTGCCGGCCAGCGTCAGGCTGGGCATATGGTAGCACTGCCGCTCGTCAAACCATTCCACCACCCAGTCGCGCTTGATAATTTCCGCTCGCATCGCTGTTTCTCCTTCCTGAATCCGATGATGAACGCCCGCCTTAGCGAACGGGCAGGCGCAGGAGAACGGCTTCCATGGCGGGTACGCCCATCTCCGCGCGCATCCCTCCGGGCTCCTCCGCCCATGCGACCGCAAGCGGAGCCGCGGGTCCGGCGGACGGCCAGGCCTCCGCCCAGGCGGCCGGCAGCGCGCCCGGAAGGGCAAGACGTATGGCCTCCACGCCGTCGGTAGCGCCGTTGACAAGGTAGAGGTACCGCTCGCCGTCCAGGGTAAAGCAGTATGGCTCCAGGTACGGCGCGCCCCGCACCATCGGGAAGGCGGCACCCGCCAGCGCAAGCATGTCTTGAAGCACCGCCTGGCGCACGCTGTTGAAAAGCATTGGCGGAACGCTGGCGGGATTTTCAAAGCCTCCGAAGGGATAAATTAGCGCCCGCCCGTTGACGACGGCCTGTCCGTGCGCGACGCGGCGGCGAAAGGAATTAAACAGGGCGGTGTACTCGCATACGGAAGCGTCCTCGGCATAGGCGACGTCCAGCAGGTCGCAGCATAAAATCATGGCGGAGGCGCGCGCGTTGTTTCGGCCGCAATAGGCACGGCCGTTGACCACCTGCTCATAGGCGACATCCCCGCTGTTTTGCGTGATCCAACGCGCGCGGGAAATCCCCGCCAGGCTGCCCAAGCCCATATCCCAAAGCGTGTAGGCGGCGTCCCCGTTCAACAAAACCGTGTTATGGCGAAACAGGCTTTCCAGCTCGTCCTTGTTCCAGTTGCGCAGCGCCTGTCCGGAAACCGCCACGATCTCGCCGCGCATGTCGATTTGATCGGTATAGGCGTAGGGCACGCCGAGGGCCGGCAGCAGCCCGGCGAAGAAGGCCTCCTGCGGGTAGAGCTCCTCCATGGCCTTGCCCCGGCGCGTGTGGAGCGTGTAAGCCGAGCGCGGATTGTACAGCACGCGCACGCCCTCCCGCGCGCCGTGGAACGCGCCGGTCCGCATCACGGCGTTCAGATACGGCTTGGTTTGGCGCAGCATATCCTGATACCCGTCCTCCCAGACGATCCCGTTGCCGTTCAGGTCGTACAGGTCGATGGTCATGCCCCGGAGGTTCAGCGGCAGGGCGCTTAAAAGCTGAAAGCGCGTGAAGGCGCGCGATTTGGAAAACAGAGAAAAGGGGAAGTTCTCCAGCTCCGGATAGATTTCGCAGCCGGGCGGCAGCATTGCCGCCGTCAGCATGGAAACCATGTTGAAGCCATGCAGATACTGCGAGGGCGCGCTTTCCTGATAGCCGGGCAGGTGCACGCGGTCTACGGGCGGACGCCCGCCGGCCAGCGCGTACAGCAGCGCGTGCCAGTCCCGGCCCTCGGCGGCGTGAACCTGCGGCACGGAGCTCATCAGGCCCACCTGTGCCTGCCGGGAGACGCCGCGAACCGCTTCGCCAATGGCCCGGGCGGCGGAAAGCAGGGTATCCCGGCTTACATCCAGCCAGATTTTGCGGTAGGGATGGGGCGTGCCGGGCTGAAGCACCCCCTCTAAAAATTCCTCGCGGGTAAGCGGCTTGCCGGCGCGTTCGCTGTACAGGCGCATATGCTCCTCGCAGAAGCAGCCGCCCCATGTCAGCGGATCATGGTTGTGCAGCCGGAAATCGTCCTCCACCCACAGGATGGAGGGCTCCAAGGCCGCGTAGCGGGCGTATAAGCCGGCAATGTAGCGCTGCCATGCCTCGCATAGCGGGCAGACGCAGAGCTTCGCCTCGTTTCCCGCAACGTCCACCATCAGCCGGAAGTCCTGATCCGGGCGGAGGGCCTTGCCCAGGTCCGCGTGCATGACGCTGTGCCACTGGTTGACGGACATGCTTACGCCTTTCTGGGCCAGCAGCGCTTGAAGCGTGCGCATCATGGCGAGGTAGGCGTCCTGCTCCTCGTAGCTCATGTGGCCGGTATTGAGCTCCTCCACGTTGGCAAACACGGCGACGTCGTCAATCAGCGCCTCGTCCACATAGCGGAGCAGCGAGGGAATTTCCTCCGCGTCGTTAAACCCGGGGTCGCAGCAGAAGCGGAACACATAGCGAAAAGAATCGTAACTCATATGATGGCGGTACTCCTAACCCAGATTGGCCCTTCGAGGAACGGTCAGTCCCGCAGGATGGGAACGCCGTAAAACGAGAGCATCGGCATGCGCATGCAGTCGCTTGGGATGGCCGCGCCAGGGTCCATGCGCCATGCGCCGTGAAGGCGCGCGCCGGCCCCCAATGCGCGCTCAAACGTAATGGAAAGGCTGTCTCTGCCCGTTTCATAGGCGACGGGGGACGCAAGCCCGTCCGCGTCCTCAGCCTCAAAGGGCAGGCGCGCCGCCGGCACGCCGAAGGGATTCAGCCAATTGCGAATGCGGCTGAAACGCACAAGCACCTTGTTTGGAGCCGTCTGCGTAACGACCTCCGGCTCCGGGGCCATCCAATCAACATGGCGGCCATAGCATTCCGCGAGCGCGGCGCGGGCGCAGCGCTCGCCGATGACCAGGTTGCCCTCAGACGCGTTGTGAATAAAGTCGTAGAGGGCGACGTCCGCGGCCGGCACCAGCGTTATATGCGCAAGAGAGTGCCAGGCCTGGCGCTGCGCCTCGCGCACCAGGCCCCATTGACGGTCCAGCTCCGCGCTTGGGTTTTCCAGGCAGCGGTTGAGCTGGACGGTGAGGAAGGGCAGCTCCGGCTGGTTCAGCGCCTCGCGCGTATGGCGCACAAAGGCGGCGAAGCGGCTCAGGTAGGTGGAGGCGCTGTTTTCGTATCCCTCCGCCTCGCCCTGGTACCACAGCACGGCTTTGGGGTTCAGGCTGTAATCCGCCAGCATTTCAAGCATATTGGTCAGCAGCGCGCCGTTTTCCTCAGGGTTCCACCAGCGCAATGGCGCGCCGCCATAGGCGCACGGCACAAGCCCGATCGGATACCCCAGCTCGCGCCTCAGGCGTTTGGCAAAATGCAGCCATGGGCTGTGGCCCGGGTTATGGTTTTCAAAGTGCCCCACATGCACCGCGCCCGTCGTTTCGCCCAGGGGGTGCGTGGCCAGGTCCCACAAGCCGCTTGGGCGCAGCATATGCACGCCCAGCTCCGGCTCGTCGCCCACGGGGTTTTTGGCCCGGCCCGCGGCGTTGCTCTGTCCCGCGATCACAAACACGTCGCCCACGCCGATGTGATGAACCATGTCGCCGCGCGTGCACGAAAGGCCGTCCCAACCATCGTAATCCATGTAGGTTTCGACGCGGTAGAGCCCGCCCGCCGGGACCTGCGGAAATTCAACCTCCCAGTTCTCGTCGTCCAGCACCGAGCAATCCATCCACGGCACAACCGACTCGCCCGTGTCCTCCAAGGCCACGCGCGCCTTCACCGACACTCTGGCGTGAGGCACGCGCTCAAAGCGCAGGGGCAATTCCTGCGACAGCCGGGCCAGGCGGTATTTACCGGACAGGCGAATGCAAGCCGCGCCGCTTTGATCCTGCTGAAAAATCTGCCAGGGGACCGCGCCCCGCGAAATGGTTACGCCAAAATCCATGCCTTCAAGCCCCTTTCCAATGATACCGCCCGTTACAAATACCAGTCCGCGGAGGTCATGGGGCGCACGCTGTCCAGCGGACGCGGCGCGTGGACGCTGTGAATCCAGCGGTAGACTCCGCCTTCGTCCGGCTGAAGAACGCCGCAGGCGACGAGGCGGGCGACCGCCTCTTTGGGCAGGAGGCCGCCGGGCAGCGCGTCTTCGGGCCCCACGGCGTTCTCCAGCGCCTCCGGCGCGTCCGGGTATGCCGAAAGAAAGGACGGCGACAGGTACAGCGTGCCGCCCGCAAAGTAGGCGTCGTAGGGGAAGGGCGTCTTTCGGACGGGCGTCAGCGCCAGCACGGTCATCAGGGGCCCCGCGCATCCGCGCACGCCCTCCCCGGGGCCGCATATCACATCCACGTTGTACGCCAAATGAATATCCGCGATTCCGTGAAAGGGAAGCGCCTCCGCCTCGGCCCAGCCGGCGTCGTCCGTCCTCACGCGCGCCTGAAAGGGCGCTTGCTCCTGCGGGGTGGTGTTGACGCTGCCGTCCCCGTTCCAGTATGCGTTGAAGCGGAACGTCAGCTCCACGCCGGGCAGGGGCGCGCCGCCGGAGAGCAGGCGCGCCCGGAAAGCGTTCAGGTACCGGGAACCGTCCTCCGAGAGCTTGCGCTCCAGGGTGAGCGAGGCGGCCTTTGGCAGACTGGAGGCGCAGGTCAGCCGAAAAACCTGGGCGCAGATGCGCATATCGCGCTCGCCGAACGCGTTGTCCCCGCCCACATGGCCGTACAGGCCCAATTGGCCGCCGCCGAGCTCCAGCAGATAGGGTTGGTAGAGATGGGTGAACGAAAAATCCGGCTCCACTTGGGTCCAGTTTTCCCCCTCGTCGGTGGAAACGGAGAAGCACCGGTTGCGCCGGTATCCGACAATGCACCCCTGCCGCTCGTCCCAGGCCACGGTTTCGGGCACGTAGCCGCCTTGCGGGTCGCTCTGCGGATCTATGGGAGCGCCTGTCCGGATGGGGAAAAGCGGCCCGTTTAGCCAGCCGTCGGGCGAAGGCGTCACGTATTGCCGCCCTGCCGGCGTGCCTTGCACGTCCCCGGCGATAAATAAAAGCCTGCCGTCGGGAAGCTCCACAAAATCAAATTCATGAGCGCCGGCGCCGGGGAGGATATAATGCGGCTCGCTGAAGCTCCGCCCGTCCCGGCTGGTCAGAAAAAAAGGCTGAATTTTACTCAGGTAAGTTTCGCCCGGCAGCATGGCGTTTCGCGCCGCGCGCTCCTCGCCGGCGCCCCATGGCGTGCCGTACAGGCTGGCCAGCACCACAAGGGAGCCGTCGCGCAGGCGGCGCACGCGCCATAGATACGGAGCCGTCCCATCCAGCAGGCGGCGGATATCGCGCCAGGTACGGCCCCCATCCAGGCTTTCGCGCACCAGGATACAACGACCCCAACCCGATCCGCTTTCGTTGCGGCGCGGCACGTCGAAGCCGAGAATGCGGCCGTCGGGAAAGCCGGCGTTGCACAGCGAACCCTCGCGCCGCGCGCACCGCCCCGTTTCGGTAAAATGCCGACCGTCGAGCGAGCGCATATAAACGCGGTAGGAGCGATGGTCGGCATCGCCGCATTCCACCGAGCAATACGATACGGGCACGCCCGCCGCCTCGCCAAATTCCAGGCGCGGCGGTACGTATTCCGGATTATGCTCCTCAACGGTTTCATCAAACGAAAGGCCGACGGAGCCGTCGCCGTAAGGGAAAGCCGTCGCCCAAGCCACAAAGCCCGGACGCTTTTCCGGCAGATAAACAAGCCGCTGTTCAAACTCGCCCTGCCATGGAACGCGGCTGTCAGGATAAGCGGTCATGTGTTCCCCCTCCATCGCACGCCGCCAAGCCGCCGCCCGTCAGGACAGAGCGGCGGCGGCCTCGTCGATTTGCTCCCTGCGCTTTACGCCGATCAGCGCGCTGATGACGGCGGGTTGAGCCAGCGCCCAGCGCAGGGCATGCTGCGTCATGCTGACGCCCTCCTTGGCCGCGTCCTTCGCGCACTGCTCGATTACGGCGTAGACCTCGTCCGTCAGGGGCTTTACCCAGTCCGGTTTTTCGGCGAGGCGGCTGCCGTCCGGCGCGGGCTGGCCGCGGCGATATTTGCCCGTCAGGACGCCGCCCTGGAGCAATTGATAAGGGACCGCCCCGATGCCTTCCTCGGCGCACAGGGGCAGGAGCTCTTGAAGCGCCGCCGTGTTGAGCAGGCTCAGCGCCGGCTGGCACAGCGCGGGCGCGGGAACGCCCTCTTTTTTGGCCGCCTTGAGCAGCGAGCGGAGCTGTTCCGGGGTATAATTGCTGACGCCCCAGGCACGGATGGTTCCAGCTCGCAGCTCGTCGCCCATCGCGCGCGCGACGGCCTCCGGCGGGACGTTGGGATCATAGCGATGCAGGTAATAGACATCCACATAATCCGTCCGCATGCGCTTCAGGCTGCGCCGAAGCTGTACGCGGATGGCCGTGGGACTGGTGTTCTCGTCCTCGGGCCCGCCGCCTACCTTCATGCCTACCTTCGTAGCCAGCACGAACGCCCCGCGGCGGCCTGAAACCGCCTCGCCCAGGATTTCCTCCGCCACGCCGCCGGCGCTGCCGGCCACGCGGTCATACCCCTCATACATGTTGGCCGTGTCGATAAAGTTGACGCCTTGTTCCTCCAGCGCGTAGCGAACCAGGCGCACGGCGTCCGCCCGGGCCACCGGGTTTCCGAATGTCATGGTGCCCAAACACAGCCTGCTGATTTGTATTTCTGTTCCGGGAATCCGAGTATATTCCATGTGCGCGTTTCCTTTCGCGGCCTATATCAAGGCCGCCGCATTCTCGAGCTTTTCCAGGCGGAAGAGCAGATCCTCGAGCGCCTTGGAATCGACCTTTCCGGGATTCCAGGAGCTGGGCCGCCGGAAGCAGCGGTCGGCAAAGCCCTTGGCGCGCATCAGCTCTTCAAACGTGTCGATGATGCCGAAGCTCCATCCGATGGCCAGGAACGCCGTGAACTCGTCCATCAGCGGCTTTACGGCGTCGGCTTTTCCCGCGCGCGCCATGGCGTAAACCTTGGCGTACATGCCGGGCAGCAAATTCGCCCATGTGCCGATGCAGCCGTCCGCTCCATACAAAAGGCCGGGCAGCAGCATTTCGTCAAAGCCTGAATAGACCACCTTGTCCGGGTAGCGAAGCTTTACGCTTCGGGCGAGAAACACATTCCAATCGCTCATTTTAATGCCGATGACGCCCGGAATCTCCATCAGCATGCTCAGCTCCGGCATCCCGGCGGTCATGCCGGTAACGCCGGGAATATAGTACACGATGACCTTCGCGCCTGTTTCCGCCAGCGCCCGGTAATATTCCGCGATTTCCGGCCATGCCTTTTTCGGAGGAATGCTGGCTACCGCGTCGGCTCCGAGCGCCGCGGCCTGCCGCGCCAGCGCCACGGCCTGCCGCTGGCTGGTTTGCCCCACATGCACGATGGCCAGCTTGCCGGCCTCCAAAAGGCGCGGAACCAGCAGAGAGGCCGTTTGGAGCCGTTCCTCCTGCGTGAGGTTGGCGGCGTCTCCGGTGCCTCCGTTTAAATAAAGGCCCGTAATATCCGTATCCAGCAGCCGAGCGAAATTCCGCTCCAGCGCGGGCAGGTCCAGGCTGTCATCCTCCCTGCAAGGGTTTACGATGGGCGCGACCACGCCCTGAAAGCGCTTCCTATCAACCATGCCGTCCCGTCCTTTCCGCCAGGGAAAAGCGTTGAAGGGAAGGACGGCCCGCTCGCTTCGCCGCCGCCTTTCCGGCCGGTTCCCTTCCCGCTTCGGCTTTTTCCCGTGAGCCGTCCGCTTTGGCTTATGCGCGCAGGTCCTTCACCGCGCCGATCAAGCCCTCGCACATGACGCGCATGCTTTCGTCGTCAATGCCGCACCACCAGGGGAAGGAGAAGCTGTTATCCCACCAGGCGTCCAACACCGGGCAGTCATACGCGCCAAAGCCCTTTTTCTGGAACAGCGGATAGCGGTACAGGGGATAGTACTGCACGATGGCGCGCACGCCGTACTTTTTGGTGAGCAAATCCAGCAGGTCGTCGCGCGTCTTGCCGTACTGGCTTCCATTATAATGCATGATATACTGGTGAACCACATAGCGCCCGCCCTCCACAACGCCGGGGAAGGTGATCTCGGGCACGTCCCTGAGCCATTCGCGGATGCGCTGGTCCTGGCGGATGAGGATTTCGTTGTTGGCGACGACGCTTTTGAGCTGCTCGGAGCCCAGGGCGCACTGCGCTTCCCCGAGGCAGAAGTTTTGGGGCCAGCGATCCTCCAAAAACTCGTCGACGTTGCTCATGGCCGGCAGCCAGTACCGCTCGCGCTCGCCCTCAAACGCGCACAGGCCGTTGTGGCGGATGCCGGGCACGTTATGCGCGATCTGGTCGTCGTTTAACACAAACATGCCGCCCTCGCCCAGGGTAGTCATCGTTTTGGCGGCATGGAAGCTGAAGCAGCCGAAATCCCCGAAGGTGCCTACATGCTGGCCGTCGATGCGGCAGTCCAGCGCCTGCGCGCAGTCCTCTACCACCTTGATACCGTGGCGGCGCGCGATGGCCATAATCCGTTTCATGTCGCAGGGAATGCCCAGCAGATGCACGGGAACCACGGCCTTGGTCCTGGGCGTGATCTTGCGCTCAAAATCGTCGGGATCGAGGGTCCAGGTATCCTTGTTGATATCCGCCCATACGATGCGCGCGCCCAGGTCGCCGAAGGGAATGGCGGAGGCGCAGTAGGTATATGCGGGAAGGATGACCTCGTCGCCGGGGTGAATATGGCAGAAGATGGCGGCCAGCTTGAGGGCGTTGGTGCAGTTGTTTACGCCGAAGGCGTATTTCGCGCCGACAAACGCCGCAAAATCCTTTTCAAACTGCTCCAGGTATTTTCCCTGCGTCTGGCCCTCCGCGTTGCGCATCACGTCCACAACCGCCTGAATTTCGGCCTCGGTGTAAGGGTGCTGCATCTGAGGAAAAATGACGCGGTATCCGTCAACCTTACCGCGGCCGGATGGATCGGACAATTTCGCTTTCTGTGGCATGGCTGGTTCCTCCTACAATACAAGTATCAACTGCGCCGTATGGCCGCGGCGCAAATCGGTAAGCTGCGTCCGGCGAGCCGTCGTGCCGGCGCGCCGGGCATGAGCGCCGCGCGCCCTTTTGGGGCGCGCGGCGTCAATCTGGTCAAAGCGTTCCCAAAACGCCGGGGTCGTCTCAGGAGCCGCTGCGCGCCGCGGCAATCGCGTCGTTCAGCATTTTTTCCAGCTCCGCCGCGCCGGCGGCCTCGTATTCCGCCGCGTAATCGGCCCAAGCCGCGTCCACATCAAGCTGGCCGCCGATCATTTGCGTGAGGTACTGGTTGGAAATATCCTGCAGCTTGGTGCGGATATCGGCCGCCTCGGCGGGCAGGCTGATCATGTTGTAATAGGCGGGCAGGTAGGCGACCGCCTCGTCCACGTAGCCGGAGATCACGCCCTTGGCGTAGTCCACCAGCGCGGCGTCCAGCTCGGTAGCCCATTTGTTGCTGTTGTCGATGGGGTGGGAAACCGCGGTCCACCAGTCGTTATGGGCGAAGTCCACCTCATACTCGGTGCCGCTGAACAGGTAGCTGAACCAAACGTACTTGCACCGTCCGTCGTTGTAGCCGTAGGGGGCGGTGGCGGCCTTCCAGTAATCGGGCCCCTGGTCCTCGCGGTATTCGTAGTTGACGGTGTTATGCAGCAGGTCCTGGCCCTCCTGGCTGGCAAGGAACTCCACCAGGTCCAGCACGCGGTCCGGATGCTCGCAGCTTGTGGGGATGAAGTAGTGCGCGCCGATCCAGGTGCCGGTGGTGTAGGTCTTGCCATAGTTACCGTCGGAGGTCAGGGCCGTGCCCAGGGTCAGGTCGCTCATGGCGGCGTTTTCATTGGCGGCGGCCCAGGCGGTCTTGTAGAAATCGCGGAACTGGCCGGGATAGCCAAAGCCGAAATCCACCGCGCCCAGCTTGCCGGCGCCGAAATCCGCGTAAGCGTCGTCGAAATCGCCCTTCACGCCGATGCCGGAATCCAGGCCGCCCGCGGCGTACATGTCGGCAAGCTGCTTGACGACCGCCTTGGAGGCTTCGCTCACGGTCGCAAGCGTCCAGCGTTCGCTGTCCGTGCCGATCTCGCCGCTTGGCACAAAGCCGATCCAGGCGTCGCCCTTGGGCGGCTGAATGGTGGTGCCCTGGGGAGCGGCGACGGTCTGATCCATCGGGCTCCAGTTGGTCAGCTTATCGTTGCGGGGCCACCAGCCTACATAGCCGTTCGCGCCCGCGGCCTTGGTAAAGGCGATAAATTCCTCCACCGTCGCGGGAACCTTGCCCTCGTTGACGGCGTCCAGGATGGCCTGGTTGTACACCGGCACGCCGCTGAAGCTGGGGTCGGCAAAGGCGGCCACGGCGTAGATGGCGAAGGCCTTGTTTTCATCGCCGGTGTAGAGTTTGTTGTAGCCCTTATACTCGGCGGTGTTCATGATTTTCGCCAGCGTCGGGTAGCGGTCGGGCTCCGCGTTGACAATCGCGGCGAGATCGTACACGAGCTCCTCCTCGGCCCACTTGGCGATTTTTTCGCTCTCGCCCCAGGTGGGGAACAGGTCGGCCGCCCCGCCGGTAAACAGCTCGGTCTGCATGCGGTCGTCAAACCCGTCGGTGCCGGTGTCGTATTCCAGGGTGACGTTCACGGCGCTCTCGATCGCCTGCTTAATGGGGTCGTTGTCCATGCCGGTCACATCGTCCACGCTGTTTCCGAACTGCGCGAAGCGGATGTTGATCTTTTCACGCCCGGCATTTTCGGTCGCGGCTTCGCCGCTGCCCAGCGCCATCGCGGGCGTCAGCAGGGTCGCCGCCAGCAGCAGGGCCAGCATCAGTACAAACCTTTGCTTTTTCATGGTTTCTCCTCCTTGTTGATGGTTGATTAAATGGTTCTATGCTTTCCCCCGAGGCGTCGGGGGTTCACATCATTCCTTGACGGCGCCCAGGGTGATGCCGCTGGTAAAGTATTTTTGCAAAAAAGGATACACGCACATGATGGGCACCATAGCGCAGATGATGGTGGCCATGCGCAGCGCCATGGGCGGCGGTAGCTGCATGCCCAGCCCGACGGCTCCGTTTCTGACCTGGTTCATCATCGTTTGATCCACCAGCATGCGGCGCAGAACCCACGCGAAGGGCTGCAGGTTGGTCTTGTTGGAAATAAACATCATGTAGTTGTAGTAATCGTTCCAATTGATAACGGCGATGAACAGCGCGATGGCGGCAAGCATGCTGCGGCTGACGGGGATGACCACCCGGAAGAACACGCCGATATCCGTGCATCCGTCCAGCAGCGCCGCTTCCTCAAGCGACTTGGGCACCGAGTAGGAGTAGTAGTTGCGCATAATAATGAAATAGGTGATGTTGAGCGCGCCCGGGATGACCATGACCCAGTAGTTGCGCAAAAGCCCCAGGTCCTTGTACAGCATGTACTGGGGAATCAGCCCGCCGGTAAAGAAAAGGTTGAACACCACCAGCGCGTTGACCAGCTTCATGCCCCTGACATGCGTTTTGCTTACGCCGTAGGCCATGCTGGCCGTGACGAGAACGCTGAGCAACGTGGCGATCAGGGTCTTGCTGACGGAAATCCACATGCTGTTGGTAAAGCTCTTGGTGCTGAAAATGGCCTGATAATACTGAAAATCCACGCCGCCGGTGGGCCACAGCATCAGCCCGCCGTTCACGAACTCCTGATAGGGCGTCACGGAGGCCACGGCCACATACCACATGGGGTATACGCAGATGAGCGCAAAGACGACGCAAAACAGGATGACGAACACGTCGTAAAAGTTGAAGCCAAACCGCTGCCGCATGCCGAGGCGTTCGCCGCCGCCAAGCCTCCCGGTTTTTAGCATTTGAAAGCTCCTCCCTTCGGCTAAAAGATGCCCTGAACGTCCAGCTTCTCCACAAATTTATTGGCGAACAGCACCACGACGAGCCCCATGGTGTTGAGCACGAGGTTCATGGCGGTGGAAAGCTCAAATTTGGTGCCCGAGCCGCCCAGGCTGATGCGGTAAATATAGGTGGACAGCACGTCGCCGGTGCTGAGCACATAGTTGTTGTACAGGTTATACACCTGATCGAAGTTGGAAATGAAGAGGCTGGCAAGCTGCAAAATCAGCATAATCATCACGCTTGGCAAAATGCGTGGGATGGTGATGTGGATCAGCATCTTCCCGCGGTTGGCGCCGTCGATAGCCGCGCTTTCGTACAGCGCCGGATCGATGCCGGAGATGGCGGCCAGGTACACGATGGTGGAGTAGCCGGCTGTTTTGATGACGTTGGTAATCACCAGGATGGCGCGGAACATTTCCGGCCGCTTGAGGAAGTCGACCGGTTGGCCGCCAAGCCCGGCGATCACCTGGTTGACCACGCCGCCCACGTCCGCCGTGGAGGGGTATTCCAAAAACACCTGGACGAGGCCCGCGAAAATGACCCAGGAAAGGAAGTAGGGCAGATAGACGCAGGTCTGCACCACGGGCTTGAGCTTTTTGAGCTTGATCTCGTTAATCATCAGCGCCAGAAACACATTGAAGGTAAAGCCGAACACAAGGTTATATACGTTGACGATCAGCGTGTTTTTAAAAGCGCGGATAAAGTTGGGGTCCACGACCATCTCTTGAAAATGCGCCAGGCCCACCCACGGGCTTCCCCAGACGCCCAGCCGGGGGGAATAATCCTTGAAGGCGAGCTGGATGCCGTACATAGGGCCGTAGTCGAACACGACCATAAACAGGAACCCAGGCAGCACCAGCATATAGATGAACCAGTATTTCCGCATATACGTGACAAACCGGTTTCCGGGCCTCAGGCGGCCTTTGATCGCTACGGTTCCTGTCTGTTCGGCCATGGGGCGCTCCTCGCTTTCAAAAAATATTAGTAATAATAAATAAATTTAATTCTCCGTTTCATCAGAAAAGAGACTGATGAATGGACTTGACTTTAGGGGGTTCTTATGGCACAATAGCTTTGCGATCACTTATTCAGCTAAACTATATCAGCATTTCCAGACGATGTCAAGCCTGTATTTGCGTTTGGCGTGCAAAATATTTAACTAATAAACATAACTAATAAATGCAGGGAATATTAGCGGAAAAATGGAAAATCGTTGCCAAAACCGAGGGGAAAACCAAAGCGCGAAGGAGAGGCGGACAGGATGAAGCATATCGGCATCATTGGCTATGGACTGCGCTCGGAGACGATGATGAAATCGTTCCGGGCGCTGGAGGCGGATATCCGGGTGGCGGCGGTCGCGGATCCCCGGTATCGGGATATCGCGCCGGGCCTGGACGGCGATCCCTACTTTGCGGGCGCGCGGTTTTACGCGGACGCGGAAGAGATGCTGCGGGAAGAGTCGCTCGACGGCGTTTTGATCGGCACGCGGTGTTCCATGCATACGCCCTATGCCTGCCGGGTGCTGGAGCGGGGGCTGCCGCTGTTTCTTGAAAAGCCCGTCTGCGTCTCCCGCGAGCAGTACGAGGCGCTGCGGGAGGCCGGCAGAGGGAAGGAAAAGCGCGTGGTCGTGTCTTTTCCGCTTCGGCTTACGCCCATCGTGCTGGAAATGAAGCGGTTGGTAGACAGCGGCCTTCTGGGCCGGTTGACCATGGTTCAGGCCGTGAACAACGTGCCCTACGGCAGCGTGTATTACCACAGTTGGTACCGCGATCCGTCTGAAACGGGCGGCTTATTCATGCAGAAGGCGACGCATGATATCGATTATCTCCATTTTTTGACGGGCGAGCGGCCGGTTTCCGTGTGCGCCAAAACGGCGAAGCTTTATTTCCGGGGCGACCGCGCGGCGGGGCTGCGGTGTCCGCAATGCCGGGAATACCGCTCCTGCCCGGAAAGCAGCTATGTGGTTGGGCGCTTGCTGAAGGAGGACGTGCAAGGCGAAGCCTGCTGCTTTGCCGTCGATACGGGCAACGAGGACGCGGCCAGCGCCATTTTTACCACGGAGAGCGGCATGCTGCTCAGCTATAATCAGAACTTCACCGTTAAAAAGGGGGCCGGGCGACGCGGCGCCAGGCTGATCGGAACCGAGGGAAGCGCGGAGTTTGACTTTTACACGGGCGAGATCCGGGAGGACCGCTACCGGACGGCGCAGACCGTCACGCATCGTTTCAGCCCTGCCGCCGGCATGCATTTCGGCGGCGACGAGGGCCTGGCGCTCGATTTTCTGCGCGTGCTAAACGGAGAGGACGCGCAATCCGACCTGACGGCCGGGCTTGTCAGCGCGGCTAGCTGCCTGGCCGCGAGGGAAGCGGACGCGAAGGGATGCTTTTTGCCTATTTCGTATTAAACCGGGCGCAAGCCGTCCGCCTAGAAAAAATTCATGCACAAGGGAGAGGAAGGTACGATGCTGGTCAATCTGCGGACCATCCTGGCGGATACGCGGAAAGAAAAGTACGCGGTAGGGCTTTTCAACTGCGTAACGCTGGAAATGACCAAGGGGATTCTGGCCGCCGCTGAAGAACTGCGTTCACCCGTGATCATCGGCCCGGCCGAGAGCCTGCTGCCGGGCGCGACGCTGAGCGAGTATGCCGGTATGATGCTGGGCATGGCCCGCAGCGCCCGCGTGCCTGTGGCGCTGCACTTCGACCACGGGTTTACCCCGGAGCTGGTGGAGGAGGCGATCCGGCTGGGCTTTACCTCCGTCATGTACGACTGCAGCATGCTGCCCTTTGAGGAAAACGTGCGGCGCACGAGCGGGATGGCCCGGAAGGCGCACGCGGCGGGCTGCTCTCTGGAGGCGGAAATCGGGCATGTCGGATCGAACGGTTCGGCGGAGGAGGCCGTTGCCAAAACCGTCGTCACCCGCCCGGAGGACGCGCGGCGCTTTGCCGGCGAATGCGGCTGCGACGCTCTGGCGGTGGCCGTCGGCACCGCGCACGGCGTATACGTGGAAAAGCCCGCGCTCCGGCTGGACTGCCTGCGAAGCATCGCGGCCGCATGCGAGGTTCCGCTGGTGCTGCACGGCGGCAGCGGCCTGAGCGACGAGGATTTTCGGGCCTGTGTGGAGGGCGGTATATCTAAAATCAATATTTTTACGCATAACAACCTTGCGGCGGCGCGCGCGGCGCGGGAGCGCTTTACGGAGGATACGGGAGCCTTTGAGCTGATGCCCTATGTGACCGAGGCCGTCAAGCGGGAAACGATGCGCCATATGCGCGTGTTTGGCAGCGTGGGAAAGGCATAGCCGATGAAGAATTTCTACCGCTCCCCGGCTGAGGGCGCGTGCATCGCGGCGCTTGACGTGGGCACGACCGCGGTAAAGGCGTGCTTGTTTTCGCCCTCGCTGGACCTGCTGGCATGCGGCTTGCGGGAATATACCCTCCACACCCGCGGGAACCGCGTGGAGGCGGAGGGCGAGCAATATCTGTCCGCGATTCGGGACAGTCTCGCGCAAGCCATGGCGGCTGTGCCCGGTGCGCGCGTCGCCGCCGTCGGCATCACCACCCAGGGAGAGACGCTGGCGCCTGTGGACGCGGCGGGACGGCCCTTGCGGCCGTTCCTGGTTTGGCTGGACGGGCGCGCCGAGGCCGAGGCGGAAGCGCTGAGCGGCGTTTTGCCGGCGGACGCGTTTTACCGCGAGACGGGCCTGCCTGAGATAACGGGCGCGCTGCCGTTGGCAAAGCTGGCGTGGATGCGGAAAAACGAGCCGGAAATATTTAAACGCGCGCGCCAGTTCATGCTTTTGGAGGATTACCTGCTGTTCCGGCTGACGGGCCGGCGCGTGAGCGAGAAGGCGCTGCAAACCTCGACCGGCTGGTTCAGCCTCCGGCGCGACGCGCTGTGGCCCGAGGCGCTGGAGGCCGTGGGCGTGAAGCCGGAACGGCTGCCGGAGCTGGCGGAGTGCGGCGCGCCCGTGGGCCCGCTGCTGCCGGAGGCGGCGCGCGAGCTGGGTTTGCCGCCGGGAATCCCCGTGGTGGCCGGCGCGATGGATCAAACCGCCGCGGCCCTTGCCGTGGGCGGGGCCCGCCCCGGCGCGGTAACCGAAACCACGGGCACCGCGCTGGTCGTTACGGCTTGCACGGAGACGCCCGCGATTGCTCAGGGTCATCGGGTAACCGTTTACCGGCACGCTCTGAAGGGACGCTTTCTCTATTTGCCCATCGGCAATACGGCGGGCATGGCGCTGAAATGGTTCCGGGATGAATTTTGCAAGGACCTGCCGCCGGGCGGCGCGGGATACGCGGCGCTGGACGCGCTGGCCGCGCGAGCGCCTCGCGGCTCGGGAGGGCTTGTGTTTTTGCCCTTTCTGTGCGGGTGCGTGGACCCGGACGCCTGCCCCCAGGCGCGCGCGGCATTCTTTGGCGCGCGGCTGTCCGCCACGCGGGCGGAGTTTGCGCGCAGCGTGATGGAGGCCGTGGCGTTTATGCTAACGGACTTTTTGGAAATGCTCGACGGGCTTGGCTGCCTGGTGGAAACGGTCAGCTCGCTTGGCGGCGGCGCGCGAAGCCCGCTGTGGCAGCAAATCAAGGCGGATGCCAGCGGTCGGGAGCTGCGCGTGCCCGCGTGCGGCGAGGCCGCCGCCATGGGCGCGGCGCTGCTGGCGGGCTGGGGAGCGGGCCTCATCGAGCCGGGCGCGTATCCCGTCCGGCGCGGGGAAACCGTGTACCGGCCCGACCCGGAAGCCTTCGACGCCTACCGGGAGGCGCGCGAGCTGTCCCATAGGCTGTATCGCGCGGTGAAGCCGCTGTATGGGCCCTGAACGCAGAAGGAGGGTAAATGCAGATGAAAACCAATCGAAAGCCAAGGCTGGGTCTTCTGGCGCTGATGCTGGAGGGCTACGAGCCGCTGTTTCCGGGCATTACGGAGCGGCAGCGGCGCTACGCGCAGGAGGTGATTGCTTCCCTGGCGGACGCGGCGGAATGGACGTTTCCGCGCGTGGCGCTCAACCGGGCCGACGTCGAGGCCCTGACGGCGCAGTACAACGCGGAGGGCCTGGACGGCATCCTGATCCTGCTGCTCAGCTATGCTCCCGGCCAAGCCCTGGTACACGCCATGCAGCGCAACCATCTGCCGCTGGCGCTGGCGCTGGTGCAGCCCGACGAGAGCGCGGAGGATGATTTTGAGGAGCTGGACCTGACCGTGAACCAAGGCATCCACGGCTCTCAGGACAGCGCGAACTGCCTGATGCGGGCGGGTATCCGCTGCGCCTATTTTGCCGGCAGCCGCCATGGCGGGGAGCTGGAGGCGTTCGTCAGGGATTTCGGCGAGGCGGCGGCCACGCTTGCGGCAATGGGCCGCATGCGCATCGGCATCATCGGCAAGCTAAAGGGCATGGGCGACGTAATTACCGACGATATGGCCGTATACCGCTGCCTGGGGCCGGAGTTTGCGTATGATTCCATCGGGACGGTCCGCCGCTTCTGCGACGCGGTGCGGCCCGAGGAAATTGCCGGGCGCGTGGCTTATGAACGCACCATTTTCGACGTTGACGAGAAGCTCCCGCCCGAAAGCCACGCCGAGGCCGTGCGCATGTACCTGGGCATCAGGCGGTATTTAACGGAAAACGGCTACGACGGGTATACCATGCATTTTGAAGAATTTGGCGCGGACGGCCGCTTTACGCAACTGCCGTTCCTGGCCGCCTCCAACCTGATGGCGGAGGGCTTTGGCTACGCGGCGGAAGGCGACGCGACAACGGCCATGCTCGTGGCGGCTATGGCGCGCCTGTGCGGGCAGGCCAACTTCAGCGAGATGTACATGATGGATTTAAAGCGCGAGGCGATCCTGCTGTGCCATGCGGGCGAGGGCAACTGGGCGACCTGCCGGGAGGACCGCAAGCCGTTTCTGATGGACCGTGTGTTTAACGAGGGCGGGCTTTCCAACCCGCCGACGCCCGTGTTTACGCCCAGGCCGGGGCCGGCGGGGGTGACGAGCCTCGCGCATATCGGCGGCGACCGGTTCCGCCTGATTTACGCGCCGGGCGAGGTGCTGGACGAGCACGGCCTTCGCAAATGCGATATGCCCTACCTGTTCTTCCGCCCCGAAAGCGGCGTTCGCTCCTGCGTTACGTCCTGGCTGGAGCTGGGCGGCGGCCACCACGAGGCCGTCGTGCTGGGCGTGAACGAGGCGCGCGTTCGCCTGTGGTGCCGCTTGGCGGGCATCGAGTTTATCGCCGTCTGAATTGCTTGAAGCAGGAAAAAGGAGAAGCCTATGATTCAAAATATCCGGCGCTCGCTGACCGACCTTCTTGGGGAAAAGTATACCGCGGCGGTTTGCCGCGCGCGCGCCGCGCTGACGGGAGAGGACGAGGCGCGGCTTCGCGCCGTCGCGGATGAAAAGGTGGACTTCTACCCCGCCGGCTTTGCCCGGAGGCAGGAGGAGCTGATGGCCCAGGTGGGGCGGCGGCTGGCCCCGGCGTTTGACAGCCATGAGGACGGCGCGCCCACCCATTCCTACCGGGCCGCCCAACGCAGCGAGGCCGCGCCCTTGGGCGGCTTGGGGGCGTTCCGCCTGGGCGAGGACGGCCGCCTATACTTTACGGGCAAGAGCGAGCATTACCAAATTCCGCTGGGGCACGGCTTCCCGGGCTACGCGCTGCTGGACAACGCCAGACGCCTGGGCATTCCCAACGCGACGCACAACAACACGCGCGGCTATATCACACGCACGCTGGAGCGCCGCCTGATCGCCGCCGCCAACGGCCTGGACCCGGCGGACCCGGCCATGGAGGAGGTTCTCTCCGAACGGAGGCCCGGCGTGCTCAATACCGTTATCAACCTGGAAACCGGCTCCCTCGCCGTGGAAGCCGCGCTGAAGATGATGCTCTCCCGGTTTTTTACATTGGACGGCTCTCCGGCGCAATATGCCGGGCGCGTGCCGGTCTTTATCGTTATGGCGGACAACGCGGGCGGCCCGACGGGAAACTATCATGGCACCACGGTGCTTGCGCAGACGCTTCGGGGGCTGTGGCCCGCCTTTACGGACGCGGCGGAGGCGGGAGGGCTGTACAAGGTGGTTCCCGCGCCGATCAACGACGCGAAGGCGTTTGAGGCCATCGTGCGCCGCTGCAACGAGGGCAAGTATAAAACGGCGGGCTTTTGCCACGAGCTCGTCCTGATGAACTACGGCGGCATCCGGCTGTCTAAGGAGTACCTGCGCGCTGCCTACGCGATCTGCCGTGAGACCGATACGCCTGTCCTGTGCGACGAAATTCAGTCCTGCGCCTGGTATGACGGGCTGTTCCTGTTCCGCCGGTATGGTCTGACGCCGGACTTTGTGACCGTGGGAAAGGGCTTTCCGGGCGGAACCTATCCGGCCAGCAAGGTGCTGGCCAGCGCCGCCTTTGACAGCCTGAGCCAGTTCGGCGCGCTGGTGACCAACGGCCAGGAGGAGCTGGCGAGCCTGGCTTACCTCATTACAATGGAATTTATCGCGCAAAACGGCGGGCACATCAGCCGGACGGGACGCTATTATCATGAAAAAGTGGAGACGCTTGCCAAAAAATACCCTTCGGTTTTAACGGGCGTGGAGGGCGACGCGCATATGACGGCGCTTTGCTTTACGCATGTGGAGGCCGCCGTGGACTTCTGCTCGCGCATGAACCGGGAACGGTGCGTGGACGTCAGCGCGCAGACCTATAAGCCTGATTGCCCGCCCGTTGCGCTGACCAAGCTGCCGCTGATTGTAACGGAGGAAATGGCAGACCGGCTGGCGGATCTGTTTGATCGGGCGCTGGCGGAGACGGCGGCGAAGGAGGCGCGGGTATGAGCGAAAAAGAATCGGTGCGGTTTGGCGTGATCGGCTGCGGGCTGATGGGACGTGAATTTGCCAGCGCGTCGATGCGCTGGCTG
The DNA here is from genome assembly GCA_048370855.1 of Candidatus Limiplasma sp. Lineage (GTDB taxonomy): Bacteria > Bacillota > Clostridia > Christensenellales > Aristaeellaceae > Limiplasma. Next base: position 67,338 of record DBGEOK010000004.1, on the reverse strand, counting down.
CATCTGGCCGCGCGGATTCCGCGGCCGGTCATCGTCGCGGCCTGCGACCTTTCGCCCGCGAATCTGGAGTGGTTTCGCCGGGCGCCGGATACGCGGTATTTTTATACCGACTATCACGAGCTGCTGGCAAACCCTGAAGTGGAGGCCGTCTATTGCGCGGTTCCCCATCATCTGCACGCGCGGATATACAGCGACGTGATCCGTGCCGGCAAGCATCTGCTGGGCGAAAAGCCCTTTGGCATGGACCTTGCGGCCTTAGAGGAAATCGAGGCGGCCATGGCGGAACGGCCGGACGTTTTTGTGCGCTGTGCCAGCGAGTTCCCATACTATCCGGCGGCGCAGCAAATAGTGAAATGGTACCGCGAGGGGGCGTTCGGGCGGGTGATCGAGGCGCGGTTTTCCATCAAGCATTCCTCGGACCTGGACCTTCAAAAGCCCATCAACTGGAAGCGCATGAAGGCGGCGAACGGAGCGTACGGGTGTATGGGGGATTTGGGCATTCATACGCAGCACCTACCATTCCGCCTGGGCTTCCGGCCGCGGACCGTAAGCGCGCTGCTGGCCAACATCGCCAAGACGCGCCCGGATGAAAACGGACGCCCGACGCCCTGCGAGACGTGGGACAACGCCCTTCTGCTCTGCGAAACGCTCAACGATGCGGGCGACGAGTTTCCTATGCTGCTGGAAATGAAACGGATGGCGCCCGGCTGCACAAACACTGTGGAATACGAGATCGACGGCCTGAACATGTCCGCCAGGTTTACGACCGACGATCCCAACGCCGTGCGCTACACGCTGCCGGCGGGGCGAGAGCAGGCGTGGGCGAGGCTGGTGATGGGACAGAAGACCTTGTATCCCGTCATCACGGGGTCCATTTTTGAATTCGGTTTTTCGGACGCGCTGTTGCAGATGTTTGCCGCCTATCTCAGCGAGCTGTGCGGCCTGCCGTGTGATTTTGGATGCTTCACGCCCGCGGAGGCGCGCGGGAGCCACGAGCTGCTTACGGCGGCGCTTGCGTCCTATGAACGCGGGGAGGTGGTCGCGGTGGCGGACAGGAGGCAAGGCGGCGACCCGGGATTATGATTCCGAAGGGCGCTTGGGGGCCGGGCGGCGCGCGGGCGCCGGACCTGTGGAGCCCCGCGCGATGAGCTGCGGCGTGTATTCAATTTTATTGACATGCTGCTTGGGAACGGACGAGGCCTCGGCGTGGGAGACGACCATATCCACGGCCGCCTGGCAGCGCGTGCGCAGGTGGTGGTCTATGGTGGTCAGGGCGGGCGAGGAAACGTTTGCGGAAAAGATATTGTCAAAGCCGCAGACCGAGAAATCGCGCGGTACGCGCAGCCCTTGCGCGGACAGCTCGTTCAGGATTCCCAGTGCGGTCATGTCGTTGACGCCGATCAGGGCCGTGGCGGGGCACTTGTCGCCGAGCAGCTCCGCGGTGAGCTGTCTGCCCACGGAATATTCATAGGGCAGGCCGTCGTCCCTGCTGTCCGCCTCGCCCCGTTCGTCGGCGACGCGCACCTCCAGGCCGTTTTCCACGCCGTGCGCCTTCAACTGCCGGCGGATGCCCTCCAGGCGCTGCTCCCGCGCCAGCGTAAACTGGTTGAAGGGCGTGGAAACAAACACCAGCTTGCGGTGTCCGAGCTGATACAGGTGTTCGGCCAGCATCGCCCCCGCGTTCAGGTTGCTCAGCTCGATGGAGCAGATGGCCAGATCGTCCCGCTTTTCGCCGATGATAACCGCGGGCGTCGTGGCGCTCACCTGCTCCGCCAGGCGCGGGAAGCTTGGCAGGAAGGTGTAGATGATGCCGTCCACGCAGTTGCCGGCGAACGTGTCCAGATAGTATTTTTCCAAATCCGGCTTGCGAAACGTGTTGCACACGATGACCCGGTAGTGCAGGGTGTCGGCGTATTCCTCCACGGCCTGAATCAGTTCGATGTAAAACTGATTTGTCAGCGTAGGCGTAAGCACCAGCAGCATGCGGCCGTCCGTTTTCTTCTCCCGCCGCTTCTTGCGCGGGGCCAACTGATAGTCGAGCTGCTGCGCGGCCTCCAGCACCCGTTCCCTCGTCTTGTTGCTGAAGGAAATCTTGTCGCTGTTGTTCAAGATGAGCGACACGGTCGCCTGTGAAACGCCCGCCAACGCCGCGACATCCTGCGAGGTCGCTTTCTTCATGCTTATGGTTACCCCTTTCTGCATTCTGTTATAATATTATAACAGAACGGTACAGAAGTCAAATCAAACCTGGTATGCGGAAAAATCTTTTTAACGCCGGAAACCAGGATTTCTATTGACATTGCGCGCGGTGAAAGATATACTAAGGCCGAAGTTTATTATTGATAATTATATAATTTTACTAATAAATTTGGACCGCAAGAGTGGAGGAATCGGCATGGAAAACGGCAGAGGCGGTGGAAGCAACAGGAAACCAATCCTGGCCCTGGGCGAGCTGCTGGTGGATTTGGTGCCCGAACAGGAAAACATGCGGATTGAGGATGCCGGCCCCGTCATCAAAACCGCCAGCGGTTCGGCGGGCATTTTTGCGTGCGCCGCCGCGCTGCTGGGCGCGCGGAGCGGCTTTATCGGCAAGGTGGGCACCGACGGCCTGAGCTGTATGGTGGCGGACGCGCTGCGCGCGCAGGGCGTGGATTTGTCCCGCCTGATCGTGTCGGACGAGGGGCAGGTCGGGCTCGCGTTTTTGGAATATCTGCCGGAGGGGCGCAACTACCAATACTACCGCAAAAACTCGGTAGGAAGCTTGCTTCGGGCGGACGAGCTGGACGAGGCGTACATCAGCGGCGCATACGCGGTACACTTTCCCGGCATGCTGCTGGAGGTGACGCCGCAGATGCGCGGGGCCTGCGAGCGCTTGGTGGAAATTGCGCGCGGGCATGGCATACTCGTATCCTTTGACCCCAACATCCGCCGCGAGCTCGCGGCGGATCAGGCGGCCAGAGAGCGGCTGCTGTGGGCCGTCAGACACGCGGATATTGTGGCGCCCACGCTGGACGAAGGCCGGATGACCACGGGCCAAACCAGCATTGGCGGCGTGCTGCGCGCGCTGCACGCAATGGGTCCCCGCGTGGTTGCGCTCACGCGGGATAAGGACGGCGCGGTGCTGAGCATGGACGGGCGGGTGGCGATCGCGGCGGGCATCGACAAAAAGCCCGTGGACCCGACCGGCGCGGGGGACACGCTGGCCGCGGCGCTGTGCGTGGGGCTTCAGGAGGGCATGCCTCTGGAGCGGCTGGCGGCGTTTTGCAACTGCGCGGGCACCCTGGCGATTACCCGCCGGGGCGCCATCGGTATGGCGTTGCCCACGCGCGGGCAGGTGGACGCCATGGTCGCGTCCGGCGTGTGCCGCGTGGAGATCGCGCCGCTTGACGCTTTTACATAAGAAGGCAAGGCGCAAACGGAAATACAGCAAAGGAGAGACGGCGAATGGCTTGGCTGAAACAGAGGCTGGAAAGAGGAGAGCAGGTGCTGGGCACCATGGTAACGACGTTCGCAAGCCCGGATATTGCCAAAATCCTAAAGGGCTGCGGATTTGATTTCCTGATGATCGACTGCGAGCACGGCGCGTTTACCACGCGCGAGGCGGCGGACATGATCGCGGTGGCGCGCGGCGTCGGCATGCCCGCGCTGGTGCGCATTCCGGAGATGCGGCGCGAGCACGCGCTGAAGTGTATGGAAATGGGCGCGTCGGGGCTGCTCCTGCCCAATACCGAAACGGCGGAGCAGGCGCGCATGCTGGTGGAATGCGCGAAATACGCGCCCATGGGGCGGCGCGGCGTCTCGCTTTCACGTCCGCATACGGATTTTGAAAAGGTGGACGGCCCCGCGTATATGCGGGAGGCGAACGCACAAAGCCTGCTGATGTGCCAAATTGAATCCCGCAGAGGCGTGGAAAACATCGAGGAAATCATGGCGGTGGAGGGAATCGACGTCGGCTTTATCGGCCCGAACGACATGACGCAGGATTACGGGATGCTGGGAGAGTTTACGCACCCGGAAATTGTGGCGGCGTTTGAGCGGGTGATCGGGGCGGCGCGCGCAAACGGCAAGTGGAGCGGCGTGCATTTTGGATCCGCCGGACCGCTGAAGCCCTGGCTTGACAAGGGTATGCAGATCAACATGTGGAACAGCGATAACGGGCTGCTGGCGCTTGGCGCGTCGGCGATGCGGGAGCTTAGCGGAAAGGAACGGACATGAGGATCGTCGTTTTGGACGGATACACTGAAAATCCCGGCGACCTGAGCTGGGGAGGGTTTGAAGCGCTTGGCGAAACCGTGGTTTACGACCGCACGCCGCCGCTGGAGGAAGAGATCGTCCGCCGCGCGAAGGGGGCGGAGATTGTGATCGTCAACAAAACGCCGCTGTCCGCGGGCGCGCTTCAGGCCCTCGCGCCTAAGCTGCGCTACATCGGCGTGCTGGCGACCGGCTACAACGTGGTGGATATCGCCGCGGCGAAGACGCTCGGAATCCCCGTGTGCAACATTCCCACCTACGGCACAATGGCCGTGGCGCAGTATACCATGGCGCTCCTGCTGGAGCTGTGCCATCATGTGGGCGAGCATAACCGGTCTGTGAAAAACGGGGATTGGAGCCGCTGCCCGGACTTCTGCTATTGGCGAACGCCGCTGGTGGAGCTGGCGGGCAAAACGTTCGGCGTCATCGGCTACGGCCGCATCGGGAGGGCAACGGCCAAGCTGGCGGCGGCGTTCGGCATGGAGGTGCTGGCATATGACGCGGCCGCGGCGGCGGCGGAGGGACCCGCCCGCATGGTTTCGCTCGGGGAGCTGTATGAGGCCAGCGACATCATCAGCCTTCACTGTCCGCTTCTCCCGGACACACAGGGCATGATTAACTGTAAAAGCATCGCGCGGATGAAGGACGGCGTCATGCTGCTGAATACCTCGCGCGGGCCGCTGATTGTGGAAGACGACCTGGCGGCGGCGCTTCGCAGCGGCAAGGTTTCGGCGGCGGCGCTGGACGTGCTGAACACGGAGCCGGCCAGCCCGGATAATCCCCTGCTGAAAGAGGAGCGTTGCCTCATCACCCCGCATATCGCGTGGGCGCCTAAGGAAAGCCGACAGCGCTTAATGGATATCGCCACGGAAAACCTGCGCCGGTTTCTTGCCGGAACGCCGCAGAACGTGGTCAACGCATAACAAAATCGCATCATTATTTCCCAACGGCATCGAGCCTCCTTTCGGGCAGACTAACCCGCGAGGAGGTTTTGTAACATGAAAAAAAGCGGGATGTTGATAGGGCTGTGCTGCCTGGCGCTGCTGACCCAAGGCTGCGCGAGCAACGCCGAGGAGGCCAAGCCCATGACGACGCCAATCGGGGCCAAGCTCCAGGCCGAGTCGGTAGAATGGCCGAGCGACAAGCTCAAAACGGATGAAAACGGCGTGCCGACCTTTTCCGTCTACGTGGTGGAGGATGAAAAGGTGGAAAACGTCGACGTGGAAAGCTATGTTGAAGGCGTGCTGGCCGGGGAGATGAAAAACGACTGGCCCCTGGAGGCGCTGAAGGCGCAAGCCATCCTGGCGCGCACGTTTGTGCTGAAATTTGTGGATGAAAAGGAAAGCCGCTATGAAGGCGCGGATATTTCCACCGATATCGAGGAGGCGCAGGCCTATAACGCCGGCGCGGTGAACGACCGCATCGAGCAGGCGGTATCGGAGACGAAGGGATTGGTGCTGTCCGCGGGCGGCGAGCTGCCTTACGCATGGTTTCACGCCCACAGCGGCGGCGTGACCGAGCGGGCCAAGGCCGGTCTTGGCTGGGATCAGGAGGAGCCGCCCTATACGGAGGTGACGCGAAGCAACGAGCCGGAAAGCGTGGCGGACGAAAAGGACGCCCAGGAGCTGAAGGACGCCCAGACTTGGGAGGCTGGCTTTTCGGCGGACGAGTTTGCCGCCGCATGCCAAAAGCAGGGAGTAAGCGCCAAAATCAGCTCCGGAACCAAGCTGACCATCGACGAGCGCGGAGAGAGCGGGCGGGCGGTGACCATCGGCGTTGACGGACAGCCCGTGAAGGCGACGGATCTCCGGATTGCGCTTGGCAGCACCAAAATGCGGAGCACGCTGCTGACCAGCTTAAAGGTAGAAAACGGAAAGGTCCTGATGGCCGGCAAGGGGTACGGCCACGGCGTTGGCATGAGCCAGTGGGGGGCTTACGGCATGGCGGAGGAGGGCAAGACCGCCGAGGAGATCGTCAAGCATTATTTTCAAGGCGTAGAAGTCGTCAAAATCTGGTAGGCGGGCCGGCCATGGCCCGGAAGCCCTGGCTTGAAAAAAATCCGCGCCCGCAGGCGCGCGGGCTCATGGGGGAGCCTTTCTTGCCGGAAAGGCTCTCTCAACAGGTTGAAATAGGGAAAGTGCCATTTTTTCAATAAGGAAAGTCATATGTGGATTGCCGCCCGAAGTAAGCTGCCTCGGGAAAGCCGGCTTGAGCGGACGGCCCGTTCGTGCTATAATCTTCTTACCATTTATCTTGCGGTTGATACGCCGCCCGGTAACGCCTCGGGCCAGGCGGGCCCGCCGCGCTAAGCGCCGCGGGCGGGAAAACGCGGGGAAGCCTGGAAAAGAAAAGGGAAGGAAAATGGCGGACGGCCATGCGGACAGAAGATGAGTCATCAGAAACCATACGATTTTTTAATTGTCGGCGCCGGCCTGTATGGCGCGGTGATGGCGCGGGAGCTGACGGACGCGGGAAAGCGCTGCCTCGTGATTGACCGAAGGCCGCATGTCGGCGGGAACCTTTACACTTGCCAAACGGCCGGGATAGACGTTCATGTCTACGGGGCGCATATTTTTCATACCAACAACCGGGAGGTCTGGCGCTATCTGAACCGGTTTGCCTCGTTTAACCGCTATACCAACTCCCCCATCGCCAACTACCATGGCGAAATCTACAATTTACCCTTCAATATGAATACCTTTCATCAGATGTGGGGCGTGGTCACGCCCGAGGAGGCGCGGCGCGTGATCGCCGAGCAGCGCGCGGAGGTAACGGGGGAGCCGCAAAACCTGGAGGAGCAGGCAATCCGCCTGGTAGGGCGCGATATCTATCAAAAGCTGATTCGGGAGTATACGGAAAAGCAATGGGGACGGCCCTGCAAGGAGCTTCCGCCGTTTATTATCAAGCGGCTTCCGCTGCGGTTTACGTATGATAACAACTACTTTAACGCGCTGTACCAGGGTATTCCGGAGGACGGCTATACCGCCCTGGCGTTACGGCTGCTGGAGGGCGCGGAGGTACGCCTAAATACGGACTACCTTCAAAGCCGAAATCAGTTGCGCGCGCTGGCAAAGCATGTGGTTTACACCGGCGCCATCGATGAATACTTCGGCTATGCCCTGGGCGCGCTCCAGTACCGCAGCGTGCGGTTTGAGACCGAGGTGCTGGATATGGAAAACTACCAGGGAAACGCGGTGGTGAACTACACGGATCGAGACACGCCCTTTACCCGGGTGATCGAGCACAAGCACTTTCAATTCGGCGCGCAGCCGCAAACGGTCGTAAGCCGGGAATACAGCATGGAATGGCAGCCGGGTACGGAGCCGTATTACCCGATCAACGACCAGGCGAATAACGGGCTGTACAGCCGGTATGCCGAGCTGGCGGGACATGAACAAAACACGACGTTTGGAGGCCGGTTGGGAGACTACCGCTACTATGATATGGACCAAATAGTCGCCTTGGCGCTCGCCGCATCCAAGACGCTGACCGGCCCCGCCTGATATCGCCGGGTTGTCAGCGGGCCGCGCGGAAACGCCAAAATTCGGCCTTTTCGCCTTGACGAACCGAGCCTTCGCCTGTTACAATAAGCGATGTGTGATTTGACGAAGGAGGTACGGGGTTTACCATGGATACGAAATTTATTTTTGTTACGGGCGGCGTTGTTTCTTCGCTGGGCAAGGGGATTACGGCGGCGTCGTTGGGACGGCTGCTGAAATGCCGCGGGCTGAAGGTGTCCATTCAGAAGTTCGACCCTTACCTCAATGTGGACCCCGGTACCATGAACCCCTATCAGCACGGAGAGGTCTTTGTAACCGACGACGGCGCGGAAACCGACCTCGACCTTGGCCATTATGAGCGCTTTATCGACGAAAGCCTTACCCAGGCCAGCAACGTGACGAGCGGCAGGGTTTATAAGACCGTCATCGACCGCGAGCGCCGGGGGGAATACCTGGGCGCGACCATCCAAGTCATTCCGCACATCACCAACGAAATCAAAAAGAATATCCTGGCCGTCTCCCGCACAGAAAACGCGCCGGACGTCGTGATTACCGAAATCGGCGGCACGGTGGGCGATATCGAGAGCCTCCCCTTCCTGGAGGCGATCCGTCAAATGCGCGCGGAGGTGGGCCGGGAGAACTGCCTGTATCTGCACGTGACGCTCGTGCCGTACCTGAACGCGGCGGGGGAGCTGAAAACCAAGCCCACCCAGCACAGCGTCCGCGACCTGTGCAGCATCGGCATCGCGCCCGATATTCTCGTTTGCCGCGCGGATCACGAGCTGCCCTACGATGTGCGCGCGAAAATCGGGATGTTTTGCAACCTGCCGGTGGAGCGCGTATTCCAAAACCTGAACGCGCGCAGCCTGTATGAGGTTCCGCTGCTCCTTCACCGGGAAAAGCTGGACGAGCAGGTGCTCAAGCTGTTGGATATTTCCGCGAAGGAATGCGACCTGACCGAATGGACGCATATGGTGGAGCGCCAGCTCAGCAGCGAAAGCGCGGTGACAATCGCGCTGGTCGGCAAGTATGTGGAGCTGCCCGACGCCTATTTGAGCGTGGTGGAGGCGCTGACGCACGGCGGCATCTTTCATGGCGTCAAGACGCGCATCAACTGGATTCCGGCTGAGGACGTAACCCCGGAAAACGTGAGGCAGATGCTCGCCGGTGCGGACGGCGTGCTGGTTCCCGGGGGCTTTGGCTCCCGCGGCCTCGAGGGGAAGATGGCCGCTATCCAGTACGCGCGGGAAAACGGCGTTCCCTACCTGGGCCTTTGCCTGGGCATGCAGATGGCGGTAATAGAATTCGCGCGCCACGTGCTGGACCTGCGCGACGCCAACACAACCGAGGTGGACCCGCACGCCACGTATCCCGTGATCGACCTGATGGAGGATCAGGACCTGGGCAACCTGGGCGGCACCATGCGGCTGGGAAAATACCGCTGCCTGATTACTCCCGGCACCATCAGCGAACGCGCCTACGGCGCTAACGATATCTGGGAACGGCATCGCCATCGCTATGAATTTAACAACGCGTACCTGGACCGCTTTACAGCGGGCGGGATGGTGATTGCCGGCCGCAATCCGGACCGGAACCTGGTGGAGATTGTGGAAATCCCCGAGCATCCCTTTTTTGTGGGAGTCCAGTTCCATCCTGAGCTGAAAAGCCGGCCCAACCGGCCCCATCCGTTGTTTCGGGAGTTTGTCGGCGCGGCGGTCAGGCGCCGCGACGCGGCGGAGGAGGCGTAACCCCGGATGCGCTTGGTGTATGGCACGACCAATCCCGCCAAGCTCGCCTCCATGCGGGAGGCGCTGTTGGGGCTTCCGTTTGAGCTGACCGGGCTTGGCGAGCTTTCGCCCCAGCCGGAGGTTTTGATAGACGAAAGCGGAAACGATCCGCTGGAAAACGCGGTCATCAAGGCGAGAGCCTATTATGCCGCGCTTCATGGGCCGGTTTTTTCCTGCGACTCGGGCCTATATTTAGAAAACCTGCCCGCGGAGCTCCAGCCCGGCGTGCATGTGCGCCGCGTCAAGGGAAAATCCCTCAGCGACGAGGAAATGATCGCGTATTACGGCGGACTGGCAAGGCGGTATGGCACGCTGCGGGCAAGGTACCGCAACGCTATCTGCCTGATAACGGGAGAGGGGCGCGAGTACCGGAGCATGGACGAGGCGCTTGCGAGCGAGCCCTTCGGGCTGGCGGAACGCCCATACGGACAATATCAAAAGGGCTTTCCGCTGGACAGCCTGTCCGTGCGCCTGAACGACGGGCGGTATTACTTGGAGCTGCCGCCGCGGGAAAGAAAGGATATCATTTCCTTCCGGGGCTTCGCCGCGTTTCTCACGCGGTGCGCCAAGGAGGAAAAAAGGCTCGGTAGCCGTGCGTAATCAACGGCTTCCGGGCCTTTTGACATGGAGCGGGGCGCTTATCCCTCCAGCGGCGCAAAGACGACGGGCGTGCCAAGCTCAAGGAAGCTTTGGCGCTCCTCGTCGGAGCAGCCGTCGTCCGTGATGACGAGGCTGAGGTCGGAAAGCGCGCAAATGCCGTGCATATAGGTTTTATTGATCTTGGTATGGTCGCACAGCAGAATGGTGCTCTGCGTATGCGAGGCGATCAGGCGCTTGACGGGCATGCGGTTTTCAGGGTCCTGGAGGGTGCAGGTTACGCCGTTGGCCTTGGAAACGCCGTTGGCGCCCATGAGATAGTAATCAAAGAACATGTTGGAGAAAAGGTTGAGCGAGCTGGTGGTGTCGAAGGCGTCAATCTCCGGGTAATAGATGCCGCCTGCAAGCGCGAGCCGAATGTGGGGGTTGGACACCATCAGGTTGGCAATGCTGAGCGAGCTTGTGGCGACGTTGAGGGGAATGGAGCATTCGCTGATTCGCTGGGCGGCCATATAGCAGGTGGAGCCAAGGTCGATGGCGATGGACTGGTTCGGCTTAATCAGGCCGCTGCTGAAAAGGTGGTTGGCAATAGCGCGCTTTTCCGCCGTGTTGGAGTGAAGGCGGGAATGAATGGGAAAGTTGTCCAGGGGGTCTGTTTTGCTATCGGAAAGCTTGGTAGCGCCTCCCCGCGTGCGGTAGATCAGCCCCGCCTTGTCCATTTCGCGCAGGTCGTTGCGGATGGTGGCCTCGCTGCACCCAAGCTCGTTGCACAAATCGTAGGTGCTCATGGCGCTGTTGGCTTCCAACAGCTCTAAAATATGGTTTTGGCGCACGCCACGCTTGGAAAAGACAGAGGAATGCCTCTCCGGTGTCATGAAAAAACGCCTCGCATTCATCGGGTTTTCGCGGACCTGGCAAAGCGCCCCCGCCGCTATATTATACCGTATCCGGCGCATGCCGTCAATGAAGGAACGGTTGAAACGATTGTTTTATTGCTGAATCAAAACAAAATCAATCAATAATTTAACAAATCGGAAAGGCAAAATCTTTTTTAGACGTCCTTTCATCAAGATAGCGATACAGCAAGTCACAATAAACGCAAAACAAATGAACATTTGATAAAGCACTATCAAACGCCGCTGTCGTTGTCTGAACGATATTCTTGAAAATCCAATTATTTCGATAAAAAAATTATCGAAACATGTTGACAACGATAAAAATAATGCTATAATGACATCATCGAAGCAAGAAATAAGAAGCGCGGATCGGAAACGATTGGAATTCGATACTGAAATGATCGAATGAAGAGGTGCGGGAATGCGTTTACAATACGCGATGGACAGGGGCACGGTGGAGGATGCGCTGGCGATGCTGAGGCGGCTTGATGGCGCGATTGATATTTTTGAGGTGGGCACGCCGATGCTCCTGCGCTTTGGGCTCGAGGCGGTGAGGACGGTCAAACGGGCCTATCCCGCGCTTACCGTGCTTGCGGACGCCAAAATCATGGACGGCGGGGAATTTGAGGCGGACCACTGCTATCAAAGCGGGGCGGACATCGTTACGGTCATGGGCCTGGCAAGCCGCAAAACGATAGAGGGCGCCCTCCATAGCGCCGGAAAAGCCGGAGGACGGCTGCTTGCGGATATGATGAACGTGCGGGAGCTGGAAGCCGAGTCCGCGGCGCTTGCCATGCTGGGGGTGGATTACCTCTGCGTTCATAACGCCTCCGATGTGCTGGATATGGAAAGGGCGGTATCGGAGGCGGAGAGAGTGGCTTCCGCCGTCGCTCCCGGGCGCCTGGTCATCGCGGGAGGGGTTAACCCGGAAACCATCGGCGGCCTCAAGCGATTTTCTCCGGAGGTCCTCGTGGTGGGCAGCGCCATATCTCAAGCGGCCGATCCCCGCGCCATGGCGGTCGCCTTGCGCGAGATTTATGAGCACAGCATCGTTACATAAGGAGGGGAGGGAGAAACGTGCTAAGGGCGGATGAAATTTTCAGGGGCGTTGGGCAGGAGGTTGCGCCGGTGCTCAGGGGGATCGCGCAGGGCGAGATGGAAACGGCGGTAGAGGCGATCTGCGCGGCAAAGCGGATCTTTCTTGCGGGCATGGGGCGCAGCGGCTACATGATGCGGTGCTTCGCCATGCGCCTGATGCAAATGGGATTTGACGCGCACATGATCGGCGACACGAGCACGCCGTCCGCGTCGTCCGGGGACCTGCTTTTGATCGGCTCGGGCTCTGGGGAAACGGAAAACCTGAAGGGCTACGCGGCCAAAGCGAAAAAGCTTGGCTGCCGCGTGCTGGCGATAACGGGCCATCCCGAAAGCTCTCTGGGCAGGGCCGCGGACCTGACGGTGATCTTGCCGGTGGAAGAGGAGGCGCATAAGGGCGGCGATGGCTCCATGCTGGTCTACGACACGGGAAACAGCGGGCAAAAAATGCTGCTCGGCTCACGCTTGGAGCTTTGCCTGCTTCTGGTTACCGAGGCGCTTGGGATGATGGCGTTTCATCAGATGGGCTTCAGCGAGGCGGATATGATGCGCCGCCACGCGTGCTTTGAATAGGGTGTTGGCATGCCTCGGCATGCTCAATCAATCACAAAAAAGGAGACGGGAAACATGATGAAAAGGATCGTTGGATTACTGGTTGCGCTAAGCCTCCTGCTGACCATGGCGGTCGGCGCAAGCGCGGAAAAGCTTTGGAACGCCGCCGATTTTAAATCGGACAAGCCCTCCGCGGAATGGAAGCTGGCGTTGGTCCCGCAGTACGGCCCCGCGGCCTGGTGGGTTCGCGGAAACGAAGGCACGATGAAGTTTGCCGCCGATACCGGCATCAACGCCTACGAGGCGAGCCCCGTGGTGCAGGATGTCGCGTCCCAGATTCAGGTCGTGGAGGACCTGATCGCCCAGGGCGTAGACGCCATCTGTATTTGCCCTATCGACCCGGGCGCGATGGAATCGGTCTTTGCCGACGCGCTCAGCCAAGGCATCGTGGTTATTACGCATGAGGCGGGCTCCAACTGCCAGAACATCCTGTACGACATTGAGGCCTTCGCCAACGACGATTTTGGCGCGATGATGGGCGAGAAGCTAGCCGAGGCCATGGGCGGGGAAGGCACCTACGCCACGCTCGTGGGCCAGGTGACCAAGGCCTCCCACATGGCCTGGACGGAAGGAACCGTCAACTACCTCAAGGAAAACTACCCCAACATTAAGCTGCTCAACGACGAATGGCCCAACGGGGCTTCCGACGACACCTACGAGGGCGCGTACAACGCCGCCAAGGAGCTCCTGACCAAATACCCCGAGATCACAGGCTTCCGCACCAGCAGTTCCCTGGAGCCCACCGGCGTCGCCAAGGCGATTGAGGAGCTGGGCCTGAAGGGCAAGGTTTCCATCGTCGGCACCGGCACGCCCAACGATCTGCGCGCCTTGGTAGAGGATGGAACCATGGCTTACATCTGCGTGTGGGACCCCGCCGGCGCGTGCTACGCCATGCTGACCCTTGCCCAGAAGATTTTGAGCGGCGAGGCCATCGAGGACGGCGTGGACCTGGCGGCCGAGGGCTGGAATAAGATGAACTTCAGCGACGAGGACAAGACGGTGCTGGTTGGCAGCGGCTGGCTCGTTATCAACAAGGACAACATCAACGATTACGATTTCTGACCCATTCCCGGCGGGAGGAGGGGCCCGGCCCCTCTTCCCGCCGCAATCTCCGGCCCGGCCAAAGGAAGGGATCCGCATGGATGACGTGATGATTTCCGTTCAAAACATCGACAAGTCTTTCGGCGGCGTGCACGCGCTCAAGCAGGTATCCATGGAGGTCCGCAGGGGGGAGATTCATTGCCTTGCGGGCGAGAACGGATCGGGCAAGTCCACGCTGATTAAGGTAATTTCCGGGTATTACAAGCCCGATGCCGGCGCCGTTTGTATTGCGGGCCGGTCGTATTCCTCCCTCACGCCCGCGGAGTCGATCCGCTTAGGCGTGCAAGTGATTTATCAGGATTTTTCGCTTTTCCCCAACCTTTCCGTTATGGAAAACCTCGCGCTTAACACAGAGGTGGCGCGCGGCTCAAAAATTGTAAGCTACCGGCGTATGCGGGAAACGGCCCGCCGCGCCGTTGAAAAAATTGGCCTGAGGGTGGACATGAACGCACGGGTGGCGGACCTCTCCGTGGCGGACCGCCAGATGATCGCCATTGCGAGGGCGCTGGTGCATCAGGCCAAGGTCGTGATTATGGACGAGGCGACCGCCTCCCTGACCCGCAAGGAAGTCAACCGGCTGTTTTCGGTCATCCACGCGATGCGGGACGAGGGGGTTTCCGTGGTATTCGTTTCCCACAAGCTGGACGAGGTGTTCGAGATCTCCGACACCATCACCATTTTCCGAAACGGACGAAACGTCGTTTCCTGCGCCGCGTCGGAAATCGACGAGAGCAAGTTCGCGTTTTATATGACGGGCCGCGAGATGAAGGCGGCCCAAAACGTGCCGCCCGTGGGAGACGAGGGGCGTTTGATGCTGGAGGCCAAGGGCCTTTCCTCCGCGGGCGCCTTTGAAGGGGTGGATTTCCAACTGCGCAAGGGCGAGATCCTGGGCATCGCGGGGCAGCTCGGCTCAGGCCGGACGGAGCTGGCTATGGCGCTGTTCGGCCTGACGCCGATTACGGCCGGAGAGCTGCTTGTGAGAGGCAAGCGCGTAAGCATCCCCAGCGTGGCCGCCGCGCAGAGGCTTGGAATCGCGTATGTGCCGGAGGACCGTCTTACGGAGGGCCTGTTTATGCCGCAGTCCCTGACGCGCAACGAGATCATCACCCATCTCAAGGCGGTCAGCGGCAGGGCGGGTATTCTTCATCAACGCAAGGCCGGCGAGGAGATGGACGAGTGGATCAAGACGCTGTCCATCGCCACGGACGGCCGGGACGCGGCCGCGCAAAAGCTGTCCGGCGGCAATCAGCAAAAGGTGGTGCTGGCCAAATGGCTGGCCTGCAACCCCGATATCCTGATTTTGAACGGTCCGACCGTGGGCGTGGATATCGGCGCCAAGCAGGATATTTATGACCTGCTGTGCCGCTACGCGCGGGAGGGCATGTCGATCATCATTGCCTCCGACGACATCCGGGAGGTGGAGGCGCTATGCAACCGCGTGCTGGTGCTCAAGGGCGGCAAGGTGTCAAAATTCCTCTGCGGCGCGGACATTACCGAACAATCCCTGACCGACGCGGCAATTTGAAAGGAGGGCGTGCATTGTGACGGCGGTAAAGAAGCTGTTCAACCGGACGGAAACCTATGTGATCCTGATCGCCCTCCTATTTGGGGCTGTGGTGGAGGCGGCCTCCGGGCAATTTTTCAGCAATACGGGCATGGTGAACCTCGCGCGGGCATCCATGGTCTATTTGGTGTTTGGGCTGGCCGAAATGATTTCGTTGATTTGCGCGGGCCCGGACGTATCCTACCCGGCTATTGCGAGCCTGTCGGCGTTCGTAACGGCCCGATGCTTCGGAGGGCAGGATTTTCAGGGCTCGATGCTGTTGGTGTTCCTTTTCAGCGTGGGCGTCGGCGCGCTTTGCGGAGCAATAAACGGAGCCATCATCGCCAGGTTTCACTTTCCCTCGCTGATCGTTACGCTGGGTACGTCCTCGCTGTTCAGCGGCGTCATGTACGGAGTGCTCAAGGCGTCCAATACGATTCTCCATGGCGGCATGGCGTCGTTTGGGTCGCTGAACCTGTTTACCTGCACCAACCCCGACAGCGGGCTGACCGCGCAAATGCCCGCGCAGTTTTTAATCGTGGTCGGCCTATACGGCGTTATGTTCTTTCTGCTCCGCTATACGATGTTCGGGCGGGGGCTATACGCCATCGGCTCGGACAGCGTGGCCGCGGAACGGGCCGGATTGAAAACCGGGAAAATCCGCTTTTTCGCCTATGTGCTCAGCGGAGCGCTGGCGGCTGTGGGCGGCACCATGTATTCGTGCAATGTAGGCGCCATCGCCCCTTCGGACCTTATGGGCGGGGAGATGCTCGTCATCGCGGCGTGCATCCTTGGCGGCATCCGCCCCGGCAGCGGCATCGGCGGGCTGTTCCATGTCGTCATCGGCATTGTACTGCTGACCATGATCCAGAACAACCTCCTGATGCTGGGGATTCCCCTGTACTGGAAGGACGTGTTTACAGGCGCGATTATCCTGATCGGCACGATCCTGTCCATCAACTCGCTGCGCAAACGCGGAGCGGGCGTCAGGCAGGGGGAAGCGCAATGAGCGGAAAGGGAGGCGGCGTGATGAATGTCTCGTTGAAAAAGACCTGGAATCCCCGTAAGGCGGTCAACAGCCCCATTTTCCGTATGGCCGCGCTGATTGTGCTGGTGCTTGTGGCCGGCTGCGCGCTCAAGCCCGGGGCCTTCCTGACGGAGAGAAACTTTCAATCCATTTTTAAGCAGCTTGCGGAATACGGCATTCTGGCCATCGCGGTGTTCATCTGCATGCTGAGCGGCGGTATCGACCTGTCGGTGGTCTATATCGCAAACCTCTGCGCCATCGTCATAGGGAACGTCCTGGTCGCGGGCGTGGCGCCTGCCGCGGGCCTTGGGGAATGCTGGCCCATGGTTGCCCTCGCCCTGCTCGCGGCCCTCGCGCTTGGAGCGCTGTGCGGGCTGTTCAACGGCGTGCTGATCGGAAGGCTGAATGTGCCGCCGATGCTGGCCACGCTCGGCTCCGGCACGCTGTTCCTGGGCATCAGTACGGTGCTGACGGGCGGCAAGGCGCTGTCCGGCGTACCGGCGGCGTTTACGGCCATCGCAAGGGTGAAGGTGCTGTCCTTGCCGCTGACGTTTGTGCTGTTCCTCGCCTGCGCGGTCATGATGGGGCTGCTGATATCACGGACGGCCTTCGGGCTGCGCGTGCAGATGATCGGCACCAACCCCAAGGCGGCCCGCTTCTCCGGCGTGGACTGCGTATGGGATATCATAAAGGTCTACGTTATCTCCGGCCTGTTCGCGGCGGTCTCCGGCGCAATCAGCATTATGCGCATGAGCTCGGCCAAACCGGATTACGGCACCAGCTACATTATGTTTTCCATCCTGATCTGCGTGTTCGGCGGTACCAATCCGGACGGCGGAAAGGGCAGCGTGTGGGGGATTGTGCTGGCCACGGTTGTTTTGCAGATGGTATCCACGCTGATGAACATGTTCAGCTCGCTGAGCGCGTTTTACCGGGATATCGTTTGGGGCTCGCTCCTGATTGTGATGTTGATTGTGAACTTTGTGCTGGATACGCGCAAGGCCGCGTCCCGATGAAGGGGGTGGGTGTGTGCAGACAAGGGCGAAGCTGCTGATTGTAGGCAGCATCAACAAGGATATTATCTTTTACGGCCCGCATGGAAGCGAGATGAAGCCGAACGGATGCCTGGTGTTTGAATCCTGCGAGTATTTTGGCGGCGGCAAGGGGGCAAACCAGGCCGCCGTCGCCGCCGCGCTCGGCGCGGACGCGTGGCTGGTAGGCGCGGTCGGCTGGGACGCGGACGGGGAGGAAATGCTTGGTACGCTGGCCGCCTGCGGGGTGGATACCAGGTATGTCGCGCGGGTTGACGGCGTGCGGACGGGATTATCCGCTATTTTTACCATGGAAGACGGCTCCTACATCGGCGCCAACGTCCTGGGCGCCAACGGGAGGATTACGCCGGGGATGGTAGAGGACGCGCTGGACGCGCAGCCATGGGACATGGTGCTGATGCAACTGGAAATGCCGCTGGAAACCGTTTACCGGACGCATGAGCTGGCGCTGGAGCGCGGCATTCCCGTCATACTGGACGCCGGGCCCGCCAAGAGAATCGACCTTCAAAGGCTAAAGGGCATCTATATGATATCCCCCAATGAGGCGGAGACGGAAGCGCTTTGCGGCGTCGCCGCGGAGGACGAGGCCTCGGCGCTGCGGGCGGCGCGGCTGATTCGGGAAGCGTCCGGCGCGCGGTATGTGCTGCTGAAGCTGGGAGGCCGCGGGGCCTTCCTGCTGGATGGAGACAGGTCCGCGGCCTTCCCCGCCTTCCCGGTGAAGTGCGTGGATTCCACCGCCGCGGGCGATAGCTTCACCACAGCGCTGATGACGCGCCTGTGCGGCGGATGCGGAATGGACGAGGCCATCCGGTACGCCAACGCGGCCGCCGCCCTGTGCGTGTCCCGCAAGGGCGGGCTGGCTTCCATTCCTACCGCGGCTGAGGTGGGCAAGTTTCTCAGCGACCAACAAGGAGGATGAAACGATGAAGCATTTAAGCGCCAAGCAGATTGCCATGTCCAATTTTCCCTATTTCCGCTATTCGCTGGACTACGCGCTGGCATCGCTGGAGCGCCTGGGCGCCTCGGCGATTGAGTTTTACGCAAACGACCCCCATTTTCATGTGGAGGATAACACGACGGCGCAGGCCAAGGCGTTGGCCCGCAGGCTGCGCGACCACGGCATGCGCGCGGTTTGCTGGTGCCCGGAGCAGGTCAAATATCCGATAAATATCGCGTCTCCCAACGCCTACGCGCGCAAGCGGAGCATCGAGTATTACGTTCGGAGCCTCGCGTTCGCCAACGAGCTGGAGTGCCCCACGGTGCAGTTCTTCGCCGGCTGGTGTACGCTGGACGGCAGCTATGAGGATGCCTGGAGGCGTTCGGCGGACGCGCTGGGCTACCTGGCCAACCTGGCCCATGGCTACGATATCAACGTGACCATTGAAGCCGCGGACCCGCTGCTGACCGTGCTGACGGATACGGGGCGCATCAAGCAGATGCTTGCCGACGTGCGTTCCCCCAACCTTCATGGCATGATTGACCTCTACTGCCTGGGCATGTGCAACGAAACCATCGAGGACGCGCTGGAGAACCTGAAGGGCGAGGTATACCATATCCACTTCAGCGACGCGCAGTACGACGGCCTTTCGGCCCATGTAATCCCCGGCGCGGGCGTGCTGGACCTGGACCATATCCTTGAAAGGCTTGACGAGGTCGGCTACGACCGTTACCTGTCCCTGGAACTGATGACGCCCTACGAACGCATGCCCGAGGAGGCCACGCGGCAGTCCGTGGAATGGCTGCGCCGGAGGCTGGGGGAGTAGCATGACGACGCGCGACAGCCCCGCCTTCATGCCGTCGCTCATGTGCTCGGATTTCCGGGCGCTGGAGCGGGATATGGCGTTTTATACGGCGCATTTTACCCATCTGCATATGGACGTGTGCGACGGGCACTACTGTCCCAACCTTGCCGCGGGCCCGGAGCTTGCGAACGCGCTGAGGCGTATGGCGCCCATTGGGATGGATTACCACCTGATGGCGGACCGGCCGGAAGAAATCCTGAGGCTGTTTGACGTTCGCGCGGGAGATCAGGTGTCCATCCAGCTTGAGACCCTTCGCGCTCCGGCGCGCACGCTCCGCATGCTGCGGGAGAGGGGGGCGGCGGCCTTTCTGGCGTTAGCGCCCGCCACACCCTTGAGCGCGCTGGAATATCTGTGGCCGAGCCTCGACGGGCTGACCCTCATGATGATCGAGCCGGGATACGGCAAGCAAAACGCCCGGCCGGAGATGCTGCGGAAGCTGGCGGACGCGCGCCGCGAAAAGGAGAGGCGGGGGCTTGCGGGCCTGCGGCTCCAGGCCGACGGCAACGTGAGCGCGCAAAACGCGCCGCAGATGATTAAAAACGGAGCCAATCAGCTTGTACTGGGTACGTCGGCGCTTTATACCGGCGGCGCAATCGACCCGGGCAAATTTGAGCGTATGAAGGCCGCTGTCGCGGCCGCGCAGGGAGGATGAGAGCTATGGCGCTTGGCGCTGCAAAGCACCTGGTTGTGGAGGAATGCGCGGCGGCGCTGGACCGCATCGACGACCGGCAGGGGGAGGCGCTCGTGAGCGCGGTGCTGGAGGCCGAGAAGGTGTACTTTTATGGCGTCGGCAGAGTGCTGCTCTCCTTGCAGGCCGTGTGCAAGCGGCTGGCGCACCTGGGTATCGACGCTCACTATGTGGGGGAGATCACGGAGCCGGCGATTACGCCCAGGGATTTGCTCATCGTTGCTTCCGGAAGCGGAGAGAGCGTTTGTCCCAAGGGAATCGCGGAGAAGGCGAAGCGGCTGGGCGTCCGTCTGGCGTGGATCGGGTCCAACGAGGACAGCACCATCGCGCGCCTGTGTGACATCCGCCTTCGCATGCCGGTGCAGACAAAGCTGAACCGCAGCGACGAGCTTCCCTCCCGGCAGCCGATGACATCGCTTTTTGAACAATGCCTTCTGCTGTACGGCGACGCGATGGCCGTGGAAATTATCCGCCGGAAAGAGCTGGACCTGTCCGCGCTGTGGCAGTACCACGCCAATTTGGAATAACCGGGCGAGGAAGGAGACGGATTCCTATGCGAAAAGACCTGCTCGCGCCTTCGCTGATGTGCGCGGACCTGCTGAACCTGGAGCGCGATATCCGGGCGCTGGAACGCGCCGGGGCGGATATGCTCCATATTGACATTATGGACACCACGTTTACCACAAGCACCATGCTCCCGCCGGCGCTGCTCGAGCGGCTGCGCCAGAGCGCCAGGCTGCCGCTGGACGTGCACATCATGTCCAAAACGCCGGAGCTGTACCTGGATCAGGTGCTGCCCTACTGCAAGGGCGGGTTTATCAGCGTGCACGCGGAGTCCACCCAGCTTTTACCCTATGTGCTTTCGGAGGTGCGAAAGAGCGGGGCGGGGGTGTCGCTGGCCTTGAACGCGAGCACGCCGCTGGCCTATGCCGAGGAGGTGGCGCCGATGCTGGATATGCTGCTGCTGCTGAATGTGGTGGCCGGCGTCACCGGGCCGCGCGTGGATATCGACGAGGCTTTTGCCGCGCGCATTGCGCGCGCGCGCGGAATTTTAGACCGGGCGGGCCGAGGGGAGGCCCTGGTGGAGGTGGACGGGAATATCTCGGTTCGCAACGCGCGCGTTGCCAGACGGAACGGGGCAAATGTGTACGTGCTTGGAACGGCGAGCGTCTTCCGGCCTGATATGGGCATCGAGGAAGCGTGCGCCGCCTTCCGGGCGGGAATCGACGAACAGGAGGCGGCAGGATGAAATTGCAAATCGCGCTGGATTTGGACGGTTTGGAGAAGGCCCTGGCCATGGCGGAAAAGGTCTATGGCCTGGTGGATATCATCGAGCTGGGAACGCCGCTGATGCTGAAGGAGGGCGTCGGCGCGGTGCGGGCGATGAAGCGGCGCTTTCCGGAGGCGGTCGTCCTGGCGGATATGAAGATTGCCGACGGCGGGTATATGGAGGCAAAGTTTGCGGCGGATGCCGGCGCGGATATCATCACCGTGCTGGGCGTGGCTGCCAATGAAACCGTTCTGGGCGTCAAAAGGGCGGCGCATGAGGCCGGTAAGCTCGTCTATGTGGACATGCTCAGCGTTGAAAACCTGGCGGAGCGGGCCAGGGAGCTGGACGCGCTGGACGTGGATATCATCGGCGTGCATACGGCATACGACGTACAGCATACGGGAAGAACGCCCTTTGATGACCTCGCCGTCCTCAGGGGCGCGGTGAGCGGCGCGCAAGTGGCCGTCGCGGGCGGGGTGAAGCTGGATACCATCGGCCGCGCGCGCGCGCTTGGCGCGGATATCGCCATCGTCGGCGCCGCGCTTACCGCCGCGCCGGACGTGCGGGAGGCCGCGCGCAGGTTTCGGGAGGCTTGCGGAGCATGACAAAAGAAGAAAAGGCAGTTTTGGCGCCGGAATTGGCCGTCCGCATCGCCAGGGAGCTGGAGGAGAACCTTTCCGAGGTGGACGCGGAGCAGACCGAGGCGCTGCTTGACGCGATCTGCCGGGCCAGGCGCGTATTCGTGGCCGGCTGCGGTCGGTCCATGCTGGTGCTCCGCTGCTTTGCCATGAGGCTGATGCACTTGGGACTGCGGGTGCATGTGGCGGGGGAAACCACAACCCCGGCCATTGAAGCCGGGGATTTGCTGATTGTTGGCTCCGGGTCCGGCAGGACGGCCTCCGTGGTGCTGATGGCGGAAAAGGCCAGGCAAGCGGGGGCGGAGGTGGCGGCGCTGACCATTTACCCCGAAGCGGAGCTGGCGGCCCACGCCGGCCTGACGGTACGCATCCCGGGCGTAACGGCCAAGAACGGCGCGCCGAGCGGCGCGGGCACCATACAGATCAGCGGAAACGGCTTTGAGCAGGGCATGCTGCTGCTGTGCGACGCCATGGCGATACGGCTGGCGCGCCGGGAGGGGCTCGCCTGCGGCGACGAGGCCGTCATGAGCCGTCACGCGAACCTGGAATAGCCAGGCGAAGGGAGGGGAAGCCGGTATGAAGAAGCTGATGAACAGCCCGGAGAAATTTGTGGACGAAACCATGGAGGGCATCTTTGCCGCGTATGGGGACCGTATCGCGCCGCTCAACGGCGATCTGCGCGAGGTGGTCTGCCGCGGGCATCTGACGGAGGGAAAGGTCGGCTTGGTGACGGGAGGCGGCAGCGGCCATTTGCCGGTTTTTCTGGGCTATGTGGGCGAGGGAATGCTGGACGGCTGCGCGGTGGGCAATTTGTTTGCCTCGCCCTCCGCGCGGAAAATGGCGGACGTGATCCGCGCGTGTGATTTTGGGGCGGGCGTGCTGTGCCTGTTTGGAAACTACGGCGGGGACGGCATGAACTTTGAGCTTGCCTGCGATATGGTGGAGATGGAGGACGTGCGCACGCGAATCGTGCGCGTTTGCGACGACGCCGCTTCCGCGCCGCCGGGACGGGAAAGCTCGCGCCGCGGGGTGGCGGGCATGGTCTATGCGTACAAGGTAGCGGGAGCCGCCGCGTCTGCCATGCTTTCGCTGGAAGACGTCGCCGCCGTTACAGAGCGCGCGCTGTCGCAAATCCGTACCATCGGGGTCGCGCTGTCGCCATGCACGCTGCCCCAGGTGGGCAGGCCGACCTTTCAGATTGCCGAGGATGAAATTGAAATTGGCATGGGTATCCATGGAGAACCGGGTATTGAGACGCGCAAGCTCATGACCGCGGACGAGCTGGCCGACCTGCTTTTGGACCGGCTGCTTACCGAGCTGCCCCTGAAGCGCGGGGACGAGGTTTCCGTGATGGTCAACGGCCTGGGGGCAACGCCGCTGGAGGAACAATTCATTTTGTACAGGCGGCTGAGCGCGAGGCTGAACGGGCTTGGCGTAAACGTTTTGGCGCCGCATATCGGAGAGTTTGCCACCTCTATGGAGATGGCGGGCGCGTCCGTGACGCTGTTCCGGCTGGACGCGGAGCTGAAAAGGCTTTTGCTGGCCCCCGCCTCCACGCCGTTTTATACCAATCTAAACCGGTAAAGGGGGCGCGCGCATGAACGCGGAGGATATCAAGCGGGCTTGCCGCTCGATTTCCGGCCGGATAAGCGGCGAGGCGGAGCTGCTGACCGAGCTGGACCAAAAGAGCGGGGACGGGGACCTTGGCATATCGATGCGAGAGGGCTTCAAGGCTGTATCCGAGGCCTGCGAGGCGTCGCGGGAACAGGATTTGGGAAAGCTGCTGACGGTCTGCTCGTCGGTCATGAATGAGGCCGCGCCCTCTTCCCTGGGCACGATCCTCTCCTTTGGGATGATGGGAATGGCAAAGCCGCTGCGTGGCAAGACGGACGTGTCGCTTGCGGAATGGGCCGACGCCTTTGGAAAAGGGCTGGAGCTGATGATGGCGAGGGCGCATTCCAAGCCGGGGGAAAAGACCGTGCTGGATGCCTTATGCCCGGCGGCGGAAGCGCTCGCAGCCTATGCGGACCAGCCGGAAAAGGCGCTCCGCGCCGCGCTGGCCGCCGCGGAGACGGGCTGCGAGGCGACGCGGGGCATGCGCTCCGTGCATGGCCGGGCGGCCTATTACGGAGACGCCAGCATCGGCCTTTTAGACGGCGGAGCGGTTGTGGGACGGCTGATTGTGGAGGGCATGCTGCTGGCCTGGAAGCAAAGGGGTTAGACCCGGCAAGGAACTAAAGGGTGCAAAACCCGCATGGGGAGCGAAGCGAGGCTTCCCATGCGGGTTCTGTTTTTTCAAAGAGAAATGGACGGTCGCTCGTCCGGCGAAGGGTAAGCCTGGACTATGAGCGGGAATCCCCCGCGCGGAGAAAGGCATGGCCCAGGAGGATGATCGTTATCGACCCGACGGGGAAGGCTTCACGCATCCGAAGACGAAGCTTGTAAAGGACGAAGCCCCTTGAGGCTGCTCAGAGTCCGTTTTGGGAGGCGTTAATGCGCGGGTACACGCCGATCGCACGATATCCCGCGCCTGCGCGGGACTGGGGCGGCAGCATGAAAAGATAAGGCGATAGGGTTTTCTCCTTATCGCCTCGACAGAACCTTCTGCGCAAGCTCAATCGCCGCCCGTTGAAATATCCTCCCGAATCATCTTGACATAAAGAAGGTTTTTGATAATCCAATCAGATTTCCACCAATTTTTGCTGATGCTCCATTCCTCGGGATAATCGGCCCACGACCAGGTGATGGCCCAGGCTCCATCCGGCTCCTGCGTGTTTTCGATAAACGAGCACTCATACTCGCATATGACCCGATTCTCCTCATAGAAATCGCTCGCCCTTGACCGGATCAAAAGGGACGGCTTGCACACATACTCCGCGGCCCATTTGTCCGTATCGTAGGGAATCACCATTCGCAATTGCTTTTGCAGCAGGGTCTTGAATTCCGCCAAATTGACGAGATTGCCGGCGGCGCTTTCCTTCAAACAATCGTATAATCTTACAAAGCAGACGACCGTGTGGGCGGATTCTATCGGGAAGCGCGCCTGACAATAGGCGTAAGCCTCTTTTGCAAGTTTACAGGCTAATGCGAAAAGCCGGCTCTCCTGATCCGCAAATTTCAAAATAAAGGCGATGAGGGACGCGGTTGGGTTATAGGACGGTTCGGCGGCGGGGACATGCTCCCACCACGGCGCATGAGGAGCGCGGTTGTTGGAAGCGATGGTGTTGGCCCAGGTATGGCCGTCAAAATCCTTTCCAGAGGATAAATAGCGAAGGATACCCTGGACGACGGGATGCCCTTGGTCCCCGAGCCCGATTTCATGAATGATTTCCGTTGCCACCCATGTTTGGATTGGCGAGGAATCCGGATTCCAGCAATCGGGCTCCAAGGCATGGCCGAAGCCGCCGTCGTCATTTTGATAGGCCGCCAACGCGGTTAAAACATCTTCTGGACTGCCGCCTTCAAAAAAATACTTCCATCGGGCTAAATCCAACGGCCTCGCATTTCGATAAAGAAAGCTCCTGGCTTGATGAACGTTCATAAATATCCTTTCCGCCTGCCCGAACCGGCAGGATGGCCGAGCGCGCCTGAAACGCCAAAGGCGCGCCTGGCATATCGGGCCGACATGGCCTGAAGCCCGTTTGATGCCGCGTACATTCTACCATGGGCCGCTCCTTTCGTCTATGCCGAAATCGCTCGAACCCGCGCTGCTTAACGTTCCCTTTCCCTAAATAGCCCGTCTGACGATGGCTTTGTCTTTTCAAGGTATTTTCAGCAAACGGGATTGACAGAGAAATGAAAATGAGTTATAAATAGAACTGTTCTAATAAGAACACATGGGAGGCGGAAGATGACGATTCAGGAAACGCTCCTGACCGGGATGCGCAACGCCAAGCTGCTGTACGCGAAAAGCTTTGATCCGCTCGTTCGGAAATACGGCGTTGCGCAGCTTCAATGGGACATCCTGCTGTTTTTGCATCATAACCCGGGCTTTGACACGGCGCAGAGCATCTGCGACCTGAGAGGGCTGTCAAAGTCCAACGTTTCCAACGCGGTGGAGGAGCTGGTTCAAAGAGGCTATCTCGTCCGCAGCCGGGATGGCGGCAACCGCCGCGTGGTTCATCTGGCGGTTACCGAGGCCGCCAAGCCGCTTATCACGGAGGGCCTGGAAACGCAGCAAAGCTTTTTTGGCGCGCTGCTCAAAGGGCTGGACGGGGCAGAGAGGCGGCAGGCGGCCGCCCTGTTTGCCAAAATAAACGATAACCTGAGCGCAATGCTGAGTTTGGGGAGGGAATAGACCCATGAACTGGCTGGAAATAATCATTTGCTTGATCGCGGGTATGGGGGCCGGGCTTGGCACCGGCTTTGCCGGTATGAGCGCGGCGGCGGTCATTACGCCGATGCTGGTGACCTTTTTACATATCCCGGCCTATCAGGCCGTGGGCATCGCCTTGGCGTCGGACGTGCTGGCCAGCGCCGTTTCGGCCTATACCTACGGCAAAAACAAGAACCTGGATATTCGCAACGGGCTGATTATGATGGCGGCGGTGCTGGTTTTTACGCTGATTGGAAGCTATGTTTCCAGCCTGGTGCCCAACCAGACCATGGGCGGCTTTTCCACATTCATGACGCTGCTTTTGGGAATCAAGTTTATTGTGCGCCCGGTCATGACCACGAAGGAGCATATGACGGCTGTTTCCGCCGGGAAGCGCGCGGTTCAATCCGTGGTTTGCGGCTGCGTCATCGGCTTTATCTGCGGCTTTATCGGCGCGGGCGGGGGCATGATGATGCTTTTGATCCTGACATCCGTGCTGGGCTATGAGCTGAAAACCGCGGTCGGGACCAGCGTGTTTATCATGAGCTTTACGGCGCTGACAGGCTCGCTCTCCCATTTTGCCATCGACGGCATGCCGGACCTGTCCGTGCTGCTGCTGTGCGTGGGTTTCACGCTGATCTGGGCGCGGATTGCCGCCCGCTTTGCCAATAACGCCGCGCCCAAAACGCTGAACCGCGCGACGGGCGTCGTCCTGGTCGTCCTGGGCGCGGTAATCCTGGGCGTCAACTACCTGTAACGGTATGGAGGCGCGCTTATCCGCCCTCGTTTTTCAACCGTCCCGGTTCCCGAACGGCGCGCGCCGCCGGGTCCATCGGCCGGCCTGATATGAACACAAGCCCGGCGGCATTCCAAGCCTGATTCCCGCGCGCTTGACGTGCAAAAAAACGGGGGGCGGCGTGCAAACCGGCCCGCCGTGCGGCGTTACGCGGAGAGAAACGCCGGACTGCCGTTAACGGCTTAGAAAGCCGCGCAGCTCCTCTTTGGGCATGGGGCGGGCATAATAATACCCCTGAATATAGTGTACGCCGGACTTGGCGATTGCCCGCTGCTCCTCCTGTATCTCCACGCCCTCCGCCACAACCGAAAGCCCATTGATCGACGCCATTTCCACAATAGATTTCAGCAGCGCGTATTGCTTATGGTTCGTGAGAATCTGCCGGGTTAACGAGCGGTCAATTTTGATGATATCCACCGGCAGGTTGGATAGATAGTTGAGGCTCGAGTACCCCACGCCGAAGTCATCCAGCGCGATATGGACGCCCGCCCGCCTCAGCTTTTCCAGGGACTGCGCCGCCTGGTCGATGGACTGGATCAGGATGCTCTCCGTAATTTCCAGCGTAATGAGGCTGGGGTTAATGCCGACGGATTGGATCAGGTTCAGCAGATGATCCGCGCTGTTTCCCACCAGAAGCTGCTGCACGGAAATATTCACGCCGATGCGCTGCAAGCCCAGCTCGTTGCCAAAGTCGTGCATAAAAGAGCAGGCCCGACGGAGCACATAGTCGCCCAGCTCTTCCACAATGCCGTTTCGTTCAGCCAGGGAAATGACCTGGCCCGCCGAGAAATAGCCGCCCTTTCCATTGGGAAGGCGCACAAGCGCTTCGGCGGCGCTGTACCGGTCGTCCTTGAGCAGCATGATGGGCTGATACCACACCTCCAGCGTCTCCTGCTGGACGGCCTCCTTCAACCTGCGCAGAATATCGGCTTCCGTGCGGATGAGCTCGTCAAGCTGGCCGTTGTATACGGCCGTCGTCTGGCCGGCTTCCTTGGCAAAGCGAAGGGCGGATTGGATATGGTCCAGAAGGGCGCTCGGCGTCTCTCCATGCTTGGGATACATGCACGCCGCGATGCGCACCTGCAATGGAAAAGAGAGCGTGCCTACCGTAACCGGTTCGGCAAACAGGCCCTGCAGCCGGGAGGCAAAGGACTCCGCACCCTCGCTCGAGAGGGAGATGCCCAAAAAAACGTCGCCGTTGATGCGGTAGAGGTACGAGCCTAAGGGACGCGCAAGCCGTCGCAGAACCTCGCGTAGAATCTCATCCCCAATTTCCGCGCTGAACAGCTCGTTGTACTGGCTGAAGGAGCATATGTCAACGCAATAAAGGCTGAATTTCCTTTTTTGATCATAGGAGATCAGCATGTTGGTATCCCGCAGGAATTTCAGCCGGTTGCCCACGGAAAAAACCGGATCGGAATAGGCGAACTGCTCCACCTGCTTGCGGTAGCGGTTGAAGGTCTTGGACAACTCCATCATTTCCAGGTCCGTGTACTCGTCAAAGGTAACGTCGTTCTTTCCCTCGATAAGCTGACGGCATTTCTCCGTCAGCATGCGGATTGGGGATTCCTTCGATATGCGGTCATAATACGCGCGAATCAGCTTGGAAATATACTCCGCCGCCCTGCCATCGCCCGGCTCGCAGCAAATATGCTGGTAACGCGCCATCAGGAAGCTTTTTTCGCCGCCAATCCGCACTTGCAGCATAAGCTCCAGGGACAGCCCTCTGGCAAAATCATCGCGCCTTTGCTCGTCCAGCTCCTCCCGTAACGCGACCAGATAGCCGCCCTCGTCCAGCCTTCCGGCGAGGAATGGGCTTCGGATGTACTCGTCCAGCCGGGGGCGGATACTTTTGAGATATTTCTCCTCCGCCTCCGGGCTGATGAGCCGGGCCGTCTGGGTATATCCCTCAAGAGAAAAGTAAAACAGCGTAATAGGGGGGCCTTCTTTTTGGAGCCAGCCGTCCAGCTTTGCCGTAAATCCTTTCCGGTTATCAAGCCCGGTGGCGCGATCCACACAGTCCGCTCTTTGCAGCGCGCGCCTTTGTCTGCGGCTGCTGCTAAGCAAATACATAAGCGAGAGCAGGAGGGCCTGGAGAAGAACGCCCAGCAGGATCAGGCCCAGGCGCTGTCCTCCGCTGAGCCACCCGGCCATAGGCTGGATGCTGAGCGTCCACTGCGTGGGCAGGTTGAATACCGTTTTTTGCGCCTGAGAAAAGTCGGCGTCAGCCTGGGAGCGCGCGACGATTTCCTTGTTCCCGTTCTGAGGTTCCACCCGCCAGAGCTCATAATCATACCCCTGGGCGGACAGATCCTCCAGCCCCAACTGCTCGAGCGCATAGTCCCGGTCCAGCGCCACCGCTACTTGGCCCAGGTATGCGCCCTCCTCGACGATAGGCTGTAAAAAGATAAACACCTCTTGCCGCTCGGGGTCGTTTTGCAACACAATGGGCCCCTCCACCACAAGCTCCTTGACGACCTTGGACATGGTATAAATATAGGAAAAATCCCGCAAATCCTTTCCTATCAGCTTTCCGTATTTGCTTTGCGGCAGTATTTGCGTTAAGGTATCTTCCTCAAACAGGCCGACCATGCGGATTTCGGACCGCCGCAGCAATGGCCCGACCGCCGTTTCAAACCAGTCCGAAGCGTCCGATTGCATGGATTTCATGACCTGGACGGTCTGCGCCAAGGCCGTGGCCTCATTCATAGACCCCCGCATTTGCAGAATAATCTTTTCCCTGTAATAAAACAGGATGTTTTCGGCTTCCCTCTGCCGCACCTTTACGATGGCGCTGTGGATGAAAATGACCGAGGCGGCGCTTATGGCAAGAGCCAGCAGGACGAGGGAAAAGCGCGCTGACAACCGTCGAACCCTTTTTTTCATAAGCGCCTCACTTCTGCCGAATGTGATAATATCCTTTTCCGTTTTGTTTGACATAGTAAAGCGCTTCGTCCGCGTCGGAGATCATCTGCTCCAGCGTCATGCCCGGCTGGAAAACCGACACGCCCACGCTGCACTGCACCGGAATACTCTGCCCGCCTGATTGAATGCTCGTCCGGAGCCGGAGCACCAGCTCATCCAGCACGCCGCGCAGCTCTTTTTCATCGTCCAGGCTGGTCAGCAGCATGACAAATTCATCTCCGCCGTACCGTCCCACCACGCCGTCATATTTTTTCTCATACTCCCGGAGGATGTATCCGATGCTTTTGAGCGCGATATCGCCTCCGGCATGCCCGCTGCTGTCGTTGAGCTGTTTCAGATTGTCCATATCCACAAAGCACAGGGCCTGGGTTAACAGAGGGTCGGCCTTTTTAAGCAGGGCGTCCGCTTGGCTTAGAAATACCGAGCGTGTGACCGCGCCGGTCAGGCTGTCGGAGAGGCCGTCGCTGGTCAGGCGCAGAACCTCCTGAAAATCAGCGGTCTTCGGCCGGTCGTCCCGGTAAATCCTGTTCTCCAGTTCCTCCACCGAATGAACCAGCACATTCACAACCTTCATCTGGCTGGCGATATACCGCCGCACAAACCATAGCAGGCCAAGACAGTTAAGGACGGTAAGCCCAGCCACCAAAAACAGGGCCGGAAGCATCGCTTCAAAGGAGGTCCAAAAATTGACCGAGCACAGAATATCCCAGCTTGTGTTTTCCACCCGCTGGTAGGCGGTGTAGTACAGGCTTCCGTTTCGCAAGCTCCAAAAAGCGCCGGGCTGGGCGGCCAAAAGCTGCTCCTCTAAACGGTCAGCCGTGGTGTCGAACAGCACGCTGTTTTTTAAAACGTCCGTGATGGAATCCCCATAGGGAAGCCCGTTCGTGGAGGACATCACCTGCCCCCGGGAACCGATCAGCACCGCCTCTGACCCGGTGGCTCCCGACGACCGCTCCAGAATATCCACCATCTCGTCAAAGTAAATGGCGCAGAACAGGCACCCCGTTATCGTCCCTTGCTCATCCAGCAACGGAACGGCCACGGTATAATTGAGCGTCGCGCCGTCAGCGCCGGCGGCAAAGCTGTCCGTCACCTGCTTTTGCCCGGTGGAAAACAGCCGCTGCATGTAGTCGCGGCTGGCGAGGCTTGCCGGTTCGGAGCCGTCGGAGTAGACGACAATATCGGCGTCCACATAGCAGATCATCATATATCCGAAATAGGGGCACATTTGGTCCAGCTTTTTCACCTTGTCGATGGGAGGAACCAGAGGGTCATGGAACTCCGGCAGGCTCGCCAGGGATTGCAGCAAACGAACCGCTCCATCGACCCGCTGGGAAATCTGCGCATGGCTGGTCGCAAGCGACGCTTTAGCATCCACGCTCATCCGGCTCACCGACAGGACGCCCCCGCCCAGAAACACTACGAGTATAATCAGTATGCAAAATAGAATGCTGTACCGGATGATGGGGGTAAAGGAGATATCCCATTGGCCAACCTGCTTTTTGGGGTTTCGTTTCATGATGACCGGCCTTTCTCCCAACGGATTGGTTGTATGTCGAGTTTGATCGCCGGGCGGGTCTATCGCCAAAGCTTTGCTCCGTCGTAAACCTTCATGGCGGCGTCCCAATAGCCCAGCCTCCCGCACTCTGCAACGATGAGGCGCCGGACTTGTTCAAACATGCCCGTCGCCCGCTTTGCAAAGAGCCCGTCGCCGCCGTCGGAAAGAATATCCGCGGCTTCGGCGCATTGCCGGTATATTTCGCAATTCTGAGGATTCTTGTCGCGGCTTATCAATTTCGGGATGCTTCTGCCGATGCTGAAATTTCTGGATAACACCCTGTAAATCGACCGGAGCGCGTCATACTGGATATGCTCTGTGATGAAATCCAGCAGGGTACGGGGAATCAGTTGGTGCTCATAGGGCTGTTTTTGCTGCCGGAGGATGGCCTCCTGGAGCCGTCGCGCGTCTTCTGGCTGTACGCGGGCCGCGGCGTGCGCGGCGACCCTTTCGATTGTCAGGGACAGCAAATCCAGGCTGTCCAGATACCGCCGCACATGGCAGGCGATGGATTCCGGGGAAATCTGGATTTTTTGGAGGGCGGCCAGGTCCATCTCCACAGAAATCCCCCGCCGGGGCGCCGCCTTCACCACGCCCCAATCCCGCAGCATTCGCACCGCCTTGACGGAGGTATCGCGGCTTACGCCATAGATTTTCTGAAGCTGGTCGTGGGTGGGCAGGTGATCGCCGGGCTGGTAGCGGCCGATGGCGATGAGGCCCAGCAGATCCAGACAGACCGAGGAATAGCGCTCCTGCGACAGGCTGAGCTGCCGCCCCGGCTCATCCGCCCCCGCCAGCATGGGGCAGGGGGAGAGCGCCTGGTGGAACTGCAATTTTCCCGCTTGTTCCGCAACGGCCTGGTATTGCAAAAAGATGGCGTCCAGCTCCTCCCGGCCCGGCGTACCCCCGCTTTTGACGGCTTGAAACAGCGTTTCGATATGGGAGCGGTACCGCGCTCGTTCCTCAGGGGAACCCTTCGGAGGCTCTTTTCCACGGAAGCCCAAACTGTCCACGGCCCGCAAAAGGAGCTCGTTTTCATTCCGGGCGATAAAAAAACGTCCAAGCCGGCTGGATAGCCGCCAAAATTCTTCCGGATGGTTCGGGTTCATTTTTCCAAGAATCGTCTCCGGCGTGCGCCAATCTTCGCCGTTACATAACCGCAGCCCGTTCAGAAAGATGGGATAGCACAGCAGGTTGGCCGTCTGCATCAGGTCGTTTACCCGCGCGGGGTCGGCCTTCTTCATATTTTGCAGCGAGCGCCCGTTCGGCGAGGGGAAGGCGGAGATGACCGTGGGCCTTTTTCTGGGCGAAATCTCTAAAAATCCGTCCTGCTCCAACAGCTCCAGCGCGCGCCGAACCGTGCGTTCCGAGGTGCCCAGCTCCCGGCACAGCGCCATCCTGCCGGGCAGCCTGGCGCCTACCGGAAGCATCGCGGATTCAATTTTGTTTCTAAGCTGCCGGTAGGATCGCTCATATTGAATCACATCGCTCTTCATGCCCGCACCCGCCATTCTGTCCCATGATCTGCCATGCTCCGCTAATAAAGCTCTCCGCGGCCTAGCTCCAGGGCGGCGTTGCAGCTCTCGTCGATGGCAGCGGCCGCCTCCTCCGGTGATTTTATGCCCATCAGCAGGTCGTTGATACTCCGGTAAAACACATCCCGGACGCCCTGCCAGTTGAGACTGCCGCGTATATTGTCCACCACGTTCGGAGTGTTGTCGCCATAGGCCTTCAGCATCCAGATTTCGTCCTGATACCGCTCGGTGACGGATTTGCTGACCGGAAGCGTGCCCAGGGTATATTTCATCGCCTCCTCATCCGAAAGGAGGAAGCGGAGAAAATCCTTGGAAGCCTGAAGCTTGGCTTCATCTCCGTTGTCAAATACGCAGAAGCCGTTGCTGGAAGCGGTGCAGTAGCCCGCGCCGGACAAATCGGGGAAATTAGCGGTGAACACGTCGATGCCCTTATTTCTTGCGTCCCACAGGTTGGTCAGGTTTCCCACGCACATGGCGAGCTGTCCGTTGTAAAACAGGTTGACGCAGTCCAGCAGCTCCAGGTTTTCCGCTCCTTTGGGGGTGACGCCCTGGGCGTCCATTTCCTTGATCCAGCTAAGGGCCCGAATTCCCTCCGGCGTATTGACTGAAAAATTCCCGCTTTCGTCATAGAGGGTGCAGCCGTAAGCCCGCAGCAGGGTCATGATGTGGCTGTCGCCCTGATTGTTGGCGGCGTACATCATAAACGCGAACGTGTTTTCATCTTTCATGGATTCTTGAAGCCTTCGGCAGATCAGGTTAAAATCCTCGGTCGACCAGTGCGCCACGGAATCGCCCTCCGGGATATAATCCTCCAGACCGGCGCTCAGCATCATGGCCCGGTTTACCATCAGCGTGTTTTGTAGCTGGTGGTAGGGGAGGGTATATACCCGCCCGTCGATGGTGTTTTGCTTCCAAATGGAATCGTCGATATCGGCGCGCATCGCCTCGTCGATCATGTCGTCCAGCGGAACCAGCCAGCCCCGCTTGACGTACAGCGGCACGTTCCAGGAGCCGGAGAAAAAGATGTCGGCGGCTTCCGGCGTGCCGTACTTATCGGCGAGCTGCGCCTGCTCGTCCAGGTAGTCGTAGCGGCTGACGGTAAATTCCACGTTGTACAGGTCATATTGCGCCTGAAAACGCTTTGCCGCCGCCGTGAGCATATCGTAGACCTCGGACTCGCCCACGCCGGGAATATTTCCAAGCCCGATCGGCGGAGTTTTGATCGTAAGCGTCACTTTCTCCGGTTCCGCAGGTTTTTGCGCCTGGCAGCCCGCCAGGGAAAGGCAAAGCGCCGCTAATAGCAGGGCGCGGAGCAGGCGGATTTTCCTCATGAGCGTTCCTCCCGGTCTTTAATGATTTCTAACTTTTTGAGCAGCAGCTTGATATCCAACGGCTTGGTCGCCACGTCGTCCATGCCGGCGGCCAGCGCGTTTTCAATATCCTCGCTGAAGGCGTTGGCGGTCATGGCGATAATCGGCACCGTCCGCGCGTCTGGTCGGGGTAGCGCGCGGATGCGCCTTGTGGCCTCATACCCATCCATTACGGGCATCTGAACGTCCATCAGGATGAGGTCAAACCAGGCAGGCAAGCTGGCTTCAAAGGCGTCCAAAGCCTCCTGTCCGTTCTGTGCCTCCGTCAGCTCGCAGCCCTGCTCCTCCAGAATGGACACAACGATCATCCGGTTGATTTCATTATCCTCCACGGCCAGGATGCGCTTCCCCTTCAAGGTCCAGTCTGTGTCGGGGGCGCCGCTTACAGCGGTTTCGTCTCCCGGCGGCTTTGCCGCCGGGAAGGGGATGAAAACGGTGAACACCGTCCCTTTTTCCAACTGGCTTTCCACCGAGATAGAGCCGCCCATTTTTTCCGCCAGGGTCTTGCTCAGGGTCGTGCCAAGTCCCGTGCCGTTCTGCGAGGCAACGCGCCGTTCCTGCTCGAAGGGGGCCCAGATGCGCTGTAAAAATTCCGGGCTCATGCCGCAGCCCGTATCGGCCACCTGGAATATAGTGTTGGCGATACCACCGGATAATTCCTGCCTGACGACAAGGGAAACCTCTCCGCCCTCGGGGGTGAATTTGACCGCGTTGCCCAACAGGTTGGTCAGAATCTGCTTGACCCGCAGCGCGTCCCCCAGGACAATGGGTTCCTTCAGCGCCGCGGCGTCAACGCGAAACCGAAGCCCCTTATTTTCCATCTGACTTTCCAGAAGAATGTGCACTTCCTCAACCAGAAGCTTCAAATCCATCTCTTTTGGATAGATTTCCAACCGCCCGCTTTCAATCTTGGACATATCCAGAACGTCGGTGATAATGCTTTGCAAAAACGACGCGGATACCTCCGCCTTTTTTAAATACGCCTCCAGCTTGTCGGGGTCGCCCAGGTTCTGACGCATGAGATATTGCAGGCCGACGATGCCGGCCAGAGGCGTGCGGATTTCATGGCTCATGTTGGCCAGGAAGGTGGATTTTGCCTGCTCGGAGGCCCGGGCCACCTTCGCCGAGTTTACGGTGCGGTAGATAAAATAGGCGATGAGCAGAATGAGCGCGCCCAGCACAAAGAAAAAGGGGAGGGAGCGGGAGATGAGCGTCCTTACCTGGTCCGCCGTTACCTGTGTGGAGACCCGCACAACCAAATACCACTCGTTTTCCGCATGGTGCTCCAGGGACTGGAACAGCGCGTAGAAGGAGCTTCCGCCCAGGCTGTATTCCACAAACAGGCTTTCGCCCCGTTCCACCGCCTGCCGGCAGGCTTCCAGGGATCCCCCGTTTTTAAACGAGGCGTGTTCCAGGGGCGTTAAAAAGTTGTTGTCCGGCGTGCTGTATTGCCGGCTTGCCGTAATGATATCGCCCGACTTTTGCATGACCACCGCGATGCCCTGACCGTCAAAGCTCTCCAGGCGCATTTGGTCGGCGATTTCGGCGATGGGCACCAGCCCGACCACGCCCCTGATTCCTTTTTCCCCGGTGGATACCGGCGCGGCCAATCGCACGCCGTAGACAAGAAATTCGCCCCATTTTTCACGGCTGGCCTCGTCGTACCGAATGGCAAAACGGCTGCCCGAGCGTTCAAACGCTTCGGCCCAGGGCATATCCTGAAGAGGCGTTCTCAGATAGGAGCTGCTGTACACTTCGTCGTCCGACGTAATCAGATAGAGCGTGTCAAAGGAAGCCGTCTTGGCTTCCACGCCCAGATTATAGATCACTTCCTCGAACCGGCTGTCTCTGGAGGCATCGATCCGGTCGAGAATAACCTGGAGATACTCCGTCTTGCTGTTCATTTGGTTGACGATATTGAGGCGGTCGTGATCCGCGATTTGTTCCATAAAGGAAAGGGTCGTGGCATAAACCGCCTGCTCGATGCTGCGGTAATACAGCCAATAGCCGCCGCCCAGGACGCCGAAGGAGACGAGCAATATCGGCATCCATATCCACCATTGGCGCCAATTGATCTTCAACTTCTTGCGCATCCGGCGGTCCCCTTCCTACGCCCTTGGTATATGACAGGAAAATCCTTGGAGCCTATATAGACGAATCGGACAAACAAAAATGAAATCCATTTTGTCTCCGCAGACCGTCCGACTGGGTACTGATACAGTCTATTAACCATTATAGCATCTGCCCCGCCGTTTTGCAAGATTGGAGATGGACGATATCTTTATGAGATATTGCCGCGCTTTATGGTATATATCGCACATATCGTATATCCCGGCGCGAGATCTATCATTTTTCATCCTCTGGAAATTCCCGTTGACCGTTGGCTTGGCGGGAAAGCCGGCGCTTTGCAATCCTTCCTCATGGGCTGCCGGCCTTGCGCCCGTCGCGCTTTCTTCCGGGAGCAGGCGAGGCAGCGCGCCGCGCTGACGACCGCCGCCCCATGCGCTGCCCGTATGGTATGAAACCGCGGCGGTTCCCCGCCGGAGCCGGGCAGGGCAACCGGATTTTCATCGCACGGCCAAAGCTAGCGGCATAAAAATCCTTACTGAAACAGGCAATTTCTTTTTATTTCGTCAGGCAGCCGCTCAACGGGATGAAAGCGGGCCGGGAACGCGCTCGCATGCGCGCGCGTGGAGCTTTCCAGCATAAATGCACAAGAAATACAATGGGCGCGACCCGTGACGAACCGGGCGTTTGGGTATGCGCGAACGGCGCAACGGCGCTCCATGCCTCGATTTACCGCTTGACGGGCAACGGGGGACGGTATACAATGCAACCCGTAAAGACGCTGGCGGAGCGGCGCGGCCGCGCCCCTCGTCCCTCCAGGAAGCCTTTGTCCGACGCGGAAAGGCGGAAGGACGCGGCAAATTCCGCTTCGGAGCCGTCGCCTGAAAGCAGCCGGCCAACGGTCCGCGCCGGCTGCGGGCCTCGATCCCCGAAGGGCAACGCCGATTGCCCGCGAGGCCGGGGCAGCCGGTCAATCAAGTCGTCGCCGCGTTTTTTACGCCCTCTGCCGTCCGCGATGAAGCGGATGCGCGCGGGCGCTTTTTGTACCCGACTTCAAGCGGGACAAGCCGTTTGAAAATACAACGACGCTCTAAGGAGGTTAGACACGTGAAAAAGATGATTTCGATGCTGCTGGCCGCCATGCTGGCGCTGTCCGCCACGGCCGCCCTGGCCGAGGGAGAAACGTACAAGGTCGGCATTTGTCAATTGGTCGCCCATGAGGCGCTGGACGCCGCCACGCAAGGCTTTATGGACGCGCTGACCGAGGAGCTGGGAGACGCCGTAGCCTTTGACGTGCAAAACGCGGCGGGAGATTCCAATACCTGCTCCACGATCGTCAATTCCTTTGTATCCTCAAATGTGGACCTGATCCTGGCCAACGCCACCCCGGCGCTCCAGGCCGCCACCGCCGCGACCGCGGACATTCCGATTCTGGGCACCTCCGTGACGGAGTATGGCGTGGCGCTGGGCATCGCGGACTTTACCGGCACTGTGGGCGGCAATGTCTCCGGCACCTCCGACCTGGCCCCGCTGGACCAGCAGGCCGCCATGATTCAGGAGCTTTTCCCCGACGCAAAGAAGGTCGGCCTGCTCTATTGCTCGGCGGAGGCCAACAGCCAGTACCAGGTGGATACCGTGAAGGGATATCTGGAAGAGCTGGGCTATGAGTGCGAGCTCTACCCCTTTGCCGACAGCAACGACGCGGCCGCCGTTACCCAGGCCGCCTGTGACGGCTCTGACGTGATTTACGTACCGACCGATAACACCGTCGCCGCCAACACCGGCATTGTGGACAACATCTGCCAGCCCGCCGGCGTGCCCGTGGTGGCCGGCGAGGAGGGCATCGCCAAGGGCTGCGGCGTGGCGACCCTTTCCATCAGCTATTACGACCTGGGCGTCACCACCGGCAAAATGGCCGCGCAGATTTTGACCGGCAAGGCCGACATTTCCAGCATGCCTGTTTCCTACGCGGAAAACTTTACGCCCAAGTTTAACGCCGCCCTTTGCCAAGCGCTGAACGTCAGCATCCCGGAAAGCTATGTGCCGATCGAGATGGAATAACCGGGCGGAGCCTATCAAAAACGCTGGGGAAAGGGCTTCCTTTTCCCAGGTTTTTTGCTATAATGTTGAACTGTATCGACTTTTGGCATGGGGCGGGCCGCCCCGCGCCAGCATTGGGGGAAACGGATTTGACGAGCTTTCTGAACGCCCTTCCCGGCGCGATATCCCAAGGGCTCATCTGGGGCGTTATGGCCATCGGCGTGTACATTACGTATAAGCTGCTGGACATCGCCGACCTGACGGTGGATGGTTCCTTTTGTACGGGCGGCGCGGTGGGCGTTATGATGATCGTGGGCGGCGCGAACGTCTGGACGGCCCTGCTCGCGGCCGTTCTGGCGGGCCTGGCGGCGGGGCTGGTTACGGGCCTGCTGCATACCGCGTGCGGCATTCCCGCCATTTTAGCGGGGATTCTGACGCAACTGGGGTTGTGGTCGGTCAACCTTGCGATTATGGGGATGAAGGCCAATCAATCGCTGAACGTGAACAACTACGACCTGTTGGTATCCCTGCGCTATTTGCAGGATGTCGGCAAGGGCGCGCGGCCGTTTTATGAGCATCCCATCTTTGTGGTGGGCCTGTTTACGGCGGCGATTGTCGGGCTTCTGTACTGGTTTTTCGGCACGGAGCTGGGCTCCTCGCTGAGGGCCACGGGCGCAAACCCCAATATGGCCCGGGCCCAAGGGATCAACACCGACTATAACAAGGTGCTTGCGCTGATGATCTCCAACGGCCTGGTAGCCCTTTCCGGCGCGCTGCTCGCGCAATACCAAAGCTTTGCCGATATCAACATGGGCCGGGGGGCAATCGTCATCGGCCTGGCGGCTGTCATCATCGGAGAGGCGACGTTTGGAAGGCTGTTCAGGAATTTCGGCCTGAAGCTTCTGGCGGTTTCCATCGGTTCCATCATCTACTATGTGGTCATTCAGGCGGTGGTAAGCCTGAGCGGCATCAACTCCAACTATCTGAAGCTGCTGTCAGCCGCGATTGTGGCGGTTTTCCTCGCCGTGCCCTATTGGAAGGGAAGGTATTTTGCAAAGCCTGTAAAGCGGGGAGGCAACGGCCATGCTTGAGATCAAGGATATTCACAAGACGTTTAATCCGGGAACGATTAACGAAAAGATCGCGCTGGACGGGGTTTCCCTTACGCTTGAGGACGGGGATTTTGTAACCGTCATCGGCGGCAACGGCGCGGGGAAATCCACCTTGCTCAACGCCGTGGCGGGCGTGTGGCTGGCGGACAGGGGCGTTATCTGCATTGACGGCGTGGATGTGACAAAGCTGCCGGAGCACAAGCGCGCGCGCTATATCGGGCGCGTGTTTCAGGACCCTATGATGGGCACCGCCGCAACCATGCAGATCGAGGAAAACCTGGCGCTTGCCATGCGCCGGGGCAGGCCCCGCACCCTTCGCATCGGCATTACCGGCCCGGAACGCGAGCAATACCGCGAGCTTTTGAAGATACTGGACCTTGGGCTGGAGGATCGCCTGACGACAAAGGTCGGCCTGCTCTCCGGCGGACAGCGGCAGGCGTTGACGCTGCTGATGGCCACGCTGCGAAAGCCAAAGCTCCTGCTTCTGGACGAGCATACCGCGGCGCTTGATCCCAAAACCGCGTCCAAGGTGCTGGAAACCACGGAAAAAATTGTGCGGCGGGACAGGCTGACCACGCTGATGATAACCCATAACATGAGGGACGCTATCGCCCATGGAAACCGTTTGATTATGATGTACGAGGGACGTATTGCCGTGGACGTGTCCGGAGAGGAAAAGAAAAACCTGACGGTGGAGGACCTTCTGCAAATGTTTGAAAAGGCAAGCGGGCAGGAATTTGCCAACGACCGGATGCTTTTGGGATAAGACGCTGGAAGTTGTTACAAAAAAACCGGAAGGCTTTGGCAGCGGTCGCTCGTTTTATCGGCAGGGCGCAGGCATGCGGTCTGCCCTGGATTCCTTCATCAAAAAGGAGTGAACGACGATGAAAAAAATTCTGGCTTTTGTGGCCGCGGGCGTTCTGCTGACGGCTGCCCGCCCGATTGCCCTGGCGGCCGACGCGGCGCCTACGCCGGTCCCGACGGCGCTTCCGCCTACCATTGTGTCTGGCGCGGCCGCGGCGGCGGAGCGGCCGGATGGGATCGTTCGGGCGCTGACGGCAAACGGCGGGGCGCTTGAACTGACCGCGACGGATTACGCCGTGACCAACGACCATTTTTCCACGCCTCCGGACGGCGTGATGCTCAGGGATGACGCGTTCTCCATTGCCATCGAGGCCGTTATGGAGAAATATGGGGAGACGCCGGAAGGGCTCGGACGCTTTTCCGTTTGCTACGGCTTCGCAAAGGAGGACGCCTACTTTAGGACGCCGTACTGGCAGTTTGACCTTTCCCAGAGCGACGATCCAAAGGACGCTTATGAAATCCTTGTGCACGCCAAGGACGGCGAGGTTCTCTACCTGATAGGCGGCGACGGAGGAAACGGCTGAGCGCGGGGAGAAACGCGCCTTTGCGGCCAAAAGAAGGATATTGGGAGCCCGTGGCCTGAAGCGGCGCGGGCTCCTTTTGCTTATACGAAAGCACGCGCCGGCGTGCCGCGATTTCCTGGGAGCGCCGCCTTCCTGCCCGCGATGGAAGGGTACAGGCGACGCGGCGGGTTCTCTCACCGAATTCTCATAAACTTCTTATGGCGTTTTCATCGGTTTTTGAGCGTCCGCCTCTTTTCGTTCCCGAAAAATCATGCTATGATGAGCGCGTGAAGAAAACCGAAAGCGCGGACGGGCGCCCGCCGCTTAGGACGCATAAGGAGGAACCACCGATGTCGGAATCCAATCATGAAACGCTTGGGCCCGAGGGCAGCTATTACGAGGCGAAGGCGCGGGCTGAGGAAGCGGAAAAGCGGCGCAAGTCGGACGCCATGTTTCCCCTGCTGATTACGGGCCTCTATCTTGTGCTGGGCGGAGTGTTCGGCCTGTGGCATCCCGGCTGGCTGGTGTTTCTGACCATTCCGCTCCACTACATGCATCCGCGTACACGGCTGGAGCAGCTTTGCAACCCCGTCATGATTACGCTGATTTATCTGGTGCTGGGCTTCTTTTTCCACCTGTGGCATCCCGGCTGGCTGATCTTTCTTGCCATTCCTCTGGCTGCGATTGGGAGCCATCCGTCGAAAGGGTGAAAGCGCGCGTTTCAAACGAAGCGGGCGTATGGCCCGGACGCGGTTCTCAGGCGTCGTTGGTTTGAAGGGGCCGTCATACCGGTCCCTCGCATAAAAAACGCACGGAAAATCCGTTTTCAAACGCCGCTTGAAAACGGATTTTTGTTTGCCGCATAGGGGTTTGCAATCCTATCGAGCATGCGCGGCCCCCTTTTGAGTCTGGCGGCAAAAGGGAACGGCCCTCCATCGCGCCAGCCTTTTGGGGAGCCCTTTCCGCCGTCGGAGCCTGTCCTCCCGATTCCATTTGACAATCGCTTGACATATTGCCGGCGCGGTTGCTATAATGCATACAGCAATGGAAAAAGAAAAGAGGGATCGAATATGCCGGTATGGCGCTGCGCATCGCAGGCGATTGCCTATCATCCTGTCTTATCCGAAGAGGGCGCGGCCTTTTTATCCGACGGCCGCGTTCGCGTTCGGCTCAAAATGCCCCCAACCGCGCGAGAGGTGGAGCTGCGCATGCTTTCAGGCGCGCGTTTTCCGCTGGCGCGGCAGGCGGACGGCTGCTGGGGAGCGACGCTCGAGCTGCCGGAGGGATACCATTATCTACGCCTGATGGTGGATGGCGCGGACATGCTGTCCCCCTTTCTGCCCATTGGCTTTGGCGGGTCCCGCCCCATCAACGCAATCGACGCGCCCGCAAAGGACGAGGCGTTCTATCAGGCGCTGGACGTGGCGCACGGTACGGTTTCCCATCACTTTTTTCCTTCCCAGGTAACAGGCCATACGGAAAGCTGCCTCGTTTATTTGCCTCCGGCCTATGACGCGCAAACGGATTATCCCGTCCTTTATCTTCAGCATGGCCATGGGGAGAATGAGCTGGGCTGGTTTTATCAGGGCCGGATGAATTTTATTTTGGACAATCTGATCGCGTCCGGCGACAGCGTGCCCATGATGGTCGTCATGGGGAACGGCATGGTGCGGCTCGGGCATGGGTATGACTGCGCCGCCTTTCCCGAAATGCTGATGAGGGATATCATTCCATATGTGGAGCGTGCCTACCACGTGCGCGGCGACAAATGGCGCCGGGCCGTCGCCGGCCTCTCTATGGGCAGCATGCACGCAAGCGCGGCGGCCCTCGCGCATCCCGACATGTTTGGTTACGTCGGTTTGTTCAGCGGCTTTCTCCGAAACCTCTTTACGAAGGAGCAGCCTCATTTGGAGCTGCTGGACCATCCGGATGTGTTCTCCGCTTCGTTCCGCGTGTTCTTCCGCGCGATGGGCAGGGAGGATGAATTTTTTGACGAGTTTATCGCGGACGACGCCCTTTTGGAGCGGAAGGGAGTGAAGGGCGTCGTTCGGCGCGAATATGACGGAACGCATGAATGGCAGGTATGGAGGCGTTGCCTGCGGGACTTTATCACGATGATTTTTAAGGAGTAGCCGCAATGGAGCGCATCGCGCCGCATATTTGGCGCTATGAGGATGAGGCGCGGGCCACGTCGTATTTGGCGGTAGGAACCGCGGCGGCCGTGATGGTCGATTGCGGCATGGGGCTTCGCCTGATGATGCCGGAAATCCGAAAAATAACCGCTTTGCCGGTATCGCTGCTCCTAACGCACGCCCACCCCGACCATTACGGCGCGGCGGGGGAGTTCTCCGCCATTTGGCTTCATGAGCGTGATGTGGAAGCGGTCGCCGTAATGGAACCGGCTTTTGCGTCGATGGGCGTGGCCAGGCTTCCCATGGAGCGGGTCCACGCGTTTCGCAACGGCCGGGCGTTTGATTTGGGCGGCGTGCGCCTGTTAGCGGTGGACCTGGCGGGTCACACCCCGGGTTCTGTCGTGTTTGTGGACGAAGCCGACCGCGCCGTGTTTTCCGGCGACGCTGTCGGAAGCGGGGAGATTGTGCTGATGACCGTTCCCATGGCGTTGAGCCTGGCGGAGTATCGCGCCTCCCTGACGGGCTTTTTGAAGCGCGCGAAGCCTTGGGAGGAGTACGCTTGGCTGCCGGGGCACGTCAGCCAAGCGGGAAAGCCGGGAACGGCCGGCTACAATCCGCCGTGCATGCGGCTCGTTCGGGACATGGCCGTTCTTTGCGACCGTTTGCTGAGCGGCGAGGAGGTCGGCGTC
Source organism: Candidatus Limiplasma sp. (assembly GCA_048370855.1). Taxonomy (GTDB): domain Bacteria; phylum Bacillota; class Clostridia; order Christensenellales; family Aristaeellaceae; genus Limiplasma. The sequence goes on along the minus strand of DBGEOK010000004.1, from coordinate 23,573 downwards.
GAGGTAGACGAACCTAACGCGCCGGGCGGCCGCGCGCTGCGCGCCCGCTATGCGACGGCTGGAATCGTCTATGGAAGAAAAAGTTAATTCGGATGACATATCAAACCAATAAATCCGGCGTTTTCGCCTTAAGGATGGACGAGAACACGTGAATTTCGAATAAAAAATGGATGATATGGCGATTCATTCACCATCTCAAATATGAATTTTATAAAAAGTTTATGTTAATCGGTTGACAATTTGACTGCGGCGCGCTATACTCGTTTTCAAGAGCAGCACATCGTATGCTGACAAGAAAGGAGAACGACTCATGCTCAAGAAATGGACGGCCCTGGCTCTTGCGCTGGTGATGGCCCTGTCGATGACGTCCGCGTTCGCGGAAAGCGAAGAGAAAACCCCCGTGACCATTTCCTTCTATTCTACGCAGGCCGGCGTTGACGACGCCACCGTGGCCCTGCTGGGTGAATTTATGAAGGAAAACCCCGAGATCACTGTCAACTACTATCCCTGCGGCGACGATCAGCTAGCCGCCTGGCTGGCGCTGTACGCGGCCGGCACCGCTCCCACCGTGTCCATGCTGGACGTGGGGCAAATTCTCAATTACTCCGACTACATGCTGGATCTCAACACGCCTGAAAACGCCGAGTGGATGAGCCACATCCTGAGCGGCCTGGAGTATTGCCAAAAAGAGGGCAGCGACGCCATCTACGGTATTCCCTCCAGCTATCAGGGCTTTGGCCTGATCTACAACAAGCGTCTTGTGTCGGAAGTATACGGCGAGGATTACGATGTCGGTACGGTCAATACCGTTGACAAGCTCAAGGCGTTCTTCGACGGCTTCGAGGCCGCGGGCATTCCCGCGACGGTCGTTTTCAGCGCGGACTGGGCGCTGGGCGCGCATTATCTGGGCTGCCAGCTCTTTTCCGAATGGCTGGGGGACAAGGCCGCGCAACGTCAGATCATGGCGGACCTGAAGGCGGGCAGCTACTCGCTGATTGAAAACGAGCACTTCAATCATATCATGGACGTGTTCGATATCCTGATGGCTTACAACTCTAACAAGGCCGATCCCCTGGCCGATACCCAGGAGGGAGATTTGGAGCAGGTTGCTACCGGCAAGGCGGCGACGATGTTCCAGGGCGACTGGAACTGGCTGCAGATTCAGACCTTCGCAGACCGTGACGATATCGCCCTGATGCCCCTGCCGCTGACCAACGACGAAGCCGACGTCCGCAACGGCAAGCTGTTGGGCTCCTGCCCCAAGGGCTACTGCGTCGATACCTATCAGAACACGCCCGAGCAGCAGGCCGCCGGCGTCAAGCTGGCTGCCTGGCTGGCCCTGAGCCCGCAGGGCGAGGAGTTCATGGTCAATCAAATCGGCTCCACCTTGCCCTTTGACAATGTGACCGCCGTCAACGGCAATCCTTTGGCGGTGTCCACCCAGGAATACCTGAACGAAGGCAAGATCCTGGATATCAGCACCTACATCTGTGAAGCCCCCACGGACTTCTGGCTGGTTTGCGGACCGTTTATGCAGGCTTATCTGGCCGGACAGCTCGATCGCGCCGGTCTTGCCGCTGAATTGCAGGACTACTTTGCCGAGCTGGAATAAAGGCCGGCATTCTTACACCGGCAGGCAGGGTCTATAAGCGATAGGCTCTGCCTGCTTTATTCCAGAAAGGAGTGAACCAGCGTGTTAATGAAGCTCAAGCGCGACCGGTTCAAGCTGATCCTGTTCTTCTTTGTTCCAGCGTTATTCGTTTGGTTCACTACGCTCGTTGTCCCGTTTTTCTACGGCATCTGGATTTCCTTTGTCAAATGGGACGGCATCGGCAATGAGTTCGCCTTTGTCGGCCTGGCCAACTATATCAAGGTCTTTTCGACCGGAAAGTTTTGGCTTTCCCTGCAGCGCACGGCGGTCTACACCGCGGGCACCGTGATCGTCAGCAATATTCTCGGCTTGATCCTTGGCCTGCTTTTGACCAGCGCGCTCAAGGCGCGCAACGTTTTCCGCACCGCCATTTTTATTCCCAACGTGGTGGGCGGCGTTGCGATGGGCTATATCTGGAAATACATCTTCAACTTTGGCGTCACGCAGATCGGCGCCTCGCTGGGCGTTCAATGGCTGACGACCTCCATGCTTTCCGACCCTACCAAGGCCATGATCGCCATGATTATCGTATCCTCATGGCAATTGAGCGCTTATTTGATGATAATTTATGTCGCAGGCTTTACCAATGTGCCCAACGAGCTTGTGGAAGCGGCTGTGGCGGATGGCGCGGGCCCGCTGAGCGTGCTCAAAAACGTTCGGCTGCCGATGATCCGCTCCTCCGTCACGATATGCTTGTTTTTAGCCATTGTTCGATCGTTCATGGTGTTTGAGGTCAATATGTCGCTGACGGACGGCGGCCCCTTCAACACAACGGAGCTGATCGCTTACCGCATTTACAACACCGCGTTTGTCAGCCTGAAGTTTGGAAACGCGCAGGCGCAGGCCGTTGTGCTGTTTGTCGCGGTCGCGGTGATCTCCGTGCTGCAAGCGTATTTCACCCAGAAGCGGGAGGTGCAAATGTAGTGAAAGCGAAAACATCCACAAAGGCCGTGCTGCTGCTGATCGCCCTCCTGTTTACGTGCTTTTACATCTTCCCCCTGCTGCTGATGCTGCTCAACTCGTTTAAAACCACCGGCCAGTTTACCAGCAATCCGTTTTCCATGCCAACGACGTATAACCTCGATAACTACAAGCAGGCGCTGGACCAGATGCACTTCTTCACGGCGTTTCGCAACTCCCTGGTCATTACGGTCTGCGTAAGCGTACTGATAGCCGTTTTCGGCTCGATGGCGGCATATGTCGTCAGCCGTATGAAGTCCAGATTTGTTTCGGCGGTGTACTACCTGATGATCGCTTCCATGTGCGCGCCCTTTCAGGCTTATATGATCCCGCTGGTAAAGCTGTACGCGTCCGGCCTGGGGCTTAACAATAGCTTAATCCCCGTGATTTATATCGGTACGGGTCTGAACATTGCCTTTGCCATATTCCTCATTCGCGGCTTCCTCAACTCCATTCCCATGGAGATTGACCAGGCGGCGCTGATTGACGGCTGCAGCTATGGGAAGCTGTTCTTCAAAATCATCCTGCCTATGCTGACGCCCATCGAGGTGACGCTGCTGGTGTTTGTGGCCATGGGCATTTGGAACGATTACCTGCTGTCCAGCCTGTTCCTAAATACGCAGGAAATGCGCACCCTGCCAATGATGATCCGCGTATTCTGCGCGCAGTATTCCAACGATTATGCCCCCATGATGGCCGGACTGGTCATGAGCATCATGCCCATCCTGATATTTTACCTGTTTGGGCAAAAACAGATCCTGGAGGGCGTCGTACAGGGCAGCGTCAAAGGCTGAACCGTATTGAGAAAAAAGGGGGAATCCCTGTTGGCTATCCTTCATTTGAATTTCCGATCCGACAGCATTATGCGAAGCGTCTATCCGGTCGTGTTTTTACCTGATTTCAACGGCTGGAACGACCGCCCCGCGCCGTATAAGACGCTGTACTTTCTTCCGGGCTACTCTGGCGGCGGCCTGGAGACCGCGCAGTTTACCAACTTTGCGCTGTACGCCATGAAGTACGGCATTGCCGTTGTATTGATCGACGGCGAAAACTCCTTCTATGTGGACGACGAGACGCGGCGCGCCATGTTCAGCGAATACGCGGGGCGGGAGATCGTGGAGGCGACGCGCGCGCTGCTGCCCTTATCCGACAAGCGCGAGGATACCTATATCGGCGGCATTTCCATGGGCGGCTACGGAGCGTTGGTCAACGGGCTTCGCTATCCGCAGACCTTCAGCAAAATCGCCGCTCTGTCGCCGGCGCTTGGCGTCCAAAACCCCGAGGACAAATATTCCGATGATATGCCCGCGTCTAGCGGCGAGGTGACGGCGCTGCTCGGCACTTGGGAGGAATACGAAAACACCTACAAGGACTGCTTTGCCGCCGCGCTCAAGGCGGCCAAAGCGCCGTCCGCCATGCCCAGGCTGTTTGCGGCTTGCGGCAGGCAGGACAAGCTCTGCTATGCAAACTATATCGACTTCCGCGACGCCGTGCGAAAGGCGGGGGCGTCCGTCACGACATGGGAATGCGAAGGCGGGCACGACCATACGTTTTGGAAAAAAGCACTGACGCCGGCCTGCGAATTTCTGACGTCGGAGGAGGGGTAAGCATATGTACGTAAAATGCGCCTACAAGTCAAAAGCGCTGATGCGCGCGACGGAGTTTCATATGTTTTTGCCTTTTTACGACGGCTATCCCGCGCCAAAGGCCCCGTACCGCACCCTCTATTTTCTGCCCGGGTATTCCGGAAACGCCGAGGAGCTGGCGTTCTGCCTCCCCATGCGGCAAATGTCCGCCCGGCATCGTATTGCGATTGTGATTCCAGACGGCGAAAACTCCTTTTATATGGATCATCCTGAACGGGCGGCGCTTCACGGTGATTTTGCGGGACGCGAGCTGGTGGAGGTCACCCGGCAAATGTATCCCTGCCTGTCCAACCGGCGCGAGGATACTTTTATCGGCGGCATTTCCATGGGCGGCTATGGCGCGGCGATTCTGGGCCTTCGCTTTCATGAGACCTTTTCCCGCATCCTGCTGATGTCTCCCGCCATCGAACCGGATACGCTGCTGACGATGTCCGACCCCAGCCAGGAAGGCGCCGTGCCGCCGCAGTTGTTTGAGTCGGCGCTGGGCGGGCGTTCGGCCTATGAGCATTCCTGGCGGGACCCCGCGTATTCCGTTCAAAACGCGGTCGCAAGCGGGAGAGGCGTTCAGCCGACGCATATGTGCTGCGGCGAGCAGGACGCGCTGGTTGGCGGCGCTTGCGGGCGCTTTCGCGGATTGATGGAAAAATTGGGGCTTCCCCTGACGTTTGAAGGCGGCGCGGGCGGCCATGATTTGGAGTATTGGGACGAGCATTTGGATTCCTGCTTCAGCTTTTTGGACGAAGAAGCCGGGGAGGTCAAGTAAATGGAACCGTTCAAGAGCCTGGCGGCGGACTGGCGGCCGCCGGAGATTCCCGCGGACATCGCTCGTGGCGATATGCCCGGCGATCAGATCTGTATTAACCAGGAGCACGTGAGAAAGGCCCGGGTCATCTTCCCGGAGCTTACGGCGCGGCTGGCGGCGCTTTCAAGCCCCGGCGGCCGCGCCGTAGCGAGTATATGCGGCGGCTCGGGCGTGGGCAAAAGCGAGATCGCCTCCGTGCTGGGGTATTACCTCCGCCAAATGGGGGCGGGCGCGTATATCCTGTCCGGCGATAATTACCCCCGGCGGATTCCGCGCGATAACGACGCAGAGCGCCTGCGGGTGTTTCGCGTCTGCGGGCTTCGCGGGCTGATCGACAGCGGCTGCTATCAGGAAGACATGGGCGCGGCTTTACGCGAGCTATGGAGGGAGGAAAAGGATGCCGATTTATCCATAGCGGCGTCCATCCCCTGGCTTTCCGTCTACCAGCAGGCGGGACGGCGCGCGCTGTCCGGCTATTTGGGCACGCCCGCCGAAATCGACTTTGACGAAATCAACGGCGTCATTGCCCGTTTCAAGCAGGGCGCCCGCGCAATCGCGCTGAAGCGCATGGGCCGCGACAGGCTGGATTTGTGGTATGACAACGTGGATTTCAGCGCCGTTCAGGTGCTGATTGTGGAATGGACGCACGGCAACAGCGCCTATCTGCGGGGCGTCGATCTGCCCATTCTTTTAAACAGCACGCCCGAGGAGACCCTTATGCACCGCCGCGCCCGCAACCGCGACGGAAAAACGGACAGCGCTTTTACCGACATGGTGCTGAAAATTGAGCAGCAAAAGCTGGAGGAGCAGGCCGACAAAGCGAAGATCATTCTTTCCAAAAGCGGGGAACTGTTGGACTATGCGGACTATCGCCGGCTGATGGCGGGCGCGTAAGGAGGAATGGCCATGAACAGCGGAGCAATGCTGAACGCTTATCCGGACAGCATGGGCGGCAGCCTTGCCGGGATAGCCGATATGCTGGAAACGCCCGATTTTGCGGACGCGTTTCGTTCCTTTTATATTTTGCCAAGCGTTTTTAACACCGATCTTGACCGCGGCTTTTCCGTGATTAGCTACGACCTGAACCGCATGACGGCTCGCCGGCGGGACATTGAACGCCTGCGGGCGCTGAAGATCGACCTTACGCTGGACCTCGTCCTGAACCACCTATCCGTGCTGTCCCCGCAATTTCAGGACGTTTTGCGGCATGGGGATCAATCCGCGTACCGCGATTTCTTCATCGACTGGAACCGATTTTGGCAAGGCCATGGGGACATGACGGAGGCGGGATATATCCAGCCGGACGCGGAATTGATTCGGGATATGTTTTTTCGCAAGCCCGGTCTGCCGATCCTGATGGCGCGCATGCCTGACGGCCGCGACGCGCCCTACTGGAATACCTTTTATCAGGAGGTGCGCTACGATCCCGTTGACGCGCAGGATCTCATGGCCGCCGCTGAGATGCAATACGGCGAGGCGGACGCCTTGGCCAAGCGGATCAACGCGGCGCTTGCCGATGGCAAAGCGCCCGGCGAGATGGATTTTGAGGGCTTTGAAGCCTTCGCGGGGGCCGTGAGAAAGTGGATGGAAAGCCGCCGCAGATATTTGGGGCAGTTGGATCTCAACCTGAAAAGCGAAAAGGTTTGGCAATATTACGACGAGGTATTGGCGCGCCTGAAGGGGTATGGCGCGGCGATGGCGCGGCTTGACGCCTTTGCCTACGCGGCCAAGGCCCCCGGGAAGCGTAACTTTATGAACGAGCCGGAGACGTGGGAGGCGTTGGAGCGCGTTCGCGGGCTGGCGGACAAGCATGGATTAACCCTGCTGCCGGAGATCCACGCTTCCTATAGCGAAGGCAGCTATCGGCGGTTGGCGTCAAAGGGGTATTGGACCTATGATTTTTTCCTGCCGGGCCTGGTGATTGACGCGATCGAGAACCGCGAGGCCATGCTGCTGGCGCGCTGGGCCAGGGAATTAAAGGAGAGGAATATTCATGCCGTCAACATGCTGGGCTGCCATGACGGCATCCCCATGCTGGACCTGAAGGGACTGCTGCCCGACGAACGGATTCAGCGGCTTATCGACCTGATTGTCAGCCGCGGCGGCCTGATTAAGAACCTCCATGGCCAAAAAAACCTGTATTATCAGGTAAACGCCACGTATTTCAGCGCCTTGGGCGACGATGAACGAAAGCTGCTGCTGGCGCGCGCCATTCAGCTTTTTATGCCGGGAAAGCCGCAGGTGTGGTATCTGGATCTGTTTGCCGGCGGCAACGACCTTGACGCCGTTCGGCGGGGAGGCGCGGCGGGACACAAGGAGATCAACCGTACCAACCTGAGCCGGGAGCGGATGCTGACGGCGATGAAGCGCCCTGTGGTACGCGATCAGCTAACGCTTTTGCGCATGCGTAACGCTTGCCCGGCGTTTGACTTTGACGCCGCGATGACCTTCGAGGTGACGGCGCCCGACGGGATGACCATTACCTGGCGCAAGGACGGCGCCCGCGCGTCGCTGACCGCGAACCTGAGCACATTGGCGTTCTGCGCGGAGGCGGACACCGCCGGCGGAAAGCAAACGTACCGGCAGGCGTGAGCCGCCCGGCAAACAATGCCGGCCGGCCCCCCGTCCGTTACGTTGAAGCGCGTTCCACCAAATGCACGGGGAACACGGCGCTGGCGGGAATGACCTCGCCCTCGGAGCGCCGGATAATGCTGTTGACGGCATACCGGCACATTTCCTCGATCGGCTGATGAACGGTCGTCAGCGGAATGACGCAGTTCCTCGCAAACGGCGTATCGTCATAGCCGACAACCCTGAGCCGGTCGGGCACCTGAATGCCATGCTGGAAGCAATAGCGGAGGATGGCGGCGGCAATGATATCGTTGGAAGCCAAAATGCCGTCCAAATCATGATGCTCCTGGAACATGCGGTTTACGGAGTCGTCATAGGACATGGCGGAAAACTCGGCCAGGCTCGCTTTTACAAACTTTGGGCCGGGCACGCCAAGCTGCTTGCAGGCATCGCAAAAGCCGTTGTAACGCTTGGCGGGGTCGGTATTGAGCGCCAGGTCCCCGCCGAAATACAACAGGCGGCGGCAGCCTTTGCCAATCAGGTGTTCCGCCGCCAAATACCCGCCCCGGTAATTATCGGCCAGCGCGCATGAAAGCTGCTTGGAGGGGACACGCTCCAAAATCATCACAGGCGCGTCGGGGCTTGCGTATTCCTCCACGCTTTGCGTCAGGTTGCACAGAATAATGCCCCGCACCTTATTGCTCATCAGCATATGATAATATTCGCGCTCTTTTTGAACGTCCATATCCGAAATGCAGAGCAGCAGCTTACAGCCGTTCAGGTGGACGTTAGCCTCAACGCTTTCGATAAGGCTGGAAAAGAAGTATTGCCTGGCCGTGGGAACGATGAGCCCGATGAAATTGCTGCGCTTTTTGGATAAGGAACGGGCCAGCTCATTGGGCTGATATTCCAGTTCCAGCATTGCGTTTTCAATCTTTATCCGCGTTTTCTCACTGATGTTGCAGCGCTTGTTCAGCATTCTGGATACCGTCGTCGTCGTAACGCCCGCCAATGCCGCCACATCTTTCAGCGTAGCCATGTTGAGACAATCCCTCTTTCTGAAATGAGATTGAATTGATTATATGGATATGGACAAATCATGTCAAGCGTAAGACAGGGATAGGTTTGCGCGGCTGCCCGCCCCGGCGCGCGCCGGGGTTTTTCGCTATGGATGAATTGCCAAAACAACCGCCGACGGTGAAAGGCGGGCCGTCCGGCGGCTGACGGGCGGCCTGTCCAGAGCTTGTTAAGTCAGGCATATGGCGGGGCGTCGGACGCCGTGGCGTTGTCAGCCGCCGGCTTCACCCTAAGCGTGCTCACATTTTGCGTCATGCTCAGCTTATCATGAAGCAGTTGAATGCTGTGCGTAAATACATGCACCGCCAGCAGCAGCCAGAACAGGATATATACCAGCAAAAGCGCGATGCACGCGCCGATCAGCAGCACCAGCCTTCCGCCGCTGAAGTCGCCCAGGGCGATTGCCATCAAAAGCAGCAGCGGCGTGGGCAGCACCAGTAAATACAGCACCGTATAACGAACCACGCACTGCCACAGCTTGGGGCGTCCGCCGTCCCGAATATCGGTCAGGCGAAGGTGAAGCAGCCTTTTGCCGATGCTCCGCCCCTTCATCAGCCACTCGCCCAGCATGAAATACAAGACGATGCCCGCCGAGTACCAGCTTAGAAACCATACCAGCAGCCCGCCGGCGCCGCTTTGGTAGGGCAGCAGGCGCGGGAACAGCCACATCAGAAGCGCAAGCGAGATCATCAGCACAATGCCGTCCAGCATGGCGGCAAAGCCGCGCCGGGTGACCGATACCTGCGTCCCCCGCTTATAAGCCACGGCATCCATCCGTTCCTTGGACGGCAGGAACTTCATAAACAAGGGCGCAATGCGATACCCGATGATCCCGCCCAGCGTGTTGGTTATCAGGTCGTCCACATCCGCAAGCCGGTAGGGACGCGGATAGACGCCGAACAGCCCGCTTAGCTGCGTCAGCTCAAAGACCAGGCTGAGGCAAAGGGTCAGGGCAGCCGTTTTTTTGAGGCTGAATCCAAAATAATAGCGCAGATATATGCCAAAGGGCACGGTCATTAGGATATTGGCGATGATTTGAAAAAAGTCGTGGCCCACGAACACGCGGTAATAGGTGGCCGGGTTAGCCCAGTCCGCCCCGGAATGCGCGAACAGATCCACAATCTCACGAAACGGGATTAGCTGAATGGTGGGGGAGGTTAGCCGGCTTACGGTTTCCACATCCGGCAGGGGCAGGATGGTCAGGAAGTAGGCGCACATCAGGTAGAGGATGAACGAATAGATAATGGCCGTGCGCAGCAGCAGGATCGCGCCGTATCTGCGATACTGCGCCAGCATGTAGGGCAGCGTGAATAGAAGCGCCACAAAGGGAAAGAAGAGAACTGCCGTTTGAATCGGCTCGATATACTGGCGCACGTCGTTACCTCTTTAGCTTCGGCATGGCGTCCGTCATGCGCTCGTACTGCCCGATCACGGCGTCGCACCAGACGTCAAACTCCGGGTCCGCCGTCTGGCATTCCGGATGGGCGTAAATATACCGCACCGCCTGGCGCACGCCCTGATCAAAGCGCGTTTGGGCCTTGAATTCCGGAACCGCGCGCTTGATTTTCGCGTTATCAAACAGCACCGTGTTGCTTTTGTCGCCGATCAGCTCTCCCAGATAGGCGGGGCAAAGCTTGGCAAGCGTTTCGCTGGCGATATGGGTCAGCCTGGGTTTAGCGCCCACCGCCGCGCCGATAGCCTCGTATACCTGGTTCCAGGTCAGGCTTTCGTCGCTAGTAATATGAAAAACTTCTCCCCGGGCATGCGCGTTGCCCATCAGGCCGCAAAACGCCACGGCAAAATCGTCGCTATGGGTCAGCGTCCACAGCGTCAGCCCGTCGCCGGGAACAATCACCCTGCGTCCCGTTCGGATACGCTCCAATACGGCGAAGCTTCCGTTTTGGCCGTGCAGCGCCACCGGTACGCTCCGGCAGCCATAGGTGTGGCTGGGGCGGATGATTGTGACGGGAAAGCCGGTTTCCCGATACGCGCGCATCAGCGCGTCCTCGCACGCGATCTTATCTCGGCTGTACTGCCAGAAGGGGTTGGCCAGCGGCGTGCCCTCGGTAATCCATGGCGAGGCCAGCGGCTTTTGATAGGCCGACGCGGAGCTGATGAAGAAATACTGCTCCGTCCTGCCGGAGAAAAGCCGGATATCGCGTTCCGCGTCCTCGGGCGTAAAGGCGATGAAATCCGCCGTTACATCAAAGCGCTCGTCCCCCAGGGCGGCGCGCACGGCTTGTTCGTCATGGGCGTCCGCGTTGAGCACGCGCGCGCCGGCGGGCGCAAAGGCAGGCCGGCTGCCGCGGTTCAGCAGCGTCAGCTCCCACCCCAGCGCGGCGCACCGCTTGGAAACCGCCGCGCTGATGGTTCCTGTGCCGCCGATCAACAATGCTTTCATATTCCCGTCTCCTTTTCTGCGTCCGCAACCACGCTCCCGACCACCTCACGGGGAACGCCGGAATGCTCTCCCGTCCGGTCGATGAAGAAAAACGTGATCTGCGTTTCGTGAACGACCGCCGTGGCCATCCGAAAGACGACGGGGCCGCCGTCTTCCTCCGCCACCTCGTCGCTGAGGATAAATTCAAGGCCGTTTACCGTCACCGGGTCTTGGACCGTCACGTTGCCGTCCTTGCGGTGGCGGTCCGCCAGCTCGGAGGCCGTTTCAATCCCTTTGCGCCGAAGCGGGCCCGCCGTCAGCACAAGGCGGAGGGAGCCGTCCTCCGTCTCGGCGGCAAACAGCGCGCCCGCCGCCTTCGCCTCCTCAGGCAGCGCCCGCTCGGACATCTCCTCGGGCATGGTAAAGGCAATGCCGGCGTCGCGCACCAGGACGCGCGACGCCTCGGCAGACGCGGCGGCAAGGAGCAAACAGCAGCAGAAAACGCAAGCCGGCCAGCCCCTGAAAACGCGCATCCAAACACCTCCCGAGGGCCGAAACCCTTGTCCTATCTTAGCATAGAAGCCATCTGATTGCAAGGCGGCGCCGCCTTGCATTTCTTCCGTTGTCACGTTATAATCCTTATATCCAAACAAAGGGGGAACCTGATGGATGAACCTTTTTCATGACCAAAAGCCGTTTTGGAAGGGAAATTTGCACTGCCACACCACCCGGAGCGACGGCGTTCTGCCGCCTCAGGAGGTCAAGGCGGTCTACCGCAGGCTTGGCTATGATTTTCTGGCCCTGACCGACCACCGGATTCTTTCGGAAGCCGCCCATACAGACGAGGGCATGCTCCTGCTGCCGGGGCTGGAAATGGACTTTATGCTGGCGGGCGAGGCGCTGCACCTCGTCGGGATCGGCATGCGCCCGGAGTACGAAAGCTATGCGTCCCGCCTTCAGGGGCCCCAGGGCTGTATCGACGCCATCCGCCGTTGCGGCGGACGCGCCATTCTGGCGCATCCGGCCTGGTCGCTCAACACGACCGCCACGCTCTGCGCCCTGCGGGACGTGACCGCCGCGGAAATTTACAACAGTGTATCCACCTATCCCTGGAACGGCGATCGGGCGGATTCCTCCGTCCTTCTGGATATAGCCGCTTCGCACGGCGCGCTGTATAACGTCGTCGCCTCGGACGACGCTCACCGCTACCAGGGAGAGGCCGGGCGCGGCTTTACCATGGTGCAGGCGGACGAGCTTTCCCAGGAGGGGATTCTTTCGGCGCTGGACGAGGGCCGCTTCTATTGCTCGCAGGGACCCCGCTTTGAACAGATTTCCCTGGACGGCGGATATCTGAGCGTCCGCTGCTCTCCCGTGACAACCATTCTTTTTTACAGCAACCTTGTGTGGGCCAACGGGCGCTGCCTGACCGGCGAAGGCATGACCTCCGGCCGCTATGACCTTTCCGCCAACCGGGGAGAAACCTTCCTTCGTGTGCAGATTATGGACGCGGAAGGCAAAAGCGCCTGGTCCAACCCGATATCCCTGAAATAACCGCCAAACAGAGGGGAGGAGCTTTTATTGCATACAAAACGCTGGATCAAGCGGGCGCTGGCGCTCACGCTCACGCTGTTTGCGCTGTCATCGGCGGCGGCGGAGGCGGACGTCCTTTCCATTTTCGCGCCAAGCTATCCGGTAACGGAGGACGGCGCGTATCATACGCTGGAGGAAGTCGCCGTCTACCTGGACGCCTATGGAAGGCTGCCGCAGAATTTTCTGTCCAAGCGGGAGGCGGAGGAGCTGGGCTGGAGCAGCCGGCAGGGAAACCTTGACGAAGTCGCTCCGGGCTGCTCCATCGGCGGGGACCCGTTTGGCAACTACGAGGGCGGCCTGCCCAGCGCTAAGGGCCGCCGGTGGACGGAATGCGATATCGACTTCAGCGGCGGCTACCGGGGAGGCAAGCGCCTCATCTTTTCAAACGATGGGCTGATGTACTATACCGAGGACCATTACAACACCTTCGTCCAGGTAACCGTGACGCGGGGAGACGGCGCGGTCGGGGCGGAGATCAAGGTTCAGAAAAGCGGAAAATACACCTCATGCGGAGAGGTAGCCGCCTACTTGCACAGGTATGGCAGGCTGCCCGATAATTATCTGACCAAGAGCGAGGCAAAGAAGCTTGGATGGAGCCGCCAAAAGGACAACCTGGAGGCGGTCGCTCCGGGCGGCGCCATTGGCGGGGATGCCTTCGGAAACCGCGAGGGCCTGCTGCCGGACGCCGACGGACGCGCCTGGCACGAGTGCGACGTCAATATACAGGACGGCAAGCGGGGCCGGGAGCGCCTCGTTTATTCCAGCGACGGGCTGATCTACTATACAACGGATAACTACCAAAGCTTTACAAGGCTTTATTAGGCGAGGAGGCGGCACGATGCGCGAGGTTACCCTGGACGTCACCCCCTTTGAGGAAAAGATTTCACTGCACCGCTATTTAAAGGAAACGCTCAATTTCCCGTTTTATTATGGCGCGAACCTGGACGCGCTTCACGACGAGCTGACGAGCGAGACGGAGCCTCTTTCAATCCATGTCGTCTACCCCGCGGCGCCGCGCGGCAAAATGGAGGACTACCTGCCAAGGCTGCTTGCCGTTTTTCGGGATGCTGCGCGGGAAAACTACCACCTGGAAATCAGCTATCAAAGAGCCTGAGCCGCTTCGCCCAGCCTGTTGACAAACCCATTTTGGAGTGGCTTGGAGGGGCCTCAGCCCCTCCATATGAAATCGGATCGCCTGGCTGACCCGCGGTCGGCAATTGATCCGGTGCTTTTGACGCGCGCGGCACCCAGGCGGGCGGGGAGCTTCGGCATTGCCAAAACATCAGTTTTCGTCGGAAAAGATCGCCGTAAGGCGAGCCTTCTCGACGCCCTCGGCGAAGCGGCGCGGAACCGTCCCCTCCGGGACGTTTCCGCGCCGCTTCGCCGATTTGATTTACGCCGTTTCGATATTCGCGGCCGACTGAAGATTCAGCAGCTCCACGCCTGTCTCACGAAGCTTAAACTTCTGAATTTTTCCGCTCGCCGTCATGGGAAATTCATCCATCAGCAGCACATAGCGCGGCGCTTTAAACCTGCTGAGCCCCGCCTTGACATAGTCGATCAGCTCCTGCTCCGTTACCGCGCAGCCTTCCTTTACAATGACGCAGGCGCAGACCTCCTCGCCATACTTCTCGTCCGGCACGCCCACTACCTGAACGTCGCGGACAGCCTCGTGCGTATACAGAAATTCTTCAATCTCGCGCGGATAGATATTCTCGCCGCCGCGGATAATCATATCCTTCAGCCGGCCGGTAATCCGAAAATTTCCTTCCTCGTCCATCGTGCCGATATCGCCGGTGTGCAGCCAGCCCTCCTCGTCGATGGCCTGGCGCGTCGCCTCGGGCATTTTATAGTATCCCTTCATGACATGGTAGCCCCGCGTCACAATTTCGCCCTGCGTGCCTCGCGGAACCTCCCGCCCCGTTTCCGGGTCGATGATCCTGCCCTCGGTATGGGGCAGGAGCTTGCCCACCGTGCTGACCCGGAGCTCCAGCGGGTCGTCGGTGCGGCTCATGGTCATGCCGGGGCTGCATTCCGTTTGGCCGTAGGTTATGGTCAGCTCGCTCAGGTGCATTTTTTCGGTTACGTCGCGCATGGTCTTGATGGGGCAGGGGCTTCCGGCCATAATCCCCGTGCGCAGGCGGGAAAAGTCGAATTTGTCAAAATCCGGATGCTCCAGCATGCCGATAAACATGGTGGGAACGCCATGCACGGCGGTACAGCGCGCGTTTTGCAATATTTCCATTTCCCGAAGCGGGTGGTAGTGGTCCATGAGGACGATGGTGGTGCAGTGCGTCAAACAGCTCATCATGCCCAGCACACAGCCGAAGCAGTGGAATAGGGGCACAACGATTAAAAGCCGGTCGTTTTCCGTCAGCTTCATGCAGTCGCCCATGAATTGTCCGTTATTGGTAATGTTGTAGTGCGTCAGCATCACGCCCTTTGGGAAACCCGTGGTGCCGCTGGTATACTGCATGTTGATGGTATCGTGCGTATTAAGGGCGCGCACGCTATCCTCCACCACGCTCTCGGGGACCGTGGCGGCCAGATCGTACAGGGTCTGAAAGCTGTCCATGCCCTTTGGCCGGTTCTCCGCCCGCCCGATGAGCACCACCCGCTTGAGGCAGGGAAGCTGCCCGGAGCTTATGTTTTCGGGGCTTTCGGTCAAAAGCGAGGGCACCAGCCCCGTGATGTGGTTGATATAGTCGTTGTTTTTTACCCCGGCGATCATCACCAGCATTTTGGCGTCGCTTTGGGAAAGCAGATAGTTCAGCTCAAATTGCTTGTAATTTGTGTTGACCGTGACCAGCACGGCGCCGAGCTTGGCCGACGCGAACTGGATCAGCACCCATTCCGGCGTATTGGTGGACCAGACGGCCACATGGTCGCCCTTGCGGATGCCCATGGCGTACAGCCCGCGCGCCACCTCGTCGGTCCGGCGGTCAAACTCCTTCCAGCTCCAGCAAACGTCAAACTCGGGGGCGACGATGCAATCGTTATCCGGCAGTCGCTCCGCGTTCCTTCTGAGCAAACCGGGCAGGGTGTATTCATGGAGCTCTGTCGTCGGGATAAAAGCCATGCGTTCGTCCTCCTCAAGTTCATTTTTTTACCATGCGGAAAGAAAAAAGCCTTCGTCCTCGCATGCGAAGACGAAAGCCGAGCTTCCGCGGTACCACTTCGGTTGGAGCCTGAGCTCCCACTTAGGCTTGCTGTGACGGGCTGACCCGTTCGGCGCTACTGCCGTTTCACGCCGACCGCTCGCGGGAGAGAGGCTGCCCCAAGCCCGACGCCTCGCACCAGCCGGCGTCTCTCTTTTGAGCCAAGGCGGACAACCATGCCCGTTCATCGCGTTTACGAAGTATTGTAGCGAAGCCCGGCTTGTTTGTCAAGCGTAATTTTTACTTCTCCTCGGCGTCAAATTTTCGCCTTTCCTCAGCGCCGGCGAGGCGGCGCGCCTGAATACCTGGCGCATCGGTTGCGCCGGCCGCCGCTTCCGCCGGGCGTCCGGCGCTCAAACGGGCATCAGGCGGGAGGGTTGCCTTCGCTGTACCCCTTTGAAGGCGCGGATTGTTCGCCGGCGGCGGAAACGAGACGGTCCGGCTGAGCCATGCCCTGCGAAAGCGAGGGAACCGGGGGAGCCACAGGCTCCCCCGGTTCCCTCTCAGGGCGTCGAAAAAGCTCGCCTTTCGGCGATCTTTTCCGCCGAGGACTGTTGGAAGTGTTTGCGGCAAAGACGCAAACTCCCCGCCCGCCTGGCAAAGCCAGGCGATACGATTTCATTTGGAGGGGCTGTCGCCCCTCCAAATGACCCCCGTAATAGGTTTGTCGACAATCTGCGAGGGAACCGGGGGAACCACAGGCTCCTCCGGTTCCCTCTGTTCGTTTCATCCTATATTGGCCTGCGGGCTTATTCCGCCGTATCGCCCGCGGTTACGCTCATCATACTGCCGGCCAAAGGCGTTTCCACCTCCACCAGCAGCTCCTGCTCCGGTCGGGTCGCATAGTATACGCTGATGACGTTGCGCTGGGCATCGGCGTCAAGCGTGAGCGGAAGGCCGCTCGTGCGCTCCAGGCGCATGCCGTCGCGCGCCTTCGTGGGATATGCGCTGACGACATCGCCGATTTGGCCGGTTCCATAGACGGTTTCCGCACCGTCCTCTACGCCGTTGTAGTAGTAGCGCACCGTGTAGCCCGCCTCCGCCGGGACGATCACGACGCTGCCGGTTCCCCATTCCCTGATATCGTAGCTGGAGGTAACGTCCTCGGTTCCGTTTAAAATGGCCGTCGCGCGCTTGTCAAAGGCGACCTTGCTCGTACCCACGTCGACACGCGCGTTGCCGGTCAGCACGGCGCTGACGGAATCACCGGCGGCCAGGCCGCCGACAACAGAGCCGTCCGCCTCCGCGACGCCGTCCACAGCCCAGGCGGCGCTGTGTTCCGCACCGTCATAGACGTGCGTAACCGAGCCAACCACAAACCGGACGGGCCGTTTGGCGATAGAGAGCGTGCCCTCCCGGGCCGTGACCCTGAAGCTTTCGCTCACATCGGCGGCCGGAGTGGTCGTGGTATCCAGGAATACGGGCTCGCCTTCAAACGCGATGGGATAACGGCCCGCCGTCCTGCCGGATGCCGCCGCTTTTATTCCGCTCAGTTCCACGCCCTCGGGCAGCCCTTCTACCGTAAAGGCCGCCGCGTCGCCGGGATCAACCTCATGCAGCGCTCCATCATATACCGTCTCGATATCCCGAGCCGTCAGCGTGACGGAAAACGCTCCCGCATCGCCGCTTACATGCAGCGTGCCCTCCTGCTGCACAATCGTATACTGATCGGCCAGGCGTACTCCCTCGGGCAGCGCCGCGTCCTCGTCCACAGTCAGTGAAAGCGTGGTCAGGTCCAGCGCCAGGGTCTGGTCGCCGGGGACGCGGCGTACATTGCACGGCGTTCCATCCGCCTGCGACGCGAAGGCGGCGGACCAGCCCTTTACCTCAGGCCAGAAGCCCTTGGCAATGACGTCGCCCAGCTCTACCTCATGGTTGGCCGCGTTATACTGGAACGCGCTGTAGGGAAGCAGCAGCTCCACCCGCTGCGGCGTGATCTCGATGCTGCCGGGGATCACGGTAATCTCGTAGTTGTTCAGGTTCGTCTTTTCGTTTGCCGGGGCAAAGGGCGTTTCCGCATCCAGACCCACGGCGACGGGGCCGTTGGTTACAAAGGTCTGCTCCGCGTTCGCGTCGAGGTTGATGACGACGTCCTCGCCTTTTACCAGGCAGTAGCCGTTTTCAAACGCTCCCTCGGTCGTATTGACCGCCTTGACGGACTGCGGCATATTGTAACCCATGTAAGGATAGACCGCGCTTTCAACTTCATAGGTCAGCGTCCGCTTTCTCACATGAACCGGAATGTTTTCCTGCCGCCAGATCTCGAGCCCGCCGCGCTCAACCCGCGCGTCTACCGTGGTATCCACCGCGTCGCGGAAGGTCAGCCTGAAAACCGGCTGCCAATCTCCTCCGGCGGTCCTGAGGAACGCCTCGTCCTTGCGCTGGATGCCCTTGATTTCCAGCGTATACTCCTTGCCGGTGTAATAGCCGTCGACGGCCTGAACCTCAAACTTCGAGGTATCCGCCGTAAAGCGGCCTACCACGGTCACATCCGAGGACGGCATCTGAAGCTTCCCGTCTTCTGCCGCAAGGCCCGCCGGAGACTCAACGGACCATCCGCTCCAGGTAAAGCCGTCCACCTTCCGGCTGGCGGCGTCCAGGCTTACTTCCTCGCCGGGAAGCACGTTTTCCAAGGGTTGAGGCGCTTCCGGAGCCCCCTCCGGCACCCCGCCCTCATAGCGGTAGACGACCGAGTAGGTCCGACCGTAATGCAGGTCTACTACGGTGCTCCCATCCGGCTCGACCGTCTCGTCCGTCGCGGTATAGCCGGTATACCGGAAGCCCGGGTATTCCTTTTCCGCCGCCAGCGCGGACGCATCCACCCGCGCGCCGGTCGGGGCGTGACGGACAACCTCGTCGCGCGGACCGGTCTCGCCTTCCACGAAGTAACGGACGGTATAATCCGCGTCCTCGTTAACCTGCCATATGGCGTAATAGTCGCTTTCGCCGCGGAGCGTCGCCGTGTCGCCGGGCTGGTAGAGCGTACCCGTTCCGTCGCCGTTTAAGCACCAGCCCAGGAAATGATAGCCCGCGTTAGGCGCAAAGCCGTCGTAGAGCTCCGGGAAGGTAAGCCGATAACCGCTGTTCTTGTCCTTATCGTCCGTGCTGCCGCGATAAAAGGTTCCGACCGTCTTGACGGCGTCGTCCATACCGGCGACATTGCTGTGGAACCGGACGGTTTTTTCATATACCGCGTACAAGGAGTCCACGTAGGTTGTGAGCGTGTCGCCCGCGCGGTAGACGCCGCCTTTTTGGTCGTCGCGCTGGGTAGACCAATACAGGAATTTGTAATCCGAGCGTCCGCCGTAGCTGTTATAGCCCGCCCACAGAGGGTCGCCCGACACGGGATTGGGCAGCGTCAGTTCATACCCGCTGCCGTTCCATATCCAGGTGATCTTTGGATAATTGTCCTTTACCGGATAGGGGTGCGCGACGCCGGCATAGCAGCCCTCCGCCCAGCCGGGGGAGAACGTCGTTTTTTTGCCGGCGGGTACGTTCCACTGCGCGTAATACTCATCCGACATGGACAGCACCTGCTCCCAGGTATACTTGACGCTGACGGCCCGGATGCAGTCCGCCTCCACATCGTCCAGAGTCGGCGTAAAATACTTGCAGGAAATCCTGGAATCAAAGCAGCCCTTTAACGCCGACGAAGCGCCGGGCGTGAGAACATACTCATCCTTGCCCGCCTGCGCCGGCTTATCCTTTTTGACAACGATCTGGAAGGACGCCGGCTCGGCCTTCGTCCGGAATGCCTCCGGAATGTTGGCGTGCACCGTTATGACCTTTTCGGTCGGTTCATCCTCCAAACCCGTCGCTTCGCCGCCGCTCCACACGCCATAATAGGTTTTGCCGGCCATCGCCCTGATATCGGCCTCCGAAAAGGAGGTCGGCGCGCCGGGAGACGTATAGCTTTTAACGCCGTGTCCAACGATTCCGAACAGCACCTTTTTGGAAGCCGCGGAGGCGCTGAACCCAACGCATGCGATCTGACTGCCCGTATAGCAGCTTTCCAGGTTAAAGCTTCCGTCGGGAGAATACTTCCCATCGTCCGCCGAAAGGGTATATACCACCTCGATCGCATCCAGCTTGTTTCCCTTACGGTATCCCTCCGGAACGTTCGGGACGATGAAAAGCGAATAGGACTCCGCCTGGACGGAAGGTTCCGTGCCGGGCTTGGGATTGATCTTGACTTCGCGGCTGCTCTGCGTATCGGCCAGGCCGGCGTTTACCGCGCCGCCCAGCGCCATTCCGACGGCCAGTAGTAATGCCAGCGCCTTCTTCAGCATGCTTTTCATGTCCTTGACCTCCGATTTATTCTCAGTCTTTATCATACACGACTCAATACAATGAATCAACCTGTTGTTTCGACCGCGGCAGGGCGCCGGTACTTGCCGGCGCCCCCTTTTTTATCTGGGCGGGAAGATTACATGAAGGAGTGGAACTCGCAAAGGTTACTCCGCGGTGACGGTCACGCGCCACACATATTGCGCGGTTTCCTCGGTCAGGGTGAAGGAATAGGTCATGCCGTTGTTGCTGCCGGCCGCGGGCTTCCAGTCTCCGCCGTTCCGGCACTCCCAAACGAGGGTGTAACCGACGTTCTCATAGCCGTTCAGCACAGCCTCCATGGTCACGGTATCGCCGATGGCAAAGTCGCCGCCCAGCACGCGGACGTCCACGCTGCGCGCAACAGCCGCTTCCGCAGGCTCTTCAGCCGTCTGGGTCTCTTCGGCGGCTTCCGGCTCTTCGGAGCTTTCGGTAGCTTCCACAGTCCCAACCTCTTCGGCGGCCTCGGGCTCCTCGGCAAGCTCCGGCGCTTCCGTGCTCTCGCATACGGGCGCTTCCTCGTCAGCCGGCGCGTCCTGCTTCTCGGTTTCGGAGCTCTCCTCCGCCTCGGGAGCCGGAGCTTCCTCCTTCTGCTCAGGAGCGACCGCCGGGGACTCCGCCTTGGCCTCGGGAGCGGGTTCTTCGGCCTTGATCTCGGGAGCGGGGGCTTCAATCTTGGCCTCGGGAGCGGGAGCGGGTTCTTCGGCCTTGACCTCGGGAGCCTCAACCTTGGCTTCGGGAGCGGGAGCGGCTTCTTCGACTTTGACCTCGGAAACGGCCTCGACGGGCGCGGTTTCGACTTCTTCGGCCGCCGCTGTAACCGCGGCGCTCAAAATCAGCGTCAGCGCCAGCAGGAGGCTTGTCAGCTTCATCATTTTCTTCATGTAAATCAACCCTTTCGCTATTTCTCGGGAAGGTCTTCCCTTACCTTCCATCAGTAGTATACCGCGGAACGGTTACATAGGCGGTTGCATGGGGAAATTTTTTCAAGGTATTTTTTCTTCGGACGTTTTTTTCTGCTCTCATCATGTTTACCGTACTGCTTATCCACTTTTCCACCCTTGCGGGGGATGGTTACATTTTGAACGAATCGTCGCTTTATGAAGCGGAACCCGCTTCGGCGGCCATTTCCGCGCGGAGCACATGGAATCGGGGCCGATCCCCTGAGGCGTGTATCAAGAATGTAACCTCTCGTCCGCTTGGCTTTCTTCCTTTTTTGTTCGCCCGTACCATTTTTGGTTTCCAATTGCCAGCGTGATGGTTCTATGCTAAGATTGGTCATGGAGAAGACGGGCTGGGAGCTGCTCGGCGCAATGCAAGCCCTATTGGCCCGCGATTCTCCAAGGAGGTAATTGATTGGTACCAAAGTATCAATTCGTCGCGGACGCCCTTCGGCGCGACATCGCCGGCGGCGTTTATCAGGACGGCGCCGCGCTGCTGACGGAGGCGGAGCTCAAGGATCAATTCGGGGTCAGCCGCCAAACCGTGCGCCAAGCGATTTCCCTGCTGGAAAACGACGGACTGGTCGTCAGGCGGCGAGGCAGCGGTACGTATGTGATGCACGGCCCCCGCAAGCGCAGCGGCGTAATCAATGTCGGCGTTATCACTTCCTATATTACGGATTACATCTTTCCATCCATCGTTCGGGGTATTGAAAGCGTGCTGTCGCTGGAAAACTGCGTTATGAGCCTGTCCGCCACTTATAACCGCACCGACCGGGAGCGCGCGCTGCTGACCCGCGTGCTGGAAGCGCCCGTCGACGGGCTGATTATCGAGGGGACGAAAACCGCGCTGCCGAATCCGAATATTCCGCTATACGAGCGGCTGTGGGAACGCAACATCCCTGTTTTATTCATTAACGGATTTTATCCCCAGCTTCGCCGCAACGTACACGTGGTAACCGACGACGAGGGCGGAGGCAGGCAGGCCGTTGAAATGCTTCTATCCAGAGGCTTTCGCCGTATCGGCGGCATTTTTAAAAGCGACGACATGCAGGGCCGCTTGCGCTACCAGGGGTATGCCGCCGCCTTGCAAGCCGCGGGCTGCCCCTGCGGCGAAGACCGCGTGCGCTGGTTTAACACCGAAAACAAGCGCGGCTTTCTGGAGGAGGAAGCGGGCGCTTCGTTTCTTCGTTGCGTCAAACAGGATATGGACGCGCTTGTCTGCTATAATGATGAAATCGCTTTGCTTCTGCTGGACAGGCTGGAGGCGCTGGGCGTGTCCGTGCCCGGGAACCTTTCGCTCGTCAGCTTCGACAACAGCGCCTTTGCCTCCGTCTGCAAGCCGAAGCTCACCTCCTTTTCACATCCCAAGGACGCCTTTGGCAGGGAAGCCGCCGCCAAGCTTCTGCGGATGATAGCCGGCGGCGCCGAGGAAAGCGTGGTGCTTCCCTGGACGCTGATCGAGAGGGAAAGCGTGCGGCGACCGGCTTATCCGGCAAACGGCGGCGGACAAGCCGCGGATGAAACGGATTGACTGATATATAGGAATCGAGGGAAAAGAAAAATACCCAGTAAGCGGCCAGGCCGGCGGAGGGAGGCGCGCCCGCGCTTCATAAGCCGCCGGCCTGGCCGCGCGCCGTTCGGACCTGATCGCGGCGATACGGGAGCCTGGAGGGATAGTCGTCACCCAAAGCGCAATCCTTTTGTCAAAACCAGACTTCATAAGGCCTGGCGAAAAGGTCGGTTGATCGCGCGCCTGCAATTTCCGCCGCACTATCGGTTTGTCAAACATGTTGGACAGAAAAGGAATCATGGAGGAATTTCCCTGGGGAAGCCCAATGGGGCGGACACATTGGTGCTTGTGCGAACGATAGAACCTTTTCTGATCTTCACGACGACTTCTCCCCATTTTTCGTTATGCCTTATGGTATTGAGGCGAATCAGCTTGTGACGGATACCCGGCTTCGCCGCCGTGGCTTCAAAGAGCGTGGGGATATCGCGTTTGACGTACCAAATACTCCTGAAACGCACAGGAGATCAAAAAACGGCCCAGCTTGGGTCGTCAGGCTGTTGACAAACCCATTTTGGAGTGTTTTGGAGGGGCCGAGGCCCCTCCAAATGAAATTGGCTCGCCTGACTCCGCCAGCGGTGGGCAGTGCGCCCGTGCTGGCACGGGCGCACTGTTTTCGCCTTTGGCGATTGAAACCCTGGATGGGGAGTTTCGGCTTTAGCCAAGACGTTAGTTTTCAACGGAAAAGATCGCCGAATAATGCCCTGACGACCCAAATGGGGTCGTTTTTCTATTTTCCAGGCTTTTTGTCTCTCTCGGATGGAAACTGGCGGGCGCCATGTTTCCTGTATCATTTTTTGCAATCCCTTAAAAATGCCGTTCACATGTTCGCGGACGCGCTTTCAGCTTCGTCAGTTTTGGTTTTTGACCGTACCGGCTCTTGTCAGCCTTTGCGCTCAAT
>DBGEOK010000003.1:0-10562 GCA_048370855.1 Candidatus Limiplasma sp. | reverse complement strand
TATTCACAACAAGAATGATACGTTCACGGTTGAGGGTGTCAATGCTGATTTACGGCACTATATTCCCACTTTGGCACGAAGAAGCAGATGCTTTCCTAGAAAGTTGGAGAACCTTCGCGCTGTGCTGGCGGTCTTTGTTTGTGCCTACAATCGGTTTAGCGCTGCAAAGCTTAGCTATCGTTCTTCTCGTCCTTACGCCCTTGTTCCCTTTGCTCTTGTTGATTTCCTTTAACTGCGCCCTTGGACACTCCCTGTCCGGGCTTGTACTTGACACCCTGAGGGAAAGCGTCTATAATTATGAAGTCGGCTACATAGGCTTTCTGCGGGGACGCAATGGCCTTGCTGTTTTTTCGAATATATTCCCACTCATCGGCTTTCCCAGCAGCGCGCGCGGGTTTTGGCCCGGGCGAAGGGTTGGCGGGTTTTGCTTACGAAGACGCTTCCGCCGGGAGCGTTTGTATGGGTATATGAGAATGGTTTGGCGCGGGCCATGCGCTTCGGCGCATGGGCGACCTGCCGGACGTCTGCGGTCACGCGGGCGCAAGGCGGTGTTCTGTTTCGTCTGCGGAGGGTGGGCGGCAGAGCGCGACCGAAAATCAAACAGCAGCCGTGCGAGCTATGCTCGTCGGCTTTTCTGCTTTTTGGGCGGAAGCGGCCGAGGGAATCGACATGAAATGATAAAAAATTTACAGGAAAGGAGAGAAGGAAATGGACATCTTTATAACGATCCTGATTGCCGTTGCCGCCGCCGGGTTAGGCGTGGCCGCGGGCTATCTATACCGCAAGCAGGCGGGCGAAAAGAAGATCGGGCGGACCGAGGAATATGCGAAAAACCTGCTTGAGGACGCCCGGCGCAAGGCGGATGAAAAGAAGAAGGAAACCATTCTGGAGGCCAAAGAGGAAGTGCTTCGCCTGAAGACGGAGCTCGACCGCGAATGCCGCGACCGCCGCGCCGAGGTTCAGCGCAGCGAGCGCCGGATCCTCCAGCGCGAGGAAACCCTCGATAAAAAGCAGGACAACCTGGAAAGCCGTGAGGAAGCGCTTACCCAAAAGGCCGGCGAGCTGCAAAAAGCGGAGGAAAGCCTGGAGGCCGGGCGTCAGAAGCAGCTTGCGGAGCTGGAACGCATCGCGGGCATGACGCAGGACGAGGCTTGCCACATGCTGGTCAGCCGCATTCAGAAAGACGCTTACCACGACGCCGCCGCCATGGTCCGGGAGATTGAAACCCGAGCGCGCGAGGAGGGCGAGAAGAAAGCCCGTAACATCATCGCCCTGGCCATTCAGAAATGCGCGGCCGACCATGTGGCGGAAAGCACCGTATCCGTCATCAACCTGCCCAACGACGATATGAAGGGACGCATTATCGGCCGCGAGGGTCGCAATATCCGCGCGCTGGAAACGGCGACGGGCGTGGACCTCATCATCGACGATACGCCCGAGGCGGTCATTGTCAGCGCGTTTGACCCAGTCCGGCGCGAAATTGCGCGTATCGCGGTGGAACGGCTGATTATGGACGGCCGCATCCACCCCGCGCGCATTGAGGAAATGGTGGATAAAGCGCGCAAGGAAGTGGATAATCAGATCCGCGAGGCCGGCGAGCAGGCCGTGTTTGAAACGCATCAGCATGGAATCCACCATGAGCTGGTCAAGATTTTGGGCCGCCTGCGCTACCGCACGAGCTACGGGCAGAACGTACTGAAGCATTCCATTGAAGTCAGCCATTTGGCAGGCATGATGGCCGCCGAGCTGGGAGCGGATGTGGCCCTGGCCAAGCGGGCGGGCCTTCTGCACGACATCGGCAAGGGCGTCGACCACGAGGCCGAGGGCACGCACGTGACCCTTGGAGCCGAGCTTGCCCGTAAATACCGTGAGAGCCCGGACGTCATCCACGCCATCCTGGCCCATCATAACGATGTGGAGCCGCAAACCGTCGAGGCCGTATTGGTGCAGGCGGCGGACGCGATCTCCGCGGCCCGCCCCGGCGCGCGCCGGGAGTCGCTGGAAAATTACATCAAGCGGCTTGAGAAGCTGGAGGAAATTGCAAACAGCTTCCCCGGCGTTGAAAAATGCTTCGCTATCCAGAGCGGTCGCGAGGTTCGTATTATGGTCAAGCCTGAGGACATCACCGACGACGGCACCAAGGTATTGGCCAAAGAGGTTGCCAAGCGCATCGAAAAAGAGCTCGAGTATCCGGGACAAATCCGCGTAAACGTCATTCGGGAGACCCGCAGCACCGAATACGCCAAGTAAATCGGAACTTACATAACGCAAGCCGCCGCATGAAGCTTTTCATGCGGCGGCTCAGGCCGTCGAAAAAGCCCGCCTTTCAGCGATCTTTTCCGACGAGAACTGTCGGTTTGCTTGCGCCGGAGGCGCAAACTCCCCGCCCGCCTGGCAAAGCCAGGCGATACGATTTCATTTGGAGGGGCTGTCACCCCTCCAAACCACCCCCAAATAGGTTTGTCGACAATCTGAGCCGCCGCATGGAGCTTTTCATGCGGCGGCTTGCGTTAGTCAAACGTTACGCGCCGAAGGCAAACCCATGAATCGGGAAAATATTCCTTTTTAGCGTTGCAACCCCTCCGGGTTGTGGTATACTGTTCTTACTGCCCGCGGGCCGCCATATTCTTGTTCTGATACCAGCAAAGGGAGGCGATTGAATGATTCTGGACAAGCGGGAAAACGCATGCAATTATTTGGGAATCAGCAAAGGGCTGGACGCGGCGCTCCGCTTTTTAAAGGAGCTTGCGCCGGAGCGCCTGGCTGTGAACGTTCGGGAGGAAATCATGGGGCCGGACGTGTTTTATACGGTCGGGGAGCCGGTGTTGACGCAGCGGCCCATGACGTTTGAATTTCATCGGAAATATGCGGATATTCACACGCCGATTACCGGAAAGGAAATCATTGCCCTATGCCCGGCTTCGGACAGACCGTCGGACACGCCTTTTGACGAAAAGAAGGACGTGGGGTTTTTTGACGGCAACGCGGTAAACGTCGTTGAGGTGCCGGCGGGGTGGTTCTGCCTCTGCTTTCCCGAGGACGCGCACGTGCCTTGCATTGGGCCGGAGGAGCGCGCGATCGTCAAGGCGGTTGTGAAGGTCCGGGTATAAATCGCTCTTTTTTCCTTGCGTGATACAATCTTCTCATGATTGTCCGAAATAGACGTTTCAAAATGCACGACGGGGAAGTGGCGCAGAATGACGCGTGGATGGCGGAAATCATCCCTGACGCTTTTGGCCTTGTTCGCCGCGGCGTTGAGCGTTGCCGTGTTTGCGGGAGCCCGCGCGCAAGCGTTTGAAGAGGGCTTTTTATCCGGGCGGGCGCTTGACGCCGCGCTGGGAGGCTCTATCCACATTCTGGCATTGACGCTTTTGGCGTTTGTGCCGCGTTCCCATCCAAGCGCCTCTGAGCGTGAAAAGGAGGACGGCGCTTGGACTGTGATTTTTTATTTGCTTGCCGCTGCCGCGCTTTGGGCGGCGCGGGGGCCGACCGGCGAGCTGGCGGCGGGCCCGGTTGGCTGGGCCGGCCTGGCGGCCCTTGCCCTGCTTCCGATACCGCGAGTCCATAGGCGCTGGCCGGTTCCCGGCATTGCGGCGGCTGGGGCCGCGGCCATGCTGGGGGCGACGGTCCTGCTGCCGGCGCTTGGCGCCGAGACCGCCGAGGCCGCGGAGGCGGCGGCTCTGACCGCGCTGCTCGCGGTTCTATTGGCAGAGCTGTGGGTGAAAGCCTCGCGCAAAGGGAACAGGAACGGGAATCGTCTCAGAGGGGCTGAGGCGGCTTTTCTGGCGCTTGGGGCTGCCGGCGCTCTTGTAGGCGGGCTTTTGTGCGGAAAGCTCGGATTTCTTTTTTTTCGGTGCGGGGTTTTAGGAGGCGTCGTCTGCGCGCTGGTTCGTCTCTCTTGCGGCGGTTCCCGCGCGCGGGAGGACCTCGCGATTCGGGAGGAAAACTATCGGACGGCGGCAAAGCACAGCGGTCAATTTGTGATGCGTTACGAGGTTCGGGCCCGGTTGATCCGGTATATGCCGGAGACGGCGGACGAGCTGAACCTGCCCGAACGGATGGAAAACGCGCCGGAGTCCCTCGTCGAGCGCGGCATGATTGACGCGGATACGATAGAACCCTTCCGTGGGATGTTTGCGCGGATTCACGCGGGGGAGGCGTCCGGCTCCTGCGTGTTTGGCTGCTGTGGGCGGGACGGCGGGCCCGTTTGGCTTCAGGCGGAGTTTACCACGTTTTTTGATGCCGGGGGAAAGCCGGATCACAGCGTGATAACCTGCCATGAGCTGCCCGGCATGCGCGAGCGCGAGGCGGCATACGAGGAATGCCGCCGGTATTATCAGGAGCTGGACGGCGGATCATGCGTTTACTATGAGGCAAACCTGACGCGCGGCGTTGTGCTGGGCGAGGACGGCGCGCTGCTGCCCCGCATTCCGGGAGGCTTGCCGGCCGCTGTTTCCGCCGTGACGGACCAGGTGGCCCGAGCGTGGATCAGCCCGAAGGATCGCGCCGCCTTTTGCAAGCTGCTGGATCCGGCCCGTTTGCTCCGCTGCTACGCGCAGGAGCTGCGCCGCGAGGCGATCGAATGCCGCCGGCTGGATAACGGCCGCGCCCTATGGACCCGCGTAAGCGTGCAGATGATCGCGGACCCATACAGCGACGACGTCCGCGCCTTTATTCTGCTTGCCGACATCGAGGAGGAGAAGCTGCGGGAGGCGCGCGAAAAAAAACGCTCCATGACGGACGAGCTGACCGGCCTTCTGAGCCGGACCTCGTTTACCGAGCAATTTGACGAGCTCCGCCGCCTGAGCCGGGAGGACGCTCGGCACGCGGTTGTCATGATCGACCTGGACGGTTTTAAGGCCGTCAACGATACGTATGGCCATCACTTCGGCGACGAGGTGCTCACGGACGTGGCGGACGACCTGCGGGCCGTTACGCGGGCGGACGATTTGATCGGCCGCCTGGGCGGCGATGAATATGTGATTTGCTTAAAGAATATTCCGGGCGACGACGCCTTCCTGGACCGGAAATGCCATGCGATCTGCCACGCCCTCAGCAAGCAGTTTGGCGATGAGGTGGCGATCTCCGGCAGCCTTGGCGTGGCGATTTATCCGCAGGATGGAACCACCTTCGACGAGCTGTACCAATATGCGGATCGGGCGTTGTACCAGGCCAAGCGGCTTGGCCGCAACTGCTGCGTGTTCTATGGGCGGGAGCAGGCGAAGGAGCCGGCGGCGGACGACGGGCAGGAGGCGAGGGCGGATACCCGCAGGCCCGTTCCCAAGGAATCCGGCGAGCAGCGCCATACGCTGCTGGTGGTAGACGACCAGCGAATCAACCGGGTCATTCTGCGGGAGATCTTTCAGGACAGCTATACGGTGATGGAAGCGTCTAACGGGCGCGAAGCGCTGGAAATCCTGCGAAGCACGCCGCAGGCGATTTCCGCCATGGTGCTGGACCTGATGATGCCGGAGGTGGACGGCCTGGACGTGCTGCGCGCCATGAACGAGGATGCGTATTACCAGAGCATTCCGGTCATTGTGGTCAGCGCGGCGGCGGAGGATGAATACAGCGTCAAGGCCATCGAGCTGGGCGCGGTGGATTTTGTGACCAAGCCCATCAACGAGCGCCTGGTGCGCCTGCGCGTCCGCAACGCCATTTTTCGGCGCGAGATGGAAAACCTGCGCGCCCAAAACCGCGATCTGCTGGTGCAGAGGGCGGAAGAGGCGCGGCATCAAAACCAACTGCGTTACCTGGCCGAGCATGACAGCCTGACGCATATCTGCAACAAGAGCGCGTTTTACCGAAATACCCGCGAAATGCTGGAGGAGCGTGCCGGGACGGATTTCTGCATCGTCAGCTTCGACATCCAGCGCTTCCGGGCGGTAAACGACATCTTCGGGCATGAGGAAGGCGACCGGCTGCTGCGCTATCTGGCGATGCAACTGCAAAACGTCGTTGGGCGGGAAGGCACCTACTCGCGCGTTGATACGGATAATTTCGCCTTTTGCATCCCTTATCGGCACGACCGGCTGATGCATTGCATGCAGGCTTTGATGAAAAGCCTGCAGGAGTACGACCTGAGCTTTGAGGTGGTGCTTTCCTTCGGCATCTTCCTGATCGACGAGCGGGAGCTGACGGTGAACCAGATGTATGACCGCGCCGAGATGGCCAAGCGCACCGTGAAGGACAGCTATCTGCATCGCTGGGCATTTTATGACGATACCATGCGCGAGAAGCTTCTGGAGGAGCAGGAGATCGTCAGCCGGATGAACGGCGCGCTGGAAGAGGGCGAGTTCATCGTTTACTATCAGCCGAAGTGCCGGCTGGATACGGGCATGATCGTAGGAGCGGAGGCGCTTGTGCGCTGGCAGCACAAGACGAGGGGCTTGCTGAGCCCGGCCGTGTTCATTCCGGTCTTTGAAAAAAACGGTTTTATCATGAAGCTGGACGTATATATGTGGGAGCGGGTTTGCGCTTTCCTCAGCCAGAGGCTGAGGGCGGACCCGACCGACCCGCTGCGCGTAAGCGTCAACATCTCCCGGGCAAACCTCTATAACCCTAACCTTTGCCGGACGCTGGACGAGCTATGCAAAAAATACGGCGTGCCGAACGAGCGCATGGAAGTGGAGATAACCGAAAGCGCTTACGTCGAAAACGCGCACCTGTTGCTGGGGTTGACGGATGAATTGCACCGGCTCGGCTTTACCGTGGAGATGGACGATTTTGGAAGCGGGTATTCTTCGCTGAATATGCTCAAGGAAATCCCCGTGGATGTGCTGAAACTGGATATGCGCTTCCTGTACGGGATTCAGAACAACGAGCGGGGCGGCAGCATTTTAAGCAGCACCGTCCGCATGGCCCGACAGCTTCGCCTCCAGGTGATCGCGGAGGGCGTGGAAAATGAGGATCAGGCGCGGTTCCTGGCCTCCATCGGCTGCGAGCTCGCGCAGGGCTATTATTACGCGCCGCCCATGCCCCAGGAGATGTTCGAGCGCCGGCTTGCGGAGCAGCCGTCTATCGAGGACGCGCTGACCGGGGGCCTGTGCGGCGCGATGGAAATGCTCAACCGGCTCTTGTGCAGCGCCGTGCTGTGCGAGCGCAAGCCGGACGGGCTGCGCCTGCTGAAGGTGAACGAGTACTATTTGCGGATGATGCGCATTCAAAGCGAATCGTTCGACAGGGTGGACGAGGAGCTCAGCCTGTGGATCAGCGGGGAGGACCGCCGCCTCTTGGAGCGGGCCATGCAGGACGCCAAGGATCAGGGCGCGGCTCAGGAATGCGTATACCTGCAGCGCGACGTGAGCGACAGGCATCACCTGCTCAAAGCAAAGGTGCTGTACCTGGGCGGCGGGCGGGAGCTGTATATGATCACCTTTACAGACGAGTCCGAGGCGGTGGGCTGAGGTTTGACAAGGCGGCTCCCGGATGGTATCATCAGGGCCGAGGACTAGCTTGCGGGAGGTACATATGAAGATAGCGGTGTTGATCCCCTGCTATAACGAGAGCAAGACCGTTCAGAAGGTGGTGCGCGATTATCGCGCCGCGCTGCCCGAAGCGGATATTTACGTGTATGACAACAACTCGACCGACCATACCGACGATCTGGCGCGCGAGGCGGGAGCCGTCGTGCGCTATGAGTACCGGCAGGGAAAGGGCAACGTCATCCGCACCATGTTCCGGGAAATCGAGGCGGACTGCTACCTGATGATAGACGGCGACGATACCTATCCCGCTGAAAACGCCCGCGAAATGGTGGAGCTCGTGCTGGAAAAAAAGGCGGATATGGTTGTGGGAGATCGGCTCTCCGCCACCTATTTTACGGAGAACAAGCGGCCTTTCCACAACCTGGGCAACCGCGTGGTCAAACGGCTGGTCAACACCATCTTCAAGGGCGACATCAAGGATATCATGACGGGCTACCGCGCGTTCAGCTACCAGTTCGTCAAATCCTTCCCCGTGCTCTCGCAGGGCTTTGAGATCGAGACGGAAATGACCATTCACGCGCTGGACAAAAACCTGAGCGTAGCCAGCGTGCAGGTGGGCTACCGGGACCGGCCCGAGGACAGCGCCAGCAAGCTGAACACCTATACCGACGGCGCGCGGGTACTGCGCACCATTGCTCGGCTGTACAAGGAATACAGGCCCCTTTCTTTTTTCGGACTGATCGCGGCGCTGATCGCGGCGGTCGGGCTGATTTTGTTCATTCCCGTGCTGGCGGAATACTTCAGCACCGGGCTGGTGCCGCGCTTTCCCACGCTGATCGTATCCGGCGTGATGATGACGCTGGCGCTGATGCTGCTGGTTTGCGGTTTGATCCTGGATACCGTGGCGAAAAAGCATCGGCAGCTCTTTGAAATCAATTTAAATATTCTGCGCATGATGCATGGAAAGGAAGAACGCGCATGACCGCGCTGCCTAACGCTGTCAGCAGGGCCGGCCTGGGGCTGCTGTGCGCCGCCGCGGGCAGCCTGAGCGCCATGAGCTTTGTGATCGGCGCGGAAGGCTATGTGGGCATGAGCGACCCGCCCGCCAGCCCCGCCAGCTACCTGTGGTGCGCGCTCGCGCTATGCTTCGCGCTGTTATACTGGCGCGTGTACGTGGTCAGGCGGCGGCGTCCGGGGATAGGCGGCTGCGCGCTTGGATTGCTTTTCGGGCTGGCAAACGCGATGGGAGGCACGCTGTTCGCCTACGATAGCTGGGCCATGCTCAGCGGCGCCGCCGCCATGAGCAAAGCGCTTCTCCGCGTCCTGGGGCAGGCGATGCCGATGACGGCTTTTTTCGCCTGGCTGGACGGGGCGCTGAAAAGCGGCGCGCCAGCCGCCCCGGGAGCGCTTGACGGCGTTTCGATTCGGCGGTTTCCGCGTATCGGACGGTTCTGGCGCGCCCATACGACGGCCGCGTGCATGCTGCTGCTCGCGCTTTGCTGGCTGCCATACCTGCTCGCGTTTTATCCGGGCACCGTTTGCTGGGATCTGGGCGAAATGGTGGCGCAGTTTTTTGGCAAGTATGAGGTGGATACATGGCATCCCGTCTTCACCACCTGGCTGATCGGCGGCTGTGTGTGGCTGGGACGCCTGCTGGGCAGCGACAACCTCGGGGCGATGCTGTTTACGCTGCTGCAAACGGCGCTGCTTTCCTATGCTCTTTCACGCTCGGTCGTTTTTTTGCGCCGGCTGGGGATGAAGCGGGCGGTATGGCTGTCCGCGCTCGCTTTTTTCGCCGTTACGCCCCTATGGGGCGGATATGCCCAGTTCATCAGCAAGGACACGCTGTATACGGCCGCGCTGCTGTTGTTTACGCTGGAGGTGCTGGAGCTGTTTGCGCGGAGGGAGGAACGCGCTGAAGGAATCCCGCGCAGGCTATCCGCCGGGCTGTTCCTGTGGGGCCTTCTGAGCTGCCTATTGCGTTCCAACGGGCTGTATGTGGTGCTTCCGACAGCGGTTTTGACGGTGATCTTCGGCGCGCGCGGGGCGAATCGCGCGGCCCCCGGCGCGGCGCTCGCGGCGGCTGTGGCCGGGGCGCTCCTGTTTTCCAACGCGCTTCTGCCCGCCCTGGGCGTGCGGGATGAAACGGCATCCGGCCTTTACTCGGTTTGCTTCCAGCAAAGCGCGCGCGTTTTACGCGACCATGGGGACGAGGTTACGGCGGAGGAATACGCTGAAATCGACCGGGTGCTGGAGGCGGACAGGCTGCCGGAGCTGTACGAGCCGTGGATTTCCGATCCCGTGAAATTTACATTCAGGCAGTACGGCCAGGGCGCGGAGGTTGAAAAGCCCGCGCTCGCCCGTTACCGGAAAACATGGCTTTCCATGATGCAAAAATATCCGCTGACCTACGCGGAGGCCTTTTTTGCGGGTAACGTATCCTATTATGCCTTTACCCCTAAGCTGGAGGGCCAGACCTATAACGACCAGGCCGGAAACCGGCTGGTGTTTGAAACCTATGAGCTGGGCGATTCCCGCGGGTATGACCCGCGCTTTCTGGATACGACGCAGCTATCCTCGCTGGAGGGCGCGCGGCGGCTGCTGGCGGCGTTTGCGCGCGGATGGCGATATTTGCCGCTGGTAAGCCTGCTGTACGCCTGCGCCACGTATACCTGGCTGCTGGCAGGCGCCGGCCTTTCGCTGGCGCGCCAGAGGAGATGGCGGATGCTCGTCTGCTTTGTACCCGCGCTGCTGAGCCTCGGCGTATGCCTGCTCAGTCCGGTTAACGATTATTTCCGTTACTTCCTGCCGATTGTGGCCATGACGTTTCCATTGGTTGGGGTATCGTCGGCAAGGGTGAAAAAGACAGAAGCATAAAAGCCGGAAGCCTGGCGGCTCCGGCTCTTCGGGGCGGCGAACAGGCGCGAGGGCTGGCGCCTCGGGCTTCGCGGCCTCGCATGGCGGCGCGGACGGCATGCGTTGAGGCAGCCCCGACGCGCGCTTTGGCGGAACCAGGCTACCGGGCGGATACGGTCAAGCTGTTTTCGCCCGCGCGACGGCCCGCGGGGCCGCCGCTTTTTGTATAAGAAAACCCCGCGCTAGGCGTGGGGTTCAAAAAAGCTAAAGGCGATGAGG
>DBGEOK010000002.1:0-9928 GCA_048370855.1 Candidatus Limiplasma sp. | reverse complement strand
GTCGAGCTCGGACGAAAGCGTCCTCACGTTGACGCCGAGATCGTCCGCCAGGGCGCGGTTGAATTGCAACATAATAATCAAATAAAATATCGTTTTTGGAAGATATTTTCCTATATATTTCATTTATAAATTTCGGGATGGCAACATTAGCGATAAAAAATAAACATTTTTAGAACCGGTTGTAACATATATAGACCAAACCATCACGTGGAAACCCTTTTTGCCTGAAAGTCGGGGCGCGAGGACCTGGCGATTCAGAAAACGACCCGCGTGCGTTGACGGCACGCCTCCGCATTTTTATTCGGGAATACGATGGCCTGGGAAGCGGCAGACCGGCTGGGTTGGCCGGCTCCACATAGGGTTAAGGCAATAAATAAGCTTTCTGCCGCCTTTCGTCGTTCTATGGGTATGCCGTCAACAAAGTTCCTTCCTTTTAGCGAGGCGGCGGGCTTCCCTGGTTTCCCTAAAAGACAAGCCCTGACGCGCGGGCTTGGGAACGGTCATAATCCGGGGAAGACGCGCGCCGCTGCCCGGCGGCCGCACCATCCGGCATTGTCCGCATACTCTGAGAGCAAGGTGGCGGAGGTCTGTCAATCGGCCCTCCAGCCGCCATCCTCAGGGTAAGGTGGTGCGGTTTGATGAAACAACCCTTCACATTAAACGCGCTGGACGGCGGACAGAGCGCCGTCATTACAGCGGTACATGGCGTGGGCGCTATGCATGCGCGCCTGCGCGACCTCGGCTTTACCGAAAAGAGCAAGGTGACATGCCTGTATTCCTCGGCCTTCGGCGACCCGCGGGCATACCGGATCAAGGATACGGTCATCGCGCTCCGCTGCGACGACGCGGGATGCGTGCTGTGCGAGTGTCCGGGAGGTGAGTCATGAGTTCTTTGCGCGTGGCGCTGTGCGGAAACCCAAATGTGGGTAAGAGCACGGTGTTTAACGCGCTGACCGGCATGCGCCAGCACACGGGAAACTGGGCGGGCAAGACGGTGGAAAGCGCGCGGGGGCAGGTACGGGACGGACAGCATGACTGGACGCTGGTGGACCTGCCCGGCGCATATTCGCTGCTGAACGGCTCTCCAGAGGAGGTTGTGGCCAGCGATTACCTGAACTTCTCCGCTCCGGACGCGGCGGTGGTCGTATGCGACGCCACGTGCCTGGAGCGCAACCTCAACCTTGCGCTCCAGGTGGCGGAGGCGTGCCCCCGGACGGTCCTCTGCGTGAATATGATGGACGAGGCGGCGCGGCGCGGTATTAAAATCGACTTGAATAAGCTGGAAACCCTTTTGCAAATGCCTGTGGTGGGCGTAACGGCAAAAAAGAAACAGGGCCTGAAGGAGCTGAAGCGCCGCGTTTTGCAGGCGGCGGATGCGCCCTCCGGGGAGGGGATAGCGCGGCTGCGCTACCCCGAACCGGTGGAGCGGGCGGCCCAAACGCTCGCCCCTCTGCTTGGGGACGCACTGCCTAACGTACAATCCCAGGCGAGCGCGCGTTTTGCGGCGTTGCGGATGCTGGTGAGCGGCGATGGGTTTCTGCAGCGCATGCTGGAATTGGCAAAGCCTGAAGCCAGAGAGGCCCTCGCGGAAGGGGTCAGGGCGGTTCAAAGAGAGCTGGAAAGCGCGGGCTATGTGAACGAACGCGTTGTAGCCGCGCTGATTAACGAGGGTTACCGGGCGGCCGGCGAGCTTTGCCGGGCGGCGGTATCTAAGCCGGGCGATTCCCGCCAGGAGGAACACCAGCTCCGGCTGGACCGCCTGATATCCAGCAAGCGCGTAGGCATCCCGCTGATGCTTGGCCTGCTGGCAATTGTATTCTACATTACACTTTCGGGAGCGAACGTTCCATCCGCCTGGCTTTCGGAAAAGCTGATGGGCTTTGAACCGGCGCTGTTAAGCTTTTTCAATGGCCTTGGAGCGCCGGAATGGCTTACGGGCGCGCTGGTGCTCGGCGTGTACCGCGTAGCGGCCTGGGTGGTATCCGTTATGCTGCCGCCGATGGCGATCTTTTTTCCTTTGTTTACGCTGCTGGAGGATCTGGGATTCCTGCCCAGGGTGGCGTTTAACCTGGACAAATGCTTTCAGCGCTGCAAGGCGTGCGGAAAGCAGGCGCTTTGCATGTGCATGGGGTTGGGATGCAACGCCGTGGGCGTGATGGGTTGCCGCATTATCCAAAGCCCGCGTGAAAGGCTGATCGCCATCTTGACCAACGCGCTGGTGCCGTGTAACGGCCGCTTCCCCACCCTGATCGCGCTTTTGAGCATGTTCTTCGTGGTTACTCAGGGAATCACGGGCTCCATTATCTGCGCGCTGCTGCTGGTAGGGCTGATTGTGCTGAGCGTGCTCATGACGCTTGGGTGCTCCCGGCTGCTGTCCCAAACGGTGCTCAAAGGCGTGCCGTCCTCGTTTTCACTGGAGCTTCCTCCTTTTCGCAAGCCCAAGATCGGCCAAGTGATCGTGCGGTCGGTTTTTGACAGGACGCTGTTCGTGCTGGGACGCGCGGTGTCGGTTGCCGCGCCTGCCGGCCTGTGCGTGTGGATTCTGGCCAACGTATATGTCGGCGATACGCAGCTTTTGCGCCTGCTGGCAAACTTTCTGGAGCCTTTTGGACGTTTTTTGGGCATGGACGGCGTGATTATCCTGGCCTTTATCCTGGGCTTCCCGGCCAATGAGATTGTGCTGCCGATCATGCTGATGACCTATATGGCGCAGGGTACGCTGATTGAGCCGCAGGGCCTGGAAACGCTCAAGGTGCTGCTGGTGGATAATGGCTGGACGATTTGGACGGCGGCGTCTGTGGCGGTGTTTTCGCTCTTTCACTGGCCCTGCTCCACAACGGTGCTGACGATATATAAGGAAACGCGAAGCGCGAAGTGGACAGGATTGGCCGTGCTGCTGCCGACGCTGGCCGGCTGCGCAATGTGCGTTCTGATATCGCTGGCAAGCAAGCTGTTTTAACCGCTTCCTCAAAAAAGCGGCGGAAAATGAAGGATGGACATTCGCCCTGTTTTGCGGTATGATAAAAGCATCAACAAGTGCCCAGAGGCGGCACGGGGAGGTTGTTTTGCTTGAGATGCCAAAGCTGCGGCGCAAATATTTATGACGATATC
Source organism: Candidatus Limiplasma sp. (assembly GCA_048370855.1). Classification (GTDB taxonomy): domain Bacteria; phylum Bacillota; class Clostridia; order Christensenellales; family Aristaeellaceae; genus Limiplasma. The sequence goes on along the minus strand of DBGEOK010000002.1, from coordinate 6,817 downwards.
AACCGTTGCCAGTATTGCGGCGCTTACCAGCCGTTGAAGAACCCAAACCCGGCCCAGGCCGCCGCCGCGCCCCCGCAGACGGTCATCTATAACGTAATCCACACCGACGCCCCGACGGGGGAGGCTTCCGCCTCCCGCGTGCCGGTCTCCAGCAAAAGCAGATGGATCGCTTTCCTGCTTTGCTTTCTGCTTGGCGGGCTGGGAATCCACAAATTCTATGTCGGCAAAGCGGGAGCGGGCGTGCTTTACCTGTTGACGTTCGGCGTTTTCGGCATCGGCTGGCTGCTGGACCTCATTTTGATCGCCTGCGGCGTCTCAACCGACAAGTGGGGGCGGAAGCTGGTGGAATGATTCGCCCAAACTGTAAAAACCCGTCCGCAGTCAATTGCGGGCGGGTTTTTTCGTCCGTGGCGCGCTTGCCATTTCCGTTGGGCCATGTTACCATGTTATCGTTGTGACAATTTACAATTTGCATGAATACGCGGGCGGCGGCCGTTTGTTGACAGGGACCGTATTTCGTTTTCCCGCAAGTTTTGGAAGGAGGCGCTCCATGATTCGTTCAGAACGCCGTACACCCCGAAAAACGCTCGCGCTGGCCCTGGCGCTGCTGCTATTGATACCTGCCGCTCCGGTCAGGTCCGAAGAGGGCGGGGTCCAGCCTCTTACCCAGGCGGAGGCGCGGGACCAGATCGTGCGCGTATACCTCAGCCGCATTGGCATCACCGACCGCATAGACCTTACGCTGACAAGCCCCTACGGCCTTGGCAACGATGGGGGACTGTCCATGCATTTTGCCGAGGGAAGCGAGCTTTCCATTCTTCTCCTTGACGGCATCCTTTACGTCTATTATCAGGGCATGAGCCTTCAGGCGGGAACCGGGCTGACCCTGACCCGATACGCCAGCGGAAGCGAAAGCGGCTTTCGGCTGACCAACTACCCCGCCCTGTACGCGGGCGACCTCCGGTTGGATATCGCCGAAAATATCATTCGTCCGATTCTTTCCATCCATGTGGAGGATTACCTTTTGGGAGTGGTTCCCTACGAAATGAGCGATTCGTTTCCGCTGGAGGCGCTGAAGGCGCAGGCGGTAGCCGCGCGCACATACGCGCTCCGAAAGCAAAATCCCAAAAACGATTACGATGTGGTGGACACCACCAACGACCAGGTATACAAAGGTTATCTGACCGGCTCAAGCAAGGTGGAGCAGGCGGTACGCGAGACGCGGGGCGTCTGCGGCTTTTATAAGGGAAAGCTGGCGCAGTGCTACTACGCGGCCAGCAACGGCGGCCAAACCGAGCTGGTCTCCACGGTGTGGCCGGGCGGCGGCGATTACGGATATTACGCCTACACAGAGGACGCTTATGACGTTGAAAATCCGGCCAGCCTTGTCAAAACCTTCCGTGTCAAAAAGAAGCCCGGAAAGGGCGAGCAGGCGCCCTACGGCCTGCGCAAGCTGCTTGCGCAGGAGTTGGCGCGCGAGCTGTCCACGCTGGGCTATGACCCATCGCCGGAAAGCGTGCGTGTGGACGAGGTGAGCGCCATGAGCGTGGGCGAGCCAAAGGGCGGGCCGGATTCCAAGTGGATGACGGTGCTCCGCCTTACGGTGCGGGTCAGCGGTCGGACGCGCACAGATGCGCCCGTGCCGATGGTGGACCCGGACACCGAGGAGGTCAGCCTCTTTCGGGTAGAGGATTCCCCGGCCCCTACGCCCGCCCCTTCCGTGCCGGCGGCGCCTTCCGTTTCACCCGACGCTACGCCCAGCCCAACGCCGCCGCCGGTGTATGGGGAGTTTACGCCCATCGACCAGAGCTTCGAGCTGGAAATTCCAATTTTTCCCACGGCGGAAAACGCGCTGGCGCTGGATATCAGCAGCAACTATGATAACGAGCTGTGGTCTGTGGTGGAAAGCGGAGACAGCTTTACCATTCAGGCCAGACGCTATGGACATGGGGTGGGCATGAGCCAGCGCGGGGCGGAATGGATGGCGGCCCGCTACCAAAAGACCTTCCGGGATATTCTCTCCTTTTATTATCCCGGCATGGAGCTGAAGCAGTACCCCGAAACCGACCGGACCCCCGCGGAACCGGCCGCCCCGCTCGCGGCAACCGCCGGACCGCCGCCGCCGCCGACGCCGACGCCGCGGCCCACGCTGATGCCGTCCACCATGGAAGCGGGGGAGGGACAGTGGTTTGCGCTGGTAACGGGCATTGACGACGGAAGCACGCTCAACCTTCGCGCCGAGCCGGATCTGGCCGGGGATATCGTGATGCGGCTTTTCAAAAACCAGCGCCTGCTCGTGCTGGAGCGCTGCCGGGAGGAAGGCTGGGTAAAGGTAAGAACCGACGTCGCAGAGGGCTATGTGTCGGAAAAATTCCTGGAGAAAGAGTCTGAGCTGCAGCGGTAGAGCCGCGCGAGGCGTCCTTTTCCTTAGCCTCAGCTCCCTGCGGTCGGCTCCGGCTCCGGGCTGAAAGCGGGGGAAGGCTCCTTGGGCGTAAGGCGTCCTGGGCAGGCCCGTATTCTGGCTCTGAAAACCTTACGATATCAATGAAAAATCTCCGAAACCCATCAAAAGGGGCTATCGAATCTTTTCATTCGGATGTATAATGACAGGGCATGCACGCGGCGTGTAAAACGGGCGTATGCCCTGGAGAATGCGAGCGATGATCATGGCTGTAACCATCAAGGATGTTTCCGAAAGGTGCGGGCTTTCCGTTTCTACCGTCAGCAAGGCGCTGAACCATTACAGCGACATCAGCGAGGAAACGCGAAAACGTGTGATTGAAACCGCGCGGCAAATCGGCTACCATCCCAACGCCTTGGCGCGCGCGCTGAAAACCAACCGCTCCTATAACCTGGGCGTGCTTTTTGTGGACGACTTCGGCAGCGGTCTCACGCACCCGTTTTTTTCGGCGGTGCTGGACAGCTTCAAGCAGGCGGCGGAGCAGAAGGGCTATGATATCACCTTCATCAACCACAACCTTGGGCAAAGCAAGATGACCTTTCTGGAGCATTGCCAGTACCGCAACGTAGACGGCGTATGCTTGGCCTGTATCGACTTCTACTCGCCGGAAATCGCGGAGCTGATGCGCCATAGCCTGCCCGCCGTGACCATTGACCATTCCTTTAATAACCGGAGCTGCGTCATCAGCGATAACGTGGGCGGTATGGAATTGCTGGTGGATTACGCGGCGGAGCTTGGTCATCGGCGGATCGCCTATGTACACGGCCGTCCCAGCTCCGTAACCGATAACCGCCTGACCGGCTTTTACCGTGCCATGAAGGCCCATGGCCTGTCCGTTCGTCAGGAGTACATGGCGGAATCGGATTACCAGGACCCGCATAAGTGCTATCAGGCTGTGCGCCGCCTGCTGAAGCTCGCGGAGCCTCCGACCTGCGTGTTTGTGACGGACGACTTTGCCGCGGTCGGCGGGCTTGACGCGATACGGGACGCCGGAATGCAGCCGGGCAAGGATGTTTCCATCGCCGGCTATGACGGCCACCGTCTGCTGCAGTTGCTCCGCCCCCGCCTTACCACCATCCGGCAGGATACGCGTGCCATCGGCCAGAAGGCGGCCGAGGCGCTGATTGAAAGCATTGACGAACCTACCACGGCGGGCGTACAAACCATCATGGTCAGGGGAGAGCTTCTGAAGGGGGATACGCTGAGGCCTGTCGTGTGACGCCGTATATTCCATCATCCTTAAAGGCGGCACGCCGGGCGATTGTTCCGTGAAGAGAGCGCCTTAAAATCATTTTGAGACATTCCCAGTCGGAGGGCCGCCGCCCTCCGACTTCCTCCAAAGGAATTTGCCAGCGGATACCCATGGCGCAAGCGTCGTCCTACAATATAAAACGATGAAGGGACGGGCATCGGGCCGGTTATAAGCCTTTTCCCCGCATATTTTCAGGGTGGTCGGGGCCGGCAAAATGGGTTGGCGATTCTTGGGAAGAAAAAGCAGGGGCGATTCGTTTGGTCATCAGACAAGCGGAAACGTAACCCTATTTGAAGGAGGTACCCAAATGCGTCGTCTTTTTTCGTCCGTCCCGCTCGCTATGCTGCTGATATTATTGCTTGCGTCAACCGCTATGGCGGCGGAAAGCACCGCGCAGGTCGACAACCCAAATTCGGAGGATCGGTTGAACCTCAGAACGGAACCAAATTTCAACGCTCCCACATTGGGCAAATATTACAATGGAGTGCATGTTGAGCTGCTGGGCGATGAAAAAGACGGCTGGATAGAAGTCAGGTTTGGGAACCTCGCCGGATATATGCGCGCCGAATTTTTGGAGCCTGACGGCAAAGGGTTTGTCAATTCGGTCTTGCCGTGTTATACCATCCATAATACCGAAGGCGACGGGCTTCATCTGCGGGAATCGCAGTCCCTTCACTCAAAATCCCTCGGCTTTTACGCAAATGGGGAAACCGGCTGGGTGTATGGCGTAAGCGAAGCTTGGTGCCATGTTCAGGCGCCTGACGGCAAGGTTGGATTTATGCTTCGGGAGAAGCTGTCGCCAGTTCTTGAGTTCGATAAAAGCGCCGGCGGCTCAGGCGGCGCAACGCCTCCAGCCGCCCCGGCCAAGGAAGGCAGCGCCTACGGCCGGCCCGGGGACCCCATTACGGATGATTTTATGCCCGGTGGGAACGGTTAACCGCCCTCAAGGGGTTTAGCGCGAGAGGACGTTGGGAGACATGCCCTCCCAATCCCGACGTTGAAAAGGGCAAAGCCCTCGCCGGGGCCGCAGGCCGGAATCCTCTATCGCCTCTTGTTCCTCGTGCCGCAACCCTTTTTGATATCCGGCAACGGCCGGCCTCCGAGCTTTCGGAGGCCGGCCGTTGTAAACGCTGACGATGGACGCGGGAAGCTCGCATCCGCTTAAACCGACTGGGAGCCAGCCTTAGCGTTCCAGCAGCTCTCCCATTATCTGATCGGTCATAACGAGCATGCGCGGCAGATGGAACGGCCCCTTAAACGTGCTGCCCTTGGTAGACGGCATGGTCGGCTTGCCGTCGCGCCGCAGGTAGCCGTACCACTCGCCGTACTCAGGGTCGCTGAAGACCTGCCGGCAATAGTCCAGGGTTTTGAAAAACCAGCCGTAATACCGCTCGTCGCCCGTATCGCGGTACGCCATCAACGAAGCAATGAGGATTTCGTCGTGCGGCCACCACAGCTTCATATCGTGCTCATACGCCTCGGTCGGCTTTCCCAGGCAGTCGATGAAGTACAGCAGGCCGCCGTATTCCTTGTCCCAGCCAGCCTCGATGGCGAAGGTGAATATGTCGCACGCCTTTTTGAGCAGCTCCGCGTCGCCGGCGGCCTTGGCGTATTCCATCAGGAACCAGCTACATTCGATGTCGTGGCCCGGGTTGACCACGCGCCCCTCCGTCACGTCGCCCATAAACTCGCCGTTCATGCCGACGGTTTCCAGCGTGCAGCGCATCTCCGGCTTATGATGATAGCGGAGGATCGTCTCCACGCACCGGCGGGAGCGTTCGTCATAGAGCGCGGTATTTCCGGGGTCGCACCGGCGCAGCACCGAGCTGATGTTCAAGTAGATCATCGGGTTGGCCAGGGCGCGGCCGGAGCGCGTCTCTGGGATCGTCTTGGGACCCATGCCGACGGGGTCCTCCATCAGCCCCTGATTCAGCTTCCAGACGAGCTCGTAGGCGTCCCGCGCGCGGCGCATGCAAGCCTCGTCGCCCGTCACAGCCGCGTATTCCGCGTTGGCAATGGCGTAGAAGCCCTCCGAAAAGCAGTAGCGGCGCTGGCGAAGCGGTTTCCCGTCCGCGGTGACGGTAAAATACATGCGGTTGCCCTTTTCACGGTTGATGCAGAATTTTTCCATAAAGTCCAGGCAGCTTTTGGAAAAATCCAACCATTCCTTCCGCGCGCCGTAGACGTGGCAGAGGTATGCGAACGTCCAGGCGCATCGGCCTTGCATCCACACGCTTTTATCGGTGGAGTAAATTTCGCCCTTGCGGTCCAGGCACGTGTACACGCCTCCGTTGACAGGGTCCCGCCCGTGCTCCAGCCAAAAACGCACGCAGCGGTCCAGCTCTTCGCGTATCCATGCCCGTTGATTCAAAAGCGTCGCCTGATCCATTGTCAAACCCCTCCCTTATGTTGCGCGCTTGCCCGCGCGGTCAATATTCCTCAAACGAATTGAGAGCCGAATACTTGCCGGAAGCGAAATGCGCCTCCATCGCCTTGGCGAAGGCGTCGTAATCGTGCTGCTCCAGGGCGGCTACGATCGCCTCGTGCTTGCCGATGGTATCGCCCAGGTGCTTGGTTTTTTCCTCCGGCTGGAAGTTTTCGTCCACGGCCCAGATCGCCTCCAGCAGCGAGGTCAGCACGCCGTTGTTCAGGTGCCTGAACAGCGTCATGTGAAAGTTTTTGTCGTCCGCGTGGAAAAAAATGCGCTGCTTCCACTTCGCCTTGATGGCTTCCAGGCTCTCCCGGATGTTGCGGATATCCTCGGAGGTAAGGGCAAGGTACGCCTGGCGCATGTAGCCCAGCTCGATGCTCTTGCGGATGCCGAGCATTTCGTGAATGGACTGCTTTTCCTCGCCGACCGTAAAAAACAGGACGTTTTGAAAGATGAAATCCAGGTTAAATTCCTTGACCACCGTGCCGCGCCCCGGGCAGGACTGGATCATCCCCATCAGCTCCATGCTCTTGATGGCTTCCCTGAGCACGTTGCGGCTGACGCCCAGCATCTGGCACATGGCCTGTTCGGTCGGCAGGGAATCGCCCGCCCTCAGCTCGTTGCGGATAATATAGCCGCGGATCTCCCGGAAGGTTTGGATATATAACTTTTC
>DBGEOK010000001.1:0-6743 GCA_048370855.1 Candidatus Limiplasma sp. | reverse complement strand
AAATTCTTTCCATTCGTTGGTTATGGGAAGGGGAACATACTCCAGGGAGAGATAATCCACGACGATTTCCTTGCTGTCAACCGGGAATATCAGCAATGATAGATGCTTGTCCAGCGCGTCAATCGCCTGATCCACCCCCATGACCTCCTTCTCTCCCAGGCTAGTAAGTGATTCAAAGACGAGGGGGAGCAGAATGTTTGAGACGCCTTCCGCATCCATATACAAGGTCAAAAACGATTTGGGCGTAAAGCCATTATACATCGTTTCATGTCCCCATGGCATCATGCGCACTCCATTCAGCAGCCTTTGAAATGCAATTTCAATGAAATCAGGCTGAGCATCCTCATGAAACACACCTTCTTCCTGAAAGGGGTAGTAGGCGGTCATTTGCAGTGGCGCTCCCATTTGGATATCGAAGGCACGCAGGCTGTCAGCAGTCTGTTTGATCATGGCGCCAATCTCCGAGTCAAGCAGCGATTCATTTCGGATTTCGTTTCCGGTATAAGTGACCGCGGCATATTGACCGTTAAGCGCATTGTTATAGCAGACTTCGGCGCGGCCATTCATATAGCGCCACGATGCGTTGGGGTCTGAAAGAAACACCATGCTTTCATAGGTCTCCTTATTGAATAGGACAGCGATACCGCCTTCAAGCTCAATTCTCTGCGGCGTGCCTTCCGCCTTTCGAAGGTTAAACCGCATGAATTCTTCGATATACTCAGATCTCCAGGTTTGAAGCCGCGCTTCATAGTCTGGCAATTGCTCAGGCGCTTCCCCATCGAGCGCTGCATTGATGGAGATGGGTATGCTCATATCAGAAGGGTTCCATGTGATAATGGCTGGTGTTTCTTCGGCCAACGCTCTCAGGCTGATCAGGCACAAGGCAAGGAGCGGCAGCACGATCGGATGTTTTTTCAGGACTTCTTTCATCCGGCGAAAAAGAATCATGAAAGCTTGGGTGAGTTCATGCTTTTTGCGCATAACGCCAGCCACCGCCTTTTCTTTGGACGAGGGGATTATCTGACATAACTTTATAGCGTTTCCAGCATTTACGCAATAGTCTCTATCAATATTCTATTTACAGACACTATTTTTTTGAAAATATTTTTTCCACATTCAAAATTGCCAGCGTTCCAAGGCGGAACGCCGGCAGTGATTTTATGGGGTTTTCTGAGCCGCGGCGCTATTCCTTTACCGCGCCGCTAGCCATGCCCTTCACCAAATACTTGGACACGCAGGCGGTGAAGATAATCATGGGCACGATCATCAGCACGGCATACGCGCCAAGCTGGCCCCAAAGGATCCCGTCGTCGGTTTTCACCTGAGCGGCCAGCACCGGCATGGTGGCGGCGTCGGTCATGGTGAGCGCCATGGGGATCGTCAGGTTATTCCAGGACAGGCTGAAGGAAAAAATGGAGGTGGCCGCGATCCCCGGCGCGGCGAGGGGAAAAATCACCTTATAGAAGGCCTGAAAGCGGGTGCAGCCGTCAATCATGGCCGATTCCTCCAGATTTTCGGGAATGCCCTTAAAAAAGCCCTGCAGCAGCCAGGTGGCAAGCGGGATATCCAGCGCGATGAACGGCAGAATCAGGCCCGTGAGGGTATCATACAGTTCCGCCTGTGACCAGATCATATACAGGGGAACGATGATGGCAATGGGCGGGATCATCCGCATGCCGAGAATCAGGTAATTGATCGCCATCCGGCCTTTCACGCGGAGCCGGGCCAGGGAATAGGCCGCCAGGCAGGAGATCATCAGGGCAACGGCGACGCTGATAAAGGTGACAATGATAGAGTTCTTCAGCACCGCCATGAAGGACAGATAGTTGATGTTCCCGGAAAAGATGTTCCTGAAATTTTGGAGCGTCGGCATGAACCACAGAGTGTTGCGCATAATGTCGTCCGGACTTTTCACCGAAAGCTGCATGATATAGAGGATAGGCAGTAACACAAAGGAACACAGCAGGATAGAGATGATCCCGCAGGTGATTGAACCAAGTCGTTTCTTTGCCATGGCGATTCTCCTATCAGAGAACGACGTTCCTGCTTGTAAGCACAGCCTGGAGCTTCTCAACGGGGATATCCTGTACGTTCCTGTCCATTTGCGCGGCCATTGCGGCGGCGGCGCCGGCAGCCTCGCCCGTGACCATGCAGACTGGTTCCCCGCGGATGGAGCCTAGGGCGTCCCGGTCAACGGAGATGCAGCGGCCAGACACAAGCAGGTTTGTAACCTCCCTGGGCAGCAGCGCCCGGTATGGAATATCCGCTCCGATGGGATTGGGCGCTTCCGTCCATTTCCGGCCGCCTGACAGCTCGTGCCGCTTGCCGCCCCCGGTGGAGTGGACGTTCATGGCGCGGCCGGTGCGGCCGATACTGTCCTCAAAGCGCGCGTTTCGCATGATGTCGCTATGGGTCATCACGTAAACCCCATCCAGCCTGCGGGACTCACGGGTGCCCATGAGAGTGGAGGTATACACCGGGTAGCAGTCCCTAAAGCCGGGAACGTATTTGCGCATGAATTTGAGGATGCCGGGAAGCTGATTGGCTCGGATATCGATCTCCGCCCGCGTCAGGTCGGCGCCGTCTGTAATGTCAATGCCGTACGCCATGTCGACCAGCAGCTTGCACATACCTTTGGGCAGTACGCTGGTTTGAATATCAAAGATGGGGATGGCCAGGTCATTCTCGCAGCCCAGCGGCCGGGGGTACTCGCCGGTAGCGCCCGCCTTGACCAACAGCTTTTGCAGACCCATCAGGGCAACCGGCGCGCCTTGGTCATACAGCGCCTGCCATTTTTCCGGCACGCCGATATCCATGTCGTCCGGATTGTCCTTATAATAATCCAGCAGCTCCTGTATGCTGACGTTGGCGAGCACCATGTACACAGTTAGCGGCATGCAGCGGTGGGTGTCGTCCGTCCCCAGGTGAAAAGCGGCGCCGGACCACTCAATGAGGTCGCCGTCCGCGGACGCGTCCACAAACACCCTGGCATGGATGTGAACCTCGCCGGATTTGTTTGCGGCCTTGATATACTTGATTTGGTGGCCTTCCATTTCAAGGCCGAATACCATCGTATTCAAGAGAAGCGCCACGCCCGCCTCCTGACACATGGTAAACAGCAGGGGGATAAGGGCCTCGGGGTCGAACTCCACCCGCATGGGCGGATCGTCGATCTCGGTATAAGCCGCGCCCATTTCCTTGAGGCGGTTGCACATTTCAAGCGCAATGCCCTTGACCACAAGGGGCGTATGACGGTCGGTCATGAGCATGGAACCGGGACCCTTGGCATAATGCCCCTCGTGTACGCGCATGCCGTGAAAGCCCGTCACCAGGCCCGCGGTCATTTGCCCTCCCAGATACGATTGTTTTTCAACAAGGAGCGTTTTGGCGCCGGAGCGTGCCGCCGCGATTGCCGCGCCTATGCCCGCGGGCCCGCTGCCTACAACCACCACGTCGTATTGATTTTCCATCATGATTTTGATTCTCCCCTCATGGTTATTTTGGTATAGGCGACGCTCAACACAAAGGTGACCACGATCAGCAGCCAGGATAACGCCGAGGCATAGCCCACATGGTATTTGCCAAAGGCCTCCTTATACAGCTCCAGCGCGTAAAACTGGGTGTAATTCGCCGGTCCGCCGCCTGTGAGGACATAGGCGATGGGAAAGTTCCGAAGCGCAAAGGTCGTGCGGAAGATCAGCGCGACCAGGAGCACGGGCTTAATCACCGGTATCACCACGCGGAAGGCGCGCTGAACGGCTGTTGCGCCATCAATTTTTGAAGCCTCTATGATATCCACGGAGACCGCTTGCAGCCCCGCCAGGACGTTCAGGACAACAAAGGATGTATTGATCCATACGTCCACCAGCAGCACCGACACAAAGGCCCAATCCTTGCCCAGCCATACCTGCCTGGCCTCGTTGCCGAACACGGCCGCCAGCATCTGGTTGAGGACGCCGCGGTCATAGTTCAGGATCAGCTTCCAGCATAATGCGATGATCGTCGGCGACAGCATCATGGGAAGCAAGACGACGACGCGAACCACCTTGTTCCCTTTGAAATCAACATTCAGGAAGGACGCGATCAAAAAGCCCAGCGCCATTTCAATCGCAACGGACAAAAGGGTGAATTCCAGCGTCAGCCAGACGGCGTGCCAGACCCCCGGATCGGCAAAAAGCGTTTCATAATTCTTAAGTCCAACCCATCGGATATCCTTTGGCACCAGATTCCATTTCATGAGGCTGGCGACGGCGCTGAAACCCAGGGGGAAGAGAAGCACGGCGCCCAGCATCACAAAAGCAGGGTAAAGATATCTCAGCGCGTAGCGGTTATCCGACAGCTCTCTTCGATTTCGCATATGGACACCTCTTGAAGAGGCGGACGCGGATACGCCCGCCCCCTGTTGCTTATCCGGTTTTTGGTTACAGATAGTCGTCAAGGATCGCAAGGCACTTGCGCTCGCATTCGGCAAGAGCGTCCGCGACCGTCATGTCGCCCAGGCAGGCAAGCTTGACGTACAGGGCCAGTTCCTCCTGAATGTCGTTAAAATATACCTCCTGCGGGCGGGGCATGGATATGTCCAGCGCCCTGTTCATGTTTTCCGCCTGCGGTATAACGTCCAGGTATTCCTGCGATTCATAGATCGCGCCGATCGTCGGTGAGTTGGAATTCTCCACGGCCAGGCGGAGCTGTTCATCGTAGGAGCCGATAAACTTGATAAACGCCAGAGCCGCTTCCTTGTGCCTTGAATACTTGCTGACGCCCACCGCCCAGCCGTCAACAACGGCAATTCCTGATTCCGCGTCCCCGCCCTTGGGTAGCCAGGGGAGCACGTCCCATTGCCCGTAAAAATCACTTCCCTCCGCGTTGACGCTGGGATAGCGGCTTGTCCACAGAAGGCCCATGGAAGCCGAGCCTGTTTTCATCGAGTCGATCTGATCGTTGAAGGAATAGCTCAGCACATCGGGAGGGCAGCAATCCTGAACAAATTTGACGAACATTTCTGTTGCCGCGATTCCAGCCGGATTGTTGAAATTAAAGCCGTCGCCCGATTCATTCAGAATCGTTGCGCCATAGCAGATCAGGTACTCATACCAGGCCTTGACCACATTGGACGGCTCCACAAGGCCCATGGACCAGCCATATTTGCCGTTCTCCTTATCCGTGAGCGCCAGCGCCGCCTGGTATAAATCCTCCCAGCTTTTCATGCTTTCGGGGTCTATGCCCGCGCTTTCCAAAGCATCCTTGCGGTAAGTGACCACGTCGCCGCCCATACGCACGGGAACGCCATAGACCAGGCCGTCGTCGACGAAGGTATTCAGCATACCGGGAATGAACGCGTCCAGGAAGTCGGGTTCCAGTTCAAGCGGTACCAAATAATCCTTCATGAGCGGAACCCAGGGATCGTTGATGGCTACGATATCAATGTCGTCCGTTCCGCCGGACAGGCTCAGAATTTGCTTTTCATATACCTCGTTCAGAGAGAAAAGCAGCACATCGGCCTTGATTCCGGTTTGCTCCGTGAAGCGGCTCGCGGCCGCGGCAATGGATTTACCGGAGCCGCCCGCGGAGAAGAGCATGGTGATTTTTTCCTCGCCACCGCTTTCCGCGGCGGCGGCTCCGGTTATGAGAGTCAACAGAAGGAGGAGGGTCGTCACCGCACAGATGCATTTTTTTGCGCCTTTCATTCAAGCTCAGCCCTTTCTTTTGCTTTGGCCCCATTTCAATCCCCGCGGCGTTATGAAGCTCTTGTTGACTTGATTGTATTAAAAAAAGTCCCTCAATGCGGAGCATTTAGGAACCAAAAACGGAAAAATGGAACAGATCGAAACCTCGTTTTGCAAAGGCCATGGGCAGTTATGGGCGTTTAGGCTCGTACATCGTCCCCTCTTTATTATGCTGGTATTTTTTCCGGTACAGCATGGGACTGACGCCGGTTAGCGCCTTGAAACTTCGGGCAAAGTTTTGTCGGTTGGAGTAGCCGCACTCTATGGCGACGTCCAAGATCGGGCAGGTGGTGTTCTCCAGCAGAAGCTTGGCGTTTTCGATCCGCACGGAAGTGATATATTCCCCTAGGCTCCGGCCGGTTTTTGCATGAAAAATCCGCTCAAGGTAATTGGGGTGGACGCCGGCTGACGCGGCCACCGCGGAAATCCGCATGGGTTCTGCGTAGTTTTGCTCGATGAACGCGATCGCCCGATCCACATACCGCGATTGGTAAGAGCCTTTTTCCATACGGATGAGGTGTGTGATTTCGATTAGGCACGCCGTCAGCATTAAATGGGTTATGTTCTCCAGCATGGCTTCCCTGCGATGATAAACGACGGACTGCACCAGGTAGGTCAAATGCGCGCACAGCGCTCCGCGAAGATCCTTTCCAAATATAAATGCCCGGGGAACGTCGAAAAGTCGCGCGGCTTCCGGGCAAAGGCGCTTGAGCGCCTCATAGGTAAAGAAACCATCAGCAGGCTTAATCACCTGCAAATTCATCAGGATCATATGGCAGTTATCATTTTCATATATTTGAAGATGATGGGGACGTAAGCCGGACACGAAAATGAATTCGCCCGGCTTCATGTCATAGGCTGCGATTTTTCCGTTCTTGTCCTCCGCAAGAATATGTGAAGTGCCGGATACCGTGTAAAACAGCTCATAACCAGGGTGTGTATGGGGAGGGCTCGCGCATAAGAGCCGTCGGCGGCTGCTGCAGGAGATCACCCGCAGCCATTCGTTGTTCTTCATCC